>NZ_JAMXAY010000168.1 GCF_025460835.1 Parapedobacter soli | reverse complement strand
TGCTTTCTCGATGGTCAACATAGCGGTCAGTTCCAAATCGGTGTGACCGACCATGGATACCGTTGCGGTTACTTCATACACGCCGGCATCGGTTTGCGCGTTGCCGGTGTAGACCGCTGTAGCCGCTGTCGGCAGGTGACTAACGAAGATGGAGTGTGCCGCACCGTTGTAGGCAAACGTCGCGTCGTAAAATGCGATGTCATCCCAAGAGGGATCCTCCACCACCAAGCGAACCGTTTTCGTGGCTTCCAGATAGTTGGTCGTTTCCTCGGCGGTGATGGTAATCGTATAGTCACCCAACGCAGCATAGCCTTGCTGTGGCGAAAATGCCAAGGTCGTTTCCGTATGGTCCAGTGTCGCGGATACGAGCTGTTGCGTACCGTCGTAGGTCCGGAACTGTTCGTCGTCCGCCGTGATGGTCGCCACCGCTTTTTCGATCGTCAGTGCGGCTTCCAACACCAGGGTTTCGTGGTTATCGCCGGTAATGGTG
>NZ_JAMXAY010000167.1 GCF_025460835.1 Parapedobacter soli | reverse complement strand
CTGACAATTTTACTTCTTTTTTCTCATACTTTCACCTTTCAATTCGATTCGGTGTGCGGTGTGCACGACCCGGTCGAGCACGGCATCGGCAATGGTGTCGTCACCGAACACGTCGTACCAGCTTGCTACGGGGAGCTGTGATGCGATGATGGTTGAGGCCTTAGCGTGGCGGTCTTCCATGATCTCCATCAAATCCAACCGTTGCTGCTGGTCCAGACGGACCAGACCGAAGTCATCCAGGATGAGCAGGTCGGTTTTGGAGAGCTTATCCATGAACTTGAACACCGAACCGTCTACCCTGGTCATCTTGATGCGCAGCAGTAGTTTCTGCAGGTTGAAATAAAGCACGCGGTGGCCTTGTGCACAGGCCTGGTGTCCCAGTGCCGATACCAGAAAACTCTTCCCGCATCCGGTTGCACCGGTTACCAATATCGCCTCGCCCTTGCGTATATAGCTCCCGGTTGCCAGTTCGATGACCGCCGCGCGGTCGAT
>NZ_JAMXAY010000166.1 GCF_025460835.1 Parapedobacter soli | reverse complement strand
TCATCTTCTGCTGGAGTTTGCTATACGAACGCGTGTAGCTTCTCAGTTCCTGGATCGCATCCCCCGGAACGAAACTCCCCCGGAGCATGTCCTTGTAGAGGAGCTGGGCAATCCATTGGGCATCCTTAACGTCACTCTTGCGGCCGGGCAGCTGCTTGATCAGGAACGGGTTGACAAGCATCAGCTCAAAGCCCATCCCTGACAGGATATTCCAAACCGGAACCCAGTAAATACTCGTGCTTTCCATGGCTACACGGGCTACCCCTTCGGTTTTCAGGTGCTGGCCAAGTGCCTCGATACTGCTACTGAAAGTCTCGAATACCTCCACCTCGGAATAACGTTTACCATCGAATACGGCACAAAAAACACTATCTTTGTGCACGTCTAATCCTGCTGTTCTCATTATTTGTTCTTTAGATAAACAAAGGTAGGAAACAGACTAGCGGGGCGCCAATGCCCCGTGAATTTTTATCCGCTTGTGTGTAATCGAAGGATTTAATGTACATTTG
>NZ_JAMXAY010000165.1 GCF_025460835.1 Parapedobacter soli | reverse complement strand
GTCTACCTATGACGGCACCGAACACAGGCTTACCCTCGCTGGCGATCTGCCGGCGGGAGCCTCGGTGACTTACGAGATTGACAGCGAGCCGGGCAATGGGGCAACAAATGCAGGCACGCACGAGGTCATCGCCTATATCGATGGCGGAGGTAACTACGAGGATGTGGAATTGACCGCTACGCTGACCATCACGCCATTGGAGATTACGGTGACCGCGTCAGACCAGACGAAAGCGTTTGATGCGGAAGACCCGCTATTGACCTATACGTTTGGCCCCGAACTGGTGGGCGATGATGCATTCACTGGTGGGCTAACGCGTGAGCAAGGCGAGGATGTAGCTCGATACGCCATCATCCAAGGGAATCTGGCGTTGAATGACAACTATGCAATCACGTTCGAAGAAGGGACGCTGACGATTACACCACGACAGATCACGGGCATCGGTTTCGAAAATACTTCATTTACCTATGATGGCACCGAACACAGGCTTACCCTCGCTGGCGACCTGCCAGCGGGA
>NZ_JAMXAY010000164.1 GCF_025460835.1 Parapedobacter soli | reverse complement strand
GGTCACCGTGCTGGATGAGTTTGATAATCCGGTAACGGATGTTGCTGGTGACTTGGCCGGTTCTGTTGGCGGAGCGAATACGGCGGCCCTTATCTTTGTTGCAGGCACTACCGTGGGTACCTATACGGCAACCTACACGCCAACCATTGCTGGAACGGACAATATAGCCATCGCGCTTGATGGTACCGCGATCAGCGGCAGTCCGTACAGCAGCGTTGTATCTTCGGCTGCTGCCGACGCGACCAATACGACCGCTTCTGTTCCGGCAGGTACTGCGGGCGAGGTGACCACAGTTACCATTACCGTTCTTGATGAGTACGATAACGCTGTCACTGGTGTTGCTGCGGATCTTTCAATCATGCTGAGCGGTTCGAATGCCACAGCCACATTAAGCGCTATCACCGATAACGGGGATGGCACCTATACGGTTACTTATACACCGACTGTTGCGGGCACGGACAACTTTGCCATCACGCTTGGTGGCACCGCAATCAGCGGCAGTCCGTACAGCAGCGTTGTGTCTTCAGCTGACGC
>NZ_JAMXAY010000163.1 GCF_025460835.1 Parapedobacter soli | reverse complement strand
CGGAACAGGCGCGATCGGCTGGCCGGGTTCATCCGGATCGGCAGGGTCAAACGGTGGTGTGCCCGTAACCGTGGCAGCGTTCTCTACCACACCCGCATCTTTCTCAGGCTGCGGGATCGTGTACGTGGCATGCAGCTCCACAGACTCGCCCGGAGCCAATACACCTTCGGCCACAGGCCAGGTACCGGTACTGTTATCGACGGTACCGCCGGGAAGCTTAACGTCGCTTGCCTCGATACCCGTCAGCGTCACATTGCCCGTATTGGTCACCGTGAACGTATACTCGATGGTGTTCCCGTCAGCAGACAGTACACCCGTCTTGGCAAAGGATAGCGATGGATTCGCTGGAACGTCCACTTCCGTGGGGACGCCCGGGTCGCCCGGCGTGCCGGGATTGCCCGTATCCGGTGTGGATGGAACAGGCGGGATCGGCTGGCCGGGCTCATCCGGATCGAACGGTGGCGTGCCCGTCACCGTGGCAGCGTTCTCAACCACGCCCGCATCTTTCTCAGGTTGCGTGATCGTGTACGTGGCA
>NZ_JAMXAY010000162.1 GCF_025460835.1 Parapedobacter soli | reverse complement strand
GCCTGCCAGACGATAACCGGCAACCATCCGGAAAAATCACTTGCCGAGATCTACGCGGATTCATTCACCGACCGCGGCAAGGAACTCCTGGAACTGTCCAGCATTGCTGTGGCGGACGCATGGTTCACCAAGAAGCCGTTCATTGATGCAATCTGCGGGGCCGGTTTCCGGTTCGTAGGCAGGATGCGCGATGACGCCAATCTGAAATACCTCTACGCCGGCCCCCGCAAGCCCGGTCGCGGGAGGCCCAGGGTGTACGACGGTAAAGTCGACCACAAGGACATCAAGGCCGGGTATTTCCATGAGGTGGAATTGGCGGACGGAACTAGGGCCACAACGGCCGTAGTATATGCTGTTTCGCTCAAACGGAAAATCCGCGTGGTCAGGGTATCCGCTGGGAAGACCCACAAACTGTATTTCTCAACTGATACGGGGATGGGACCTGCCGATATCGTCCGCTACTACAGGCTACGCTTCCAGATCGAGTTCATCTACCGCGACGCAAAACAGTTCACCGGACTGGAAAATTGCCAGGCA
>NZ_JAMXAY010000161.1 GCF_025460835.1 Parapedobacter soli | reverse complement strand
GCGGGTCTCGGTGAGTACCTGCCATGAGCCCGCCATGCCTTGCAGACGCAGCTCCCTTAGTTGTGATAATATATCCATATTGTTGTGATAAATAATTGCTTGTTGATATTCAGATGTCCATCCTTGTCTGCACGTAATAATCGCGGCCGCGTATGTTCCCGTGTCCGGGGAGCGGTTTATCCGGTGTGTCGGGCTGGGCATATAACGCCTTGCTTTTGATGATGCCCTCCACCTTTTTGTAGGAAAGCATACCGTGTTCCATGGCCACCGTGCAGGCACGGGCGAAGTCGTCGGGGTCCGACTGGCGGTATAGCCTGAGCAGCCCCTCGCAGGTGCGGTACTGGTTTTCGGGATACCCCGGTTGCTGGAAAACCATCTTGATAAGTTCATGCAGTCGGGGGCATACCCTTTCGGCCCTATCGATGAAATAATCCGGGCTGCGGCCCAGATAGTATTGGTGTTGCGAGGAGAGGTGTCCCTTCACGGCGGTGTAACCACCACCGAACTTCCGGGTGTGGGCAGCGACCTGTTTACCTTCGGCA
>NZ_JAMXAY010000160.1 GCF_025460835.1 Parapedobacter soli | reverse complement strand
CTTCAAAAAAGAAATATTGGGCTTTTTAAGGGTTGACTAAATAAGTAATCCAATATGCTAAACGATAAAATTCAAAAGCAAGAAGGTGGAGACAGTTCAACGAATCTCCAAGGACATGTTGTTAACGTTTATCAAGGTATAAGCTACGCCGATGCAAAAGAGATTGCGTTAGATGTTTTTAGTTCCAATTTTATTCAGTTAAAGAATGAAGCGGCTGAAATTGCAAAACAGCGGGCGGAAGAAATAACCGAAGCATTACTTGAAAAACTTATCGAAAGAGCACCAGATGCAATAGAAGAATTTAAGCAGCCCGGGATGCAAGATTCCTTATTCACCGCTCAAAAAGAATATGCCAAATCTGGTGATAAGGAGTTGGGAGATTTATTGGTTGACATTTTAGTTGACAGGGCAAACTCTCCCGAGAGAAATATGATGCAGATTATTTTAGATGAAGCATTGAAAATCGCTCCAAAATTGACGATTGAGCAACTTGATACCCTCACTTTGTCTTTTATTTTAATACGTACAGTACGTCGAGTATAATTCCCCCCAATCGTTGGACAGATTTTTCATAAACTAAG
>NZ_JAMXAY010000016.1 GCF_025460835.1 Parapedobacter soli | reverse complement strand
TCCAGGTGATGTTGGCCCTGCTGGCCCAGTCGGTCCGGAAGGCCCACAAGGAGAGGTCGGTCCGGAGGGCCCCGCCGGGAGTGATGCTACGATTAACGGTGTTGCCGCCGGGGGCGACCTGTCCGGCACGTATCCGGATCCGCAGGTTTCTGGTCTTCAGGGCGTTGCGGTAAGCACAACCGCGCCCGCGGCAAACCAGTTTTTGCAGTTCAATGGGACGGAATGGGCGCCTGCGTCGCTAGGAGGCACCGGATTCGAACTGCCATTTGCTGCGGTTGAAAACGACGCGGTAACGCTTTTTTCCATTGCGAATGACGGTGATGGGGTCTCCATAGAGGGGATCAACAATACCAATACATCCAATGTCGCCGCCTTGAGGGGGATTGTGAGCTCAGCTTCGCCGGGGGGCTTTTCTGCAGCTGTCCGAGGGATCAATAATGGCACAGGCGGATTAGGCGTCGGTGTATGGGGTTCGCAGAATGGGTCCGGGTGGGGCGTATACGGCAGCACTCCTAATGGATTGGGCGTGTATGGGAACGCCTCCGCTAACGGAACGGGCGTCTATGCCAACAGCAACACTGGGACCGGGTTGACGGCAACCAGCAACAATGGAATTCCGGCAAGCATTTCAATCTTCAACAACGCCAACAATAATGCGGTCCTTGAGGCCAGTACGGCGGGAAATGGTACCGTAATAAATGTCGGCACCAGTGGAAGTGGGACAGGTGTGAGGGCTTCTACGGGCTCCGGCTTTGGCGTGCATGGCATTGCGTCGGCACAAACTTCAGCCGGTATCGTTGGCGACAACACAGGCGGCGGTGAGGCAATCGTAGGCCGGACCACCAGTAATGTTGCGGGAGCGGTAGTAGGCCGCAACGACGGTGGGGGTTATGGCGTGCGCGGCTTTGTCACCGGAAACGCATCGGGCACGGCTGTCGGCGTTTTGGGCCAGGTGGGGTTAAACAGTGGAATGGGGCGTGCGGGTAGGTTTGAGAACGTCAATCAATCAAACACACTAGGTAATACACTCGAAGTGGAAACCAATAGTACGGGGAACATTCCAGATAATACCCAAGGCAACGCCGCCTCGTTCTTGGTAGACAATACCAATAGCGTTGGCGCAGCGGTGCGCGGTGAGGTTAAGACCGCTTCCGGGAACTTCGGTGCGGCAGCACTCTTTGGGACCTCTTCCGGAACCGGGGGCTTTGCAGGGCTCTTCCACGCTTCAAACACCGAAGGCACCGGCCCAGCGGTGGTCGCCATGGCCGACGGCCATGGCAATGCGATTACCGCAAATGCCTCGAATGGCGGGAACGGATTGGAAACCTCGATTAATGGCGACGGCAATGCGGTGTATGCTTGGGTGCCAACATACGCTTCGGGGCGAGCGGGCCTGTTTGAGAATCTCAATACGGACAATCCAAGTGATGTGATTACCGTGACGCAGGCGGGCAACGGGATAGCTGGTAATTTCAAAGTAGACCGCATTGGGGGCACCTCGCCAGCGGTACGCGGCGAGGTGAATTCGATGCATGCCAATTGGGGCACCGCAGGGATCTTTGGAATTTCTTCCGGAACAGGAGGGTATGGAGGACTCTTCTATTCCTCTAACTCCCTAGGTAACGGCCCGGCAATATTTGCCGTTACCGAAGGCAGTGGAAATAGCATTACCGCGAATGCCAGTGGAAGCGGCGACGGCGTCGCAGCAACCGTGGACGGCGGCGGTACTGCTATTTATGGCCGGACCCGTAATCTCAGCACAGGCAGGGCTGGCCGGTTCGTGAATGCAAACCCGAGCAACGCCCAACCTACAGTGGATATCGCCACGGTGGGCAAAGGCACTGCGCTCCTGGTGGGTCACACGGGCTCCGCCGGCAATTTGGCGGTGTTTTACACCAACAATGACACCGTTGCCGTGATCGATAGAAACGGTAATGCGTTCTTCAGTGGCAGCGTGAGCGCCAGCGGTGCCGACATTGCCGAAGCGTTTGACGTGATGGGCAATTTTGAGGCCTATGAGGCCGGCGATGTTTTGGTAATCTCGGTGGATGAGGACCGTACCGTGGAGCGGTCGGCCGAGGCGTATTCCCCGCTGGTGGTGGGAGTGTATGCCACCAAGCCGGGGGTGCTGCTTACGGAAGAAGGGCCGGGTACCGACATTTCGGACAAGGTGCCCATGGGCGTGGTGGGGGTTATTCCCACCAAGGTATGCCCGGAAGGCGGCGCCATCAAGCGTGGCGACCTACTGGTTACTTCCTCCCTCCCCGGCGTGGCCATGAAGGCCGATCCCGATAAAGTGCGTGTGGGTCAGGTGATCGGCAAAGCACTGCAGGAATACAACGGCAACAGCGTCGGAAAAATCAAGGTACTGGTAAACGTCAAATAGCGTACCTTTGCGGGATGCGCATTATGGCTTTTGATTACGGTACGAAACGGGTCGGCATTGCGGTAACCGACCCGTTGCAGCTTATTGCCACAGCACTGAATACGGTGCATGCCCAAGATGTACTAGCGTATGTCAAAGCGTACATAGCCAATGAGGCGGTAAGCACGTTTGTGGTGGGTGAGCCCCGCCAGCTGGATGGTTCCGAATCCGAGTCGGCCCAGCATGTACGGGGTTTTATCCGGTCATTGCGGCGTGCATTTCCAGATATTCCCACCGAAACCATCGATGAGCGCTTTACATCGAAAATGGCGTCGGCGAGCATTGCCCAAAGTGGTCTAACGAAAAAGAAACGACAAGATAAAGCTCTCATCGACAGTGTTTCGGCCGTGCTTATCCTCCAATCTTACCTGGAAAGACGCGACTTTCAAGGATAACTTTTTACCTTTGATCAACTAGTAAGTGCACCATGGGCCACATCCACTTTTTCGCAGAAGACACGACGTATCGAGTAAAGCAGAAGCTAGCGTTGAAGCGTTGGATAAAAGCGACGATCGCTTCCGAGGGTTTTAAAGTTGGCGAAATCAGTATCGTCCTCTGCAGCGACACGTATTTACTGGCGATTAATAAACAATACCTTCGCCACGACACTTACACCGATATCGTAACATTTGATAGCAGCGAACAGGATGATACCATCGCGGGGGATGTTTTCATTAGCATTGACCGTGTGCAGGAAAATGCATTGAAATTCGGTGTGCCCGAGCGCGATGAACTGCATCGCGTCATCATCCACGGCATCCTGCACCTCTGCGGCTATGGCGATAAGCGGAAAGAAGACAAAGCGCGGATGACTGATAAAGAGGACTTCTATCTTTCTCGAAGAAGCCTGGCGGGCCTGTAAGAGAGACCCGCTAGGGGGTTCTTAGAATCGCTCGAACTGTGAGAAGAAGAAGTTGCCTTCTATTTCAGCGTTCTCGTCGGAGTCTGAGCCGTGGATGGCGTTCGCGTCGATGGATTTCGCGTATTTGTTGCGGATGGTCCCGGCTTCGGCTTTGCTCGGATCGGTGGCTCCGATCAGTGTGCGGAACTCTTCCACCGCATTTTCCTTTTCGAGGATAGCCGCTACAATGGGACCGGAAGTCATGAATTCAACCAATTCGCTGTAAAATGGCCGCTCTTTATGCACGGCATAAAACGCACCAGCAGTTTCTTTGCTCAGTTGGGTATATTTCATTGCCACCAGCTTAAAGCCGCCGGCAATGATATCGTTGAGTATAGCGCCCGTGTGGCCATTGCGTACGGCGTCGGGCTTAATCATGGTGAATGTTCTGTTCGTTGTTGCCATTTTTAAAAATTTTGCGCAAACATAGGGAAAGTTGTCTGCTTGTGCAAACCGGCTAAGATTGCACAATATGATTAATTAACACGGTGGATGTAATCAAATCGGCGCTTCAATGACGCCGCAATGAACCGTTTGGCCGAAAAATGGTTGCCGTTATATGAAATTTGACGGATGTGGCTCATAAAGTTGCGATTGTCGGCACTTTCTATCCTTGCTGTCGACTGTGGTGGAAGGAAGAAACTCACCGTCGAGTCGGAACGATGCGTTATCCTAAGTGAAGTTCTCCGGTCGTCCTTCCGGTATTGTCTCGGATTGCAGATTCGCCGCACGTAATCCATTTGGCTGGCCCTCGCGGCAAATTCGGCTGCTGGAATTTTATAGGTAACCGTAACGGATAGGCTTTCGTTAGATCGGTTTTGGATAAAAAGCTCGGATAAAAACGAACACCCCGAAAACGTCAGGTACAGTATAACCGCGATAACTAGTTTAATGGCGTTCACTTTTAGGCATTAATACGTGTTTTTTACGATAGGTAACCCAGTTGGCCAGGTGAGCTGGGAACACGTTTCTCCAAAAACTTCCCGTACATTTGTCTGACCATGGAAGTATACGTCATTGCCATTGGGCTCATTGCCCTCATCATCCTTATTATTGCTGTTGTGCTGTTCGTAAAGCGGTCACAGTCAGGAACCGATGCGCAAGAAGTGGCACGATTGCGTACGGAAAAGGAAGTGCTGACCATTGATTTGGCCCGTGCGCGACAGCACGCCGAAAGTCTCATCGCAGAGAGCGATCGTGTGGCAGCCCTGTTTAAAGAAGAGCAGCAGCGGCTGCGGGAAGAACTGCAGCAAACGCGCGAGCAGCTGGCGAAGGCGGATAAGTCCCTGGAAAGCGGTCGTGCCTATTACCAGTCCCAACAGGAGCGGCTGGAGGCACAGAAGGAAGAGATTGAAATCATCAAAAAGCAATTCAATACAGAGTTCCAGGTCATCGCCAACAAAATTCTGGACGAGAAAACGCAGAAATTTACCGAAACCAACAGCAAGTCGCTCGACCAGATATTGGCGCCATTGAAAGATAAAATAAAAACATTTGAGGAAAAGGTCGATAAAACCTACCAGCATGAAGCTGCCGAGCGGAACTCGCTGAAGGGCGTGGTGCAACAGTTGATGGAACAGAGCCTGCGTATTAAGGATGAGGCCAACAGCCTGACGCGTGCATTGCGCGGCGACAGCAAGAAACAGGGCAACTGGGGAGAGGTCATCCTGGAGCGGGTGCTGGAACGCTCGGGGCTGGTGAAGGACAGCGAATACCGGCTACAGGCCTCAATGACAGACGATGAAGGAAGACGCCTCCAGCCTGACGCCATCATCGACCTTCCCGATGAAAAACACCTCGTGATAGACTCCAAAGTTTCATTGCTAGCCTACGAACGCTGGGTTAACGCCGACACGGATGAGGAGCGTGAACTCGCCGCCAAGCAGCATATCCAATCGGTGGAAAACCACGTGCGGGGTTTATCGGCCAAGAATTATCACGATCTCTACCAAATCAACTCGCCCGATTTCGTGTTGCTGTTTATGCCCATCGAATCAGCGTTCAGCATGTCTATCACCTATAAAGCTGACCTTTTCAGTGACGCGTGGGACCGCAAGGTCGTCATTGTCAGCCCGTCTACGTTGTTGGCCACACTACGCACAATCGCCAGCATGTGGAAACAGGAACGGCAGACACGTAACGTGCTCGAAATCGCCAAGGAGGCGGGGGCGCTGTATGATAAGTTCGTCGGCTTCCTGCAAGACATGGACAAGGTGGGCGAACAGCTCAACCGGGCCGTGCGCGCCCACGAAGAGGCCGCGAAGAAACTCGGAACGGGCCCCGGCAACGTGATCCGTAAAGTGGAGAAACTCAAGAAGCTAGGTGCCCGGGCGAGCAAGCAGATCAGCAGCCACCAGCTGGACGAGGGCGACTAGATGCCGCGGAACACGATGGTGGCGTTATGCCCGCCGAAACCGAAAGCATTGCTCATCGCTACATTGACTTTCCGTTCCAATGCGTCGCCGGTAACGATATGCATACCCTTTGGGATAGCATCATCCAAATGAACGGTATTGATCGTCGGGGGCACTACCTGGTGATTGATGGCCTTCACGGCCAGGATGGCCTCGATAGCGCCCGCAGCCCCCAGTAGGTGTCCTGTCATGGACTTCGTCGCGCTGATGCTAAGGTTTTCGGTATGCTTGAACGCTTTGCTTACCGCATTCAGCTCGCTGATGTCGCCCACCGGCGTTGAGGTGGCATGCGGGTTGAGGTAGTCGACGTCGCCTGCATGGATTCCCGCTTCAGCCAGCGCTAATTCCATCGCTTTGGAAGCCCCGCGACCCTCGGGATGCGGCGAGGTAAGGTGGTACGCATCGGCAGTCATGGCCGCCCCTACCACTTCGGCATAAATGTGGGCACCCCGCTTTTTGGCGTGTTCGTATTCTTCCAGCAACAAAGCCCCTGCGCCTTCGCCCATCACAAACCCATCCCGGTCGGTATCAAATGGCCGGCTGGCATGCTGCGGGTCGTCGTTTCGGGCCGACATCGCTTTCATCGCCGAAAAACCCCCGATGGAGGCCGGCGTGATGGGCGCTTCGGAACCACCCGTGATAAACGCTTTGGCCTTGCCCATCCGGATGTAGTTGAATGCATCCATGATGGCTGTGTTGGATGTGGCACAAGCTGAAACAGTGGTATAGTTGATGCCCTGCAACCCATATTTCATCGAAATCAAGCCCGATGCCATATTGATAATCAGGCGGGGCACGAAGAAAGGGCTGAAGCGGGGCACGCGCTCACCTTCAACGTATTGCGTAACTTCGTGCTCGAAAGTTTCCATACCCCCTTGGCCTACGCCCCAAATGACGCCTACATCAAACGGGTCGATAGACGAGAGGTCCAAGCCGGCGTCTTCCATCGCTTCCGAGGCAGCATACAGGGCATATTGCGTAAATAGGTCACTGCGCTTTATTTCATTCCTATCCAAGTACTTTTCCGGAGCAAATCCCTTTACTTCGCAGGCTATCCTGGTGCGGAACTGGCTGGCATCGAACCGGGTGATTGCCCCGGCCCCATTAGCGCCCTCGATGGCATGTCGCCAAAATGTCTTTACATCGTTCCCCAATGGAGTAACGGCACCCATTCCGGTAATAACCACTCTACTCATATCGTTGATTTTAGTTTGTCCATTTCCTCACTGGTACCTGTTGCATCGTATAAATTTTCGTGTTTGCAAAAAACAGGTCCAAAAAACCGGGGCAAAGATAGTAAGGATATATGGATTGGTATACTTTTGTTTTGGCCTGCGGTGTCTGGCCGGGTTCCGCTGCATAAGCGTAATGTAAAAAAGCAGGGCACAATTCGACCAGTCACCGAAAAACAATTACCTTAGACGAGCTGTTTCAAAGCGGAGGCGGCTTGGAGCGCCTATCAGATTTTGGAGCACCCAACAGATTAAGGAGTAAACCACCATGCGCGGCTACCACTTTTCGAAATTTATACCCAACGCACTTCCCAAGGGCGGTTTTGATGAGCTATTGAAGCTTTTCATGCAATTGCTGCAATACACGGCGGGCGATGCGGCGGAGGCATTGGCATGGCTCAACGAACTGGACAAGCAGTATGGGCTTACCGACGATGAATATGGAATAGGGGATTTTATCCAAGAACTCAAGGATAAAGGTTACCTCAGCGATGACCACGGCTCCGGTGAGATGAGGATTACGGCAAAAAGTGAGCAGGCTATACGCCAGTCGGCTCTCGAAGAGATTTTCGGGAAACTCCGTAAAAGTGGGAGAGGTAACCACAACAGCAACCTCTCGGGGTTGGGTGAAGAAAAGAATGCCGATCGCAGGGAATACCAATATGGCGACAGCTTGGACCAGATAGATATGACCTCATCGATCCATAATGCACAGATAAACCATGGCATCGGCAATTTCATGCTTACCGAGCGCGATCTGGAGGTAGAGGAGCGTGATTATAAAACACTGACCTCGACCGTGCTGATGATTGACATATCGCACAGCATGATCCTGTACGGTGAAGACCGTATCACGCCGGCCAAGAAGGTAGCGATGGCATTGGCCGAGCTGATCCGCACGCGTTACCCAAAAGACACGTTGGATATCGTTGTGTTTGGGAATGACGCGTGGCCCATAAGCCTCAAAGAACTCCCCTACCTGCAAGTAGGGCCATACCACACGAATACACTTGCCGGCTTGGAATTGGCAACGGATTTGCTGCGCCGGAGGAGAACACATAACAAGCAGATCTTCATGATCACTGACGGTAAACCGACCTGCCTGAAAGAAAATGGCCGTTATTATAAGAACAGTATTGGCCTGGACCGTAAAGTGGTGAACAAGACATTGAATATGGCCGCGCAGTGCAAGCGGCTGAACATCCCGATTACGACGTTCATGATTGCACGCGACCCATATTTGCAGCAGTTCGTCCGCCAATTTACAGAAACCAATGGAGGAAAAGCATTTTATAGCTCCTTGCAGGGGTTGGGGGAATATATCTTTGAAGACTATGTGCGTAATAGGCGGCGGACGGTGAGGTGATGGTTTTGCTGGCTCCGTACCACGGCTGGGTACTTCGTACCCCCGGCATGTTTGCGAGACCGGAAAAACGGTAGTCGCATAAGTAGGTAGTATAAAAAACAAGAAAACATAAATGAATAACATCAACACCTTAGGCGAACTAAAAAAATCGGGCTACCAACACCGAAGTGTAAAAGACGAACTGCGCGCCAATCTCATCAGGGAGTTGCAGGCAGGTGACGCGGGATTCGAGGGCATTGTCGGGTACGACGAAACTGTTATTCCCGAATTGCAGACCGCTATTTTATCCCGCCATAACATCCTACTGCTGGGGCTGCGAGGGCAGGCGAAGACGCGTATTGCACGGTTGGTGGTTTCTTTGCTCGATGAATACGTGCCATATATTGCTGGCAGTGAGTTGTTTGACGACCCGTTGCGGCCTATTTCGTGGTACGGGCGGCATGAGGTCCAAACGAAAGGCGACGACACACCCATTGCTTGGCTGCACCGCTCCGAGCGGTACACCGAAAAGCTTGCCACCCCTGATGTGACCGTTGCCGATTTGGTGGGCGATGTGGATCCGATCAAGGCCGCTACGCTGAAGCTTACGTATAACGATGAGCGGGTTATCCACTTCGGCTTGATACCGAGGGCCCATCGCGGTATTTTCGTGATCAATGAGTTACCTGACCTCCAGGCACGTATTCAAGTTGCCCTTTTCAATATGCTGCAAGAAAAAGACCTCCAAATAAGGGGGTTTAAGCTGCGGTTACCTCTCGACATCCAGTTCGTTTTCACGGCCAATCCGGAAGACTACACCAACCGGGGTGCTATAGTGACACCCCTCAAAGACCGTATCGAAAGCCAGATACTGACCCACTATCCGAAAAACATCGATATATCCCGCAAAATCACGTTCCAAGAAGCTCGGATTACGGCCGAACAGCGGTCGGCCATCGAAGTGGACGGCCTACTTAAGGACCTCGTGGAACAGGTGGCTTTCGAGGCCCGGGAAAGCGAGTTTATCGACCAGAAATCGGGTGTTTCCGCCCGGTTGACGATTTCTGCTTACGAAAACCTCGTGAGTGCCGCCGAGCGGCGGATGCTGATAACGGGGCAGCGTAATACCGTAGCTCGTATATCGGATTTCGCGGGTATCATCCCGGCGATAACGGGTAAAATCGAGCTGGTGTATGAAGGGGAACTGGAAGGGCCGGTGCATGTGGCACACCGCTTGGTGGGGTCGGCCCTGAAAACGTTGTTTACACAGTATTTTCCCCACCCGGAGAAGGCAAAAAAAGCAGCATCGGGAAACCCCTATTCGCCGATTATCGATTGGTTTACGGCAGGCAACCGGTTGGAGCTGACAGATAACCTCTCGGATAGTGAGTACAAAAACGCCATGGTTCAGGTTCCCGGTCTCCATGCGCTGGTTAAGAAGCTGCATCCGAAGCTTGTGGAGAGCCAAAAGTTATTGCTTATGGAGTTTGTTCTCCACGGACTTGCCGAGTATTCGCAACTCAACAAGGATTATTTCGATGGTGGTGTTGCATTTGCCGATATGCTCGGAAGCCTTTTTGATGGTGACTTCGGAGAGTGGGAAGCCGGCGAAGGGTAAATTGTGGTTTTCCATCGGCAGCTGTGTTTAGCGTCGCTTGCATGGCAGTACAGGACAGGTTTTTATTAGGCTTAATCAAATGAATAGCAAATGACTGCGACAACAGAACACCGGCCATCGGCTAGCCAGAAATCCATTTCGGAGCAGGGCTTGCGGGCATTTACAAACAATATATTCAGGGCGATCGGCTGCCCAGATGCGGATGCGGCACTAGCCACGGATGTGTTGGTAACGGCTGACCTACGCGGAATCGACTCCCACGGAGTTGCGCGCTTGAGCGGATACGTGCGGCTATGGGAGAATGGGCGGTTGAATACAGCCCCTGAACCGCATGTGGTACACGAAACCCCCACGACAGCCACTGTTGACGGCGACGGAGGGCTGGGGTTGGTCGTGGCTCCTTATGCAATGGAAATTGCTATCCAGAAGGCCCGGCAATATGGGTCGGGCTGGGTAGCTATCCGCAATTCGAACCATTTCGGGATAGCGGGTTACCATGCGTTGAAGGCAGTGGATAATGATATGATTGGCTATGCCGTGACCAATGCGAGTCCACTGGTGGCCCCCACGTTTTCGACCGAGCGGCTACTGGGTACCAATCCGATATGTTATGCTTTCCCCGCAGGAAAGTTCCCCCCGGTAGTGGTGGATATGGCTACTTCAGCTGCTGCCAACGGGAAACTGGAGGTGGCGGACCGTGCAGGCAGGCCCATTCCCGAGGGCTGGGCGCTTAGCCGCGAGGGCCAACCTACCACCGACGCCACAGCGGTGAAAAGCGGGGGGGCCCTCCTTCCTTTGGGGAGCGATCGCGCGCACGGAAGCCATAAAGGCTTCGGCCTGTCGGCTACCGTTGACATCCTTTCGGGGGTACTCTCGGGGGCTAATTATGGCCCTTGGGTGCCGCCTTTCGTGGCGTACTTGGAGCCCGTTGCCGATCAACCCGGACAAGGCATCGGCCACTTTGTCGGGGCAATGCGCGTGGATGGCTTCCGCCCCGTGGCCGACTTCAAAGCCAATATGGATCAGTGGATCGCCCGGTTCAAAGCGGCACGGCGGATCGACGAAGGGCAGCCTGTGGTCATTCCCGGTGAACCGGAATACTGGGCCACGCAGGCGAACCGGGAACGAGGTATCCCGTTGGTTGGGGCGGTATGGGATGATTTACAGCAACTGGCGGCAAAACTCGGTGTCGGTGCGCTCGAGGAGGAACTCACCCCTTAACATGGATATGAAACGGTTAACAACGATATTAATGGGCTTCATGTTTATTGCCGACCCCCTCATCGGGGGCTCTGGGCCCCCTGATGTTACGGAGGTGCTCGGTGCCGTTATCCGTGGCGACCGGTCGACAAAGAAGATAGCCCTGGTATTTACCGGCGACGAATTCGGGGACGGCCTACCGGCGGTCATCCGTACATTGAAAGCGGAGCAGATACAGGCTTCATTTTTCCTTACCGGCAACTTTTACCGGAATAAGGCCTTCAAAAAGCAAATCGTCGAACTCCGCGACCTCGGTAATTACCTTGGCTCCCATTCTGATAAACACCTTCTGTATTGCGACTGGACAAACCGCGATAGCCTACTGGTTACGCGGGCCGAATTTGAAAAGGACCTGAAAAATTCATACAAAGCATTGCGGAAGCTGGGTATCGACAAAAGCGGAGCCCGCTATTTCCTGCCACCTTATGAGTGGTATAACGAAACCATTGCTTCGTGGACACGTGACATGGGTCTGCAATTGGTCAACTTTACGCCGGGTACGCGGTCGACGGCGGATTATACCTATCCGGAAATGGGGAAGCGGTACGTGGATAACCAAACGGTTATGGAGTCCATCCTAGATTATGAGCAGAAAGACGTAAACGGGTTGAACGGGTTTATCCTGCTGAGCCATGTGGGTACAGACCCGCGCCGCCGGGAAAAATTTTACGACGAGCTGCCATCCTTGATCCGTACGCTAAAAAGCAAAGGCTACCAGTTTGTACGTATTGATGAGCTGCTGGAACCGCGCCTTTCACGTGACTAGCCGGAAAAATAAAAAATCGCTACCTTTGCAGTAGGACAGCATAGGCAATTAACGGAAAGATTTAAGCACCTTTACCATGAATACGGAAAGTAAAAGACAACAACGGTTTGCTGGTGTGATCCAGCAGGATTTGGGAACGCTTTTCCACCGCGAAGGTAATTCTTGGGCGCCAGGGGCTTTTATTACCATTACACGCGTGCGGATGACTCCCGATTTGGCAATTGCACGGGTTTACCTTAGTTTCCTCGATACGAAAAAGGCAAAAGAAGATTTGGCCAGTGTCAGGTCACACGCCAGTGAAATCCGTTATAAGCTGGGTACCCGTATAAAAAACCAGGCACGTATCGTTCCGGAGCTGGAATTTTTCCTCGATGACACGAACGAATACGTGGAACACATGGATAAGCTTTTTGACGAGATCAGCAAAGAGCCCCGGCAGCCGGAATGAATATATAGCATAGCGATGGCTTAGCTTAGTAAAGTCGGGTTACCTTTCTTTGCCGTAACCCAGAAGTTGTTGAAACCCAGTCCGCTCTGCAATTCGAGCAGCTGCTGTTGCAGCATTTCTAAGATTGCGAGAAAGTTGTAGACAAACTGTACCTTGTTCTCCGAGTGTTTGACCACCGTACTAAAATCTAGCTTTTCGTTGATAGCCACCAGCGAGGCAATGGCTTGCTTTTGCTGTTCGATGGTATAAGGGTATTTCACCACGGTGTGGCGCACATCATGATTGCGAGAAGTATACCGATCCATTGCCCGCTCATAAACCATCATGAGCTTGTAGAGATCAAAAGTGGCGAGTTCTTCGCCCTGGTCGGCATGGTCACCTGCAATTCGTAAGTCAGAGGCAATATTTCCACGCTTAGCTTGCAGCAACCGTGCCTCTTCAAGTATTTGCAACCGCACGGATATATCCTTGAACTGTTTGTATAGTACCAGTTTCTGTATCAGATCTTGCTTTGGGTCAATCTCATTGCCTGCGTCATCGAGTTCCGGCCTAGGTAGGAGCATTTTGGCCTTGATGCGCATCAATGTGGCGGCTACGAATATAAACTCGCTGGCCAGCTCCATATTGAGGGCCTGTGCCCGTAGCAGGTAATCGAGGAAGTCATTCGTGATTTTGGCTATGGGGATATCATGGATATTCAACTCATCACGTTCGATGAAGAACAGCAACAAATCGAATGGCCCTTCAAACTGTGGCAGTTTTATTTCATATCCGTCGGGCTGCATACGGCCCAAAGGTAATATTTAGTCACGATATTCCTTGTGTGCTGTCCTGTTAAACAATCTGTCAGCTGTGTTGTTCATTTTTATAGATTATTAGGTGTACAGCAGTGCACAAAAATGGAGATGCACTATATCAATAATTATTAGTTACTTTGTATCGATTTTCCAAACCGGGCATTATGGATATTGAGGCCGGAGAACTGCTTAAGAAGATAAATACACCCACAGACTTAAAACGACTTAGCCAAGCTGAGTTGGTGGCGCTGTGTGGTGAGCTACGCCAATACATTATTGACACCGTTTCTACACATGGTGGGCACTTTGCTGCAAGTTTGGGCGTGGTAGAGTTGACGGTAGCACTACATTACGTACTTAATACGCCCTACGACCAGCTGGTCTGGGATGTGGGACATCAGGCTTATGGGCATAAGATCCTTACGGGTAGGCGAGATGAATTTCATACGAATCGCATATTCGGCGGTATCAGCGGGTTCCCGAAGCGCGGTGAGAGTATATACGATGCATTTGGCGTCGGCCACTCGTCAACCTCCATTTCGGCGGCACTGGGTATGGCAGTGGCTTCGCACTACAAAGGTGAGACGGACCGCCAGCACGTTGCCGTGATAGGAGACGGTGCCATGACCGCGGGCATGGCGTTTGAAGCGCTCAACCACGCCGGTATCGAGAAGTCCAACCTGCTGGTGATCCTTAACGACAACTGCATGTCGATCGACCCTAACGTGGGGGCACTGAAGGAATACCTGACCAGCATCACCACCTCCAGGCCCTGGAACCGCTTCAGGGACGACATCGCGCATGTGTTGACAAAGATTTCGGAGCTGGGGCCGGACGCTTTGGGTATGGCCAAAAAAATAGAGAAAAGCATCAAAGGTACGCTACTGAAAAACAGCAACCTTTTCGAGTCGCTCAACTTCCGTTATTTCGGACCGGTGGATGGGCACGACGTGAAGCGGCTGATCAATACGCTGGACGACCTGAAGGGTATTCCCGGCCCTAAGCTGCTTCACTGTGTCACCGTAAAGGGCAAAGGGTATGCGCTAGCCGAAAAAGACCAGACCACCTGGCATGCGCCGGGCCTATTTGACAAAATCACGGGCGAAATCAAGAAATCCAAGAGCGATAAGCCGGTTGCCCCGAAATATCAGGACGTGTTTGGACATACCCTTGTGGAGCTGGCTGAGAAAAACGACCGCATTATGGGCATCACACCCGCTATGCCTTCGGGCTCGTCCATGAACATCATGATGAAAGCCATGCCGGACCGGGCATTCGACGTCGGCATTGCCGAGCAGCATGCCGTAACGTTCTCGGCCGGGCTGGCCACCCAAGGGATGGTTCCGTTTTGTAATATCTATTCGAGTTTCATGCAGCGGGCCTACGACCAGGTGATACACGATGTTGCCATCCAGAACCTGCATGTGGTATTCTGCCTCGACCGCGCCGGCGTAGCCGGTGCCGACGGCCCCACGCACCACGGTGCGTATGATCTGGCTTATATGCGCTGCATACCTAACCTTACCGTATCAGCACCCATGAATGAAGAAGAGCTCCGTAACCTGATGTATACCGCGCAGCAAGATGGTGTGGGTCCGTTTGTGATCCGGTATCCACGCGGCCAAGGTGTTATGCCAGACTGGCGGCGGGCGTTCAGGGCAGTGAACATAGGCGAGGGACGCAAGCTCTGCGATGGGGAGGAGGTTGCCCTGTTAAGTGTCGGCCACATCGGCAACGAAGTGGTAAGCGCCCGCATGGTGCTCAATGAAGAGGGGATATTCCCGGCACATTACGACTTGCGGTTCGTGAAACCACTGGATGAGGCGCTTTTGCGCGAGGTCTTTGGAAAGTTCAAAAAAGTCATCACGGTTGAAGACGGATGTATACAGGGGGGTGTGGGCAGTGCCGTATTGGAGTTTATGGCAGACCACGGTTATCAAGCCAACGTTGTACGCCTGGGTATACCCGATGATGTGGTAGAGCACGGTGAACAGCACGAGCTATGGGCCCAGTGTGGATACGACCGTTTAGCCATCGCCGATGCCGTACGGAAAATGGCGATTAGCCGAAAAACAGATAGCCTAGCAGGTTAGAAATTACACATAAATCGCTAAGTTTGCGGCTCGGTGAATTTCGTTAACGCTTGCAAACTTGATTTGTACCAATGACTTACCTTCTTAACGTGTCGCGGAAGCAATCAGTTATCCCGCTCGGGGTATTCCTGCTTGCCCTGATATTCTCACACACAGCAATAGCCCAGTTGGATCGGGCTAAACACGCAATTTCCATTAAGGCACAATACGGTGTTGACGTCAACGCAGACAACATCAACCGTAAGGATAATTATCTCTATGGCCTACACATCAGCTACGATAAGAATGTAGCGCATAGCGGCAAGGAGTGGGTCCGGGTTTTAAACGCCCAGAACGTCTCCTTCGGTGTTACGTGGCATAACCTGAACGACATGAAAGAAATCGTTGATGGCGTGGCGTATCCGGGAGGACAAGCGTTCGGGGCATTGACGGAGGTTGATTTCCAGTTGTTGGAATTAGGGAAAGCCAAGCTGCAGCTTACGCCGGGGATTGGCCTGGCATACATCACGGAAAACATCTATACGCAGCCTGCTACATCAATAATCGGCGGCCATGTGAACCTCATGGTGACAGGAGAGCTGAGCCTTGAAGTACCCGTAAGCCGCTATACGAGCCTCGTCGCCGGCGGGCACATCCAGCATTACTCCAATGGCGGGGTAGCGGTACCCAATGGAGGCTGGAATACGCTGACCGGATCCATTGGCATAAAGACGGCACTTGGACATGAAGGGGCACCCGCTGGTGGGGCGGAAGATTACCCCCACATCGACGGCAACAGTGCCGAGCTGTGGTTCGGTGCCGGTGTGCGTGGGCGGTATCGCAGCCGCCATGGAAAGTTCTTCCGTTCGGGCATGTATGCAGGGTACAATTTTTACCTCAACCGGGCAATAAGCCTCAAGGCAGGTTCACATGTGGTCTATTACCATACGGTATTCGATCCCGAGCGATTTGATGAAACATTCCAGTATTACGGTTCATCGCTCGATCCGATCCGTTGGGGTGTGGCCGCAGGGGCCGATTTCACCATGGGCCGCATCGTTGTCAATGCGATGTATGGAAAATACCTGCACTATCGGAATTATCACAATGTAAAATGGTACTGGGTGACAGGCCTCCGTTATTATTTCACCCCCAATATAGGTGTCCAGAGCACCCTCAGCCTACATGGTGTCCAGGCAGACTACGCCAACTGGGGGCTGATACTCAGGATTTGACATGCAGCTGCGCAACGAACTTGTTACGATGTACCCTGCTTTTTCGTATCAAGAATTACTAAATTAGCCAGGCAATACCCGTTTAATAATGGGTTCCCATCTCAACAAGATATAAAATGAAGTTAGGCAGATTATTTTTAGGTACGTTGGTATTCAGTTTACTTACGTGCCACATTCGTGCGCAAGAGGCTGTTGAGCGGCCGAAACTGGTTGTTGGACTCATGGTCGACCAGATGCGCTGGGATTACCTTTACCGCTTTTACGACCGTTATAGCGACGATGGGTTCAAGCGGCTCCTGAAGCAGGGTTTCTCGTGCGAGAACACCTATATTCCTTATGTCCCTACGTATACGGCAATAGGCCATAGCACGGTTTATACGGGCAGTGTCCCAGCCATACACGGGATTGCGGGTAACGATTTCATTATCCAGCAGACCGGGCAGCGGATGTATTGCACGCAGGATGACGATGTAAATGGTGTGGGAACGGACAAAGCCGAAGGTAAGCAGTCGCCCCGCAACCTGCTTGCATCGACCATCACCGACCAGCTTAAACTTGCCACCAACTTCCGCTCGAAAGTTATCGGCATAGCCATTAAAGACCGAGGCGGTATCTTGCCGGCCGGGCATTTTGCAGATGCTGCTTATTGGTTCGAAGGCAGCTCGGGCAACTGGATTTCGAGTACGTTCTACATGCAGGATCTGCCGGATTGGGTAAAGCAATTCAATACGCAGCAGCTGGCCGAGAAGTACTTACAGCAAGACTGGAATACACTTTACCCCATTGATACGTATGTACAGAGTGTGGAAGATGACAACCCTTACGAGGCTACATACCGTGGCGAGGAGGCTCCTGTGTTTCCGAAGAAATTGGCTGACCTAGTTAAAGACAATGGCTTGGGTATGATACGTGCTACGCCGTTTGGGAATACGCTTACGCTGGATCTGGCCAAGGCGGCAATCAGCAATGAACACTTGGGCCATAACCCACAGGGTGTTACGGATTTCCTGTGTGTGAGCCTTTCGTCGACCGACTACGTAGGCCACCAGTTTTCGGTCAACGCCATTGAGATTGAAGATACCTACCTGCGGCTCGACAAAGAGCTGGCGGCATTTTTTTCTTACCTTGATGACCACGTGGGCAGGGGTGAATATACATTGTTTTTAACCGCCGATCACGGGGCTTCGCATAACCCGTTGTTTTTCATGGACAAACGGGGCAATGCCGGATATTTCGATGAGCGCAATGCGCTTTCGGGCCTCAACGACTTGCTTGAAGAGGAGTTCGGGCAGGAGAAGATTGTCAGGAGCCTGATGAATTACCAGGTGCATCTCAACTACGAAACCATCCAGGCCCTTGACTTGGATGTGGATGATATCAAAGAGCGGGCCATCAAATTCCTGCGTACGCTGGAAGGCGTAGCTTTTGTAACGGATATGGAAAAGGCCGGCGCATCCAGCATACCCGAGCGCATCCGCGAGCGTATCGTCAATGGCTACAACCCCAAGCGCAGCGGATGTATTCAAATCATCCTGGAACCGCAATGGTATAGCGGCTCTCCCCGCTCGCGGGGCACCACCCACGGCACATGGGCCTCATACGATGCCCACATCCCCTTCGTGATGATGGGCTGGGGTATTGAGCATGGGTCGACCAACAGGGAAACACACATGACGGATATTGCGCCGACTATTGCCGCCTTGCTCCATATCGAGGAGCCGAACGGTAATATCGGGCAGCCGGTGGTGGAAGTACTGCGTTAGCACAGGCTTCTTGAAAAGCCGCTTGATACTAAAAAAATTATCTGTACTTTTGTATGCCTCCGCAGCGGTATATGCGGGGTGATTTATGCATATGAATATAGCAACGCTCGATCCCAAAACCCACATTATCATTAAAGGCGCACGTGTACACAACCTCAAGAATGTAGACGTGGCTATCCCGAAAAATAAACTGGTGGTCATCACCGGCATGTCGGGCTCGGGGAAGTCGTCTTTGGCCTTTGATACGCTCTATGCCGAAGGCCAGCGGCGCTATGTGGAGAGCCTTTCAGCCTATGCCCGGCAGTTTATGGGGCGGATGACGAAGCCTGATGTCGACTACATCAAGGGCATTGCCCCTGCCATCGCTATCGAGCAGCGTGTCATCACCAGCAATCCCCGGTCTACGGTCGGCACGTCGACGGAGATATACGATTACCTTAAATTGCTTTACGCACGTATCGGAAAAACATATTCGCCCATATCAGGTGAGGAGGTAAAGAAAGACACGGTTACATCGGTGACCAATTTTGTAATGGCCCTGCCGCAGGATACCGTTGCCACGATCAATGCGCCGCTACACCCCAGCAATAACCGTACGCTGAAAGAAGAACTGGCTATTTTACTGCAAAAAGGCTTCGTGCGCGTTATCTACGGCGGCACCCTGTCTAAAATCGAGGCGCTGCTGGATGACACTTCATTGGAAGACGGGGCGGCCAGGGCCGGTGACTTGTTGGTGGTGATTGACCGTGTTACGGTGGATGGTGAGGACGACACCGCGAATCGAGTGGCAGACTCGGTGCAGACCGCATTTTTTGAGGGCAAGGGCGATTGTTATGTCGAAGAGAATGGAATCGTACACACGTTTTCAGATCGCTTTGAGCTAGACGGTATCACCTTTGAGGAGCCCACGCCCAACCTCTTCAGCTTCAACAACCCTTATGGAGCCTGTAAGCGATGCGAAGGGTATGGCCGGGTTATCGGTATCGATCCGGACCTGGTAGTGCCCGATAAAAGCCGGTCGGTATACGATGGGGCGATTGCGCCCTGGCGTGGTGAAAAGATGGGCGAATGGCTCCAGCGGCTCATCCGGAATTCGGGCAAATTCGATTTTCCGATACATCGTGCCTATGCCGACCTGACTTCGGACCAGAAGGAGCTGCTGTGGAGGGGGAACAGCCATTTCAGCGGGTTGAACCAATTTTTTGTTGAACTCGAAGAACACACATATAAAATCCAATACCGGGTGATGTTATCCCGGTACCGCGGTAAAACCAACTGCCCGGAATGCAACGGTACACGGCTCCGTAGAGATGCGACGTACGTGAAGATAAATAATAAATCCATATCTGATGTGGTACTGATGCCGCTGGATGTGGCTCTCGCCTTCTTCCAACAGCTCAGCCTAACCGAGAATGAAACGAAGATAGCCAAGCGGCTCCTCGCAGAGATCTGCAACCGCCTGCAATTCCTTATCGATGTTGGCCTGAGCTACCTTACGTTAAACCGGCTGTCGAATACGCTCTCCGGAGGCGAATCGCAGCGCATCAACTTGGCCACCTCGCTTGGCAGCTCGCTGGTGGGGTCTGTCTATGTACTGGATGAACCGAGTATCGGCCTCCACCCGCGGGATACCCAGCGTCTTATCAGTGTGCTGAAATCGTTGCGCAACGTGGGTAATACGGTGCTGGTTGTGGAGCATGAGCAGGAGATGATGCAGGCAGCAGACCACCTGATCGATATCGGCCCCGAAGCAGGCATAAATGGTGGGGAACTGGTGTTCGAAGGTAATTACGAGGACATATTGAAGGATGACCATAGCCTCACCGGCAGGTACCTGAGCGGTAAGGAACGGATCCCGGTTCCGCCTAGCAGGCGTAAGTGGCACGATGCTATTGTAATAAGGGGGGCGAGGGAGAATAACCTTAAGGGCATCGAAGTCCGCTTTCCGCTCAATGTATTTACGGTAGTGACCGGGGTTTCTGGATCGGGCAAGACGTCGCTCGTGAAACGGATCCTGTACCCGGCGTTGCAGAAGGCTCTGGGTAACTACTCGGGCGAACAGACCGGGCTTTACGATGGCATTGATGGCGACGTCCAGCGGATTGAGCAGGTTGAGCTGGTAGATCAAAACCCGATTGGGCGCTCCTCGCGCTCAAACCCGGTAACCTATGTGAAAGCGTGGGACGAAATCCGCGCACTGTATAGTGCATTACCGGCCGCGAAAGCCGCCGGGCTGAAGCCTGCGGCCTTCTCTTTCAATGTGGAAGGCGGACGGTGCGATGTATGCCAGGGCGAAGGAGAAGTGAAGATCGAGATGCAGTTTATGGCCGATATCGTATTGCCATGTGAGGCGTGCGGAGGTAAACGGTTTAAACCACATGTGCTGGATGTCGTCTGGAAGGAGAAAAACGTGTCGGATATCCTCGACCTCAGCGTGGAGGAGGCCCTCGAGCTCTTTAGTGACCAGCCGAAAATTGTGGCAAAGTTGCAGCCGCTGGCAGATGTGGGGCTTAGCTACGTGAAACTGGGGCAGTCGTCGAGCACCCTGTCGGGCGGTGAAGCACAGCGCATCAAGCTAGCGTCATTCCTCATTAAGGGGAATAACCATAAAAGCACCTTATTTATCTTCGACGAGCCGACGACCGGGTTGCATTTCCACGATATCCGGAAGTTGCTGAAGTCATTCGATGCACTGATAGCCCAGGGGAATAGCATTCTCGTTATCGAGCACAACATGGACATGATAAAAAGCGCCGACTGGATCATTGATATCGGACCGGAGGGTGGCGAAAAAGGTGGGGAGCTGATCTTCGAGGGTACCCCCGAGCAGATGGTCGGCAGCTCGGATACACATACTGCTAGGTTCTTGAAAACATATATGGCAGGAAGATAGCCTGATTCAAAGTTTTCTTCTTTTTATTGCAATTTTATGGTAGGTTTGTAATTCGTTAGGACAGTTATAAACTTATACCGATGTCTCTTATCGACTGCTCGACAATCCGGCGCTTGATAGCTGGCGATGAGGTCGCCTTCCGCGAGGTCTATGATTTCCATAGTGAGCAGGTGTATCAGTTGGCTTTCCGGTTTCTAAAAGATACCGCTTGGAGTGAGGAAATTGTCCAGGACGTATTCCTGAAGCTTTGGTTGAATCGCGAAGGCTTGGACGACCAAGGTAACATCTGGCTCTACTTGTATGTGATTGCCAAGCGGCTGTGCCTGAATAAGCTGAGAGAGGTCCGCAAATCGGGGGAGTTGCTGGAGCAGCTGATGCGTAATATAGAGGTTGCGGTCAACGTATCGGAAGAGCAGCTTATGGCTGAAGAGCTGGAGCAGCATGCGGAACGCTTGATATCATCTTTGCCCAAGCAGCAGCAGCTCATCTTCAAGCTCAGCCGGGAAGAGGGCCTTACGCATAATGAAATTGCCCAAAAGCTCGGCATTTCTCCCAATACCGTCAAAAACCACATGGTGCAGGCTTTGAAAACGTTGAAGAGCACCCTCCAGCAATCGGGCTATACGTATCTACAGGCGTTGGTCTTCCTGAGCCTGGGGCAACTTTAAAAAAGTTTCAAAAAAAAATCAACCGCACTAGTCCTACCCCTACTTTTTCGTGTTCTATGTGTGTAAGTCGCCTCCGGGCTACCGATTATTAACTATAAGTATGGACAGCAATCGCCTACAACAGTTGTTGACACAATATTTTGAGAATACCATCACGCGGGAAGATTGTGAGGAGCTGTTGGCGTATCTAGACGACGGCGACCCCGAGGGGGTATCCGGAGCTATTGACCGGGCATTCCAAAAACGCTCTTTCGCGGCCTTACGGTTTGACCCCGAACGGAAGGATACCATTTACAATCAGCTTATTGCCGAAATCCGCCAACGGCAGGCGGTTTCGAGCCAACAGTTGCCGGCACATAAGTTCAGTATTGCTCCCTGGCTAAAGGTGGCCGCGTTGTTAATAGCCGCTGTTACGGTCGGGTTTTTACTCTATCAGGCCACAGGGACAGGTTTTGGTGTATCGCCTGAGGTTTCTGAAAACAAGAATGAAATCACGTTGCCCGAGCATAACGAAGCGACACTCACGTTGGCAGACGGCAGCACGATTTTACTGAACGACTCATCGGGGGGTGTGTTAGCCCGCGAGCTGGGCGTTGAGATCAGGAAAGATGCGGATGGCAGTATTTTTTATGAGGCCAGGGGTGGAGATGTTGTCGAGGCGGCGCTCAAATATAATACATTTAGCACGCCCAAGGGGAGCACCTACCGAATCCTGCTTCCCGATGGAACGAAGGTGTGGATGAATACTGCCTCGTCGATTCGGTATCCGGTAATGTTTACCGGCGCCGAGCGGAGTATTTCGCTTATCGGAGAAGCATATTTTGAGGTCGCACCAGATGCTTCTAAGCCATTCAAAGTTGAAGCCAACGGCAGCGTGATTCAAGTGCTGGGCACCCACTTCAATGTTTCAGCATACGCCGATGAACAGCAGACAACGACAACGTTGTTGGAAGGCGCGGTTAATGTTTCCAATAGTGGAAACATGGTCACACTCAAACCCAATCAGCAGGCCGTGGTAGATATCCTGACTGGGGCAATCCGGCAATCTGCGGCAAATGTGCGGTCGGCCGTTGCGTGGAAGGACGGGTATTTCCGATTTGACGATGAGTCTATTGAAGAGATTATCGATAAGGTGTCGCGTTGGTATGACATTGAGGCAGTGGAATATCGAGGAGAATTTAATGAGCGATTTTCAGGTACCTTCCAGCGGTCTAAAAATGTGTCGCAGCTGTTCAGCAATCTGGAAAAGCTTGCACCGATCCAATTCGAGATTAAGGAAAGGAGGGTGGTCATCATGAGGTAGCTTTACTTATCAGGACGGCCACAAAAAAGCCGGAAGCGTTCGCGGCGCACCCGGCGTAAAATGGTGGCATTGACTTCATTCAGTTGAGAAGTAATCAATTATTTACCAAACATTTTGTCAAATGTATAAAAAATCTATTGTATTCCGCCTTCCCAGGCGTTATGTGTTCAAATTGTTGCTAACCATGAAACTTGTCACCCTATTGTTGACCGTAACATTCCTACAGGCTGGGGCCATGGGTTATGCACAGAAAGTGACCATCCATGTCAAGAAAGCACCCATTGCGAACGTTTTGGAACAGATCCAGCAGCAAACAGGGTATGACTTTCTGTATAACAGTGCTCATTTGAGGGGGACCAATGCTGTCGACCTAAATTTCAAAGACGCTCCACTGGATGAGGTCCTCGACGCTTGTTTTTCAGGCCAGCCGCTTACGTACCAGATTGAAAACACGACGGTGCTTGTTCAGCGGAAAAGAGAGGCCATCAAGGCGATAGAAATAGAGATCCAGCAGCGGGAGATTTCCGGAAGGATTACCGACCATGAAGGCAAACCCCTGGAAGGGGTTACCGTGGCTGTAAAGGGTATGACGATGGGGACCACCTCAAACGCGGCGGGGCAGTTTTCCTTACAGGTCCCGCCGGAGGCAACGGTGTTGGTCTTCTCTTTAGTCGGTTTCGAACCGACTGAACAACCTATAGGTAATTCGAATCAAGTAAGCGTGTCATTGTCACCATCACTTAGCGACCTCGATGAAGTGGTAGTTATCGGTTATGGAAGCGTAAAAAAGAGCGATGTAACCGGAGCCATCGGTTCGGTAGGGCGTGATGCGATTGTAAGAACTGCGAACATACAAGCCGCAGGGGCCATACAGGGGCAGGTGGCCGGTGTTAATTTACTTAAGGTAAATGGTAAACCCGGAGACGATTACAGTATCGAGGTGCGGGGGCTGAACTCCATCGGTAAGGGTAATGAGCCGTTGGTAGTGATTGATGGCGTGATGGGTGGATCGTTGAATTCCTTAAATCCGGCTGATATCGAGAAAATTGATGTCCTGAAGGACGCCTCGGCAACAGCCATCTACGGATCGAGGGGGTCTAATGGGGTGATCATCGTTTCCACCAGGCAGGGGATACCCGGCAAGAACCGGATCGCATACGATGGCTACGTGGGCATGAAAACACCTACCAACTTGCCCGACATGATGGATGGCCCCCAATTTGTTGCTAATTTCAACGAAGTCCTGAAAAATGGGGGCAATCGCTATTTTGATGAAAAAGAACAGCAGAACATTGCAAACGGAACATATACAGACTGGATAGACCTCCTACTGCAGAATGGCATGCAATCTAGCCACAATGTTTCACTTTCGGGAGGTGGTGAAAATTCGCGACATTTCTTTTCAGCAGGTTACCTGAAAGAAGAGGGGAATGTTCCTGCCGAAGAGTTCAGCCGCCTGACGTTGAAAGCCAATATCGATGGCAAAATAAATAACTGGATCAATGCGGGCACATCTACTTATATTTCCTATAGCGTACAAGACCAGGGGTCGAACGAGGCACTCCGCAGCGCTTATCGCCTACGCCCAACAGGTGATGCTTATGATGAGAATGGCGAGCTGTTGTTTTGGCCAACTACCAGTGATAGCCAGACACCCAATGCTCTTTTCGACCCATTGAACGTCAAAGACGAATTCCGGAATTTCCGGGTGTTCGGCAATCTCTTTGTAGAACTGAGCTTATTTGATGGGCTGTCGTTCCGGTCTACCATTTCGCCATACCTGGAAAGTATACGTAATGGAACCTTTGCCGGGAAATATTCGAAAGCAAATACAGGGACCCGGAACGGGAGAGGGGGATACAGCAATGAGCTCAACCTTTCTTATACGTTAGACAATGTGTTGTCTTATAACCGCACAGTAAAGTCCCATTCATTCAGTGGAGTATTGGCCAACAGCATCGTGGTGAACCGCAACGAAGGGGCTTCACAAGACGTGCTGGACCTCCCATTTGATTCTTTTTGGTACAATACCGGTTCTGCCGGCAATATTGACGGGGTGTCGAGCTATCTGACTGAATGGACGTTGCTTTCCTATATGGGCCGGTTCAACTACTCCTTTAACGATAGGTACCAGCTGACGTTGACGGGGCGTGCCGATGGTTCATCCAAGTTGGCCGTAGGTCATAAGTGGGCCTTCTTCCCGTCCGCTGCGCTGGCATGGCGTGCGAGTGAGGAGGATTTCCTCAACGATGTGAAGCCTCTTTCTAACCTCAAGTTCCGCTTGAGCTATGGTGTAGTCGGTAATGATGCGGTTGCTCCTTATTCAACCCAAGCTGCTATCGCCCAAACGCTATATGATTGGGGTGGGAATGCTGCATTGGGTTTTGCGCCGGGGGCCATCGCCAACAGGTCGCTGGGATGGGAAAGAACCAAGGAGATCAACCTCGGGATAGACTTCGGACTCTTCAAGAACCGGATTTCGGGCTCTGTGGATATTTATAATCGGAAAACCGAAGATCTGATCCTTAACCGGGCACTCCCCCAACATACAGGTTTTAGCGCTATTACAGCCAACGTGGGCTCTACGTCCAACAAAGGGGTAGAAGTGGCGCTCAACACCGTGAATGTCCATACCGGGGATTTCTCGTGGAAGACGACCATCACCTTCGCTAAAAACAACAACAAGATTTTGGAGCTCTATGGAGACAACCAGGATGATGTAGGAAACAGGTGGTTCATCGGCCAGCCGATAGAAGTGCATTATGCCGAGGTCTTCGACGGAATATGGCAGCTGGATGAAGCGGGAGAAGCCGAAAAATATGGTGCGGAGCCGGGCCATGTAAAGGTGAAGGACCTCAATAACGATGGACGGATTACCGAAGCCGACCAACAGATCATAGGCAGCCCGCTCCCCAAGTGGATCGGCGGAATGACCAATACCTTTGCTTATAAAGGATTTGATTTTTCCTTCATGTTATACTCACGGCAGGGTTCGATGGTGTACAGTCCGTTTCACCATTCCAACTTCGCAAGGGAGTGGAATGGCCGGTATAACAAACTGAATGTGGACTACTGGACAGAGACCAATCCATCCAACGAGTGGCCTGCGCCCAATAATACCGGTGGCCGGGCACGTGAAGAACTGAAGGCCTATGTGGATGCTTCTTTCGTGCGTGTACAGAATATTACGCTGGGATACTCATTTTCACCGAACCTATTGTCCCGGCTGAAAATGTCTGGCCTGCGGCTATACCTGACGGCGAATAATCCGCTGATATTCACTGATTATGCCGGGTTTGATCCGGAATGGAGCGAGCAAAACACCTTCAATATGGGGGTAAGCTCTGCCACCTATCTGTTCGGGGCGAACATATCGTTTTAGACAACAGACGTAGATGAATAACTAACGACGGGTTCTTTTGAATTTACAGTCATTTTAAGAAAGAATTTATATGAAGACGATTATAAAAAATATATCCAGCATCCTATTGTTAACCTGGATAGTCTTGTGCATGGCGTCTTGTAGTAGCTTATTGGATGAGGACCTCATTTCAGACCGCACGACCGATAACTACTATGTTGATGAACAGGGTTTTGAAGATTTGGTTAAATCGGCTTATGCCCCGCTTAGGGATATCCATAAACAACGAGATTTGGTGTTGCTGGGTACCGATGTGTTTACGCAGGTAGGTGACCCAGCACTAGGCGGGTTAAACGGGCTCAATGAGTACTCCGCTCAGGCCATTAACCCGCAGGCCGAAGCCGTAGAAACATGGTGGAATATGCTTTATACCGCTATAGCCCGCACCAATACCGCTGTCGACCGCGCACCGACGGTGTCTATGAATGAGGGTATTAAGATGGCACGAGTGGCTGAAATCAAATTCCTCCGGGCACTTTATTACTTCTATCTCGTACAGCAATTTGGCGAGATTCCCCTACCGCTCAACGAAATTACAGAAGTGGTGACAAGTGCCGAACGTGTTGCGGAAGAGCAGGTTTATGCCCAGATCGTCCAAGACTTGGAGAATGCGGTTACGCAGCTTCCGCTCACGCAGGAAGACTACGGGCGGGTTACAAAAGGCGCAGCGCAGCATCTACTGGCCAAGGTGTACCTTACCCGGGGATATCGCGATTTTGCTGCGTCGGATGATTTCGCAAAAGCAGCAGATAACGCAACTGCTGTTATCAATTCGGGGCAATATGAATTGCTCGGCACGTTTGGGGATGTATTCAAACAAGGTAACGAGGAAAACAACGAGATCCTCTTTTCAGTCCAGTATAGTAGCAATACCGTGTTGAATGGCGATGGTAACGATGCCCATTCGATTTTTGGCCAAGGCGTTGACGGCCTGATCGGTATGGACAGATCGAGCACTTATAATCGGCAGCAGCCGCGTTATGTGCCTTCGAGGTACCTCGCCAGCCTCTATGATACCGAGGCAGACAGCCGGTATGATGCTACGTTTCTACGGATTTTCTATGCTACCGTAAACCAGGGCGATAAACAGGTGGGGGATACGGTGCTTTTCTTTCCTGAATGGAATCAGCCATGGAGTGCCGAACGGATATCTGCCGCGGATTATATTGCCGTTAATTACGATGAGTATTATATGAATACGTCAAAATTCACCCAGTTCCCTCCGATATGGAAATTTTTCGAGTCGGGCTTACCTTACGGTGATGATAAAGGAACTCGCGACCTTTTTGTATTCCGTTTGGCGGAGACCCATCTCATTGCAGCGGAGGCATACCTTAAGAGTGGGAATGAATCCAAAGCCCTTGAACATATCAATGCCGTCCGTAGCCGGGCCGGCACTCCCGGAATGAAAGACGCAATGGCGCTCTCCTCGGTAACCATCGATGATATTCTCGATGAACGTGCTAGGGAACTTTGCGGCGAGGAGCCACGGTGGACCGAACTGAAAAGGACAGGGACATTGATTGAGCGCGTGAAGCTGCACAACGAACGGGCTTCCGTGGCTAACTCCATCCAGGATTTCCACCTGCTACGGCCCATACCGTTGTCACAAATTGAACGGACGACAAATAATTTCCCACAGAATTTCGGATATTGACGGTATTACTTGGGGATACCCCCAGTGAATACGCGACATAAAAAGCGCATAGAAAGACCACTTATGAATATAGGCAACTACCGACAGTCTCTATACCTGGCAGGGTTAATCCTCATTGCCTGCCACTTTCCCGCCGCTTCACAACAAACGGGATGGTATACATTGTTTAACGGAGAAAATTTAGATGGATGGGAAGTAAAGAACGGAACAGCAACGTATGAAGTGGAAGACAACGCCATTGTCGGCATCTCGAAATTAAATACGCCGAATACCTTCCTCTGTACCAAGAAAACGTATTCTGATTTCATCCTTGAGCTGGAGGTAATGATCGAAGCGGGCCTCAACTCCGGAATACAGATCCGGAGCCTGAGCCTTCCTGAAGTGAACAACGGCCGTGTGCACGGCTATCAGGTGGAGATTGACCCATCCGAACGGGCTTGGAGCGGCGGGGTTTATGACGAAGCCCGGCAAGGCTGGTTGTATCCGCTATCCATCAATGAAAAAGGAAGGGGAGCATTCAAAAGCGGTGAGTGGAACCGCTATCGCATCGAGGCTGTGGGCAATGCGATCCGGACGTGGGTTAATGGTATCCAATGCGCCGATTTAGTGGTAGATTTAACATCCGAAGGATTCATTGCCTTACAGGTGCATGGTATCAAGCAGAAGAGCCAGGACGGACTGACGGTCAAATGGCGTAATATACGCATCAAGACGGAAGATCTTGCCGCTGACCTTTGGCAGCGGGATGACGGTGTAGAAGAGGTAAACTATTTGGTCAATCAACTTAGCGAGCGCCAGATTAGCGAGGGGTGGCGCTTGCTTTGGGACGGTAAAACCCCGGCAGGATGGCGCGGGGCAAACGCCGCAAGTTTTCCACGTACGGGATGGAAAATAGAAAACGGGGTACTGTGCGTACTACCATCCACAAAAGGCGACCCGAACAAAGGCGGCGATATCATTACCGAACGGGAGTTTTCCAACTTCGAGCTGGAATGGGACTTCTTGGTGAATAAGGGAGGTAACAGTGGGGTCAAATACCTCGTGGTAGAAGAGCTCCGGCAGACACCCGGCACCGGGTTAGGGCTCGAATACCAGATCCTGGACGACCAGAACCATCCGGATGCCAAGAACGGTAGGGATGGAAACCGGACAATCGGCTCACTGTATGATCTGATTACAGCCGGAAATCTGCACGAGGTTGGTAAAAACAAGCGTGTAAATGCACCGGGGAAATGGAACAGGGCTAAAATTGTGGTACGGGGAAACCGCGTGGAGCATTGGCTCAACCATATCAAAGTGCTGGAATACGACCGCGGATCGCAAGCATTCAAAGATTTGGTCGCATCGAGCAAGTTTCACGAGGTGCCTGATTTTGGCCGTGCCCCATCGGGGCATATCCTGCTCCAAGACCACGGTGATTTAGTTTGTTTCAGAAGCATCAAAATAAAAGAGTTGTAGACTATGATGTCCAAACCAGTGTTCTTGATCGTGGCCTTTTGGTTCGGCGTGTTTTGGCTTACCATGTGTTTAGCATGTGATAGGCCCGGCGATGGTAGCCCGTCAGCGTATTATACCGGGAATAGCGAGCCCGTAGACCTCGTCGTGCCCGTTGTAGATGCTGCCAACTCCCGTTGGTTCTTCTTCAACTCGGCAACACGGCCTTTTGGTATGGTCAATTTGAGTCCGGATATGGAAGTTGATGGCGACTGGGGAACGGGTTATCGGTATCATCAGGATACCATCAGGTGCTTCAGCCATGTCCATGGCTGGCAACTATCGGGTATACCGGTACTTCCTACCACTGGGCCGTTTAAAGGTCACTTGGGCCCACATGTATACGGATCTGCCTATACGCATGAAAAAGAGGTTGCTAAGGCCGGCTATCATAGTATCGTATTAGACGATTATGGGGTCACGGCCGAGCTTACCGCCACGACAAGGGTGGGTTTTCACCGGTATACATTCCCCGAGGCGGATGAAAGCCATATCTTGTTTGATTTCACGACAGCGTTAGGCCCTTCGGAAACCGACTGGGGCCATACCCGGAAAGTAAGCGACCATGAAATTGAGGGCTATGCGATCATGGGGGCCACCGTACGCAGGCCTAAGCCCGTAACCGTGTACTTCGTTGCGCAGGTTGATAAGCCATTCCAGGAGTTTGGAGGATGGAAAGACGGAGCATTACTGACCGGAAGGGACCGGGTGGAGGGTAAGCATACCGGGGTTTTTATCCGCTATGCTACCGCAGAAAATGAAGTTGTTAAGATGAAAGTGGCAATTTCTTACGTCAGTACTGAGCAAGCCCGACTCAACCTTACAGCCGAGCTGCCCCATTGGGATTTTGACCGTGTTGTCCGTGAGTCGAGAGACGATTGGAATAAATGGCTGAGCCGGATTGAAATCGAAGGGGGCACCATCGACGAGCGTCAGCGGTTTTATACCGATTTGTGGCATGCCCTGCAGGGCAGGCGGATCATCAGTGATGTAAATGGCAAATACTGTGACATGACCGGTGACGAGCCCCGGATAGGCCAGATACCGCTCGATGAAAATGGCAAACCCAAATTCAACCACCACAATTCGGATTCTTTCTGGGGAGCGCAATGGACCATCAACACCTTGTGGCATCTGGTCTATCCGGAGGTCACCCATTCGTTTGTCAACTCCATGTTGCTGATGTATGACGATGGCGGGTTGGTTCCCCGTGGACCGGCCGGGGGGAATTACACATTTGTCATGACTGGTGCCTCATCCACCCCGTTTATCGTAAGTGCATACATGAAAGGTATCCGCGATTTCGACGTGGAGAAAGCATACGAAGGCATGCGTAAAAACCACCTGCCGGGAGGGTTGATGAGCAAAGCGGGTTACGAGCACCATACATTCAAAGGTGGCGGGATCGAACAATACATTGCACAAGGCTACGTGCCTTACCCACTTAGTGACACCCGGTACGGGTTCCATCAAAACGGGGCCGCGCAAACGCTGGAGTATGCTTACCAGGACTTTGCCCTGTCGCAGTTGGCACATGCACTTGGTAAGGCTACCGATGAACAGTTGTTCCGCCGTCGGGCCGGGAACTACAAAAATCTGTGGAACGGGCAGCTCGGGTGGATGTGGGTGAAAGACAGTACGGGCCAATGGCGGTCACCCGCCAACGTGCTCACGTATGAAAACGGATGGGTAGAAGGCAATGCTGCACAATATACGTGGTTTGTGCCCCATGATGTCGCGGGGCTTATCAGCCTGATGGGGGGTGCGGGCAAGTTTCGCAACAAACTCGACAGTGTGTTCCGTGTAGCCCAGACCCACCATTTCACATCGGGCAAATCACATTCGGTAGAAACACAAACCCGAAATAGGGAGGTATACATCAATTATGGTAACCAGCCCAGCATACACACCGCTTTCCTTTTCAATTATGCCGGCGCCCCCTACCTTACCCAACATTGGACCAGAGAGATTATCAGTGAGGTATATAGCGGTATATCCCCCGATTACGGTTATAGTGGCGACGAAGACCAGGGACTGATGGGCGCATTGGCTGTACTTTTCAAGATTGGGCTTTTTGCGACCGATGGAGGGGTGTCAACCGATCCGGTATATGAAATCGGCAGTCCCATATTCGATAAAGTAACACTTCACCTCAACCCCGATTATTATCCCGGGGGGAGTTTTGTGATCGAAACCAATAACAATAGCGCCGCAAACCGGTATATCCAATCGGCTAAGTTGAATGACAACGAACTAAATCGGGTATGGATACCGCATGATACCTTGGTAAAAGGCGGGGTTTTAGGGCTGGAGATGGGAGACGTGCCCAACATGCATTGGGGGGCGTCGGCAGGTGGGGCTCCGCCTTCCATGTCGACGGGTGAAATCAGGTAATGGATTAGGATGATTGTACCAAAGGGTTGTCATATAGTAGGGGTGCTACTTGGTTTGCTACTGGCATTTCCCCTCGGGGCACATGCTCAACAAAAGCCAAATATCGTCATCTTCCTTTCGGACGACCACGGACAGGAAGATGCCGGATGTTATGGAAACGAGGTTGTACCAACACCGGTTATCGACCAGCTGGCTCGTGAGGGGATGGTATTTACCCGCGCATATACACCGGTATCGGTATGTGCACCTTCTCGGTCGGCACTGTTTACGGGTTTGTATCCGCACCGTAACGGATGCGACCGTAACCACGGGTCGGTACACCCTGATATCCGGTCGTTACCACATTATTTTTCAGCTGCGGGTTATGAAGTGATACTTGCGGGAAAGGTCCACGTTAAGCCCGAGGCAGCCTTCCCATTTGTTTATATGGAACGCCATGAAGTGCCGGGCTACCTGAGCCGTAGGCATGAACAGCCGTTCTGCCTCGTTGTATCGCTCAACGCGCCACACCAACCCTACTTTAACCTCAAAGGCGGCCATGGTAACGTGGCTGCCAAACGATGGATGCCACAGACACCCGAAACAGCACAGTACACCGCTGCTTATTACGACCATGTGGCCTTGGCCGATCAGGAAATAGGTTCAATACTTTATTGGCTGGAACATTACGGGTTTGGCAAGAATAGTATTCAGTTGTATCTAAGTGATCATGGCCCAGCGTTCCCGTTCGCTAAATGGACGCTTTACGAACAGGGGATACGTATCCCCCTAATCGTTAAATGGCCAGGGGTCGTAGCGCCGGGCACCACGTCCGATGCGCTTGTGAGCATGGTCGATATCCTTCCCACCCTAATGGAGATGGCAGGTGCCGGTTTCCCCGACACGCTCGACGGCAGAAGTATTGTGCCGATCCTGAAGCAGCAGGAGGTTGCAGTAAATGACAATGTGTATGGCTGTTATACCAATCTGGGTGTGCAGGGAGCAAATGAATACCCCATACGGACAATTGTGGGCAGACGCCATAAGTTGATTGTGAACCTCCGGCAAGGCAATCGCTTTTCGTTGAAGGCGATGGATGAGCCGGATGAGCGCGCCATAATCGACGCTAGGATGGTGCTGGACTCATGGGTGTTAAGTGGGGACGCTGGCGTAGCCCGGGCGAATAACTACCGGTATCGGCCTGCACTTGAGTTATATGACCTACTGGAGGACCCTTACGAGTTAACCAACCTTGCCGACGACAAAAAACTCCGTGAAACGATAGTAACCATGTACCGGGCCCTGGCCGTGTGGATGGAAGAACAACAAGACCCCTTTTCAAATGAAATGCGGGCAACCGAGACAGATTTATTCACCAAATGAACAGAAAAGAATTTTTATATAAGACAACCGCCGGGTTCACCGCTTTAATGGTGGCGCCCAGCCTTTGGGCATTCCGAACGATAGAAGAGGGCTGGAAATCATTTGATTTCCGCCCGTTCAGAAAGGGTGAAACGGCCGCACCGATAATCCAGGTAACGCCAAACGATGGATATTACCTGCATACATTTTATGACATATGCCCTTGGAGCCCCTCGGGGCGGTATTTGGCGTTGACGAAATTACCCTATCAGCAACGGAAACCAGTCTGGGGTGATATCGCAGAAATTTGCGTGGTCGATCTGGAAAACCAAGCAATCCGCACAGTGTACAGAACCAAGGCATGGTCTTTCCAGGTCGGGGCAAATGTGCAATGGAATCATGTTGCTGACCGGTACCTCTATACTAATGACATCATCAATGGGAAACCCGTGTGTGTACGTATCGACGTCAACTCGGGTGAGGCCATTGCCTTTTCCGGCGCCAAGTATGATGTGTCGCCGGATGGCAGATCCGTTGTAAGCCCAAACCTGCTCAATATGAATATCCATCAATATGGGTATGGCGTACCCGACCCGCCGCCCGGTAAGCCCAAACCGTTCATGCCGGAAGATAGGGTTCATGAGGGATTGTGGAAAACAGATTTGGAAAGAGACAAGACGACACTGCTGGTAACGATAGACCAGTTTTTTGATGCGGTGGCAGAAAGTGACCGTAAACGGTACCGCGATAGTATCGGGTACCTCTTCCATTCCAAGTTCAATAGACAGGGCACCCGGATACTACAGGTATTCCGTGCACAAGTCGATAGCAAGGGCCGCAACGCTTCATTATTTACGTTGGATGCAGATGGGCAGGCACTAACCCAATGCCTGACCGCCGAAAAGTGGAACCAGCGTGCGCGGTTGGGCGGGTCGGGAAATCACCCCAACTGGCATCCCGACGGAGAGCGGGTGATTATGAACTGCATACCTACGTGGCTGGGTTATACTGATATGCTGTTTTGTTCTTTTGACTACCGGGGCAATCAATTTACAGTGCTCTCCGAGAAACACCTCGGCAGTGGCCATCCAACGATGCACCCGGACTCGCGGTACCTGCTTACCGACGCTTACCCTAAGCAAACATATGTGGTCCCCGAGAGCGGGGAAATACCAATCCGGTTGATTGATTTGAAATACGATAAGGAGGTTACCGTCTGTACCATGCCGACCGATGTAGGTGGTGGTAGCAACCAATATTTGCCCGAAGATAGGATAACGGGTGGCAGCCACCACAAGTTGGACCCCCACCCGGCTTGGAGTAGAAACTATACTCAAGTCTGCTTCAATGGCGCACCGGGAGGGCAGAGACAAGTGTTCATTGCTGATATCAATGCGTTAATATCATGATTAGATTGACTATTGTTTTATTGTTTTTAATTATTACCCCGTGCACCGTTAGCGCACAGGGGGCTTGGCAGAAACGTGATATACTCCATTTGATGAATAAGTCAGCACAATGGCAGATGCAACAGCCAAGCAAATATCCGGTTCTTGACTGGCACGAAGGGACTTGGTACGCCGGCTTAACGGCACTTTATGAAACTACCCGCGACTCACGCTACTACCGTTACCTGTGCAATATGGCGTCGACGCATGATTGGCAAGGAATGCCAGACATATATGATGCGGACCGTTTGATGGTTGTACAGACATATCTGGATTTATTCCAGCTCGAACCAGACAGCCAACGCATGTTGTATAGCAAATGGGTGTTGGATGCCCATGTAGGCCGGCGGCCTAAAGCCGATGTGCGCTTTATCGACAACCCCTACCGTAGGGAATGGTGGTCGTGGTGCGATGCACTATTCATGGCACCCCCCGCATTTGCGAAATACTACCGGTTGACGGGGGATGAGAAATACCTCGATTACCTAACCGAACACTGGAGGAAAACATCGGAATACCTCTATGCCCAACCGGAGAACCTCTTTTACCGCGATGACCGATTCTTGGATGCCAGAAGCCCCAATGGTGCGAAAGTGTTCTGGAGCCGCGGCAATGGATGGGTGTTAGCGGCTATTGCGCGCATCTGTAGCGAATTGCCCACCGATTTTAAAGGCCGCCCCCGGTTCGAAAAGCAATTTGTAGAGATGGCCGCATCCATCCGTGCGTGTCAGGGGGCCGACGGGCTTTGGCGGGCTAGTCTGCTCGATTACGATGCTTTCCCCGAACCGGAATGCAGTAGCACGGCACTTTTCTGCTATGCCTTTGCTTGGGGGGTCCGTACCGGCTTACTCGACGCGGACACCTATCTACCCGTCGTCAAGAAGGCTTGGGCCGGGCTAAGCAGCCACGTCAATGCAGAAGGCCGGCTGGGCTTTGTACAGCCACCCGGCATCGAGCCCAAGGCTTTTTCGGAAGAAAACTGGGAGTCGTACGGAACCGGTGCGTTCTTGCTGGCGGGATGTGAAATCCTTCGGCTGCTTGACGGGCCGGAGCTCCGGGAGACATACGGAAAAGGAGTACTGCTTTATGAGAATAAGCTGGCAGACACCACCGATGTGCGTGGATGGGTGATGGAAGGACCGGGTAAACTGAGCTTCAAAAATGACTGGATGGAAATGTATGCCGAGCAGCAGCAATGGCACCATGTACTGTGGTGCCCTAAGACATTCCCCGACAGTTTTATCGCCGAATGGGAGGTACAAAACCTCTACCGCGAAGCCGGCTTATTGATTGCATTCTTTGCCGCTGCCGGAAGAGCGGGCGAGGACCTGTTCGACTCCAGCCTCCCTCCCCGCGAAGGTACGTTCAAGTACTATACAAAAGATCAGATTAACAGCTACCACATATCTTACTACGCCAATAATCCCAAGAACCCTGCACGGGAGTTCGCCCATCTCCGTAAGAACAGTGGCTTCGCATTGGTACAAACGGGAGCTGAAGGTATTCCAAAGCAGTCCCCCGCTGTTCACCGGATAAAGCTGGTGAAAGACCAAAGCCGTATTTACTTCTTTATCGATGACCGGAAAATCATTGATTGGACAGATGCGGGAACTACCGGGGGGCCGGCACTCGGTGGAGGCAAGATAGGCTTCCGACAGATGCAATGGTCCCATTTCCGATACCGGAATTTCAGGGTTTGGAGCCTGGTCCACCAAAACCGTACACAGCATGGTACGTAAGCAGCCAACTTGTTTTGTCTTGGGTATAGCCGCGGCTGTTGTTATGCAATGCAGCACACCACACACCACGCCGCCACCCTATCCCGGCACGGTATATTCACGGTATCTCGCAGTGGCCCAGCCGACCGCAGGTATTGCAGCGCAGTTCAATGTGCCTGTCCTCCGCTGGCCGGCAGAAAAAGAAAAGACGACGTATTATGACGTCCGCTTGTCGCAAGATTCACTATTTAGAGGACATACGATATACCGGGAACAAATTCCATGGGCAATGTTCAATCCACATCAACGCCTTTCGGATGGACAATGGTATTGGCAATATCGGGTGTCCGGCAAAACCTGGTCTGCTTTGCAGACTTTCCAAATTACACCGGAGGCAATCCCGTTGGTATCTCCACCCATTGACCGGTTCTTCAAAGGCATACCTCCAGACCACCCGCGGCTACTCGCCGATGGGGCGGCGGATATACCACGTATCAGGACGCTCGTTGCCAATGGTGATGCGGAGGCCATCATCCGCGAAGCGGAAAAGGCCCTTAAACAACCGATCATGACGGAGCGTGAAGGCTTGCCAAAAAACCGGCTCAACGATGCGGAGCAAAACCGTAAGCTAGAGCAGGATGCTAGTAAGAGGTTGGGTGACTTTGCCTATGGAACCACAATGCCGCTCTGCCAGGCATACCTCCTTACCGGCGACAGCCGGTATCGGCTCCACGCCATACGCATTGCCAGGGAAGTTGCGACATGGGATACACAAGGGGTATCCAAGATAAGTGATTTCAGTGATGCACGCTGTATGCTGGCGCTCGCTACCGTATATGATACCTTCCATACGTCTCTCGACAGTGCAGACCGCGTCGCACTGGTCGGGCCGATCGTTGAGCGGGCCACCGGTTTTTATATAAGCTGGCGGAACGATGTGGAAGCAAAAATATTGAGCGGCCACGTGTGGCAGCACATACTGCATTATTTCTTCCAAACCGGGATAGCCGTATATGGAAAGGTGCCCGAGGCCGCCCAATGGCTGGCATATGCCTATGAATTGTTCCTCGCCCGTGCACCCATATTGGGGGGGGTGGATGGCGGCTGGATTGAGGGGGCCTCCTATTTCCGGATGAATATGGCGACACTCATCGACATCCCGCTCACAATCAAACAGTATACCGGATTTGATTTTATTAGCACGCATCCGTGGTATACGAACACTATCGACTGGCTTTTATACCATGTGCCGCCCGGGTCTTCCGCAGACGGGTTTGGAGATAACACGGAAGAGGTATTTTCACCCGGGGTAGCCTATATTGCCTATGCCGATATACTTGCAAGGCTGACGCGCGACCCCAGGGCCGCCGAATATGTGAAAAGGTGCCGGCAATACGAAAACCCTGATATCTCTGCTGATAAGTCCTTGAGATGGATCAGGCTTTCCCGGACCGAAGAGACGGATACGGCAGATTTGGCTACGGAAAACGACATGGAAATGGGGAAGGTTTTCCGGGAAATCGGCTTAGCAGCACTACATTCCAATCCGGCCAATACCGATGAAAACCTCATGGTGGCCATGCGTTCGAGCCCCTTCGGGTCGTATGGGCATTTCCTTTCCGACCAAAACTCGTTTAATATCTTATACGGCGGAAAGCGTGCTTTCTTCCGTACCGGCTATAAAGTAACGATGAAAGACCCACACCGTACAGGATGGTACCAGCACACAAAAAGTAATAACAGCGTGCTGATTGACGGTGCCGGCCAGCCATACAGTGTAGAAGCCTATGGCTGGATACCCCGGTTCCTGCAAGGTGAAGACATGGCCTACGTGATGGGGGACGCGTCTGCCGCGTACAGTAGCAACGAAACCAATGAAGACCACGGGGTGAAGAAATTTTACCGGCATCTGCTCTTGCTTAAACCGGATATCATAGTGGTATACGATGAGTTGGAATCCGACCATCCGGCTAGTTGGTCTTGGCTGCTCCACAGTATGGCCAGAATCCATATCGATACTACGAGCAACCGCTTTTCATCCCACTTCGATGGGTTTAACGGAGTAGGTAAACTGTGGACCCCTGATGCCGTATCGTGGAGCTTGGCCGACACATTTGAAGTGCGGGCAGAAAATTGGCGGGGTAGCCGCAATGAGTCGGGGGAGTTGAAGCGTTACGATGACGAACAGTGGCACCTTAAAGCAATCAATCGTTCCAAAACCCGTACCACACGCTTCCTCGCCGTTTTCCAGATTGGCCCCGCAGCGGCGATCGAATCGGCAGAAGAAGTATACCGCGATGGCGTGGTGACAGTTTCCCTGGGCGATTGGGATATCCAAGCGCAATTAGACACGGCGCTGTCGCCCAATGTATCTGTAATGAACCATTCGGGGACAACAGTGTTCTCTACACACGCGAAACAGATTTCGCTAGCCGGGAAAAACTTTGGCCAACATGAGGGGCACGCAAAGCTCGCCGAAAAGCTTAACAGCCATATCCGGTATGTGGAAGCCCCGGATGAGTTGCCCCATGCTATCCGGCAACGGTTGTTAGTCGACGGCAAAAACGATAGAAAATGAACAAGTTACTGATCTGCAACATATTGATTGGCTCCATCATGAGTTGGAGCGCCTGTACGCAGCAATCCCATAAAACGAAGCCGCAACGCGCGCCCAACATCCTGTTTGCTATTGCCGATGACCAATCGTACCCATACACCTCGATTTACGGTATGCCACAGTTCGTGACCCCTGCATTTGATAGCGTGGCGAGGCATGGTGTCCTGTTCAATAACGCATTTGTTGCCGCACCGCAATGCAGCCCTTCCAGGGCGGCAATTCTTACGGGGCGCAACATCTGGCAGCTGGAAGAAGCAGGCACACATAGCAGCTATTTCCCCAAGAAATTCCCCGTATTCACCGATGCGTTGGCATCGGCCGGCTATTTTACCGGGTATACCGGCAAGGCGTGGGGACCGGGCAATTGGCGTGATGCCGGATGGCAGCAAAATCCGGTGGGACCGGAATACAACAGCGAAAAATACACGGGTGTACCTACAAGTGGGATCAATCGCACAAACTATGCCGCCAATTTTGAGCGTTTCCTTGCTGAAAGGCCGGAAGGGAAGCCGTTCTTTTTTTGGTTTGGCTGCCATGAGCCACATCGGGTATATGAATACGGGTCGGGCCTTCGCCAAGGGCTGGACTCCGTGGGAATGCGTGTCCCGCCCTTTTTGCCCAGCCATGATACGGTGAGGACCGATTTATTGGATTATGCTTTTGAAGTCAGTTGGTTTGATCGGCACCTCAAAGAGATGCTCGACCTATTGGAACGCATTGGGGAGCTGGAAAATACCATCATCGTCGTAACAGCCGACAATGGCATGGCATTCCCGCATGCGAAAGCGGGCTTGCACGAGTATGGCATCCATGTGCCTCTGGCCATCTGCGGCCCCGGAATCAGGGGGCCGCGCACAATCGACGTGCCCGTAGGTCTCATCGATTTGGCCCCTACCATCCTCGGCTGGGCTGATGCCGCCCCACTGCCCGCCACTGCCGGGGAAAGCCTTGTTCCGTTATTAAATGATGGGGTGTCTGATACCAGTCGCCGCTACGTATTGAGCGGGAGGGAGCGGCATACACATGCCCGGCCGGATAATCTAGGTTATCCGGCGCGTGCTATCCGGACAACGGATTACCTGTATATATGTAACCTCAAACCCGATCGGTGGCCGATGGGCGACCCGCCGCCAGTTATCCCGGTGGATGTTGCCTCCGGCACCGGAATGAAGCCAATTGTGTGGGGGTTTGAAGACATCGACGATTCGCCCACTAAAGAGCTCCTGCTCACCAATCGGTACCGCTGGCCGGAACAGTTCGGCTTGGCTACCGCCAAACGGGGTGCTGAAGAGTTGTACGCCATCCGCGAAGATCCCGCCTGCTTAACGAACCTGGCATCCGATAGCCGCTATGCCGACGTGCTGGCCGGGCTCCGTACAGAACTCTGGCGGGTGCTGGCTGAGCAGGGCGACCCTCGGGTCGTGTCGGGAGGTGAAGTGTTTGATAGCTACCCCCGGTTCGGCAGGATGCGCCCATTCCCTGGGTTCCGTGAACAGGGCGTCTATAACCCGGCTTACCAGGATAAGGAGTGAAACTTGGATGAAATTGAAGGAAGACAATTATGGACAATGATTTTTGAGTGAAATGAGTAAACAGAGTAGAAGAAACTTCCTGAAGAAAACCGGGCTCGGCATGATGGCGCTCCCCTCCTTCCATGAACTCGCCGCAGCCATTTCCCCGGTGGTTTATTTGACAACCGGATTTAAAATTTCGGAAGTGACTGACCGGTCGGCTATTTTCTGGACTCGATTATGCCGTCAAGAAGCACCCGTTCCCATCCGGCACAAACGGAGGGAAGAGGTATTCAGGCACCCCATTGGTTTCGATGAAAACCAACCCGTGGAGGAAATGGACGGGGCCGTTGCCGGTGCGGCTGGGTTTGTACGGGTTACACTCCTCGGCGACGGTATACAAACTTTCCGCTCGGATTGGCATGCAGCCATAGCTGACGACGATTACACGGTCAGGATCACCATAGACAACCTGGAAAGCAATACCAGTTACCATATCGAGGTCGAAGCGCGCGCATCGATGAATGGGACTTCCAACTATGCCAAGGGCTCCTTCCGAACGGCACCGGACCCGCAAACAGCTGCTGCGGTATGCTTGGTGGCCTGCACTTGCCAATACTTCTGGAGTTATGACGACGAGGAACGCGGATTTAGGGTGTATGACAGCATGCGCCAACTGCGGCCGGATTTTTACGCCCATACAGGTGATTATGTCTATTATGATAAACCCGGGCCATTGGCTACCACGAGGGAAAAGGCAAGGCATAAGTGGCATGCGATGAACTCAAGACCGTCGATACGGGATTTCTGCCGTGAGGTCCCTATCTACATGCTGAAGGACGACCATGACCTGCTGAAAAACGATGTCGATCCCACGGCGCAACCCTATGGTGAGCTTTCTTATACGGATGGCCTGAAGGTGTGGCAGGAGCAAGTTCAGCTCCGGGATAAACCCTACCGGACCTATCGGTGGGGTAAGGACCTGCAAATATGGTTGATCGAATCGCGCGAATACCGGTCAAACAATGATATGCCCGACGGACCCGGCAAAACCATCTGGGGTGGAGAGCAGATAGCATGGTTCAAGGAGACCATAGGGGCCTCTAACGCCACATTCAAACTGCTGATTTCACCGACACCGATTGTCGGCCCCGACCGGGATACCAAAAAGGATAACCACGCCAATAGAAATTTCCAAACCGAGGGGACATGGCTGCGGCAGTACCTGTCAACCATAGACCGGTTGTTCATCGTCAGCGGCGACAGGCACTGGCAATATGTTTCTGAAGATCCCGGAACGGGCTTGATGGAATTCGGTTCGGGCCCGGTCAGCGATTTCCATGCGCAAGGGTGGAAGCCGGATGATATACGGCCGGAACACCGTTTCCTGCGGGTTAAGGGCGGATTTCTGCAGGTCCGCGTATACCGGAAAGACGGCAACCCCTATATCCAATTCGATCACTGCGATGTGGATGGCAAAATTGTCAACACCTACTCGCAATATGCTCACTCATAAACCACAAATTATGATCCCAAGAAAATCGTTTTTACTTGTTTCGATAGTGTTAGCAGGGTTTTCCACGCATGTACTCGCGCAGCAACCCGAAACGCCAAACATTATATTCATTTTGGCCGATGACCTCGGTTGGTCGTCGCTCTCCATGCCGATGGACAAAACCGACCCGCGTTCGTCCAGTGATTACCACGAAACCCCCAACTTGGATCGGCTAGCTACCGGAGGCATTCGTTTTTCCCGGACTTATGCCTCCGCGTCCATCTGTTCGCCCTCCAGGCGAAGCATCCTCTTTGGCCATACACCCGCCCGGCAGGGAGATGAGTCGTTTGGAGCAAATTACCAGCCAACTGCAGGGAACTACCCAACCTTGCCCCAAGTACTCAAAGGCATCAACAGTCGCTATCAGACGGCTCATTTCGGCAAGTGGGATATGCGTGCCGGGTTTTCGCCGGAAGATGCAGGCTATGACGAAAGCGACGGCGATACCGGCAACAAAAACGGCAACTTTGCCATCGAGGGAACGGACAAGTGGACCGATTATTTCATCACGGGCGATCCGAAACGGGTGAATACACTCGCGGCACGGGCGGGCAATTTCATGACACGCCACGCGAAAGCCGGAACTCCCTTTTTCCTACAAATCTCGCACTATGCCACGCATATAGAGAAGCAGACGACTGCCGGGTCGTATGAGAAATACCAGAAGAAACCTGGGGGAAAGAAGCATGACGACCCTGCGTTCGCAGGTATGCTGGAAGATCTCGACCGCAGCATCGGGGCCGTGTTGGATACCCTCGAACGGCTGGGCATTGCACAAAACACGTATGTCTTTTTCATGGCCGACAATGGCGCCACCGAATTCATGCCTGCAGTGCGGAACCGGCTGGATCACCCATCGAAGTTTCCCAAGCCGATGCGGAATTATCCCCTTCGCGGCGGAAAATGGACACTTTACGAAGGGGGCATACGGGTGCCGTTCCTGGTCAGGGGTCCCGGTATTGAGGCCGGTAGCCAATGTGACGCCCCAATTGTCGGTTGGGACCTGCTGGCTACGTTTGCCGAGCTGGCCGGTGGAACCCCCGCTTCCAGTAACCTGGACACCGATGGCGGCAGCTTCGTGAACATGCTCCGGGGCGAAACGGGCAAACCCGTTGCGCGCACAAACAACGCACTCATTTTCCACCGCTACAACGACGGGTATCCCCACTCAGCGGTGATCAATGGCGACTACAAACTGTTGAAATTCTGGAAATCCGGCAAGGTGGAATTGTACAACCTCAAGGAAGACCGGGGTGAAACGCATAACATTGCCCATAAAAATCCCGGAAAAGTCGAGGAATTAGAAGCCGAAATGACTGCCTATTTCCGAAAAGTGAATCCCGAATTATTAACGCGTTATCAATAGCAAAACCATGAAGTACGGTTCTTTATCCTTTTTGCTCGTAGGGTACCTGCTGCTTTTCGCTGCCCGGTCATCCGGACAGCAGAAAGCTTCCCCGCCGATTATTGTCATCATGGCCGACCAGTTGCGGGCCGATGTCATCGGCGAAATGACACCGAATATTTCGGCACTTGCGGAGGCCGGGGTCTCGTTTACTTCCGCGTATGCGGCCTCACCGCTTTGTGCGCCTTCGAGGGCCTCTTTCTTCACCGGGCTTTATCCCAATCGCACGCATTCGCTGATTAACCCGTGGGCGCCACAGGATGCCCATTATGGGTATGTAAGTGCGGGCATTCCCAACCTATATACCCTCATGGAGGATAGTTGGGACAGCTGGCATGTGGGCAAGCAACACCTTTTTACCGAGGATCCGCTTGAAAAGGATCCGGAAAGTAAAACCAAATGGATTACCCAGCAGACGTATGCGCAGTGGATGAAATCGGAAGGTGTGGACAAGCCCGGAGGACGCATTTTCAAGGCATTGGTTCCAGAACAGATATCCGGACGCTATACCGGTGCCCGGTATTATTCAACTCCTTTTGCGGCACCTTACGCCCCGGGCGTCGACTACTTTACAGACCGGTATTTCAGCAACGAGGCACAGCGGGCCATCCGACAGCGCGACAAAACCAAGCCTTTGCTGCTCAACTGCATGTTTCTGGCTCCGCATCCACCCTTCCATATCCCCGAACCTTATTTTTCCGCCATCGCCAGCCAACAGGTTGACCTGCCGGACAATGTGGGCCAGTGGTACCCCGGCCAGTCTCCCCTGCAATTGTATAACATCACCGGGTTTCTGGGCACCCGGTATACCCGCGATGAATGGCGGGATACCTGGGCAAGATACCTCGGACTGGTCAAACTCCTGGACGATGAAGTGGGCCGGATCGTCCAAGCACTGAAAGACGAAGGCCTGTACGATGAGGCTATCATTGTTTTCACTGCCGACCACGGCGAAATGCTCGGCAGCCATTCGCTCTGGCAGAAAAACTGCATGTATGAAGAGTCCGTCCGCGTACCGTTGTATATCCGGTTTCCGGTTGGTTTTCCGGTTGACCGTACAGCCATTGTTGAGCCGGTGAGCCTGGTAGACGTATTGCCTACCTTATTGGACTATACGGGTGTGCCCGTTCCGGAGGACCTTGATGGCCAGTCGTTACTCCCGTTGGTGCGTAACGAGCAGCCAAACAAGGCACGACCGATATTCCTGCAATACGACGGCAACGGTTCCCTGGGAAACTTCCAGCGGGCAGTCGTAAAGGATGGGTATAAATTGATCGTCGATCTATTTGGTGACGAGGTATTCCTCGAATTATACCAGGTAACCGAAGACCCCCAGGAAAAAATGAACCTCGCTTTCCAACGGGAAAACGAACGCAGGGTGCGCGAACTGTTGACTTGCCTCCGGGCACATATGGAACAGACGGACGATCACCTCTCAATTCCGGAAAATGTGTACGCACAATTTACAAGCCATTACAGCCGTTTGAACTAATGATGAATAGCTCTCATGAATAACTCCCTTTTTAAGAATATACTGCTATGCCTAATTGGGCTTGGCTCCGTCGTCCAACCGATCAGGGCACAGCCAGCCCAACCCAATATTGTGTACATCCTTGCTGACGACCTGGGTTACGGCGATGTAAGCATCTACAATCCCGACGGCCGGATTAATACGCCCCACATCGACGCCCTAGCTAAGCAAGGAATGCGGTTTACGGATGCCCATGCCCCAACGTCGGTCTGTACGCCCACCCGCTACGCGATCATGACAGGTACGTATGCCTGGAGAAGCCGTTTACCTGTCGGCGTACTCCGGGGATATGGTCGCACGCTTATTCCACAGGGTAGTTTTACGATAGGTACCTTGCTCCAACAACAAGGCTATCACACCGCCGTCATCGGCAAATGGCATCTTGGGTTGGATTGGGCGGTCAAGGAAGCGCATCGTGACGTGCTTGATTCCAGCAATCCGGAAATGAACGAATATGGGCTATTGAAAGACATGAATCCCGAATACATCGACTTTACTAAACCGCCGACGGGAGGACCGTTGAGCCATGGATTCGACTATTCCTTTATACTCCCGGCCTCGCTCGACATGGAGCCTTACTGTTACCTTGAGCGGGATACGCTGATTGAGCTTCCCTCCGCCTACACACCGGGTAACGACCTGAATACGGGGTACACCGGTGCCTTCTGGCGCGCGGGGAAAATGGCACCTTCATTTAATTTTGACCGCGTATTGCCGACGTTTACCGACAAAGCCGTGCAATACGTCGAACAGCAAGCAAAGCAGCCGCAGCCGTTTTTTCTGTACCTTCCCCTTCCCGCCCCCCATACACCGTGGTTGCCTACCGGTGACCAGCGTGGGGCCTCCAACGCCGGGGATTATGGTGATTACGTACAAATGGTAGACGATGCCGTAGGTCGCGTATTACGGGCAATCGACAGTCTCGGCATGACACAGCATACAGTGGTCGTCTTCACCAGCGACAACGGTCCCTACTGGCGTCCGCAATTTGCCGAACGTTTTCACCACCGCGCAACCGGTCCCTATCGCGGAATGAAGGGCGATGCCTGGGAAGGCGGCCACCGCATCCCCTTTATCGTGCGCTGGCCCGCTGCGGTGAAGCCGGGTACAACGAGTGATGCGTTGACGACGTTGACCAACCTTTCGGCTACCTGTGCTGCCATCCTGCAAACCGGAGTGCCGGCAGATGCTGCTCTCGACAGTTACAGTATCTTGCCCGTATTGAAGGGAGAGACAGCCGACATTCCCGATCAGCGCGCCGTGATCCATCAGGCTTCAAACGGTTATCTTGCCATCCGCAAAGGTGCCTGGAAATTGATAGACGGCCTGGGGTCCGGCGGCTTTTCCGAACCTCAACGTGCAGAAGCCGTTCCCGGTGGACCCGCCGGGCAGCTGTACAACCTTGAAAAGGATCCGCAAGAAACCACCAATCTATATCAGCAATTTCCAGCTAAAGTAACGGAATTGCAGGCGCTGCTCGCCGAAATAAAAGGAATGCACCAAACCGATTGAAACCGATGAAGACGACCATTTTCCCGCTTTTGATGCAGCTACTTGCCTATTGCTGCAACCCAAGTTTCGCCCAGCAGGGCCCAGCAGATCGCCCCAACATCGTAATTATCCTCGCTGATGATATGGGGTACTCGGATGTGGGTTGTTATGGTGGAGAAATACATACACCGAATATCGATAAACTTGCTGAAGAGGGATTACGCTTCCGGAGCTTTTATAATGCCGGAAGGTGCTGCCCCACACGTGCATCGTTGCTAACGGGGCAATACCCGCACGACGCGGGTATGGGGCACATGGTCACTTACGCCGACGAGCCCATCACGCCCGGCCCCTATCAGGGGTTTCTGCGCACGGACCAGCCGACGATTGCTGAAATGCTGCGCGAAGCGGGATACAGCACCTATATGGCCGGGAAATGGCACGTCGGCGAGCGGCCCCAGCACTGGCCCCGGAAACGGGGGTTTGATCGGTACTTCGGGCTGATTTCGGGCGCCAGTAGCTATTACGAGATTGTTGACGAAAAGCGGCGCCGGGTGATGGTGAGCGATGATGATCCATGGACTCCCCCGGCAGATGGGTTTTACATGACCAACGCATTTACAGATTCGGCCCGCTCGTTTATCAACCAGCATTATACCGATCGTAATACGGCAGGGCGACCGTTTCTACTTTACCTTGCCTACACCGCGCCCCACTGGCCGCTGCATGCGCCAGACTCCGTGGTAACCAAGTATGAGACACTTTATCTGCAAGGGTGGGATGCCATCCACAGGTCGAGATTTGACCGGATGGAAGCAATGGAAGTGATTGACAGGCGCTACGTGCTCCCACAGCGGCCAACCACTATACCCGAATGGGATTCAGTAGACGATAAAAAGCAGTGGGCTAGGAAAATGGCAGTATATGCGGCAATGGTTGAGGTTATGGACGAGAACATCGGGAAGCTTATTCGCCAACTTGAGGAAGAAGGAGCGTTGGACAATACGCTAATCATATTCCTTTCGGACAACGGTGCCTGTGCGGAGAGTGTAGAGCGAAGGGGACTGAATGACACAACCAAGCAGATCGGTGAGCCGGGCTCATACACTGCGTATGAAGCTCCATGGGCTTACGCATCGAATACGCCGTTTAGGAAATACAAGAAATATATGCACGAAGGAGGCATTGTGACCCCATCTATCTGGCACTGGCCGAAGGGTATTGAGCAGCCCGGGCGATTCACCAATAGAGTGGGCCATATCATTGATCTGATGCCTACTTTGTTGGAAGCGGCAGGGGTAAATGAAGACGGAAACTCCCCGGGAACGAGCTTAGTACCCTTGCTGCAAGGCAAGGAGCCACGTGGGGCGCATGAGCGGATTATCTATTGGGAACACGAGGGAAACGTGGCTCTCCGTGCGGGAGACTGGAAGCTTGTAAAGGATAAGGAGGACCCGTTGTGGGCATTATACAATCTGGCAGATGATCCAGGGGAGTCCGTGGATTTAAGCGGGCCTCACGCAGGTAAGGTACAAGAGCTGAAGGCTATTTTAACGGGGAAATTGGAAGCGACCTTGCCGTGAGGTGCCGGTTATACATTATTCGTAGCGTAACGCCTCCACCGGGTCGAGCCGAGAAGCCTTGGACGCCGGATAATATCCGGAAACCATTCCCACACCTACACAGACGGCAACCCCCAGGATAATCCAGTTCCATGGGACGATGAAGCTGGCACCCATCACCACCGCGAGGATGTTGCCGATAAGTATGCCCAGGAAGATACCCGCAAATCCGCCCATTAGGCAAATCACTACGGCTTCGGTAAGGAACTGTCGGCGAATAACGGTGGGTGTTGCGCCTATCGCTTTGCGTATGCCAATTTCGCGGGTACGCTCGGTGACCGAGACCAACATGATGTTCATCAATCCGATAGATGCACCTATAAGCGTAATCAACGCGATGACAACCGCGCCGATGGTCACGTAGGTAAGGCTTTCGATAAGCATCTGTGCCACGGCGTCGCTTTTGGTAATCTCGAAATTGGTTTCCTGCCCTACCCTGACCCCGCGGACGTTCCGGAAGAGCGCCGTCGCCTCGCCGATAGCCATTTCGATTTGTTGCGGGTTTCCGGCCATTACCGTTATGGTATAGGATGGCCGGCCCATGGACATTACGGCACGTGCTTTGGCCAACGGGATGATACAGGCGCGGTCGCCGCCAAAGCCGGCGCTTGAACCTTTGTCTTCAAGCACGCCAATGATCGTATATTGGGAGTTTCCGATTCGTATAACTTGGTTCAATGGATCCTCGTTTTTCTTGAAGAGCCGTTTTACGATTTCAGATCCCACGATGACCACGTTGTTCCCAAACTCGATTTCGCGAAGGGAAAAATTCCGGCCGGCCGATAGGTTGTATCCGGCGGTTTGCAGGTAGTTTTCGTCGGCACCGAGCACATTTATATTTGGATTTGTCTCTTCACTTTTGTACTTCACTGTTGCCCCAGTAGATGCATAGGCGCTCAATGATACAACCGCAGGGTAGTTGAACCGCTCCTTAAACGCCTTCGCTTCGTAGTAGGTAATCTGCGGAAATTGCTTGGGCCGTGTACCACCGCCACCAATCTGTACGTTCAACCCCCGGTTACGTATGTTGAACGAATTGGACCCCATGGCTGAAAAGGAGTCGGTCAGGGAATTCTTGATTGCGTCTATGGAGGTAAGGATACCCACCAATGCCGTAATGCCGATGGCGATGATCAGCGCCGTGAGGAACGTGCGTAGCTTGTTGCTACTAATCGACTGTAGCGACAACTTGACATTTTCCTTATTGGACATTTTAACCGACATCTCACTCCATGTTTATAAACGATTAGACCGCAGTCTCCGCTATGTGTTACACGGCGGTTATTATTTGGTGTGGCCGAACAGCCATGGTAGCAATTCGGGTTCCGCAAAAGCATCATCCCAACTGTTGTGGTTGGCGGCCGGGTAGAATGTGGCTTTTGGGTTGGCTCCCAAGCGCTTCAGTTCAGCTATAAGCGCATGCGAATGCGTGGATGGCACGACATTATCTTGTTCGCCATGGAATATCCAAAGTGGGATACGCCGATATTTCTTTACGTTGGCTGTGTTATCTCCCCCACAGATAGCAAAAGCAGCCGCAAAAAACTTTGGCGCTCGGCGTAGTGCCTCGAAGGTTCCCATGGCCCCCATGGATAGCCCCCCAATATAAAGACGTTGCTTGTCTACCGCTTCTTCTTTACGGATGTTTTTTACAAGCCGCAAGAGCAGTGACATGGCGTCAGATGGTTTTCCTTTGGTTCGGAAATAAAACTCCCGCCCACCTTCGGGGGTCGATTGGATATCCACATTGCTCCAATACGAATCGGTCGGACATTGCGGAAAGATCACGATCGCCGGGAACGCGCTGCGTATACTGTCTTCAAGAAACAGCTTGCCCCCATGCACCAGTTGCTTTTGGTTGTCATTACCCCGCTCGCCGGAGCCGTGCAGAAAAAACAATACGGGGTAGCTTCCCGCTGGGTCATATCCCTCCGGATACAAAATCCGGTAGGGCAACGTGTCGCCCCGATGGATGAGTTGTTTGGATTGGAAAGCAGAAAAGTCTTGTGCTTGCACCGCTATAGACATAAAAAAACAACCAATGGCAATCAATAACGTTTGCTTCATACGACAATAAGGTTAGTTTGTTTCACCAAAACATAAAAGTACTACTTTATTCCTTTCTTGCAAATAAAAGTGGAATATCCGCGAATTTATTAGGTGGTCGCACTGGCGTTCTTTTTGAATGAAGAGGGCGGCATACCATATTTGCTTTTGAAAGCCGTGGAGAAGTATGCGGGAGAAGAGAAGCCGGTTTGATAGGCCACAATGTTGACCGGCATTCCCTGTTGCAGCAACACCTTGGCTTTGCGGAGACGCCTGGCCGATATATAGTCATTAATACTGCAATTGAGCAGCGACTTTACCCTCCGGTACAGCTGGATGCGGGATACGGCAAGATGCTCACAGAGGTAATCCACATTCAGCTCACTGTTGGCAATGTTTTCTTCCACTACAGCGGCAAGTTCGTTGAGGAATTGCCGGTCGGCCGAAGCGAGTTTTGAAACCGGTTGGAGTTCGACGGCATCGCTGCTGAAATGATGGCGCAATAACTTTCGGTTCTGAATCAAGTTGTTGGCAACGGCGATAAGGTGGTCGAAATTGAAAGGCTTCGTGAGGTACGCGTCGGCTAAAGTATCTAGGCCGGTCAGCATCTGTTCATCCGACCCCCGGGCTGTCAACAGAATAATTGGAATGGTGGCCGTTCGCACGTCGGCTTTGAGCTTTTTGGCAAATTCGGTACCCAGCAGTCCCGGCATCAACACATCGGAAATAATCAGGTCTGGCAATTGTGCCTGCGCTTGGTTGATCCCTTCTCTTGCATCAGCCGCTGTAAAGACGGTAAAATGTGCAGCCAATTTTTCCGAAAGGAACCGTCGCATTTCCGGATGGTCTTCGACGACCAATATCGAATGGTCTTTTACGACGTCAGGATTCGATATTTCCGTTGCGGTGCCATTTCCATGCGCATCGCTCTCATGCTCATGCTCCAACACCGACAAAAGAGACGCGGTCTCATTCGCTTCGCCAGACGCATGGGGGGCTGGCGACTGTGCTTTATCTTCTTCGGTAAGGTGCGCATCACCCATGGGGAGCCTGACAGTGAATTCGGTTCCCTTTCCCAGTTCGCTGCGTACGGTGATACTACCGTGGTGAAGCGAGGCGATTTCCTTGCACAACGACAATCCGAGACCGGTTCCGTTTGTGTGATTTTCGGCTTGGTAGAACGGCTCGAATAGGCGTGAAATGTCGGCTTCGGCGATACCCTTGCCCGTATCGGTTACCTGGATTTCAAGTTCTTTTGCGTCGTAAGCGGTTGAGGCTATCCGCAGCACGATCTCTCCCTGCGGCGGGGTGAACTTGAATGCGTTTGACAGGAGATTGTACAGTAGCTTCTCCATAAGGACTTCATCAAACCACAGGGTCGTATCCGCCGATTTGTTCTCCAGCCTGAAACTGATGGATCTTTGCTGTGCAAGGGGACGGAATGATTGGACGACCTGATTGCAAAATAAGAGTATATTTCCTTTTTTAGCCTTTATCCGTAAGTTTTCGTATCCCATCCGCCGCAAATCGATCAATTGCGACACGAGGTGCTGCAAAATTAAGGCGTTCTTTTTTACCAAGGATAACGATCGGAGGGCGCTTTCGGGGAGCTTCTCGTTCTTAACGATATTTTCGAGCGGAATCAGCATCAGTGATAGCGGTGTCTTGAACTCGTGTGAAATATTGGTGAAGAAATTGATTTTTGCCTCAGTGGCCTGTTCCACCTCGCTGGTCATCTCGAGGATCCGCTGTTGCTGGGCAAGGATTTCATGGTTCTGCTGTTCCAGTTGCTTGTTTTTTTCCCAATTGGCTTTCAACGAGTAAAACGAGACGCCTGCAAATACCACCGCAAACACCAGACTGACCACCAAGATATTTAGTACGCGTTGCTGATTGCTGAATAGCTGTTCTTGTTCGGCCAGAAGCCGTTGTTGCTTGTCGATATCTCGTTGTTGGCTAATGACTTTGTCGGTTTGGAGCTTCATGAGGTGTACATTGGCCGAGTCAATGACCAATGTGCCTAGGATGTTTTCCCGTTGATAGGGCTGATTGTTGAGTATGGCCACGGCTGTTTGGATACACTCCTTGCCGCCTGTCGGGTAAAGCATGGTCGCGTCCAGTACCTTTTCGGCCACGGAGTGCAGGCCGTTGCCGTCGCCCGGCAGCGCATCTACGCCGACTATCTTAATTCCGTTACCTGGCAGTGCTTGCTGTAGTGCCCCATACGTCCCCAGGGCCATTTGGTCGTTGTAGGCAAATATGGCATCCGAAGCGGCGAGGTCATCCGTTCGCTGCGCCACCTGCAACTTGGCCTCGTCGATCAACCACCGGCCGTTTATTTGCGCGACGAGCCGGATGCCAGGATGGGGTTTGAGGGCGTCATGGAACCCCTTCTGGCGTTCGATAGCCGCCGATGATCCAGGCAGCCCCATTACTTCGCTGATTGCGCCTTGACCACCTAATTGGCGGGCGAGGTACTGGCCCGCCATGAAGCCGATTTCGTAATTGTCGGCGCCTACATACGCGTGGTACAGGCCGGAGGAGGTCTTTCGGTCTGTCACAATCACCGGAATACCGTTCCGGAAAATTTCATCGACCACCGGAGTGAGCGGCTCGGCTTCATTGGGTGAAACAATGATCAGGTCCGGGCGCATCGCAAGCAATTCCCGGAGCTGATCGATTTGCCGTTTGTTGCTATTGTCGGCATCGCGGTAGACGAACTCGATATCGGGATAAAAGGAAAGCTCTCTTTTCATTTCCTCGAGCATCGTCTGCCGCCAGGCATCAGACCCCACACATTGCGAAAACGCAATGCGATAAGTCGGTTCTTTTTCTACCAACCCACATGTTTGCATACACAATGCTAAAAACAGGATAATCCAATGTATTTTCATCACGCCCAATAACCCAATTGCGATATTTCCGTTAACCCGGCGCAAAGCCAAAGTGGCTCCAAGGGAATATCGCTACCGATTGATTTATAATTTACCGTGAAGTTAGCAAAAAAATACGTATGCTGATCCGTGCTACTGTAAATTTGTGTATCCTTTCGTGTTGTAGATGTTCAAATATTGAAAGACGGAGATACAATAACGAAAATCAGCACATTCTTTCAAAAAGAAATCGTCTGATTAATAATCAGTTGTCAGCGTAAACTAAAAACGAATGATTTTGGAATAATCCCAAACCCGCTCGAATCCGGTGGCTATTACATTTGCTACAGACAACACCAGATTATAGAACAAAAGAATCTTATGACAAAAAATACTGTAGTAGCGTGGTCGTTCGTGGTGGCTTTAGGCGGCTTTCTTTTTGGCTTTGATACCGCCGTGATATCCGGAGCCGAGAAATTGGTGCAAGTGTATTGGCATTTGAGTGAAGTGGAACATGGGGTTACCATGGCCATCGCATTATTAGGGACAGTAGCTGGGGCGCTGCTGGGTGCCTATCCGTCCGACAGGTTCGGACGCAGGCGTACGCTTTTCATGATTGCGGCGCTATACTTTTTTTCCGCTCTCGGCACGGCCCTCGCGCACGATTGGTATTTGTTTATCCTATTCAGGTTTCTCGGGGGTATCGGCGTAGGCGTATCTTCAGTAACAGCCCCCATCTATATTTCGGAGATTTCTCCCGCCGACAAACGTGGACGTTTGGTCGGCCTGTTTCAGTTCAATATTGTATTGGGGATCCTCGTATCCTATCTTTCCAACTACCTGATTGGGCAAGGTGGGGAAAATTCATGGCGATGGATGCTGGGGGTACAAGCGTTTCCAGCGGCAGTGTTTTATATACTCATCCATTTTGTACCTGAAAGTCCGCGGTGGCTGCTCTTGTATCGGAAAAACCAGGCTGGGGCCTTGCAAATACTTAAGAAGATCAACCCTTTGCATTATGCCGATGAACTGGAAACCATCCTTGCATCGGCAAAGGCGACAAACGGCAATGGCACTCGCACATCGCTATTTAGCAGAAAATACCGCTTCCCGGTACTTTTAGCGATTCTTTTTGCCGTGTTCAATCAGGTATCGGGCATTAATGCCATTATTTACTACGCCCCGCGCGTGTTTGAGATGGCGGGCCTCGGCGCCCAAAGTTCCCTGTTGTCAACGGTGGGGATTGGGTTGGTCAATTTCACGTTCACGTTAATCGCTATTAATATCATTGATAAGGTGGGGCGGCGCAAATTGATGCTGGTTGGTTCATTCGGGATGATAGCCTCGCTTGCCATGGTGTCCTACTCGTTTTATACCGAAAACCCCGATGGCCTTATGGTCACGGCTTACCTCATGGTTTTCATTGCTTTTTTTGCCTTTTCGCAAGGCGCGGTTATCTGGGTGTTCATTTCGGAGATCTTTCCCAACGAAGTACGCGCCAAAGGGCAGACACTGGGTAGTCTCACCCATTGGGTGATGGCCGCCATTATCACGTTTTTCTTTCCTATACTCAGCGAATGGACCGGGGGAGGCACCACGTTTCTCATATTCGCGGGCTTTATGGCGTTGCAGCTGCTGTTCGTATGGAAGTTGATGCCCGAAACCAAGGGCAAGTCATTGGAATTGATTGGCGGAACAATGATGCCAAAATAGCGGGTGAATAATAGTTATAAGTAAAGGAGCAAAAATGGTGTACACGGGAAACAAAAAGGTAGTATGTTTTGGTGAAGTCCTCTGGGATATGCTCCCAACAGGCAAAAAGCCCGGTGGAGCCCCCATGAACGTGGCGTACCACCTCAACCGCCTCGGCATCCATAGCACCATCATCAGCAGAATTGGTATGGATCGCGAGGGGGAGGAATTGAAAGGTTTTTTAGCCAACATTGGCATGCCCACGGAATTTATACAGACAGACGAGCGGTATCCAACTAGTAAGGTGCTCGCCCACATCGGTGCTGACGATGAGGTTACGTACGACATCGTGGCACCCGTGGCTTGGGATTTCATCCGGTATGAACATGGATTCGCCCGGTTGATCGAAGACGCCGATGTATTGGTCTATGGTAGCTTGGTAGCGCGCAATGCCACCAGTTGCGATACCTTGTTGCAACTGCTGGACAAGGCGCGGTATCGGCTGTTTGATGTTAACTTGCGTGCACCACACTATGCGCCGGATACCATCGACCTCCTGTTGCACCAGGCGGATGCCGTCAAACTGAACATCCACGAACTCCACGAACTGTCGGGCTTGTTGGTTAATCGGCCGGGTAATGAATCCATGGGTATCCGCCTATTGCAGGATCGATACGGCCTGGAGGAAATCATCGTCACGAAAGGTGCTCAGGGCGCTTCGTATTATACGCCGCAGGCACGGCATGATTGCTCGGGGATACGGGTGCTGGTAAAAGACACGGTGGGAAGCGGCGATTCGTTCCTCGCCGGCTTTCTTGCACAAAAGCTGCGTGGAGAAAACAGTGAAAACATGTTGGGTTTCGCAACGGGGCTTGGTGCCTATGTCGCCACACAAGTTGGCGCTTGCCCACCTTATTCGCGAGCGGATTTGGACCGGTTTATATGGGAGAAGTCATTCGAAGCGACATAGTGGAAACGAAAAATCATATGGACTATCAATTATAAAATAAATGTTTCACCAAAAAACCAATTAAATGAGAAAAGGAGCACTGACGATATGTTGCATAGGGATACTGGTTAGTACCCTATTTGCCCAAGATCCGCTTTTCAGCGGCAAAGTGACCGATACGGAGGGGACTCCCCTGGATGGTGTGACGGTGGCGCTCGTTGAAGCCAACCTAGCCACCACGACAGATGCCAATGGGGCATTTTCTATTAAAGCTACAGTTGGACAAACCCTAAGGTTCTCTTTTGTGGGTGCTGAAACGAAGCTGGTTACCATAATAAGTATCCAGCCCATCGTAGTCCAGCTGGAAGAAACCCTTCATTTGAACGAGGTGGTGGTAACGGGATACCAGAAAGAGAAGAAGAAAGATTTGACCGGTGCCGTATCGGTGGTAGATGTTGAAGCGGTCGAAGACCTGCCTCCCGGAAATATCATGAAAAATCTGCAAGGACGGATTCCCGGTGTTTTTATCACAACCAACGGCCATCCCGGTTCGCCTGCAACTATCCGGATACGAGGGATAGGCACCCTCAATAACAACGACCCCCTCTATGTGATTGACGGCGTTCCCACGAAAAAGGGAATGCACGAATTAAATCCCAATGAGATCGCGTCTATCCAGGTACTGAAAGACGCATCCTCCGCCAGTATATATGGGTCACGGGCGGCCAATGGCGTGATTATCATTACCACGAAGCGGGCTAAGACCAATCGTGTGCAGGTAGATTTCGATGCCGCATCCACCTTGCAGCACTACGCGCACCACTTAGACATGCTAAACACCGAAGAGCGCGCACAGGTCGCCTGGAGGGCTGCCGTAAATGACGGGATTTCGCCGGCAAACCCGCTTTATCTATTTGATACCGGTACCGACAACGAAGGAAACCCGGTACTAAATCGCGTTTTGTTCGCTGAGTTCATAGACCCTCAGAGGACGATGCGGCCGAGCAATACAAATTGGTTTGACGAGGTAAGCAAGCCTTCTTTTCTGCAATCGTATAACATGACGGTGTCCAACGGGAATGAAAGGGGTGATTTTTTGGTGTCGTTGGGGCATATGGACAACCGAGGAATTATAAAAGAATCAAGGGTAGTGCGGACTAACCTACGGTTGAACTCGGAATACCGGTTTTTAGGCAACAGGTTTCGGATTGGGGAAAATTTTCAGCTTTCGAAGCAAAGTGAAGTGGCCATACCCTCCAACGATATCATGTTTCTGGCATTGGTACAGCAACCAATTGTTCCAGTTCACACCGTTGATGGTGGCTGGGGCGGACCTGCACCCGGAATGTCGGATAGACATAATCCGGTCCGTTTGATAGCTGATAATAAACAGAATAAAAGCACGTATATACGGCCGTTTGGTAATTTTTATGTAGAAGCAGAACCCATCGCCGGGCTAACGCTGCGGAGTAGCCTAGGAATCGACTATGGTTTGCACTACAGCAGGCATTTGCAAAAGAGCTACCGATCTGGGTTCTTAAGTGAACCTAATAATCGGGTGACCAACGGGGCATGGTTTGACGGCAGCTGGGTTTTCCAAAACACACTGACCTATGATTTCTCAATAAACAGCCATCAGTTTAGTTTTTTAGGGGGAGTTGAACAGATTAAATACAATGGGGAGCAATTTTCTGCATCGCAACGCGGCTTGGCCATCGAAACCATCGACTATGCCTTTTTAAACGCGGCCACTGAACTTCCTGTAACCGGGGGTTCTGGGTCGCACCATGCGTTGCAGTCGTTTTTCAGCAAACTGAACTACATCTACGACGATCGTTATCTTCTTTCCCTTACGATGAGGCGAGACGGTTCTTCACGGTTTGGCCAGAACAATCGCTACGGCAATTTTCCGGCCGTTTCAGCCGGTTGGCGCTTGTCAGAGGAAAGCTTCCTAAGCAACGTGGATTTCATTTCGGATCTGAAGATAAGGGTCGGTTGGGGTCAAAATGGCAACCAAGAAATTTCAAATACAGCCGTCTACAATTTGTACATCGCACAATATGCCACCAATGCCACCTGGGATCCCGATGCGGGAACGGCGTATGACATTGAGGGTGCCGATCGTGGGGAACTGCTTTCCGGTTTCCGGCTGACGCAACAGGCAAACCCGGATCTAAGGTGGGAAACCACCACACAAGCCAACTTCGGACTGGATTTTTCATTGGCAGACGATAAGTTGTATGGATCGGTGGACTATTTCATCAAGCAAACGGACGACATCCTGATACGGCCCCCTTACCTGGGTGCTATAGGTGAGGGGGGCAGCCGCTGGGTAAATGGCGCATCGATCGAAAATAAGGGTGTCGAGGTAGCGTTGGGCTTTATGGAAACCGTTGGTGACCTGAAAGTTGACATCTCTGCAAACGCGTTTAACTATCGGAACAAAGTTGTTCATTTGCCTGACGCAGTAGTCAATGCTTACGGAGGGAATGGGAAAGACAAGAATATCCTGGGTAGATCCATCAATTCCTTATTCGGCTATGTACACGACGGACTCTTCACAAGCGGCGAAGAAGTCCTTGCGCACGCCGATCAACCAGGAAAGGGACTAGGCCGGATTCGGTATGTTGACGTGAATGGAGACGGGATAATTGATGACGATGACCGGGATTGGATCGGGCTCCGAGACCCAAAACTATCCTATGGATTGAATGCCAACATAACCTGGAAGCAGTTTAATCTACAACTGTTTGTACAAGGTATTACCGGAATTGACGTTTTCAACGATACAAAGATATATACGGATTTTATGTTGGTACAAGGCACAAATTACGGTAGGAGGACGTTGGACGCTTGGTCACCTGCCAACCCGACGTCGACCATTCCTGCGCTTTCATTGGCGGATAACAACTTTGAGGCGAGGACGTCGACCTATTTTATGGAAAACGGATCGTACGTTAAATTGCGGAATATTCAATTGAGCTATTCCTTTCCGCCGACGGTATTGAATAAGCACTCGATTCGGAATCTCCGCGTTTTTTTGCAGGGCCAGAATCTCTGGACATTAAAAAACAAGCGGTTTACTGGCCCGGACCCGGAAAATCCGGGCAATGGTTATCCGATCCCTTCCATGTATACAGTAGGGGTCAGTGTTTCACTCTAAATAACAGACAAAATGAAAAAAATAGCATATGTCATATTAACCGCGGCGATGCTGCAAATGTCCTGCAACAGTAATTTCTTGGATTTGCCGCCTCTTGGTACCATTTCCGATGCACAGCTAAACACACCCGAAAATGTTGAAAAACTCATCATAGCGGCCTATTCAAGTCTCGGCAACGACCATTATACCGTGCCAAACGCGCTATGGCCGTACGGGGATCTGAGAAGCGGCGACGCGTATAAAGGAGGTGCCGGGCCATCAGATATAGGTGATTTCCATTTTTTTGAGACGTTTGTTTATAACCTGCCAGCCAACGGGTTAGCGGATAGGAAATGGTTTGTGCAATACGTGGCCATATCTCGGGTAAATAATGCGCTGAGGCGGCTTAATGCCATGAGGGAGGCTGAATTTCCGCTTAAGCAGATCAGGCAAGCCGAGTTGAGGTTTCTCAGGGGACACTTTTTCTTTGACCTGAAAATTTTGTTCAAACATATTCCCTACTTTGACGAAACAGCAACTGTTGAAGACATTAACGGAATCAGTAACGACATGCCAAACGACGAACTCTGGAATGCGATTGCTGAAGATTTCCAGTTTGCCGCGGCACACCTTCCGGAAACACAGCTTCAGGTGGGGCGGGCAAACAAAGTCCAAGCGAAAGCCTATTTAGCCAAAGTGCGCTTATACCAAGCCTACGAGCAAGACGATCAACACCGGGTCGTCCATATTAATCAAAATAGATTGAACGAAGTGGTTCAACTGGTTGACGATGTGATTGCGTCTAAGAAGTATGCCTTAGCCGATGACTTTGCCGAACCGTTTTTATGGGAGTATGAGAATGGGCCGGAATCGGTATTCGAGATACAGCGGTCAAGGGACGATAATTCTCCCCAAGGAGGAAAGGTTGACTTCTCTGCTATGCTGAACAACCCGATGAACCCTGAATTCGGATGCTGTTGGTTCCACATTCCATCGCAAAATCTGGTCAATGCTTTCCAAACCGATGCAGCGGGACTGCCGTTGCTCAATGCACTCAATAACAATGATTTGACGAACGTGCAGGAGTTGCGAAGCAGGTATATAGATCCTCGCCTAAACCATACGGTGGCGTTTCCGGGTACCCCATGGAAATACGACCATAAATATATTTATCAGAACAACTGGACCCGGGCGCCCAATATTTACGGATATTTCTCTTCACTGAAGGAAAATGTGTCTCCTGATTGTGATTGTTTCGTAAAGCTTCCACCGTTTATGTCGAGTTCCAAAAACACCATTCTTATCCGATATGCGGATGTGCTCTTGTGGAAGGCAGAAGCGTTAATTGAATTGGGACGGCATCAGGAAGCACGGCCGATCATCAATCAAATTCGTAACAGAGCTGCGCAAAGTACGGCAAGGCTTACGCAGCCGTCGGGATCCCTGATTGGCAATTACCATGTTTCCGGTTACGATGCCGGGGTGTGGACGCAGGATTTCGCAAGACAAGCTCTTCGTATGGAACGTCGGTTAGAGTTGGCAATGGAGGGACACCGATTCTTTGATTTGGTAAGATGGGGGGTGGCCGCTGAATATCTCAATGCATATTTCGAGGTAGAGAAAGGCAAGCGGGAGTATTTGAGGGAAGCGAGATTCCAGAAAAGTAAGGATGAGTATCTTCCTATTCCCCAGCAACAGATGAACTGGAGTAAAAACCTTTATAAACAAAATACGGGTTGGTAATAAACCGAAAACGAAAAAATATGAAAAGTTTCAAGAACATATTTCCTCTTTTTATCACTTTGTTGTTGCTTCACTATTCCTGCGAACGACATGAAGTTGGGCTGCAGATCAATGCAGATGTTACCATTCACGGTCTCTCGATAGCTGACCGGGAAGGACGGATCAACGAGGGGGATAAGGTCATTGTTGTGGAAGTACCCGAAGGTACCGATTTAACAAACCTTTACCCGGCCGTCAGTTTAGATGCCGGGGCGGTATTGTTGCCTGATATCACGGCAGGTTATGATTTTTCAAACCCAGTGTCCGTAAAGGTTATCAACGGGGATTTGTACAGTGAATATACCATCCAGGTATCTTATATTGATGTTTCCTTTAACGCTTTTTACGTTAACGGGGTAAGAGGTATCGTAAATGACGCCGAACGCACCGTGACGGTCGTACTTCCCGACGGAACGGATATAACCGGTTTGTCAATCAATGTTGAACTCCCGGCGGGCGCTTCGATTTCACCGGAAATAAGTCCGGCGCTCGATTTCTCCGCGCCGGTAAGCCTTAAAATCACCAACCAAGGCGCTTCTCGGACATACTCGGTAATCGTTAAAATACAGGAAACGCTCATTGGCTTTTTAGGTACCTATGCGGACTCCCTTTCGATAACCGACGACGATGAAAAGGCTGCCGCTAAATGGCTGTTCGAAAACTATGAGAATGCACGATACATCAGTTTCGATGAAATCAAAAACGGTGAGGAGAACCTGAGTTCATATCGCCTGTTGTGGTGGTATCATGATGCGTATGGACATCTGCCCGGGATTGCGATAGACCCGCTTGTTTTGAACGCTATTACCTCCTATTATAAAAACGGAGGTAACCTCCTGTTAAATACGCATGCCGTTGGTTACCTTTGGCCAATGGGTCGCATAACCAATAACTACGCAAAGGCCGTGGGAACAGGAGGGGGCTTTGACCTGAACGACACGTGGTATGTAGGGGTAACCGTGGGCGGAAATCTGCAACCCCACGATAAAAGCACCCACCCCGTATATGAGGGGCTGTCGGTTGTAATCCAACCCAACGGTGACAAATGGATACCGCTCATTTCTCCGGGTTGGGCAGAGGACCATAACCATGTCATTATAGAAATAGCACCGTTTCATGGGTATGACTATGGGAATGCAGGTGCCTATAACGCTTTCCAGCAAGCGAACCAGGTTGAATGGTTGGGAGTCTGGGCAGGGAACCGTGATTTTTATATGGCAGGTGTAATGGAACTGCTGCCAACTGACCTATTCCAAGGGAGAGCCATCGCTCAGGGCTTGGGGGCTTTTGAGTTCAATAGGGAAGCAAAAGGAAATTTGAGTCCTGAAGGCGTAAACCTATACCAATCGAATGTTGAACGGTTTACAAAGAACGCCATTCGGTATTTATTAACCAATTAGCGGTTTTTGGGCATTTGGCTTTCAAATGCCCCAATTAAATGATGATTATGAAAACAGGTATGGTGAAGCGATCAGGGTGGCGATCGGTGTTTGGGACGCTAATCATGGTGTTATTGTTGGGTGCTTGTAAATCTGACCCAGCGGGGCCGGACAAGAAAGAGTCCGAGGAACTCCAACGCCGGGCAACTCGTCCTTTTTATCATTTGACACCGCCTACGGCGTGGATGAATGACCCGGCGGGCATGGTATATTATAAAGGTGAATACCATATTTTTTACCAGCATAACCCTAACGACGTCGTGTGGGGGCCTATGCATTGGAGGCACGCGATAAGCACGGAACTCTTCCACTGGAAAGACCAGGGGATAAAACTGGCGCCCGATCAGTTGGGTACGATATTTACCGGAAGTGCGGTAGTCGATTGGAGCAATTCCAGCGGTTTTCAGGTCGGTGAGGAAAATGTGCTTGTTGCCATGTTCACGAACGCAGGCAATCTGCAAACCCAAAGCCTCGCCTATAGTAACGACAAGGGCCGGACATGGGTGAAGTATGAACATAATCCGATTTTGTCGAAGACCGGAGATTTCAGGGATCCGAAAGTGATTTTCCACGAAGCTACGCAAAAATGGATCCAAGTAGTAGCCGCGGGTGATCGAATCCAAATCTATTCTTCCATCAATTTAATAGAATGGAAGTGGGAAAGCGACTTCGGTCCACGCATTGGTTATACCAACGGCGTATGGGAGTGTCCGGATTTTTTCCCCTTAAAAGCAGATGATGGCACGGAGAAATGGATCATGATTGTTAGTGTCGGTGGCGAGTCGGAATACAGCGGTATAAACGGCGGAAGTGCAACGCAATACTTTGTGGGGCGTTTCGACGGGAGAAAATTTACACACGAGAATCAGGAGGTGCTCTGGGTGGATTATGGCATCGATAATTACGCTGGAATAACTTGGTCAGATATACCCAAAGCGGATGGCAGGCGAATTTTTATTGCGTGGATGAATAACTGGCATTATGCCGGATTAATTCCTGCCACGGACTGGAGAGGGGCAATGACTGCTCCCAGGCAAGTCGGATTGAAGAAAAGAACAGGTCATGGCAATGGTTATTTTCTTACTTTCGAACCCGTGGACGAACTTGACCAAATAATGGGCAGTACGGAGACTTATAAAGATTCATCCCCGTCTGTGTTGCTGAAAAGTAGTCCGATCATCGAAAGCGGCAGCTTCCGCATTCGTGCCGACATTGACTTGACGCATCACTCGGCTTTCGATTTTAGCATCCGAAATAAAAGGGAAGTCGTCCGACTAACGTACGAAAAGAGCAATGCAACATTTGTACTGGACAGAAGTCAATCCGGAAGTGCCAGTTTTCATCGCCTCTTCAGCAAACAAATACGTTGCGAATTTCCGTTCGGGGGAAACGTTCTTCCGATAGAGATACTTCTGGACCAATCTTCCATCGAAGTGTTTATCAATAATGGTGAAAAGGTAATGACTGCTTTGATTTTTCCGAGGTATAACTTTACCGATATGGAAATTGCCGGAAATGGTACAGGTGCGCTTGTCCAGCATCTGGAGTTATCTTCTATTCATAAAACTATTAGTTATGACTAACGCAGCTATTTCAAAATACTTATGGTCTTATCTAGCCGGATTTTCAATATTGCTCATGATGGGGTGTTCCAAAGGTGGCCCATCTCCGAAGGCCCCGGACGGAGATGCCAAGGTGCTCTCGTTTAGATTGGGCGTCGAGAAGAATGACATACCGGTAAGTTCAGAAGGAACCATTGACGGCGAACGGATCACGTTATTCCTGCCAACTGGAACAGATGTTTCCGCATTGGTGCCTGACTTTACGCTATCGGACAATGCCAAGGCGGTTGTAGGTGGTGAGGAGGTAATCAGCGGGAAGACCGCCATTGATTTTCGTCACACCGTCCAGTTCTTGGTATCGTCAGGTGGCGGCCCGTCCAAGAGCTATGAGATTAATCTAAAAACCGATGATGCCTCCATCGACAGTGAAGTGAGCCGTATCATGAACAAATATAACATCCCGGGGTTGCAGTTGGCCATTACGTACAAAGATCGATTGGTCTACCTGAAATCATATGGTGTGGGCAACAAAGAGACCGGTGAGCCGGTGACGAATGAGTCGTTATTCAGAATCGCAAGCGTATCCAAAGTTATCACACTGGTCGCGATATTGAAGCTAATCGACGAAAAGCGATTGCGTTTCGATGATAAGGTATTTGGACAAAACGGTGTCTTAGGGTTCGATTTCGGAACCAAGCCTTATAGCCAATATGAGGAAGCGATTACCGTTAAACACTTGATTGAACATAAATCTGGGTGGACGAACTATCCGTTTGACCCGATGTTCGGTTACCCCGGGTATTCAAATGAAGATTTGCTGACGGAAATGCTGGACAACCGCCCCCCTGTAAATCTGCCGGGGTCAGTGGAGAACTATTTGAATTTCGGGTATTTTGTGCTTGCAAGGATCATTGAAAAAGTAACGGGACTTCCTTACGAGACGTATGTTCGCCAGACGCTGTTTGAGCCATTCGGTATCATGGGCATGAAAGTGGGTAGGAATTCGATTGATCAGCGGTACGAAAACGAGGTGACCTATTATGACCAGGAGAATTATAGCCCCTATCTGATTGACGTGACCCGCATGGACGCGGGCGGAGGTTGGGTGGCCAGCGCCGCGGATCTTGCGCGGTTACTGGTCCGAATAAATCGGAATAGCCTAAAGCCAGACATTCTCCCCGGGAACGCCCTGAACTACCTGTATCTAGCGTTTCATACCTGGGTGTCCAATGGTTCAATGTCCGGCACTGCGGCATCGCTGGTCAGGATCAACGATGATTTGGGTGGGGCGATCGTGGTAAATACCAGACCGATACCGGATGGGGATATGTTGAATGACATCAACAACCTCCTGACCAACCGAGTTAGCCTGATAAGCCGATGGCCGGCTTATGACCTTTTGGGGGATTAAAAGAATTAATACCTAACAAACATAGAATGAGAAACCAAAAAAAGAATATCGCCGGCGGAAATTGGATGGGGGGCTGGATTGTGTTCTCACTATTCGCATTTGTATTTCCAAGCTGCGCGCAAAAGGAGAAAAATATCGCCCATCAGGAGGTTAGCCTTACCCACCAAGAACAGCATAGGCCCCAATACCACTTCACACCGCAAGCCATGTGGATGAACGATCCCAACGGAATGGTCTATTACCAGGGAGAGTATCACCTGTTTTATCAACATTATCCAGACAGCACGGTATGGGGCCCGATGCATTGGGGGCATGCGATCAGCAAGGACCTCGTGCACTGGGAGTATTACCCTATAGCCCTATATCCCGATAGTTTGGGTTATATTTTTTCAGGCAGTGCCGTGGTAGATTGGGACAATACCTCTGGTTTCGGCTCCGCGGATGCCCCTCCGCTGGTGGCGATTTTTACCCATCGCCACCTCGGTAACAAGAAACGTGGCTTCGAAAGCCAATCACTGGCTTATAGTATCGACAAAGGAAGAAGTTGGGTGAAGTATGAAGGCAACCCTGTTTTGGTTGACGAAAATAGCCTCGGGTTTAGGGACCCGAAAGTGTTTTGGCACGAAGAGACAAAAAAATGGGTCATGGTTATATCGGCGGAAGATCAGGTTAAACTGTTCTCTTCGGAAAACCTCATCGATTGGACGTTGGAAAGCGAGTTCGGACGAAACTTGGGTGCACATGGAGGGGTTTGGGAATGCCCGGATCTTTTCGAGCTGGTCGTCGAAGGTTCGGATGAAACGAAATGGGTCATGCTGGTCAGTATCGGCAGCGGTGGACCAAACGGTGGCTCGGCCACCCAGTACTTTGTTGGTGATTTCGATGGCACTTCGTTTATACCGGTTGAAAGCGGTATCAACTGGCTTGACTACGGCAAGGATAATTACGCTGGGGTTACGTGGTATAACCATCCGGATAACCTACGGGTTTATGTTGGGTGGATGAGCAATTGGCAATACGCAAATGTAGTGCCTACGCACCCTTGGCGTAGTGCCATGACCATTCCCCGGCAACTGCGCTTACAATATTCAAACAACCAGTATAAACTGGTGTCGGCCCCCATAGCGGAACTCAAAAACCTAAGGGGTGATTCGCGCAAAATACCCTCCCAAATTATTGCAACAGGGCATGATGTGCTTGTTGAAGACCAAGGTCTAAGTCAGGCTGAGTACATCTTTGAATTTGATGGCCAAGCAAATCAGGGAGCTTTGACAGCGGATTCGCTAGTTATCGAATGGTCAAACCGGTTAGGGGAGAAATTGGAACTGGGATACTCGATTGTCAACAACCAATTCTACATCAACCGGGCCCGTGCGGGCGCGGTAGGCTTTTCAGACGAATTCCCCGTGGTGCAGCATGCGCCGCTTAATAATCGGGGCGATTTAAAAGTACATGTTTTCATGGATTGGTCATCCATCGAAGTTTTTGTCAACGATGGAGCATTGGCAATGACGTCTTTGGTGTTTCCTAATGAGCCTTTCGACCGCTTGCGGATTTTTACCGTCCAGGGGGAAGTGGAGATGAAAGGCGCCGAAATATGGGGTTTGAAAGCCATTTGGTCAAACGAAGTACGGGACTGATGCAGAATTAAGGCAATAGCATCGTTACGCGGGGAACAGTTCGCAATGCGCACCAGATCGATTCGTCCGCCGTACTATGCATGATCCGTGCGATTATTATGCTCGCAAACCCTCTTTTCTATGACCTTAATATAACTGGAAGGTGTGAGATTCATTACATATTTAAACTTCCTGTTAAAATAGGTTAGGTTGTTGTAGCCGGACTGGTGGGCACTTTCTGCAATCGTCACATCACGATCCATCAATAGTTTACACGCATTGGCAATTCTAACTTCATTTAAAAATTGAATATAGGTTTTCTGCGTTTTGGATTTAAAATATCGGCAAAATGATGCCGGTGACATACATGCCAGGTCAGCGACCTTGTCAATTGTCACTTCTTCTTTGAAATTGGAAAATGTAAACTGGAGTATTTTGTCCAATGTTTTTGTCTCACTTTCGTTATAGACCTTTTTTGCGTTTGGTGCCAATACTGTATACGCTGTATTCACACATAAGTGCAAAAGTTTCGTGAAGTGCAGAATTTTGTCGAAGCCCCAACTTTCGGCAGCTCGCTCAATCGCTGCGCTAATTTCAATTGAATCTGCCGGTTTGATCTTCATGCAATGCTGTGTATTTCCAAGCCATTCTCTCAATACCTCACACTCGGGCAGCGCTAAAAAATGTTCGCCAAGAAAGTCGGGTTTAAAAATAATTGATAACGCGTTTTCCCCTGTCGGCTCTACATCGCCGTCACTTCTAAAAACATGCGGTATATTAGATCCTATTACATATACCTCCCCCGTATAGAAACGGCCATAATGCCCCCCCGATAGTACGTCGCCTGTTGCTTTTTTAATGAGCGTTATTTGTATTTCGGGATGGACATGGAGTTTGGAGAAGAATGTTCTTCCTTTGTAGTCATCAACCCAAAAAGATTCACTGTTTGTTTTCGGTACATTAAAACTTGAAATTCTCATAACCCAATACTGAAGATAGCTGCTATGTTAACTTGGCAAGTATGCAACACGGCAATGATTGAACGCTGTCAGGACGTATGCAAATTTAACAAAACCGTTGAAATATAACACTATTTTAACAATTTCGGCCAAATATAGAGCCGGAATGCGTTAATTATGTACCTTGGTCTGTCGGGTTTGATGTCTCGGAAACATCACCCCATGTGGCGAAATCTAAAAACGTATATAATGAAAAGGAAAACACGGTTTTTTGGGATAGCTTTATTGATTGTAATTTTCTGTTTCAATCATTTCGCTTTCCCATTTCCACACGTTTATTCAGATAGGCACCATGAACGGGTAACCTCCATAGGTAGTAACACGAGCTTGGCTCAAAACCTAGATTCGGCCCTTAGTTTCGGGAAAGAGGTTTCCGAGTCCATCCAGTACAATGATGAACACGCTTACACGCTCGAGGCCAATGCCGGCCAATATGTCGATATCGAGGTCGTGCAACGGGGCACCAACATCGGGGTTACCGTATTCGCGCCCGACGGCACGGTGGTGGCCGCGGAAGACGTCCAGAAACACGTCCATGCCGTCGAGCGGCTCTCGTTCGAGGCGGGCCAGGGCGGCACCTACCGGATCAAGCTGTCCCCGCAGCCCGGCTTTTCCATCCAAACGGGGCTTGATGCCAACGCGTTCATCTGGGACGGGGAGCGGCGCGTGCCGTATGAGATGGCCAACGACGGCGGGGAATACACGCTGACGGTGAGCCGACCTTCAACAAGCGACAGCAGCAAGCTGGGTCAAATCGACCGGCTTTTCCGCCCCTACGCCACCGCCGGGTCCGCCGGGGTCGCCGTAGGGATCGTCAAGGACGGGGCCATGCTTTTCTCGCGGGGTTACGGGTTAGCCAACCTGGAGTATGGGATTCCGGTGTCGCCCCATACGCCATTCCATATCGCCTCGGTGTCGAAGCAGTTCGCAGGCTACGCCATAGCGGCACTGCACGATGCCGGAAAGCTGTCGCTGGATGACGATATCCACCAATACCTGCCCGAGTTGAAAACCCCGGAGCGGACCACCATCCGGCAGCTGCTGAACCACACCAGCGGCATCCGCGACCAATGGGTGGTCGCGGCACTGGCCGGCTGGCGCATGGACGATGTGATCACCCAGGAGCAGTTACTGGGATTGATCTTCAGCCAGGAGGCGCTGAACTTTCCGCCGGGCACGGCGTACCAATATTCCAATTCCAACTACACGCTGGCCGCCGAGATCGTCCGGCGGGTCACGGGCAGGACACTGCGCGAATGGACCACGGCAGAAGTCTTCGAGCCGTTGGGTATGCGGAACACGTTCTTCTACGATGACCATGAAGAAATCCTCCCGCAGCGGGCGTATTCCTACGACGACCGCTCGGGAACGGTGAAGAAAAGCGTTCTCAGTTTCGCCAATTATGGTGCCACGAGCCTGTTCACCACCGTCCACGATTTCGTGAAATGGATGCCCAATTTCCGGCATCCGTCCGTCGGCAACGCCCGGATATTCGAACTGATGACCACACGGGGTAAACTCAATGACGGTACCCGGCTAAGTTACGCTTTGGGGGTAGCCGTTGGCCAGTACAAGGGCCTGCCCACCATCGACCACTCGGGGGTGGATGCCGGTTACCGGTCGTTCATGCTGTATTTCCCCGAGCAGGATGTCGGCATCATTGTGCTGAGTAACCTCGCATCATGCAACACGGTCGACTTGGCAAGGCGCACGGCCGACATCCTGCTGGATCTGCCCACCGAGCGGAAACCGGAGGCCCTGAAACCCCAAGCCCCGGCACAGCCCTACGGCACAATGGCCTACGAGCCGACGGCACTGGCCTCGGATTACACCGGCGTGTATTACTGTCCCGAGATCCAGACCGAATACCGCATTAGCGAGCGGGAGGGCCAGCTGTATCTCAGCCACAAGCGGTTTTCCGATGTCCGGCTGCTGCCTACGGCCGCAGACCGGCTCAAGGGTACCTACTGGATCTTCGACGACATGGAATTCAGCCGTAACCGGCGGGGAGAGGTCACCGGTTTTACTGTCTCGAACCGCGGGGTAACCCGTATGGAATTTACGAAACTTACAGAAGAAAATACAAAGACACGATGAAGCAAGTTATCGCAAGCAACGATGCGCCCGCCGCGATCGGGCCCTACAGCCAGGCCATCCGGCACGGCAACCTCGTTTTCCTTTCCGGCCAGTTGCCGATCGACGCCACCGACGGCTCGGTTCCCGACGACATCCAGGCGCAGACGCGACAGTCGCTGGAGAACATGCGCCACGTGCTGGCCGCCACCGGCTGTACGATGGACGACGTGGTGAAGACCACGTGTTACCTGGCCGACATGGAGCTGTTCCAGGAAATGAACGAAGTATACCGGTCATTCTTCGGTAGCGCCCCCCCGGCGCGGACAACCATTGCTGCCAAAGGGCTGCCGCGCGGCGTGTTGGTGGAAATCGATTGCATGGCCGTTCACACCGACGAATAACATGGATATGACGACAGAAGCCCCTACAAAAGAGGTGTGGTACCGCGTGGGCAACGCGCATGAAATCGATTCGCCCGCGCTCTTGGTATACCCCGAGCGGGTTAAGCATAATATCAACCTGGCGAAGTCGATGGTTGGCGATGCGAGCCGTTTGAGGCCACACGTGAAAACGCACAAGTCGTCGGCCATTACGAAGCTGCAGCTGGCCGCCGGGATTACCCGTTACAAGTGCGCCACGCTCGCCGAAGCCGAGATGCTCGGCCGGTGCGGAGCACCTGATGTGTTGGTGGCCTACCCGCTCTTCGGGCCGCGGGTACAGGCCTTTTTGGCGCTGGCCGGCCAGTATCCTACGAGCCGGTTTTCCACCCTCGTGGACGATCGCTCCGCTGCCGGGCAGCTTTCGGAAGCCGCCGTGTCGCGGGGCGTTGTCGCAGACGTTTACATTGACCTAGACATCGGCATGGGGCGGACGGGTGCGCCCATCGATGCATCGGCCGAGGGGCTGTATGCCTATTGCCGTTCGCTGGTTGGCCTGCGGGTGCTGGGCTTGCACGCTTATGATGGCCAGGTGCGCGAACCGGAGGCCGCGGAACTATGGCGGCAGTGCCGGGAGAACTACCGGCCGCTGGCAGCCCTCGTGGATCGCCTGGTTGCGCAGGGATTCCCGAAGCCCGAGGTCATCGTCGGTGGCTCGCCCTCGTTCCCTTTTTATGCGGGCATTGAGGGGGTGCAGTGCAGTCCCGGCACGTTCATCCTGTGGGACCACGGCTACGCCACCGATTGCCCGAACCAGGGCTTCCTGCCCGCGGCGGTCTTGATGACTCGGATCATATCCATGCCCACGCCGGAGACCATCTGCGTGGACCTCGGGCACAAGGCGGTCGGTGCGGAAAACCCGATCGACAAGCGGGTACATTTCCCGGATGCGCCATCGCTCAAGGCGCTCCGCCAGAGCGAGGAACACCTCGTGCTGCAGGCACCCCGGGGGCACGGGTACAAACTGGGAGACGTACTCTACGGCATTCCCTACCACATCTGTCCAACGGTGAACCTGTATGATGCCTATAATGTCGTCGAAAACGGAACGGCCACCGGCAGCTGGGATATCGATGCCCGGCAACGGTTCCGTTTTCCCGTAGGTATAGATCAGTGACGCGGCAGATTCGCTTAACCATTTTATTAACCCATAACGTTTCGATATGAAGTTTAACCTGAAATCCCAAGTGTTGCAACCGCTGGTTGCATCCATTTTCCTGATGGGGGCGGCCTGCGCCCCCCAATCGCCCAAGCAGGTTTACCAGGAGAAATACGGTGCGCCAACCGTCTCGACCGTCGCCGAGTACCGCGAGCATGTGGAGCAGGACCCCAACCGGGAGCTGGTGGACCTGCGTTCGTACCTGCCGGATGCGGTTTTCGACGTGGTGTACGCCACGGCCGACAATTTCATGGGTAAGCCCGTTTATACCAAGCCGGGCGCCTACCTGCGCAAACCGGCCGCGGAAGCGTTGCAGGCGGTCGGGGCTGAATTGGCCACGATGGGTTACGGGTTAAAGATTTGGGACGCCTACCGGCCTTACCGGGTAACGGTGGAATTTTATGAGCACGTGCTGGACTCCACGTTCGCCGCCTCGCCCTACACGGGTTCCAAGCACAACCGGGGTTGTGCGGTGGACCTTACGCTTATCGACAAGGCTACCGGTGAGGAGTTGGCCATGCCTACGCCGTTCGACGAATTTACGCCCAAGGCCCATGTGGAGTATAACGACCTACCGGAGGAAGTGCTGCGGAACCGGGAACTGCTCATCCAGGCCATGGCCAAACACGGTTTTGCCGTATACGCGGACGAATGGTGGCATTTTGATTTCCACGATTGGGAGCAATACAGTTTGATGGACCTCGAATTCGAGGAATTGGAATCGGCCGGTTTTTAACCGTCGGCGGAACGATCGAAACTACATGTCGATGATTGAGGTATCCTTTATCCATAGCCTTTTGGCGTTGTTGGCGGGCGTTGCGGCCATCGTTTTGCTGACCACCCGGTTCAAGGTGCATGCGTTCTTCGCTTTATTGATCGCCTGTCTGGTGGTCGGTCTCGGCGTAGGCATGCCTTTCGGGGAAGTCTTGTCTACGGGCAAGGACGGCTTCGGCAACATCATCGGTTCGCTGGGCCTGATTATCGTTTTCGGTACCACCCTGGGCGCCATCCTGGAACATACTGGGGCCACGCTGGTACTGGCCAATGCCATCCTGCGGATTACGGGAAGACACCGTGCGGCCGGGGCGATGAATGCGGTCGGCTACGTGGTGGGGTTGCCGATTTTCTGCGATTCGGGCTACATCGTGATGAGCGGCCTGAACCGCGGCTTGGCCCGCCAGACCGGAACGCCGATGGTGCTGATGGCCACGTCGCTTGCCGCGGGGCTGTATGCGGTGCATTGCCTCATCCCGCCGCACCCGGGCGCCGCGGCGGCGACAGGTACGCTGGGCGCCGATTTCGGCCGTGTCATGCTGTACGGTATGCTGGTGGCCATCCCCGCCGCGTTATGCGGGTTGCTGTGGGCGCGGTATGCCGCGCGTCGGTTGCCGGCCTCCGATAAGCAGGCCGAAGAGCCCGACACGCAAGGGGCACCCCAACGGCTCCCCTCGGTGCTGCTGTCCGTGCTCCCCATTGCGGTGCCCATCCTGCTTATTGGCCTCCGCTCGTTCACCCCGGCGGACGGCCTGTCGCTTGCGGTACGCCTCGTGCAGGCTGCCGGTATCCCGGAAGCCGCTTTGGCCATCGGCATCCTGTTGGCCATGCTCGGCAAGCGGCAGTGGAAGCGGGAAGACCTCAATTCACTGTTACGCGGTGCGGTCGAAAAGGCGGGTGACATCCTGCTGATCATCGGTGCCGGGGGGGCGTTCGGGGCACTGATCGCCCAGACGGACATCGGTCGGCACTTTGCTGGCAGCGGCATGGTCAGTGGCATGGGCATATTCTTCCCGTTCCTGGTGGCGGCCGTGCTCAAGACGGCGCAGGGTTCCTCCTCGGTGGCCATCATCACGGCGGCCACTATGGTGCTGCCCGTGCTCCCGGCATTGGGGCTTGACAACGAGATGGGCAAGGTGTTCGCCGTGCTGGCCATGGGTGCGGGGTCCATGATGGTATCGCACGCCAACGACTCCTATTTCTGGGTGATTTCGAAATTTTCGGACGTGGGCATGGGCGCCATGCTGCGGGTATATACGGTCGCCACGTTCATCATGGGGTCGGTTGCGATCGGTACGGTATACCTGCTTTCCCTATTGTTTTGAATCCGTAGGGCGTGCGCACCCTTAGGTTACTCCTTGAACTTTCGTGTTTCGGATTAGAGAGATGTCCACCAAGTTTTCAGTAAAACAACAGTCCGCAGTTGCTTGAAAGCCGACTTCCGGACTGTGCTTTTCGATTGCACCGGTTAAGGGCACGATTAGATCAGGAGTAAATACGGCAGCCTGCAAACCATTTGGGGGGTCTCTTTGTTGTAAAGAAAACCGGAAGACCATGAGCAATTTAGTTTTGCCGCTTGCGTTATTGTGTATGGCTCCGCAATACCCCTCTTTTGAACGGCAACTGATAGATGACCAGCTATCCATCGGGTATGGGCTTGCCATCGGCGACGTGGATGGCGATGGCAAGCCCGACATCCTATTGGCCGACAAGCACGCCTTTGTCTGGTACCGCAACGGCGATTGGAAGAGGTTTGTCATGGTTGAAAATCTCACTGAGCACGACAATGTATGCATTGCAGCCCGTGATATCGACGGTGACGGGAAAGTGGAAGTTGCGGTGGGTGCACAATGGAACCCGGGAGAAACATCCGATACGACCCAGTCGGGATCCGTTCATTACCTCATTCGGCCTGATAACCCGACGCAGCTTTGGACGCCGGTAAAGCTGCACCATGAACCTACCGTGCACCGGATGCGTTGGGCGAGGATTTCGGACGGCAAGTACCATCTCATCGTGCTCCCGCTCCACGGGAGGGGCAACACGAAAAGCGAGGGCAAAGGCGCTAAAGTAATTGCTTACGAAAGACCCGATGACCCCCGTTGGCCGTGGCAGCATTGGGTCATTGATGAATCCATGCACCTTACCCATAACCTGGATGTACACGGTGATAGCGAGGGCGAGCAAGTTTACATCGGCGGTAACGAGGGGGTGAAGGCCTTCTCGTATTCCAATGGGAAATGGCGACGCCATGGTAAGGAATGGGTAATTAAAGGCCAACGTTTCAGTGAGATCCGCGTTGGCAATGCCGGTACTATCCCGATCATAGCGGGTATCGAACCCTTGCATGGAAATGTCGTAACTACCTATGTGCCGCGCGGAGGTGCGCCGCGACTTGACCGGGCGGAACGTATCGTGCTGGACAAAACGCTTAGCGAGGGCCATGCGTTGGCGGTGGCCGACTTTTTCGGCCAGGGAAAGGATCAGGTTGTGGCTGGATGGCGACACCCCGATAAAGCCGGGCGCGTGGGCATCAAGATATACATCCCTTTCAACGCGCTGTGGGAAGCATGGACCGTTCGTGGTATCGATATCGGCGGCATAGCTTGTGAAGACTTGGCTGTGGCCGATCTCAATGGCGACGGGAAACTGGATATCGTTGCAACGGGGAGGTCGACGCACAACCTCGTTATCTATTGGAATCGGAGTGAATAAAGAAAGCGACGATGAGCTATGCGTTTTTCCGGCTCGGTTTTTCGCCCCTGATTAATTCAAAGACGGTGATTTCCGGCAGGATGCCCACCCGGCCGGGATAGCCGAGGAAGCCGAATCCGGTATTCACATAGAGTTGCTGCTGCCCCTGCCGATAGAGTCCCGCCCACTCCTTGTAAATGTATTGCGCCGGGCTCCATTTGACGTTTCCCACGCGTACGCCGAACTGCATGCCATGGGTGTGGCCTGCAAACATGACATCCACATCCGGCCGGGCCAGCACCTCGGCGCGCCAGTGTGACGGGTCGTGCGAGAGCAGTAATTTTACCGGCATCTCGGCCGTGCCTTGCAGTGCTTGCTCCAAGCGGCCATGTTTCGGGAAGCGGCCCGTACCCCAGTTTTCCACACCGATGATACCGATTTCGTCATTGCCGACCTTTAATTTGCGGTTTTCGTTGAGCAACAGGTCCCAGCCCATCACCTTGTGGGTGTCTTTCACGTCCTGAAGGTTTTTCGCCTTCGCCGCAGATGGCTCGGGTCCAAAGTGGTAATCACCGTAGTCGTGGTTTCCCAATGTGGAAAAAACACCCAGCGGCGCTCGTACTTTCGTAAAGATGTCCTGGTAATCCCGCATTTCGCTGGCGAGGTAGTTGACCAGGTCGCCGGTAAAGAAAACGACATCCGGTTTTTCAGCCAGAAGCAAGTCCACACCACCCTGCACGGCGGTTTTGTTGTAGAAGCTTCCGGAGTGGACATCAGAAAGCTGGCCGATTTTCATCCCGTGGAATGCGCTCGGCAAATTGGGGAGATATAGTTTCTCGCGGCGGACACGGTAATCGTAGGCGCCCGAGATGACGCCCCAGCCAAGCGGTGCCAACGGGGCTGCAGCCACTAATATACCGGCCTTCGTCAGAAATTGGGAACGACTGATGCCCTTTACCGGCTTTTCTGGTAACGATGCGTCACTGTCCTCCGCGGGGGCGATCTGTTTCTTCTTCGGTATAAGCAGCCGCTTTAACCATAAGCCACCCCTTCGGATATCGTCCGCCAATAAGATCAAGATAAACGTAAACTTACTGATGAACGTCAGGAAAAAGGCCACCAAGATGATGGAACGGAACATCAAGGGTATGCTAACATAGATGCTGACAAAAATGCAAACGGTGAGTAATAAGCTGTAGCCCCACCAGATTTTCGGAAACAGTGGAGACGCGACCCACCGTATCCGCGTAGCACGCAGGGCCTTGTAGATATAAAAATCTATTAAAAGTAAGACTATGGTGTTAAAAACTATCATTTACCTATTGCCAGGTTTTCCAAAGCCGAAATCCAGAGGGGGTGGTCGTTGAGGCTCTCTACCAACTGCACGTGCTCTCCTCCCAATGCCTTGAATTCTGTTGCATATTCTGTGCCAATCTCGTAGATGGTTTCTAGGCAATCTGCCACGAATGCCGGGCACAGCACGAGCAGGCGTTTAGCGCCTTTGGCCGCCACGGTTTTCAATACATCGGTTGTGTAGGGTTGCACCCAGGGTGTTTTACCCAGCCGAGATTGGAAACATACGGTATATTGGTCTGCCCTGATGCCGATTTTTTCGGCCAGTAACCGGGTCGTCGCATAACATTGTGCCACGTAACAATACCGATTGTGCCCATCGATGCGTTCCCGGCAGCCGGCCGTTTCGCAATGATGCGGACCCGATGGGTCGATGTCCGTCAGTTGCCGCACAGGTAAGCCATGGTAACTGAATAAGAGGTGGTCGTAGGTTTCCGGACGATGCTTCCGTGCGTTTTCGACAAACACATCGACCATCAACTCATTGCTGTAAAAGTCATTGACGATCGACATTTCGGGAAAGGTGGGCCAAGAGCGCATAAGCTCCATCACTTTATCAATCACCGACCCCGTGCTCGCCGAGGCATATTGCGGAAAGAGCGGTATGATGCGGAGAGACTCCAGATTCATCTGTTTCAACTTTGCCAATGCTGATGCGATCGACGGGTTCTGATAGCGCATGGCCAGCTCCACGTGGTATTCCTCGCCCAGGCGTTCCTGCAGCAACTGCTGTTGGAGCACGCTATAGTGTAGCAAGGGTGAACCCGTATCTTCGTCCCAGATTTCTTGGTAGAGCTTGGCAGAATTAGGTGCCCGGAATGGCACAATAAATCCTCGCACCACGAAAAAGCGGCGCCATGCCGGAATATCGATTACGCGGCCGTCCATCAAAAACTCATTGAGGTAGCGCCTTACATCGGGTACGGAAGGACTATCCGGGGTACCCAGGTTGATCAACAAGATTCCCTTTTTTGGTGTACTCATCGACCGCAAAAGTACGAATTAGTAGTGCGATGTGCCCTCGCCGGTTATAATTTGATGCTTAGATGACGGTTAAGGACGGTCAGTAGCTTTCCACCGCCGTCTTCACCTGCTCCATCAGCCACATGGGGGTTGAGGTGGCGCCGCAGATACCTATGGTGTCGCCGGGGTTGAAATTCTCGGGATTCAACTCGGAAGGGTCCGACACGAAGTAGCTGTTCGGGTTATGTTTGAGGCAGACCTCATAAAGCACCCGGCCGTTGGATGATTTCTTACCGGAAACAAAAACGACCTTATCGTATTGGCGGGCAAAATCGCCCAAATCTTCGTACCGGTTGGAAACCTGTCGGCAAATCGTGTCGTTGGCCTTCACATCGTATCCCCGGCGGAGCAGTTCATCTTTGATGGCATAGAATTTATCCACGCTCTTGGTCGTTTGGCTATATAGCGTAAAACTGTCGGGGAGTTCCACATCGTCCAATTCGGCGATATCCTGGAAAACGAGGGCGTCGCCGCCGGTCTGTCCCTGCAGGCCGATGACCTCGGCGTGGCCGTGTTTCCCGTAAATGAGGACTTTCTCTTTCTTGTCGAAAGATGTCTTTACCCGGTTTTGCAACTTGAGTACCACGGGGCAAGAAGCATCGATAAGGGTGATGTTGTTCTCCAGCGCAATCCGGTAGGTCTCGGGCGCTTCACCATGCGCACGGATCAGTACTTTTTCGTTCTTCAGCGTATGGAGGTCGTCGTGGCCGATGATGCGGAGTCCTTTCGCTTTGAGCCTGGCCACCTCCTCATCGTTGTGAACGATGTCGCCCAGGCAGTAGAGGTAGCCATCCTCTTCGAGGATTTCCTCAGCCATATCAATGGCATAAACCACCCCGAAGCAGAATCCGGAGTCCTTGTCGATGGTTGCCTGTAGGTTAAGTCCCATGCAGGGGCAAAGTTAGCGAATAAATCGCTATAAGACGAAATGCCGGTACAAGCAATTGATGAGATCGCGGTGGATGTCGGGGAAGTCGTCCGTGTACGATGTGCGGCAGCCATTGATGATGACTACGAAACCGAATTTCTCCTGTGGCTGGAAGAACATCGCGCTGTTGAGGCCATAGGCTGAACCGGTGTGGCCCTTCATTATCTTGCCCGAAACCAGGTTGTCTTCGGTTGTAATGGCCAGCCCGTATCCATTTCCTGCAGGTACCGAGGTTTGCATGGTGCGTGCACTGGCTTCTGATAAGATACGAGTGTTGCCGAGTATGCCATAGTTCATGTGCAAGGTCATGTATCGGGCGAGGTTGGCAGCGGAGATTTTCATGCCACCGGTCGGCGAAAAGATGGGAGCGTCATATCCCAATTGGTAGTCTTTCAATGATGCGGCTGGCGACCGGTAGGCTGCGGGCGATGCAATAAACCGGTTGCTGTCGGGATCATACGAATACAGCTTGGCAAACCGTACGCTATCCAGCTCGTCCACGTTATAACTTGCGTAAAGGCCCAGGGGTTCGAGTATATGCTTGCGGACATACCGGTCGAAACGTTCGCCGCTATGCTTTTCGAGTATCGCGCCGGCCAGGTTGAAATTGAGGTTGCAATATTGGTAGTCGGTGCCCGGCGCATAATCGTTGTAGGCGGTTGCCCAATCGGGATTCTTCCCCGGGTTGAAGGCATCCAACGTAAAGTAACCGTTTTTATCGCTGATGCTGGACGTGTGCGACATGACCATGCGCAGGGTGATGATCGAGTCGGGGTAATTTGGGTTTCGTATGGGAAAGCCAATCAGCTCACCCACATCGTCATCGAGGGATAGCTTTCCGCCTTCGACCAGCTGCATGAGGCTGGTGGCCACAAACGATTTGGAAATGGAGGCAATGCGGAAGACGTCGTTATTTTCCAATGGCTCCTGTGTGGCCAAGTTCTTGAAGCCAAACGAATGGTTATATACCAACTCATTATCCTTCACTACAGCAACGGATGTACCCACGGCGTCGTATTTGGCCATGATGGCGGCGATTTCTTCCGCAACGTTAGCGGCCGGCTGTGCAGTAGTGGCCAGTGTTGCAGCAAGCAGCGCGAGCAGGGCCAGTAACCTGCTTTTCAGTTGGAAACTTTTCATGAGTCGTAATGTAAGGATATGTTATGCGGATAAGGCATTGTTATTTTAATAAAGCCTCTAAAGTCTGCTCCAGTTGTTCTCCCCGCAGCTTTTTCGCTACTATTTTCCCTTCGGGGTCGATCAAGAAATTATCTGGAATGCCATGCACGTTATATTGCTTGGCCACTACGTTGTTCCAACCGTTGAGGTCAGATACCTGTGTCCACGGCAAGCCGTCTTTTTCAATCGCTTCCAACCAGTCTGATTTTTTCCCGGGGTTGTCGAGTGAAATGCCTAACACGGTAAAATTTTTGCCTTTGAACCGCTCGTAGGCCGCCACTAAGTTGGGATTCTCTTCACGGCAGGGCACACACCAGCTGGCCCAGAAATCTACAAGTACGTATTGTCCCCTGAAGTCGGTTAGCGAAACCGGGTTGCCATTGGGGTCATTCTGTGTAAAGAAGGGCGCTTGCTGGCCGATGGCCGTTGCCCTGCCTGCCTCGATGCGTTGTGCCACATCCCTTGCCGGTATATTGTTCCTCGCACCTACTGTCAACCCATTCAGTAGCACTTCCCGCTCATCGAGCTCGATGTCCCTGAGGTCCTGGTAGATGGCTAAGGCACTTATGGGCGAAGCGGGATGATCTTTGACCCACTGCTTGGTTTTTTCCCGGCGATCCATAAGGATGTGCATGAGCTCCTGCATGATGGTGTCTAGGGCCGCCGTGTCTTTTCGGCGATAAAGATCCGCTTGTTTTTCTCGAAGCGCCACAATTTTTTCATTCCCCACGGCATCAAGAAAATCATTGTAATCGTGTACCCAGGGGCTGCCAGAAAACGTTGCACCCTTAAAAAGAGGCCCTTTTCCTTCGATTTCTAAGACCCCTTCATCGAGGTAGAGGAACAGTAAGGAGTTGGCATCTTCGAAGTTTCGCTCGATACTGATCGCGTAATTATTGCCTTCTCCGGCGCGGATAGGTATGTGGAGTGAAAAGCCACCGGAATGTGTTTTTACGGAATCCCGTTTGTCATCGCCGCCCTGTTCACGGTAAAATACCCACTTTCCGGCAGGAAGGTCCTGGATGGTTGCGCGAATCGTGAGGCCCGGCTGCTGCGCAAAAGCTGACAGTGTTGCGCAGACTATCGCGATGGTCATCAGTGCAGTTTTCATGGCAAGCGAAATTTTGGTTATGAATCGTATTGTAAACCAACGAACATAAGGTCGTCGATAACAACACGAAGGTACGAATTTCCGCGACTTAACACAGGCCGAAATGCGGGCGATATTTTGATGTTTCCCGAATTTCAAGTTTTTTTGCGTAAATAATGGTGCGGATAAGCACAGATAATGACGAGAACAACACTGGATATTCCCGAGCTGATCGCTGAAGCAATGGTGCTGACCGGCTCGAAAACTAAAAATCAATTAATCAAGGAAGTATTGGAAGCGCATATTAAGCGAATCAGGCGGAAGCGTTTAGTTGCGTTGAAAGGCACACTTGATTTCGACATCGATTTGGATACGCTCCCTGGAAGGGAAGATGTCAAGGTATAATGTAGCATTTAACCTCTCGGTACCGTCTTACCTGAAAAAGAACCAAGATGAAACGATTTGTAATTTATGGAATGCTGCTGGCAGGTGCGGCGGCGATGAGTCTGGCGGCTTGTGAAAAAGCCAATCCGGAAAAGCTGGGGCCGGGCAAAGATTTGATCCTCACGGCCGTGGAACAGGAGAAGGCCGAAAGTGACAACCGGTTTGCCTTCGAACTGTTCCGAGTAGCCACGGATAATCTCGGACCCAACGAAAACGCCATGCTATCGCCTTTGAGTGTGGGTATGGCATTGGCGATGACCAACAACGGGGCAGCCGGTGAAACCCGTAATGCGATTGAAAAGACACTAAAGTTCGATGGTTTCGATACGGATGACATTAATGCCTACTACCAGAAGCTGGCGGCCGACCTGCCGCAGCTCGATCCGCGCACCACGCTGGATATTGCAAATTCCATCTGGTACCGGAAGGGATTCGATGTCTTGCCCGACTTTTTGGACGTAAACCAGGAGTTCTACAAGGCGGAAGTAAACGCGTTGGATTTTGCCGACCCGGGCGCTCCGGGTGTGATCAACGACTGGGTCAGCAACAAAACCAAAAAGAAAATCCCGACGATTATCGAGGGGGGTATTCCCGGCGATATGGTGATGTACCTCATCAATGCGGTATATTTCAAAGGGGCATGGGAGCAGCGGTTTGATAAGAAGCAGACCGAGAAAGGGACATTTACCCGTGCTGATGGCACAACGCTGCAAACAGACTTCATGCACGTGAAACACACGTTCAACGTAGCCGCGACCGAGGCGGTGGAAGCGATTGAGCTACCTTATGGCGACAAGAAGTTCAGCATGGTGGTATTGAAGCCCCGTGGGGATGCGGACCTTGCGCAACTCTCGGAAAAGCTGGCAGAAGCGGGCTTCTGGGCCACGCTTGCGTCGTCTTTCTATTCGCGGGAAACCCAGCTGGCCTTGCCGAAGTTCAAGTTCAGCTACGAAAATGGGCTGAATGATGAGTTGACCCGCATGGGGATGGGCATCGCGTTCACGCCGGCTGTGGACTTCTCGGGTATCAGTGCCGCCCCCCTCGCCATCAGCGAGGTGAAGCACAAGTCGTTTATCGAGGTAAACGAGGAGGGTACGGAAGCGGCGGCGGTGACGTCGGTCGGTATGGTTACGACCTCGTTACCCCAGGTGTATACGTTCACCGCCGACCGCCCGTTCCTGTTTGCCATCCGGGAAATGACTACCGGTTTGATTTTGTTCATCGGGCAGGTGAATGACCCATCGGTGGAAGCGACGAGGGGGTGAGTAAAATTAGTGCCAGCAGCCCAACTTCCTTGGCCTGCTTTTCACTGCGGGCGGTGCTCAGGTTGGTGAAAGCCGTTCAGTAACGGACACGCGCTATTTTCGTGTTGTCTTGAGGTATTGCTCGGCGGTCATCACCGGGAGTTGTGACTTTTTGTAATCTTTCAGGTTTCGGGTAATGATCATATCGCAGCGATTAGCCAGTGCTATCGAGTATTGAACGGCGTCTTCGATGTCGTTGAATGCGGTAGCCATTGCGGTTCGAATGGCTATACTGTCGGTGGGTAAAACACGTAGCTTGTTTTCCAGTAGGCCGACCGATTTGATGGCTGCTGGTTTGCCGGCGTGCTTGCGCGTAAAATAATAGACATTTAGAAGATTATGGGCAGAGATGCACAGCGAATGATCTCCCCTGTCAACAAACGACAGTATCTGAACGGCAGGTTGATAATACGGCTCCCTACGCAACACGGCATCGAGAAGGATATCCGAGTCGATAAATAGCGTCATCAGGGGTTGTATTTATCTAAAATCGCGTCCCGATAATCCGATTTATGGTCGAAATCCGGTGTTGGTTTCTTTACGGCTGTCAGTTCTTTCGTCCAAGGCGAAACTTCGGTAGTCTTCTCTTCTCGGTCAGTAAGGCTACTGAGATAGTTCTCCACAATCTTAGATAAACTTACATGTTGTCGATTGGCATACGCTTTGGCCTGATCAATGACATGCGTTTTGATATTCAACGTTAGTTTTGTACTCGGCATAATATAACCCTTCCGTCTTTACGTGCAAAAATAAGAAAAAGATACGTGACACACAAAGTGTGTTGTGCATTGGCTACGCATCACTCATCCCGCAACGAGTCGACCGGATTAGCCACCGCCGCCCGTATCGCCTGCCAGCTTACGGTAAGCAAGGCGATGACCACGGCTACCAATCCCGCTACGGCAAACACCCACCACTGTATATCGATGCGGTAAGCGAAATCTTCCAACCATTTGCTCATCAGCCACCAGGCAACCGGTGCCGCGATAACGATGGCGATGAGTACCAATTTCAAGAAATCCCGGGAGAGCAGCTGCACGATGCCGGCCACCGATGCGCCCAGTACTTTCCTGATACCGATTTCTTTCATCCGCAGTTCGGCCATGTACATGGATAGCCCCAGAAGACCCAAGCAGGAAATGAAAATAGCGATGCCCGCGAAGACGCCGAACAGCAGCTGCTGGGTCTGCTCACGTTCATACAATTCGGCAAACCGATTATCCAAGAAATCATACCGGAAGGGGATGTCGGGAAAACGGGCTTTCCATACCGATTCCAGCTGGTTCAACGTCGCGCGGACGTCGCCCGAAGACCGTACGGACCACCATGAGTAGCCGGCGAGATTCATCGACATCGCCATCGGAACGATGTTTTGGTGCAATGATTCAAAATGGAAATCTTTGGTAACGCCGATTATCTGTCCTTTCCGGTCGCCATAAGCGAAAGCCTTGCCGATGGCTTTTTCGGGGCTACCCAGCCCCAGCGCGGTAACAGCCGACTCATTGAGAATATATCCTTCCGTGCGATCTGTTGGATGCGCACGCGATAGATTCCTGCCGGCAGCCATCTCGATCTGATAGGTCGGGATAAACTGCTCGTCTATGGCTAGCCCCTTGATCATCGCACCCGTTGGTGCCAACTCACTGCCCCGCATTACAGAAGCCCCTTGTCCGTCTAAAAGTCTACCCGTAGGGATGCGTGACGAACGGGCCACGTCGGCGATGCCCGTATGCCGGATCAGCTGTTGCCGCACCGACTCAAATTCGGAGGAATCGCCCGCGGCGGGCAAAAGGATAACCTGCTCCTTATTGTACCCCAATTTGAAATCCTGGATATGCCGCATTTGGTTGTACACCACCGTTGTGCAGATGATTAGCAACACGGCAATGGCAAACTGTACCGTAACCAGGAGCTGTTGAAGGATGCCCCGTTTCAAATCGGATGCTACCTTGCCTTTGAACACTTTTATGGGCTGGAAGGCGGTGAGAAAGAAAGCGGGGTAGCTGCCAGAGACCAATGCGGTAAATAATATGATGCCTACGATGATACCAAGAAATGCTGGACTGAACAGGTCACCGAACAGCAGGTCCTTACCCGACAGGTTATTCAACAGGGGCAGGGTAGCCAGTGTAAAAGCGAAAGACACCAATAAGGCGATGAAGGTGTAGAGCAACGACTCGGTAAGGAATTGCCTGATGAGTTGTCCACGTTGTGCACCCACCACTTTACGCATGCCCACCTCCTTGGCGCGCTTGGCCGACCGTGCCGTGGTCAGGTTCATATAGTTGATACAGGCAATGACCAAAATAAACAGTGCGATAGCCGAGAAAAAGTATACGTATCGGATGTCTGATGTGGGCTCGATTTCCGAATCGGTATGTGAGTGTAAGTGGATGTCCGTGAGCTTCATCAGGTGGAGCACGGACCAGTCGGACGTGTTCTCGCCCATGTGTTTGTTTTGAAACGCGGGGAAGGCATCCACTATTTTTTGCGCATCATAACCTGCCGGCAGCAAGAGGAAGGTGTTAAAAGCATTGTTTCCCCAGTTTGTCTGCAAGTTTTCGGTGCCGTATATGTTTTCATCGTTCAGTGTAGCAAAAGAAATCAATAGTTCGGGATGCATGGTGGATTGGCTGGGAAAAGGCTTAAACACACCGGAGACCATCATCTCCGACTGGTTGTCCACCCGCACCATCTTGCCAATGGGGTTTTCATTGCCAAAGTATTTTTCGGCCAAGGTGGTCGAAAGCATCAGCGTAAATGGATCTTTTAGCGCTGTATGGGTATCGCCCTGCACCACATTGACCGTAAACATGTCCAAAAAGCCATCTTCGGCGAAAAACACCCGCTCTTCATTGAACAGGGCATCGCCATATTGGATGGTCAGGTTGGTTTCCAACATGCGCACCATCTGTTCCACTTCCGGAAAATCCTGGGCGATGAGTGGTCCGTAGGGGGGCGCTACACGTGCGAGATGCAAGTCCGTTGCACCATCTTCGGAGAGGAATTCCCGTGAGACCCGGTAAATCCGGTCGGCGTTTTCTTGGAATCTATCATAGCCTAACTCGTCTTGGATGTATAGCGCCAACAACAGGAAAGCGGTAAGCCCGATGGCCAGTCCGGTAATGTTGATGACCGAAAAGATCTTACCTCGTAGCAGATTCCGCCATGCGGTTTTGAAATAGTTTTTCAGCATATTGCTTATTTTTATTGGTGCTTCAGCTATCCTCCCCTCTGGTCGGATGGTTTGATTATTTTAGATATGAGACATGAGACATGAGATATGAGACGCGTTCGTCCTTGCTCCACGCTCTTTTCATCCGTATTCCTCGTTCATTTTTTGAGCCAAAAATGTAACGAGTTGTTAGTTAGCTAGTTGGTTTTGTTTTGTTGGGTGACAGTGTTCGATATCGAACACCGATTGTTCACTTGCGGACAGTGTTGAGGCGGCGGGGAGCTTGTTTAACTACGCCAAAACCCAATTTTTATACCCTGAACCTTTAATTCAATGAGGAATTACAAAAAACATAAGCCGGAAGGACATCAATCGTTTTCCCATTTTTTTCAAAGCGATCTGTCTGATCTAGGGTAATGATGCATCCGTTATCTGATTTAAAGTACTCAAGTGCTTCAACAAGTCCGTTTAACTCCCTGTCCAAGTTGTCCTGATTAAGTGAATAGCATACTTGGATGGCGCGTTGAAATGTTCCACGGCTAAAAACCGTAAAATCGCATTCGCCCTTTTCCGAGAAATAGTATATTTCTTTATAGCTTCTCCGTAAGTGCAGGTAAATCAGGTTTTCGAATTTTCGCCCTTGATCTTCCGTAAAGGCCGTAGAAATGGTGTTAACGATCCCTGTGTCAATCGCATATACCTTTCGCGGGTTGACCAATTGAGCGCGTTGAGAATAGCTGAATTTGGGAACAAAGTGTAACAGGTAGGCATGCTCCAAATGGGAAAGGTATTCATTGATCGTGCTTGTAGAGCCAAAATCAAACAGGCTTTTAAGCCGGTTTGCAGTTATCCGATTTCCAATGTGAGTAACTAAATATTGTGCCAACCGCTGCATGCCCCTGACGTCGCGCACGCCGTATCTCACAACGATGTCCCGCAGGATAATATCATCAAAAAGTTGCGCTAGCACCCTGGCCTCATCCTCTTTAACATATTCCGGAAACCCACCTTTTTGTAAGTACTGTACGATGCTTTGTTTGTCGGCCTTTAACTCTTTAAAAGTGATGAATTCCAGATACGAAAATGGGAAAAGTTCGGTGCTGATATGCCGTCCGGTAAGTTTGGTGCCGAGTTCCCTACTCAGCAGCGAAGCGTTCGAGCCAGTAATAACCAATTTATAACGCTCATCCAGCTTCTGCCTGACGTAGCTTTCCCATCGGGGTATAATCTGTATTTCATCAAACATCAAGACCTCACTGCCTGATTGCTTAATCACCGTATCCAGCCGTACGAAGTCTGCAGGTTCAAATTCATACAACCGTGGATCTTCAAAATTAAGATATAGGGCGTCTTTATACTTATCCCGCAACAACTGAAACAACAGCGTGCTTTTCCCGCTTCTTCGGATGCCTGTTACGATCAAGGCGTGTGCGGCAAGGTTAGGCAGTTCGTTTAATGCTGTCCGACGTAGGCCGGCATCCCACGCTTTCATCCCTAATTTTTGAGATTTGACGATTTCAGTCAATGTTGTTTCCAGTATCATACAAACCGGTTAAGACTACAAAAGTACCCATTTGATCGATAATATCGAAAACTTTTGTTCGATACTAATGGCAAAGGTTGTTCGATACTATCGATCACCTTCGGATTTTACTCATCTCTCAAACTATCCACCGGATTGGCCACTGCCGCCCGTATCGCCTGCCAACTTACGGTAAGCGATGCAATGACTACGGCTACCCATTAGGGGACAGTGTTTAGAAAAAGCAGTAGGACTACCACAAATGCTTTAATCCCACAGACTGGTATTTGCTGATGGTTTTGCCTTTGCTCAATAGCGTTAAATTGTGGAGGATGGCCTGCCAGATAAGCATCCGATCGAAAGGGTCACGGTGCCAATCGGCTTTTAACAGGTGATAACCTGCGGCTTCAGGTGGTAGGAGTGGAAGAACATCGAGGCCACTTTCTTGCGCGAGAGCGGGAAGCTCTTCGGGAGAGACCCCTATTAAGTCGAGTTTACCCAACCGGTACTTCAATGAAAGTTCCCAAAAGCTCACAGAACTCACGAATACCGTATTGGTGGCGTCTTCCAACAAGATGGATACCTTGGCCGATAGCTTTTTGCGATCCAATAATGCCCAAAGAAATGTATGCGAATCCAAGAGGTATTTCATCCCAACAAGTCTTCTTCGGTCATTTTAAAATTGGTCTTAAAGCGGACTTTAGCTTTTCCTTCCAGTAAGCCAAGTTTACGTGTAGGTTTGGCGACATGTGATTCGGGGAGGAAGTAACCAACAACTTCTTTCTTACGGCCGTAAGTAACTGCAAACCCGACCCCGGACTTAACTTGCTCAAGTACCTCAGCAAAGCGTGTCTTGAATTCACCAACTGTCATCGTTTTCATATAGACAAAGATAATGTTTTCTTGTCAAGAATATACAAGAGCGCAGTTACTCATCCCTAAGCGACTCCACCGGATTGGCCACCGCTGCCCTTATCGCCTGCCAGCCTACGGTAAGCAATGCAATCACTACGGCTACCAATCCCGACAAGGCAAACATCCACCATTGGATGTNGCGACTCCACCGGATTGGCCACCGCTGCCCTTATCGCCTGCCAGCCTACGGTAAGCAATGCAATCACTACGGCTACCAATCCCGACAAGGCAAACATCCACCATTGGATGTCGATGCGGTAGGCGAAATCTTCCAACCATTTGTTCATCGCCCACCAAGCAATGGGTGAGGCAATGACGATGGCAATCAACACCAATTTGATGAAGTCTTTTGACAGCAAGCTAACGATACCGGATACCGTAGCACCCAGCACCTTGCGGATACCGATTTCCTTAGTGCGCTGCCGAGCAGTAAAGGTACTTAAGGCAAAAACACCCATGATTGCAATGGCTAGACTTACGAAACTCAGCAGGCCGGTGAGTTTGCCAAAGCGGACATATTTTTCAATTAGCTTCGAGAAATCGTCGTCCAACCAACTGTAACGCATGGGTCCACTATCGTCTACTGATTTCCAAATCGAAGAAATCTTGTCGACCGCTTCCTTGACATTCCTCCCATTTTTTATTCGGAGCAACAACTGCCGGCGACCGGCCATGATATTTGGTTCCACACCGATGAAGTAGATTTCTGGCTGAACAACGGTTGTATAACCTGCACCGTAATTGTCTGGAACAACCCCTATAATGGTGTAATCTCTGGCGATTACGGTTACCCGCTCCCCGATGGGATTGTCAAAACGTAAGGCCCGAGCAGCTGTCTCGTTGATAATAGCCGAATTGACGGTGTCCATGGCGTAGTTGGTCGTAAAGTCCCTCCCTTGCTTGATGCGTATTCCTAATGTTTCGAAATAAGAGAGTCCGACGAAATTAGTGCTTAGCGAAAGCTGGTCCTTTGCCTGTCCAAATAGCGCTGTCTGGAAGCTATGGGATGGTTGTCCGGGATAAAAATAGGTAGCTGCAACGGATTCCACTTCCGGAAGGTTCCGCAATCGGTTCATTAGGGAAGTGTGTTTATCTATCGACTCGTAGAACGCCATGGGTATTCGCTTGCCATCAATACGGAGTACTTGCTCACGATCAAAGCCGGGGTCATTTTGCTGCATGAACCGGATCTGGTTGTTCATGATGAAAAGCGATGTTATAAAAGCCATTGCAATCACAAATTGTGAGATAACTAATGCGTTACGTAGTTTTAAGCTCTTTGTACCAGTAGATAGTTCCCCTTTCAGTATCTGGACAGGCCGGTAGCTGGCTAATAGTAGCGCCGGATATGAACCCGAGAGCAATGTTACGATAATAGTGACAACGGTAAGCTGTGTTATCAACTGAAAATTGGCTGCAGGGTTAATGGTGTTCCACAGCGTCAGCTGCAAACCAAATGTGCTATTGAGGTATTGGATGAATAGCTGGCTGAACAATAGGCCCAAGCATAAAGAAAAAACCACGTGGATAGATGATTCAAGCAGAAATTGAATAATCAGTTGCGTTTTACTTGCCCCAACAACCTTGCGTAGCCCCGAGTTTTTTGCACGGCTATTGCCTTGCGCAATCACCAGCGTGACATAGTTAATACATGCTAGTAACAGCACCAATAGAGCGATTATGGAAAAAACCATCACGGGGATATGATTGCCCTTTTCATAATCCTGTACCGGGTGGTTGGCTGGTGAATCCTGCCAGGGATATGATGCCGGTCTGAGGTGAATACTACTTACGGGCTCCAACACGGTGCGGATGTCGGTAATCTGTTGGTTTTCAGCAAGCCACTTGCGGGCATTTTCAAATGATGTAATAGCCTCCTCGATGTGTCCATTAGCAGCCTGAACTGGATTTGTTTGGAAAGCCCTTGCATACTCAAGTGTATATTTATTGTTGATTTTTTTGGCTACCCGGTTGGCATCGGTATCTCGCTTCAACAGTACGTAAGCGAAGCGTACACTAGCCTGCCAATTATGTGGATTTTCGTGTAGGGAGACACACATGTTAAAATCCAAGTGTGAGGGAGTGGTCTGCCTGAATACCCCAGTAATCGTATAAAGGTTTTCTTGATTATTATTTATTTTCATGGTTCGCCCGATTGGGTTTTCCTTACCAAACCATCGTTTGCTCATCTCTTCACTTATGACGACGGACCATGGGGCTGTTAATGCGGTGGATGGCCCCCCATATATAAATTGGTACGGGAAGACGGAAAAAAAGAAGCTATCGGTGGCAATAAGTTGCTTTTCGTAGTATTGTTCGCCAGCAATCTCAATTACTGTTTCACGCCACTCTTGCAAGCTGGTTGCTTGTTCCACTTCCGGTAGGCTGTGCCGCATGAAATAAGCCAAAGGGGGAGGTACAAAAGAGGTAAATTCCCTATTTCCGCCCCAGTTTTTACCCATATTCACTCGGTACACTCGCTCCAGTTGACCATCCCACCGGTCATAGCTTTTTTCGCGGTTGACGTAAATCAGGGCCGTGACGAATACCGAAAGACCGAGTCCTAGCCCGAGCGAATTAAGCAGCGCATACTTACGGTTCAACCATATTGTGCGCCAGGCGGTTTTGAAATAGTTCTTGATCATTTTGTGTTTAGTACATAGTAGTAAGTGCTTAGTAGTTAAACGACAGATCGCCTGTCTTTATTCCCAGGGATTTCGCTTTTAAGAATTTTGGGGATTGGATTTGCAGGG
>NZ_JAMXAY010000159.1 GCF_025460835.1 Parapedobacter soli | reverse complement strand
TTACTAGTGATGCGTTAAGTTTTTAAAATTCATTGTAAAGCATTGTATATAAATATATTATAGTCGTTCTTTGATTTTTTGATTTGAATTGACCTGTAGATTTGCCGCCTTAAAATGCGGCTATGAATTCAGGGAAGTATGTTTTTGCCCAGCTTCTGCAATTTGTTGACAGGTACGAGTTCGACAAATGCGTGGCGAAGTACGATGGTGATTTCCGGACAAGGGGTTTCAACTGTTGGAACCAGTTCATCCAGTTGTTTTTCGGCCAGCTTACCTCGCGCAATTCGCTCCGGGATATCTGCGTATGCTTGAAAGCGCATAAGAATAAGCTGTATCACCTCGGGATCCGGAAATATGTCAACCAATCGACACTGTCAAGGGCGAACGAAGGGCGTGACCAGCGGATTTTCTCGGATTTCGGGAACTACCTGATCAGTAAAGTAAGGCCCATGTACAGCAAGCAGGGCATTTTGGGGGTGGATATTTCAAACGAGGTGTTTGCGTTGGATTCCACGACCATATCGCTCAGCCTGAAACTATTCGGATGGGCACCCGGCAAATACTCACGCGGAGCGGTCAAAGTACACACCCTATTGGATCTCAGGGGAAGTATTCCGGCATT
>NZ_JAMXAY010000158.1 GCF_025460835.1 Parapedobacter soli | reverse complement strand
GGTTCTATGACGATTTGTATGGCTAAATTAGCTGATCAACCAAAACCTGCCTGCGCGGCGAGCGCCCGCCGGAGGCATACAATCTTTAGTTTTGTGTCATGAACAGCAATCAGATATTCGAGATGGCCCTTGGGCTTGAATCACCATGGTATATAAAGGAAGTAAAATTGACCAAGCCCGAAGGGTTGAACCGCGGTCAGTTGGACATCTACCTTGATTTTAAGCCAGGGGCTAAGTTTCCGGATCCCACGGGTGCAATGTGCGGCGTTTATGATACGGAAGACCGGAGCTGGCAGCACCTGAACTTCTTTGAGCACAACTGTTTCCTTCATGCCCGTGTTCCCCGGATACAGCAGGGCGATGGTTCGGTGAAGACGGTAGTGGTGCCATGGGCCCGCCCGGGCAGTGGTTTCACGCTGTTGTTCGAGGCATTTTCCATGCTGTTGATCGAATGCGAAATGCCCGTGAACAAGGTTGCCGCTACGCTGCGGGTTGTTGCCCACCGGCTGTGGCGTGTATTCAACTATTGGGTCGGCCGTGCGGTAAAATCGGATGATCTCTCCGCGGTGAGGCAGGTGGGCATCGACGAGACCTCCAGCAGGAAAGGGCACCGTTATGTGACGGTATGCGCCGATC
>NZ_JAMXAY010000157.1 GCF_025460835.1 Parapedobacter soli | reverse complement strand
CAGGGATTTCGCTTTTAAAGTTTTAGCACCTTTTCACGGTATTTGTCGCTACATGCTGCCATTATCCGCTTGTTAGGTTTCGAGTTTTTAGTGGATTTTTCGTTATCAATCAATGCCAGTGCTATTTTACTGATCAGGTTAAAGTTCTGAGCGGAGTTTCCCGCTCGTTTGAGCTGCCCGTCTTCCCTGAATATCACGTCCAGGTTCCAGTGCAGATTATTTTCTATACCCCAATGGCTCCTGATGGCTCCGTTCAGCAAATCCGGGTCATCGCCCAGTGACGTGATGTAATACCGGTCCTCATTGGATGTGCTGCCGGTTTTCTTGCAATATCGCTCCGCGCTTATCTTCACGATTGAGCGGAGGTTTTTCCACTCCTCCCTGCCATCCAGAAATTCCAGAGAACTGGTGACATGGCATACCCTGGTCTCCACACGGCCGTGGCCGGATGTGACATCCCTGCCAACCTTCACTGCATCTCCCCGCTGAAACAGCTTTGTTAATTGTTCTTTCAATCCGGCCTGGTTATCTTTTACCATCAGGATATAATCGGCCTTCTTTTTTATGATTTGCTCTGCGATGGTTTTCTGGCAGCCCATAGCGTCGATGGTCACAATGCATCCGTCAAGGGTAAGCAACTCCAAAAGCTTGGGGATGGCCGT
>NZ_JAMXAY010000156.1 GCF_025460835.1 Parapedobacter soli | reverse complement strand
GCGGGGCCGATGTTCAACCCCTGACACAGTTTGTTTTACACTCCCGAACTGTCTTTTGGCACAGCCGTTCTGCCATTACCGATAACTCCTAAATATGCGTAACTAATAATATCTAAACACGTAGTCTATTATTCTACTTTAAATCAGTAAGTTATTTCGCATACATTGTTTTCTCTGTATTATTTTTTCTTACACTATCTGTTCGGTTATCCAATATGCGCAATACGCATATCGGATAATTTTTTCGTCTATCAGCCCTTCAAAGCAAGGTAGGTCTCCATTTTTGTTTTCGGTCATCGGCTTCTTGGTTATCCTTGTAAACTCACAGACCATCGTCTGTTACCGCAAGCTTTATGTCTCTATGCTCTTTTTGTTGTCACCTAACTAGTCCAGACAGCCATCCGCCGATAATGTTTCGACGATCTTGAAAGATTCCTAATATATTATCCCTTACTTATTTCAGTTTAGCACATATAATCAAAGACGCATACCGTCTAAGTTAATACCGGCTCGATTTCATCTTGGTCTCGCTAAAGTAATGACTTTATTGTTAACCTTCAAACCTTTGGAACGATGAAACATTTTTGTATACCAGTTCATGGTCACTCCAAGCAAAATGTGGCTCTATGACGGATAGTGTGGGTAATCGAATTTTAGCTTACCG
>NZ_JAMXAY010000155.1 GCF_025460835.1 Parapedobacter soli | reverse complement strand
TTTGAAAAACATGCAAGGTTTTGTATTTTTACCTCAGAAACCTTGCATTTTTTGTATGATACCACAACGAAAAAACCAAAGTCAATCCAGTCTGTTCTTCTCCTTTGAAGACACGCTGAACCCCAGGCATCCCCTGTACATTTTAGCCCATAAAGTCCATTGGCACATCTTCGAGGATGCCTTTGAACCCTTGTACTGTAAGGATAACGGTCGTCCGGGCAAACCTATCCGACTGATGGTGGGTCTGTTGATGCTCAAGCACATCCGCAACATCTCTGACGAAAGCGTGGTGGAACAGTGGAGCGAGAACAATTACTACCAATACTTCTGCGGAGAGCAGTACTTTGTGGCCGGAGCGCCCTGTGAGGCATCGGAGCTGGTTCATTTCAGAAAGCGTATTGGCGAATGGGGCGTTGAACTGATCTTAAAAGAGAGCATACGCATCAACGGGCCGGACAGTGATGAGGACAGCGTGAATATCGACACCACGGTGCAGGAAAAGAACATCACCTTTCCTACGGACGCCAAACTCCACAAGAAGATCATCAAAAAATGTAAGGCAATCGCCGAGCAAGAACAGGTCCCCTTAAGACAGGCCTACACACGGGTATTGAAGAAGCTTGCTGTCGACCAACGTTTTAGGAACCATCCGAAAAACAAGGCCAAAGCACGGAAAGCCGACAGAAAA
>NZ_JAMXAY010000154.1 GCF_025460835.1 Parapedobacter soli | reverse complement strand
GGTTGATCAGCTAATTTAGCCATACAAATCGTCATAGAACCATTTTTTTATAGAATATGGAGTCGAAATAACAGCTAAAAGATTGGATTTAGCACAAAAATTCAAATCTCTCGCAACAGAACCCCGAGCAAAAGGAGTCCAAATTTCGCCCTACAACTTTTCACAAATTCTGCTTGGTGTTTCGTCACAAAAACGTGTAGGTCATCACAAGGAAGCGGCAACTCATCACAAAAATACGGCGGTTCGTCACAAAAATTCTTTCTCCGGTATTGTACGTTCGGTATCGACACATCTTACTCGACAATCATGTGGTTATCATGCAGAGCAAACAGAAAGCCCCNTCACAAAAATACGGCGGTTCGTCACAAAAATTCTTTCTCCGGTATTGTACGTTCGGTATCGACACATCTTACTCGACAATCATGTGGTTATCATGCAGAGCAAACAGAAAGCCCCGAAACGGGGAGAATCGGGGCTTTCAAACTAACCAATTATAAACCTAATTATGAACTTGTATAACGCATGCCGGCCCCGTTTTGTTGCAATTAATTTGTTAAGATGTGTTAAATAGACAATGCGGTGACCAAAGACGGCTAAAAAAGAGAAATCCGTCACTCTGAAAGTAACGGGTCTCCGCCCCAATGAGGGTTAGGGGCTATCAACCTAGGAGGAGATGTGGAAATGGCCGGT
>NZ_JAMXAY010000153.1 GCF_025460835.1 Parapedobacter soli | reverse complement strand
GGCTCTATGACGGATAGTGTGGGTAATCGAATTTTAGCTTACCGGCGATAAAGTAAATCATGCTGATGAAGTTATTTGTGTCCCTGTAGCCCCTTGCCCTTCGTTTAGCGAGCTGGATTTTGTTATTGATTCCTTCCATCACACCGGAATTTATCTTTGCCTTGACGTAACCCACGATACCCGACCAATGTGCCTTGAGCGTAGCGACGAATTTCTTGAAAGGAGCAATATCGGTTTCCATGACCACATCGCACCAGTATGCCAGGAAAGCCATGGCCTCTTCGGTATTTCTGAACTCCCAGAACTCGCCGAACAGCTCTTTGAGCCTGTAGGCTTCGCCCAGTCTGGGGTAAGCCATGGTGAGATAATCCAGTTCATCCTTCTTTTTGGCCGATAGGTTGTCATACCGGTACAGCACTGTGTATTTGTGGCCTTTGAGTGTGTCTGCTCCTTTGCGTTCGGCCTTACGCACCTGATCCATGGCTTCGCCCAGTTTGGCTACCACGTGGAATTTGTCAAATACGATAGCGGCATTGGGCAGGTGTTCGCCCACGCCCGAGATATAGGCGGGGGACATGTCAATGGCCACCTGTTCCACGGCATGGGCATGGCCGCCCTTGGCCTGCAGGGCATCGGCCAGTTCACCCACGGCAGCCCCTTCGCGTCCGGGCGAAACATGGATAACCCGGCGT
>NZ_JAMXAY010000151.1 GCF_025460835.1 Parapedobacter soli | reverse complement strand
TTAGTAGGCAGTCGCTGGGGGTCAGCTTGCTCCGCAATATCCAGTTCTTAATGCCCAATTGCAAGTGTTTGAATTCATCGGACTTTATATCTCTTTCTGCTATGGTATAACAGGCTTGCCAAGTGTCTTTCAATACTTCTTTGGCATGAATAGTTAATTTTCGATAGCCGATTTCCTCTTGTACCACGCTCGAATAACTTTCTTTTACTATGCTGAGGTCTGTTATTTGGTCAAATAAGAAACCGATATCATATAACTGTTTGATGATTTCGACAGGGCGATTTTTTGAATACAAAATACCGGTGGTTTTCGGAGCGAAAGCAGTTAACTTATCTCCTAAAATGGCTTCGAACGTTGGCAGTACAACTTTCGTATCTTCGCCCGAAGTAGCAAGCCAACTATGTTTTATTGGATATTCTTTTGTTTCAGGATATGGATTGGGCGTGTATAATAAATCCAATAGTATCGGCTCTTCGTGACCATCTACAACACTTTTATAAAACATCTTGAAATGTCCAATAGGTGCATCAGGGGTATGTTTTCGGTGGTTGTCATCTTCCCAACGGGTAAACATTTCCAATTGGCTTATTTTCTGTAAAACAGCCTTGATTTTATCCTCCGGTTCTTCGGTAATGATGTCAATATCTATCTGTAATACTCCCCATTCTTTGGGCCAAAGGTTCAGTATGCTAAG
>NZ_JAMXAY010000152.1 GCF_025460835.1 Parapedobacter soli | reverse complement strand
TTAGTACTGATGCGTTAACTTTTTGCATCAAATAAGTTTAACAATTTTTGTTCTTTGACACTTTGATTTTTTTGATCCTGAGCGATTAGATCCTTTAGCGGTGTTTTATCAAACGCCGAGATTCCGAGGATCTGCATGATTTCGTAAATGGAGAGCGTGCTTTTCAGGTTATGCTTGACCATGGCTACGATAAGATAGGTACAAATGGCTATCCAGACATGGGTGTTGACCGCATTTTCAGAATGCCCCCATAAGGATTTTATGACCAGGTTCTGCTTTATCCATTTGAAGAACACTTCAATCTGCCACCTGTGGCGGTAAAGCCGAGCTACTTCAAGAGCGGATACCTCGAAGTTGTTGGTAAGGAATGCCAGTTCGACTTCTTTGTCACTGTCGTAGTATTCCACCAGCCTTAATTGGCCGGGATACAGCTTTTTGGACTTGTACCCGTTCAGTATGATGGTACGGTCGGCAAGCAGCCCTGTCCGTGGATGGATATTGGGATTATTTTCAACAACGGAGAAATCCATGGAAGATTTGGCCCTGGTGATAAAGTATGCGCCGCAAACATCGATATTGTGCAAAGCTGCGAAATCAACGTAAGCTTTATCCATTACATATATCGCCTCTGGGATGGGGATCAGGATGTCCAGCGAGTTGCTGTCATGGTATTTCCCATCGGTGATTAGGATAA
>NZ_JAMXAY010000150.1 GCF_025460835.1 Parapedobacter soli | reverse complement strand
CGTGGCCTGGCGAAAAAGAGCAACGTGCCGGCCACGGAAGCACAGGCTGCCCAGCGGCTCCGCTTCCGGCTGGTCACCAAATTCCTTTCACCCCTGCAGGGCATCCTGTCGGTTGGATTCCGCAACGTGCGGCGGCTCACGGCGGCGCAGTTCAGCATGGCCGTGAAGCGCAACATCGAGGAGGCAGTGATCGGCACCGCGCCGGATTTCGAAATCGACTATCCGGCCATCACGCTCAGCGAGGGCAGCCTGTTCATCCCGCTCACGAGCTCGCTGGTGGTAGCCGAAGGGGCTGTCACCATCACGTGGGATCCGGCGCCGAGCCAGTTCGGCGGTGCCAGCAACGACGTGGCGTATATCGTGGTGTGCAATGCCGAGCGGCAGCTCTTCATCACCACGGAGCTTCCCGCTACCCGGGCTGAGGGCACGGCGGTGGTGGATGTGCCTGTTCCGTTCGTGGGGCAGGTGGGCCACGCTTGGATGTTCTTCGCCAGCCCCAATGGCAAGAAGGTTTCCAACACGGTCTACCTCGGGGAGGTCACCTTCCAGTAAGGAACAGATGGTTTCACCGGCAAGGGGGCGCTCCCCCCCTTGCTTTTTAACTTAAAAGACAATGGCAGTTCTTAAAGGAGGTGCGCTGCACGGTAAAGTGGGCGGCCTCATCTATTACGTGCGCAACGGGGTTCCCTGTGCGCGG
>NZ_JAMXAY010000015.1 GCF_025460835.1 Parapedobacter soli | reverse complement strand
CTGACTGTTAGTGTGTTGTACAGAATTTAAGGGATGACTATTTAATGCCCATAAAAATGCGGTTCCACCGTATTTTGTCGAAGAAAGTGCCTTTTTCGTCCCAGCTGAGCCATACAAACAGCGCCTTGCCTACGATATGGTCTTCGGGTACGAAGCCCCACGTGCGTGCATCTTCTGAATTGTGGCGGTTATCACCCATCATCCAATAGTAGTCCATATTGAAAGTGTAGCTGTCGGCCTTGTTACCGTTGAGGTATATGCCGTCATCGCGGCTTTCCAATTCGTTCCCTTCATAAACCCGGATGGCGCGTTCGTATAACGGGAATGTCAGGCTGTCTAGCGTAACGGTCCAGCCCTTTTTAGGGATGATCAACGGTCCGAAATTATCGATGTTCCAATGGTACAGTGGGTTATTCGGGAATATTCCCGACTCGTTGGCATCCTGATGCCTGATATTGGGTACGATCTTGGTCACATTTGCCCAGCTTTTTACCTCCTCGTATGCCTTGTCGGTGAGGAAAAGCTGATAGGGTTCGCGTGCGTAGGGGTTTGATTCGATACGCATGTCCGTTAGCCGCTGTGGGTTCAGCCCGGTACCATCGGTATAGACGTAATAATCCATCTGGCTGTGCGGCGGTTTGAATCCAGGCTCTCCATTGACGTATAGGTCCGCTCCACGCAATGAAATCGTGTCGCCCGGTATCCCCACAGCACGCTTGATGTAGTTCTCCCGTTTGTCGATGGGTCGGCTGAATGGTGGGTCGGCCTCCATGGGATAGTTGAACACAACCACATCGTTGCGCTCGATATCCTGGAAGCCAGGTAGGCGTTTATATCCGATTTTTATTCCCTCCCAGTATGCTTTCCCCCCGATAATCGGCATGGTGTGGTGGGCGAAAGGGAATGCCACCGGGGTCATCGGTACCCGGGGGCCGTAATTCAGTTTACTCACAAATAGGAAGTCGCCCACGAGCAGGCTTTTTTCCATGGAGCCGGTAGGGATCATATAGGCCTCGATGAGGAAGCCCCTAATCAACGTCGCTGCTACCACCGCAAACACAATTGCATCTGCCCACTCCCGTGCAACGGTTTTTTTGTAAGGGTATTTCTCTTTGAACTCGGCGGTGGCCGACCTACCCAGGTAAACCACCTTGGGGTCATTGCCCCACCACGGAAGCACTACGAATGGTAAGATAACGGTAGCCGCATATTCCCAAAACCGTCGCTTACCGAAGCATTTCACCAAATCGAGGTACAGTCCGTAAAAGATGAAGATATTTACAATAGGAATGAGTAGCAATGCAATCCACCAACCGGGGTGCCCCGTTATCTTGGTGATTACGTATTCTCTGTAAATGGGTATGAGTGATTCCCAGCCCTTACGGCCAGCTTTTACGAAAAGCTTCCAAAGTCCGAAATGGATAAGGACGAGGATGATGGCAAAGACAATATATCCCATATGTGAGGTTTTGTTCGTTATACGATTATTTGCAAGTTATAATATACGCCCGCCAAAGTTAAACATTTCGGTCACTTCATAAAACCCGGAGCGGCCCTGTATCCATTCGGCCGCTGCTACGGCACCCAGCGCGAAGCCCGCCCGGCTATGGGCGGTATGCTTGAATTCGATCTGGTCTACCTCCGAACTGTAGAGCACTGTATGCGTGCCCGGAACTTCGTCGATGCGGTGGCTCTCGATGAGTAGCTCATTTGCCTTCGGAACAGCCTCTTCACCTTCACCAACCAAGTTGTTTATCCACGACGTTTTGGCACCGATTTGGCCAATGATCCCTTCGGCAATGGTAATTGCCGTGCCGCTTGGAGCATCCAATTTCTGGGTATGGTGGATCTCCTCCACCTGCACATCGTATTGCTTGTAAGGGTTCATCGCCGCTGCGAGCAATTTGTTGATGTGGAAAAACACGTTGACTCCTATACTGAAGTTAGAGCCATAAAGCAACGTTTTGTTACCAGCCAGGCATCGGGTTTTGACGGCTTCTAACTGGTCGTACCAACCTGTGGTGCCTACCACGATGGGTATATCGGCATCGAAACATAAATCTATATTGTCCACAGCGGCCTCTGGCCTGCTAAAATCAATGGCTACGTCTATTTCATCTAAGTCGGCAGCAGTGATTTGTTCACGATTGTTTTCATCCACGATAAGTTGGATGCGATGGCCACGCTTCTGGGCAAAACGCTCGATAAGCTGCCCCATTTTGCCATATCCGAGTAATGCGATGTTCATGTTGGTCGTAAGTCTTTAGTATTTCGAAATTTAGTCGTAAGTCCAATCTATTGTTTCCTGTATCTTGTCCATTCACTGTCTAAAACCTGACATTTATCTTCACCCCTACCGTATAGGGTTGGGATTGGTAAGCCCAAGCGGAGCCGGGTGTAACCAAAAGTGTTGGCCCGATGTTGAATGCGAGATCATCCCCGATTTCCCAGCGGTTTTTCAGCATCGAGTTGACGTAGGCCTCCACAGCCTGAAGCCCCCACCATCCAATCGTTACCAATACCGTGAGGTCGCGGTTACGGCGGTAAAAATCTTTCGCAGAGATCATATAGTCTGTAATCTGGCTGCCAGCGCCAAGCTGCGGGTATTTTGTGTTTGGAGGGATAGCGTGGTTGTTATTTACACGATATTGCACTTCACCTAGGATATCGTGGTAATATCGGTTGTTGAATTCGAAAACCAATACGGCACTCACAAAACCGCCATAGATGACCGGAACTTTGAGCCACCACCAACCACCATTGGTAATCTGCCCCCAGCCGGGCACCATCAACGAGCGCTTCCAGGGCCGGTTTGATAACTCTTCTAGCGCCAACCGGGCAGAGTCCTTGAATACGACCTGAAGCTGCTCATCGGCCTCACGTTCACGTTTTTCCCGTTGCCGCCTCTCCCTCCGGGTCTCGTCGGCAAGCGTATCGGTAGCGGATGTGGTTAGACTGTCGGTAACTTTAGGAATACTATCGCGCTTTAGGCTATCGGGCTCTTGTGCTTGGAGCGTGCCCCAAACCCCCGTTGCCAATAGCAAGATAATAATCAGTCGATTCATCACCAGTCCAATAATTCGAGAATCCGATTCAGGTCATCTTCAGAGTGGAAAGGGATTTCGATGGCTCCCTTACCCTTTTTATTGGCAACTTTTAACCTAACCCGTGTTGAAAATTTCGACGCTAGGTCGTCCTCCACCTTTTGGTATTGGAAAGACAGTGGTGTGGACTTCGGGCTTTGGGCAGCCCCGCGGTGGCCTTGCTGTTGTATGCCACGCACCAGCTCTTCCGTTTTCCTTACGGAAAGCCCCTTTTTCACAATTTCACGGAAGATGTATAGCTGCTTGTCGATTTCGGGCACGTTGATCAACGCGCGTGCGTGGCCCATACTGAGTTGTCCGTCGCGGATGGCCGCCTGTATGACGGGCGGAAGCTTCAGTAGCCGGAGGTAGTTGGTTACTGTAGATCGGTTTTTGCTCACGCGTTCGCCGAGCTCCTCCTGTTTGAGGTTACATTCTTCAATCATCCGTTGGAAGCTCAGTGCCACTTCCATGGCATTGAGGTTTTCGCGCTGGATGTTTTCAATGAGCGCCATTTCCAACATCTGCTGATCGTTGGCTGTACGCACATAAGCCGGGATCTCCGTCAGGCCGGCGAGTTTGGCGGCACGGAGACGGCGTTCCCCACTGATAAGTTGGTAGTTCCCCCCGCGCTCGGCCTCCCGCACGGTAATGGGCTGGATGAGCCCTTGGAGCTTGATTGAGTCGGCCAGCTCACGAAGCGCTTCCTCGTCGAAATCCGTACGCGGCTGGAAGGGGTTAACGGTAATCTGCGAGATCTGGATATGGCTCATGCCGGCCATGGGCCGATCCCGCATGCCGCCCACGCTGCCGGCAGGTTGGCTTACACCCTCCGCCGAGTCGTCGAGTAATGCACTTAATCCCTTGCCCAAACCTATTTTCCGTTGTTGTGCTGCCATGGTCTACTATACGCTTACGTGTTCTGCCTCTTCCTTGATAAGGTTGTTTTTCTGGAGTATTTCCCGTGCCAGGTTCAGGTAATTAATCGCTCCTTTGCAATTGGCATCATGCATGATGACAGCGATCCCGAAACTTGGAGCCTCACTCAACCGTGTGTTGCGCTGGATGATGGTATCAAACACAAGTTCGTTGAAGTGCGATCGTACTTCCTCCACCACTTGGTTGGAGAGCCGCAACCGCACATCATACATGGTGAGGAGGATACCTTCGATTTCCAGGGCAGTATTGAGCCTGTTCTGTACGATTTTGATGGTGTTGAGTAGCTTCCCTAAACCTTCTAATGCAAAATACTCACATTGTACGGGGATGATGACCGAGTCGGACGCCGAGAGGGCATTGATGGTGATGAGGCCCAAAGAAGGTGAGCAGTCGATCACGATGAAATCATACTCATCTTTCACTTCATCCAAAATACGCCGCATTTTATATTCCCGCTCATGCAGGTTGATCATCTCGATCTCGGCCCCCACCAGGTCGATATGGGCAGGGAGCAGGTCGAGATAGGGCGTATCGGTATGTTGGATGGCCTCACGTGGGCTGAGATCATTTACGAGGCACTCGTATATGCTGGCTTTGACCGTGCGCGGGTCAAAACCGATACCCGATGTTGAGTTGGCCTGCGGGTCGGCATCTACCAACAGTGTTTTATACTCCAGTACGGCCAAGCTGGCCGCCAGATTGATGGAGGTAGTTGTTTTACCCACTCCTCCTTTTTGATTAGCTATTGCAATGATTTTACCCATGGGTGATGAAAAATTAGCGCTCTTTTTGTTTCGCGCCCCAAAAGTATCCATTAATTCGTACTTTTGGGCATTTAAGCAACTGCGAAAGCGACGGGCTAAGATACGCTTTTTTAATTTAATCTCTTATGGTAACCATCATATCCGGTACGAACCGTCCACATAGTAATACGTTTAAACTCGCCACTTATTATCAGCAAAAACTTACCGAACGGGGTGTAGCCGCACAGATTCTTTCGCTCGCCGATGTGTCAGCCGATTTCATTACGGCCACGATGTATAAAAACCGTAGTGCCGCATTCCAGCCCTACCAAGACCAGGTTACGGCCACCGAAAAATTTATTTTTATAATCCCTGAATACAACGGCAGCTTCCCCGGAATATTGAAGACTTTCGTGGATGCCTGCCAGTTTCCCAATAGCTTTTTCAATAAGAAAGCAGCATTGGTAGGACTGTCTAGCGGTAAATATGGGAATGTGCGCGGTGTTGACCACTTCACGGGTGTATGCCATTATGTGCGTTTGAATGTACTGCCCTTACGCATACACATTCCCCATATCTTCCAGGAGCTAGACGAACAGGGTAATCTTTACCGCGAAGACACGCTCCGGTTCACCAACGAACAGATTGACGAATTCATTCGTTTCTAAGTTGCCCTATTGCAATTCTTCGTCACTGATTTCACCGTTGATCACTACCGCTTTGGTCACTGCCTTCAGTGGCATGGGAACCATTTTATTGACAATCGAAACGGTTTCGGGCAGCTGTATGCCGTCGTAAGTGCCATATTGCTCGATGGTAATTTCACCCGAAAGCTCACTTTCGGTTTTCAGTTTGAGTCCTGATGATACACTGAAATAAACGGTGGACGTATTTGGCCCCTGGGTCACCTTTACTTTGTAGGCATCCTCGTCGTTTACTTTTGTAATCCCATCCAGTTCGAGTGCCACATCGTCTTCTCCATATGTGAGTTCGGGGAAAATCTCCAATAGCGATTGGTATGCTGCAGCAGCTTCCGCCGGCAGTTCTTGTGATTGCCCTTGGGCGGTAACGGTAACTTTAGCAGGGGTAACCACCACCTTGGATAGTACCTGCGGACCTAATTTCGTGTTCTGTACCGCAACCCCTTTGTTTTTATCCACCAATTGTTCTATCGTAATTGCCATTCCCTGGATCTCGGCCTCGCTCACCGTTTTGATGGTGTTGACCGCGGCCAATTTTTCCTTTCCGCCGATGGCGTCGAGGTATGTATCGATTACCCCTGCCGCGGTGATATCCGCGTCGGTGATTTCCATCTTCACTTCTGGATCACCTGTTACAGTGTAGTATTGCACAGCACCGAACCGAGCCATCTGATCAGCGAAATCGTCGGTCTTGCCTACAATGGTTATTTGCAGGTTATCCCCGTGCACGTAATTGGTAGCGACGGCATTGATCTGGTCTAGTGTCAAAGCATCCAGGTTTTTCAGGTAATTCTGGTAGTAATCTTTGGGTAGCTGCTGGAGCTCGGTATTGATGGCAAACCGGGCGATGGTAGCGGGTTGTTCCAGCGACCGCCCGAAGCTCCCGGCTAGGGATGCTTTGGCCAGATCGAGTTCTTCCGGGGTAATGGTACGTTCCCCGATGCGTGTCAGCTCATTGATAAGCTCATGCGTAGCGCTATCGGTTACCGCATTTCGTACACTGGCACTGGTATTTAGCACAGCTACCAGCTTATCCGGGGTGATGCTGCCGTAGGCACCATACGTGTAACCTTTGTCTTCACGCAGGTTTTGGAAAAGCCTTGAAGAAGCACCGCCACCGAGTATCTCGGCTACCACCGAGACGGCGATGACATCCGGGTTGTTGGGTTTCAGCTGCAGGGGGTACCCTACATTGATAACCGATTGGGCACTGGTTGGACGGTTTACAAGGACTACCTTGTTCCCGACCGGCACCTGTGGCGTTGACCACTCGTGGCTCGGCACGTCACCGCGTTTCCAATCCGAAAAATATTTCGTTACCAACGCCTTGGCTTCCGATGCAGTGATGTCGCCCACGATGGCCAAATAGGCAATATTCGGTTTGAAATAGGTGTCGTAATAGTTTTTGATATCCTCCAGCTGTACGTTTTCCACGGTCTTTTCGGTTTCCGTTTCACCATAAGGGTGGTCTTTGCCGTACATTACCGCATTCCGCACCACCCTTACGATGCTATTGGGGTTTTCTTTGGCGGCAGCTAAACCGGAGATGGCTTGCTTTTTTTGCTTATCCAACTCGGATTGGGGAAAAGCAGGGTTGAACAGGACGTCTGCGAAAAGCTCCAGCAACTGGTCGTTGTATTTTTTGAGCGACGACGCATTTGCCGAGGTAGACGATGCACCTATACGGGCACCGATGCGGTCAATGGCCTCGTCGAGCTCGTCCTTACTTCTCGTGGTTGTGCCACCCATGAGCATTTCGCCTACGAATGTGGTTAGCCCTGCCTTGTCACCTTCTAAAATCGGGTCGCGGTCTAATACCAACGAATACGTCACACGTGGCAGCTTGTGGTTCTCTACTACAAACACCTTCAACCCATTGGGCAATGTGAAGGTAGCGGGAATACCGATGTTGATCTCTGGGGCCGGCCCCGGCTCGGGGTATTTACTGCGATCTATTTGTGCAAAAGTGGATGATATACCGCAACAGGCCAGGAAAAGAAATATGCTGATCTTATTCATTGTTATCTTATTTATCGTCATCGTTTGAGCAGTTAGACGTTATTCATTATTCGGCATCGGCAGGTTTAGGTAGGTAATACAGTACCACCCGCCCGTCTTTGCCAAGGTATTCTTGGGCTACGCGGTGGATATCCGCGCGCGATACCGCGTTGTATTTGTCCATCTCCCTATTTACCTCATTGGCATCACCGAAAAAGATTTTTGCTTCCGCTAGGCTTTCGGCTATGCCGGCAACAGAAGCCTGGCGGCTTACTACCGCATTTTCAACCTGTGCCAGTAGCTTTTGGAAATCGTCTTCGGATATTCCGTTGGCGATTACCTTGGCCAATTGCTGGTCGATGGCATACTCCAATGAATCGGCCGATACACCCATGTTGGCAATTCCGTATAGCAGGAATACGCCGCCGTCTTCCAAGTCGAGTGGGAATGCGGCTATCGCAACTGCCTTTTGTTGTTTATCCACGATCTCTTTGGTAAGGAGTGAGCTCTTTCCGCCGGTAAGGTAAGTGGAGAGCATGCTCAGTGCATGGCTGTCTTTATGCTTTTTCGGCGGCAGGTTATATGCTTGGATAACAGCGGGCAGCTGGATGTTGTCATAGACGATGTCGCGAGTTTCGTCAGTGCGCCGGGGCTCCGTCACGTCTGGGCGGTTAATTGTGCCGATACCCGTTGGTATCTCGGAGAAATACATACGTATCCATTGTTCCGTCTGGTCGTAGTCGATATCGCCTGCGATAGAAAGGACAGCATTGTCCGGAACGTAATAGGTTCTGTAAAATTGCATGAACTCATCGAGCGTTGCAGCGTTCAGGTGGTCGAGTGAACCGATAACCGACCACCGGTAGGGGTGTACCAAATGCGTCCGTTTGAATGTTTCCTGCAAGATGGTACCATATGGCTGGTTGTCTACGCGCTGCCGCATTTCCTCTTTTACCACGCTGCGCTGGGTCTCTACGCCCACGGTATCTATTTTGGCGTGCAGCATCCGCTCACTCTCCATATATAGGGCGGTTTCGAGGTAATTTGCCGGAACCACTTCGTGGTAATAGGTCACGTCCTGTGTCGTGTACGCGTTGAGTGTGCCGCCGATGGATTCGATTTTTTTCATGTACTCGCCCCGGCCGATGTTTTCGGTACCCTCGAAGAGCAGGTGTTCGAAGAAATGTGCAAATCCAGTACGCTCGGGGTTTTCATTTTTCGAGCCCACGTGGTACATCACCGATACGGCCACAATAGGGGTGGTGTTGTCGCGGTGCATCAATACGGTAAGACCGTTGTCTAATTTGAATTCCTTGAATTCAATCCTGTTCTGGGCCATGGCAATGTTGCCTATGCAAAGCGATATGCCCAAAAATGTGGAAAGGATAGCGATTTTATTCATTGTGCTAGATGATGGTGACAGTAATATTAATGTGTTTATCCGTTGGATAATATTGCAAGTTTACCATTCTTGGATGATAAACAGTGCGGTTTGTTACAATTTTCGCATGTTATCGCTCTACTAGTACCAAGCCGTGATTCTTCCCCCGCCGTTGGGTGTAGATGAGTAGGCGTGAGAGCTGCTGTGGCTGTGGTCCGCTGACGAGCAATGCCGGTGGAATATGTTGCTCGTGGAGGATCTGTATACTCAATGCCAGTGCCGCGGCGATCACCGTATCGTACTCGCCCAACACATGTTTGAACCCCACGCACGGTATTCCCGCAAACTGGGCGTTGGTCACTTCGTGGTAAAGACTGTCATAACGCGAGTCGCCGTTGTATCCCATCAGTACACCATCAATCGCGCTGGTATCCAGACCATGTTTTTGAAGAAAGCGCGTTATGAGTATTGTGCTATCATCGGTTTCCAGGCATGTTTCAACGGCTACCACTTTGCCTAATGACGATGGAACCGGACGCTGTGATGCCACAAAAAACGTAGAACCCTCTGCTGCGATTTCACCTGTGGTGGCGCCCGCCGCCAAGGGTGTCGGCACAGTGGGTTCGTTGCGCTTGAGGTAGCCGGCCATGTCCCAAAACGTAGTAGTTCGCTCACCGAGTTCGTCTACGGCGCCAAGTAAGATGGTCTTGTCGGGATGTTCGCTCAAGTATATCATCCCGTCGAGCAATGCCGATTCGAATGAATTGGCATTGTTCACATAGGTCATGTTATACCCGTTACATTTAAGGGCTAGTGCGATAGCCGCTGCTGCCATGTTATGGGTAGACTGGATGAACGGTGTGGGGTTAAGTGATTGGCCCTCATCGGCCAGTATCGCTTCCACAAAGCGCTCCGAGTCGCGGAGGCAGCCCAGTCCTGTGCCGGTGATGACAGCATCGATTGTTGTCCTCCCTGCTTGCTGCAGGGCCCGTTGCGACGTGAATATTGCCATCCGCATGCTCTTGTTCATACGGCGTAGTTGCAGTGGCGGGATGAGTGCTTTATAGTCGGGGTCGCGTGCGGGTATGGGGTTTTGTGCATACGACACTATGCGGTCGAAAAAATAACCAGGTTCGGTGGTTGGCTGGATGGAGATACCGGCCATACCATGGATGTAGAGGGGCTTAATCATGGGCATTTGAAAATAGCAGGGAGCTGCAGTTACCCCCGAATCCGAACGAATTGGATAGCACATGGTTGATTTCGGCAGGGAGCAGTGTAGTCTGTGGCACAATGCCTAGAGCTTCAATGGGCTGCGAAAAGTTCAAATTGGCAAATATTTCCTGGTGCTGCAGTGCCAGGATGGAGAAAACCGCCTCGATTGCCCCGGCGGCGGCCAGCGTATGGCCTGTAAACGCCTTTGTGGAGCTAAATGGTGGAATCGATGCTGCTGTGCCATAGATACGGAGAAGGGCCTGCCCTTCTGCCAGGTCGTTGTTCGGCGTGGCGGTTCCATGTGCGTTGACGTAGCTTATGGCGGCGGCTTCCATTCCGGCTACTTCCAACGCCTGCTTCATGGCAAGGTATGCCCCGTCACCGTTATCCGACGATGCGGTTTGGTGAAACGCGTCGTTGGCGTGGCCGTAACCGGTAAGGTAGGCTATTGGTGCTTTTGATGCCGCATCTGCGCGTTCCAGCACCAAGTATGCGGCGGCTTCGCCGAGGTTCAATCCGTTGCGTTGCTCGTCGAATGGACGGCAATGGCCGTCGGTATATATCATGAGGGAATTGAACCCATTGATGGTGAAGCGCGACAGGCAATCGGTACCGCCCACAATGGCACGATCGAGCAGTCCGGCTTTGATCATCCGCGCCCCCAGCATGATGGCGTTGGCGGCCGACGAGCATGCGGTGCTGATGGTAGTTACGTAGTCAGTTACCCCAAGATAGTGGGCCATCTGCTCTGTAGCGTAGCCGCAGGGATGAGTTGGGATAAAATGCCGATGTGTTTCTACCACGAGGTAATCGTCGTAATAACGTTCGGTAGCATCCATGCCGCCCACAGTGGTAGCGGAGATGAGCCCGGTCCGCTTGCCGTCGGCCAAGCCGATTCCGGCAATAGCTTCTTTTGCGGCGATCAGTGCCAGCAATGTGGTGCGTGTATAAGCTTCTCCGGCAGGGATTTCCAGCCGTTGGGCCAGCTCGTCGTTGGTGATGCCCACCTCACCGACCAGCAGGTTGCCGCAATGGGCTGAATCGAGCAGTTGGATAGGGCCTATCCCGTGGCGCGATGCTTGCAGCGAACGGTAGTTGGCCGGCACATCCATCCCGATGGCCGAAATGGCACCCATTCCAGTAACGGCAACCCGGGTAGGCGTGCTCATGTCCGGTTGGCCTCAATAAAGTCGGCCATGGTTTGGATGGTTTCAAAAACTTTGCGCCCCTCTTTTGGATCCGAAAGCTTGATGCCATAGCTTTTGTCCAGCATCACGATGAGCTCCAGTGCGTCGATGGAATCCAGCCCGAGCCCATCGCCGAAGAGGGGCGTATTATCATCCAAGTCGGCCACGGTCAGGTCTTCCAGATTCAATTGCGCAATGATTTTGGCTTTCAGCTCTTGTGTCAGTTCACTCATCTTCTTCGTTATATAATCTTTTCAAATACTCTATGCTGTGTGTTTGGCTGCCCGAGGTGCCGATATGGTATAACAACAGGTCACACTGCCCTTCCGTTATTTCTGTCCACCCACAAAGGGCACTTGCATCCGCCTGCTGGTTATCCAATGTCGCATTTGCGTAAGGCACCAGGAATTCGGGCAAATAGCGGTCAAAAATAAAGAAAACATTCTCGCTTTGCAATTGGTGTCGGATACTGATTTCGCCCATGGCAATATTGGGCAGGGTATAGACGAATGTTGCCGGACTGGCCACAGGGTTGTCGGCCCGGAAAATATCGTGGGCATGCCGGGCGTCTGAGATGTAGCTCGACGACCGGTTGGCGAAGATCAATGCCGTATGGTGCTTATACCGCCCCGATTCGCGGGCAATGAGCTCGGTAGCGATGAAAATGGCTTTGCAGAGGCCGTCCATCTTATGGAATTTCGGATAATCGATAGCCAGCTTCCTATAGGCCAACTTGAGGAAATCGCCTAATGGGGTCGACGGGTCGGCACCTAAGAATTCCTTGCCATTTACCCGGATGGAGCGACCGCGGATGGTGCAGAAGGCAGTTATACGGTAGTTGTGCAGTTCCATGGTCACACGTTTTGGAAGATCGTGGCAATGTTGCATCCACCAAAGCCCGAGGCCGTTTTCAGGAAGGCGTTGAGCGGGCGTTGCGTGGGCTGCGTAATGATATTCACCGGTTGGCTGGTGCCCTGGTGGGCGAACCCGGCCGAAGGGACCAGCTCACTGTTTTTCAGTGAGTGGATAGCCATCACGGTTTCGAGTAAGCCACTTGCCCCCAACGTGTGGCCGAAATAACCCTTTAGGCTGTGTGCCGGCACCGCGGATAAACCGCACCGCTGGAATGCAATGGCTTCCATCTCATCGTTGTAAACCGTGGCGGTGCCGTGGGCCGAAATGAAATCCAAGGCGACGTCGCCGGCTTCATCCATTGCTTCGCGGATACTCAGGTATAACCCTTCGCCCGTGCGTGAAGGCCCCGATATGTGATTAGCATCGTTTGATGAGCCCACACCGCTTATCTTCACGGCGCCGGCTACGGGTACCGTTGAGAGGTACACCCCGGCTACCGCTTCGCCTAAGTTCAGCCCTTTCCGGTCGCGGTCGAAGGGACGGCAGGGCCCGTCGGCCAGCGCCTGAAATGCATCGAACCCCGAAACGATAAATTTCGATAACTCATCACCCCCCACCACGACAGCCCTTTTGTACTTGCCTCCGTAGCGGAGCAGCCGCCGCGCTACAGAGATGGCCAGCGAGCCCGAAATGCATGCATTGGAAATGGGGATAGGCTGGTTTTCGAATCCGAAGTAACGCCCGATAGCTGCAGCCATGGCGGGAATGCGTGCGCGCTGCTCGGGGAAGGCCGCTCGCGGATCGCCGAGTAGTGAAACATTGCCCTTGGTGGTCGAGAGGATCACCAATGTCTCACCGTCCACCGGGATATCGTGCCTGTTGATGAGCCGTTGCAATGCCAAAATGAACAGCCGCTCTAGTCGTGTGTAATGCGGCGCGTCGTTGATGAGGTGGCTCCAGTACCCCTCGTCAATCCGTGCAGCATAGATGGTATGGTCGCATAGGTGTGTGTCCATAATCGGTACTATCGCCCGGTCGTTATTCCGCAGCCGCTGGAAGTTCAATTCGCTCCCGATGCCTAACGGGGAAATGGCTTCATCGCCGATTATGTATACGTCATGCTTCATCGTAGGCCGTGTTTCAGTTTCCATTCGGCAAAGAACGGCGGATTGGTGAGCATCAATTCGCCGCCTGTGTCTGTGAACACCTGCGTCGTCTCGCCGATGGCTACCACTTGTTCCGCGGCGTTGGATATCGTATAGCGGAATACCATCTTGGCCGCAGCATTATTTACAAATACGGTTTCGATATCGGCCCATTCGCCATAGCGTAGCGGTAATTTATATTCGCATACGCATTTTACCACCGGCGTGAGGTACCCCTGCTCACGGATATGCCGATAGCTGATCTCCATAGCATCGCCGAACGCTTCGCGGCCGTCTTCGAAGTAGGTGATGTAATGGCCATGCCAAACGATGCCCAAAGGATCTGTCTCATTAAAACGTACGCGGAAGCGGGTGCGGTATCGGAGGGTCTGGTTCATCAGCTTATTTTCTTTCGTTTGTCGTAAAGGATAGCGGCCAGTAGCGTAACCACAAAAAATGCCAGTAAATAGGCTAGTGGCCGCGCAATATCGGCGGCGGAGCCATTGCGCAGGATAACATCGTAGAAGGCCGAAATACCCCAATTCATCGGTGAGAATGCCGATATCTTCTGCATGATTTCGGGCATGATAAAGGTGGGTACCCATACGCCGCCCAACGCCGCAAGGATAATGACGAAGATTGCACCGAATGGTGCCGATTGTTCTTGGGTTTCGGCGACGGTACCAATCAGTATGCCCAGCCCGATGGCAGCAAGACCGGAGACGAAAGCTATAAGTAGCATCAACAGGAATTTCCCGCCTGGGTCGAACTCAATCAGGCCGATCAACGGGAAAACGTATTTGGCGATTACCAACATCAGGATGAATTGTATAAGGCAGATAACCGAATAGGTGAGTATTTTGCCGCCTAGAATGATGGCATATGAAACCGGACTGGTACGCAGCCGGATATAAGTGCCAAGGTTTTTTTCTTTGACCAGGTTGATGCCCAGCGGCACTACGATAAAAAATATGCCAAACAAAATCCACGCCGGCACATTATGCTGCACGGCATTGGGGATGATACCATCGTTCCCTTTCTGGGCTATCGTTTCCCTAAATGTGATGATTTCACCGTTCAGCAGTCCCGGATCCTCTTCCAACCCCATCTGGTCGATGAAGACGCCATATATTTTCCGCACTTCTACTTTCGCAAGGAGTTGCTCGATGTTGTTCTTTACGCTGTTTCGGAACGTTTGCCCCGCCGCAGGGTCAAAATAAATGGTAATTTCCTGTGTTGCCCACTTCTTTTCTTTTTTTTGGCCCGGGATGCTGTCGGTATCGGTCAGGGCAAATTCACCTAGGATTTGATCCACGTTGTGATTCACCTTTTCATTCAGCTCCTGGCTGATCCCTTCGGGGATGATGAGGGCGATCTGGTATTTCCCCTCGCTCACCAGCTTCCGGGCGTGCATTTCATCGATGGCCATACCGTTGGTTTCGGTGACCAACTGGATGTGCGGTGTCTCGTTGAGGTTGTCGGCGATTATACGGCCGATTTCGCTGCTGTCATTGTCAACCAGTACAATGGGGAGGGTGGATTCGCCCACCGCTTTGAATGTGCTTTCCTGGATGAGGGTAATGGTGATGATCAATACCGCTGGCATGAAAAACAGGATGGCGAGGCCTCCCCAGTCGCGAACCAATAAGAGCGCTTCCTTATATGCCGATATCAGGAGTTTACGCATAGTCTCTCAATTGGCTGCCCGTGTGGTGGATAAATACATTTTCGAGGGTGTCGGCACCCGGTATCGATGCGATCAGCTCGTCAGGCCGCCCCTCCACCACAATTCGGCCTCCATCGATGATGGCAATTTGCGAGCAGAAGTGCTGTGCCTCGTTGAGATGGTGTGAACTGTAGACGATGGTGGTACCCTGCCCGTTGAGCTCGTTGAGCAATCTCATGATGACCTCTTTGGATTGCACATCCACACCTACGGTCGGCTCATCGAGGAAAAGCACATTGGGCCGGTGGAGGATGCCCGCCAGCAGGTTGACCCGCCGTTGCATACCGCCCGAGAAGGTCTTGATGGTTTTTTTTCTGAAATCAGCCAGCCCTACCCGTTCCAGTCCTTCTGCAATACGGCCCTTTAGGTCGGCCCCGGCAAGCCCGTATAAACTTCCGAAGTAATAGAGATTCTCCTCGGCAGTGAGTGTTGGATAGAGCGCGTATTCCTGCGGCACCACGCCCAGCTGCTGCTGGATGTCACGGCCGTGTCTACGGTAATTCAGCGTTCCGAACCAAAGTTCTCCCGAAGAGGGCTTAATCATTCCACATAGCGTGGAAATCAGTGTAGTCTTACCGGCACCATTCGGACCCAATAAGCCAAATATCTCCCCCTTCCGGATGGAAAGCGATAAGCCACTTAGTGCATACCGATCGCTGCCCGTATATCGTTTGGACAGCTCTTGTATGCGGATGATTTCGTCCATGGGACGAAAATAAGGAAAGTTGGGGACTTGGATGCTTTTGCGGTAATTTTCTTATAATTGCATGATGTACCGAAATCTCTTTTCTGCGTTGCTCACGCTGCTGGTGGCGGGAGCCTGCTCCACGAAAGTAACAACTGGCGGCAGCGCGACCATCTCGTTGCAATGGGAAATCCTTGACTCTCCCTATCCGGGAACGGACGAAACGCTTTCCAAGCTGACCATCACCAACAACTTGTCCGATACGCTGGCGGCGAGCGGGTGGTCCATATACTTCAATACCGGTGTAGCACGGGTGGCCGATGTTGACAGTTCCGTGGCCAGTATCGATATGATTAACGGCGATTTCTTTACCCTCTACCCACGTCAGGGGTGGGCGCCTTTGGCCCCGGGCGAGACAGTCGAAATCAATATCATGTCGCGTAGGCTCCGTAATATCACCGATATCCCTAGAGGGTTCTACTTGGTTTCGGCAAACTACCCAAGCGGCATATCCTTGCCCATGCAGGTGAAGCCGTTTGCCAAGGCAGATAGTTTGGAGATGGTGCTTGCCACCCAGATATACCATCAGAATAGCCGTATTGTAGATATGCCGGTGGCGCAGTTGCCTCCGGTGCTGCCTACACCGGTAAGCTACGCCTATACGGCGGATGTCTTTACGTTGACGGCCGCGGGTATGACCATCTACGCCGATACCGCATTCACCAAGGAGGCTGCGTACCTGAGGGATGAGCTGGCGACGGTGCTCACGCACCCCCCGAAGCTGGTGGATGAGCCCGTCGGTGCGTCGATTGTACTCCACCACCAGCAAGGTGTCCATCCCGAGGGATACCGGTTGCTGGTCGATGCTGGCGGCGTGGCGATTGAGGCGTCCACCCCGGCAGGGGCATTTTACGGTATCCAGTCGCTCAAAGGACTTTTATCACCGTCGGCATGGGCCGAAAAGAAGGCGTCGATTACGCTGCAAGGGGTTACCATCACGGATGAGCCGCGGTTTTTACACCGCGCGGTGATGCTGGATGTATCGCGTAATTTCCAGACCAAAGAGCAGGTAATGAAAATATTGGATCTCCTGGCACTTTATAAAGTCAACGTGATGCATTTCCACTTCAGCGAAGACGAAGCCTGGCGGCTGGAGGTACCGGGGCTCCCCGAGCTCACCGAGGTTGGCGCCCGCCGGGGGCATACGCTCGACGACACGCAGTGGCTCATGCCATCGTATGGCTCCGGCCCCGATGTAGACAACGCGACTGGGAGTGGGTTTTACAGCCGGGCCGATTATATCGAGTTGCTGCGGTATGCATCCGCACGGCATATCCGCGTGATACCCGAAATCGAAACACCGGGACATGCCCGGGCGGCGATAAAATCTATGGATGCCCGGTACAACGCTTTTATGGCCAAGGGCGATACCGCAGCTGCAACACAATACTTGCTGCGCGATCCCAACGACCGGTCGGAATACCGCTCGATACAAAATTGGGACGACAACATCATCAATGTAGCTTTACCTTCTACCTATACCTTTCTCGAAAAGGTGGTGGATGAGCTTATTGCCATGTACAAGGAGGCGGAGGCACCCTTGGAAACCATTCATTTCGGTGGTGACGAGGTGCCCAATGGTGTATGGGAAAAATCGCCTGCCGTGCAGCAGCTCATGGCATCAAATACCGGTATTGTGCACGTGGATGATCTGTGGTATTATTTTTTCAACCGCATCAATAAGCTGTTGCAGTCGCGTGGGCTTTACCTATCGGGCTGGGAAGAAATTGGAATGAAGAAAGCTGTTGTAGACGGGCGGCGTATGATGGTGGTGGAGCCCCGCTTCACGGGGGAGAATTTCCATACCGATGTGTGGAATAACCTCGGCGGTAACGCCGATCTCGCCTATCGCCTCGCAAACGCCGGCTACAAGGTGGTGTTGACCAATGTGACTAACTTTTATATTGACTTAGCCTACAATGATAGCTATTACGAACCGGGGCAGTATTGGGGCGGGTATGTAGATGTAGAGAAGCCCTTTCGGTTTGTACCGTACGATTACTACCGCAGTTTAGACGATAAAACCATCGGCGAACGGCTTACCGAAGCCGGAAAGGGTAACATTGTCGGCCTACAGGCTCCCCTTTGGAGTGAAATCATCACCTCACCCGAGCGGATGGAGTATTTACTGTTGCCCAAGCTATACGGCTTGGTCGAGCGTGCCTGGGCGGCTGCACCCGCATGGGCTACTGAACCAGACGAGGGCAAAGCGGGTGCTTTATATGCTACGGACTGGTCGATATTCCTGAATACCGTTGCCAAGCACGAATTGCCGCGGGCAAACCATTATGCCGGTGGGTTTGCCTACCGCATCCCTACTGCTGGTATAATTGAGCAGTCGGGCCAACTTCATGCAAATGTCCAGCTCCCTGGATTTGTTATCCGCTACACCACGGACGGCAGCGAGCCTACTGAACAGAGTGCACGCTACACCGAACCTGTTGCGGCTGAGGGTAGCGTAGCATTCCGTGTCTTTAACGGTGAAGGGCGGGGCGGACGAACGGTTTATTGGAAATGACGGTGGTTGGTTAAATATCCTTTTTCAACGCTTTAAAGAAGCGCTCCTCCCTGTCGGCAAGCGCCAGCAGCTGATCGGATAGCTTTTCGTAGACATCGCTGCCCGACTTGCGGTTTTTGTATATCCGTGAGATATCCAGCGCAAAATCGCGCCACGCGTCGCCGATGGCGGTCATTTCTTCTGATCGGCGAGCGAGCGCATCGTTGTTGAGCAGCGCACTCGCCTCCTGCAGGAAAGCAGCGTAAATGAACCGGAAGCCGCCGCCGCCGGTGCCGATCTCTTCCTGCATGCGTACCAACTGGCCCAGGTAATGATTGGTTTTCTTTACGCCGATTGTCTGTGGCCACTTACGGATTTTCCGCGCCACCCACCGCATCGCCCGCACGCCCAAAATGGGCACGGGAGCCAGCATGTCGTTGCACGTCTGGCGGATACCCTTCCGGATGGCTTGCGCCAAGTCGAGCCGGTCCGGCAACCGCTCCAGATAGTACAGGTGACCCTTCGGTGGCAGCGCACCCTTGGCAAACCGAACCCGTTCCAGCTCGGGCTCCGTGAGCCTCGTGGTGTAATCCATCACCGGGTCGCTGATGAGGTAGCCCGTGGCATCCTTGCCATATACCACCAAGTTGTGCGCGTTGAAATGGAACCGGTACTCGTCCGGGAAGTAGGTCAGGTGGTAAACCCCCACCTGCAATCCCACGGGAATGCCCTGGGCAAGCTTTTCATCAAGTGCAGCCTGTGCCTTTCCGGGTGAGGAGAACCGCTGGTGCTTTACCTTAATGCCCAACCGGCGGGCCAGTTTGCGGAAAATGTTTCCGGGCATGGGCCGGTAGCTGAAGCCCGGCGCAAAGTTTACTTTGAGGAAAGGCAGGTATACAAAAAACAATCCGCTACCAATACCGAAAACCATCGGTTCGGACAAACTGACTCCTTGGTGGTTCAACAAGTTAGATATAACCCCATTTTCGCAATGGGCGGATTGACGGTGTTCAAAAGCAATGTCCATATAGTAGTCTAATCAATCGGCGATTTCAATTGTGCCACGGTGATGCCGAAGACATCAGCATATTTTTGGAGCGTTTTGTCTTTTAGTTTGGCGAACCGTTTGGGCCGGAAATGGCGCTTTACGAACCAGCGGTGTATGCCCGCATAGCTGGCTAATAAAGGGACATCCATGCGGTGTATCTCCATATAATAAGCGATAGGACTCAATTCTCCTGCAGCAACAGCTTGTTTAGTGGCCGCTACCCGCTCATCGATGAGTTTGAGCGACTCATTTAGTGCCAGGGTCTTTGCTTCCCACCCCCGGCTTGGCACTGCCGTATACCGGCCGTGTTCGTCTACCGCGTAACAAAGTTCGTGGACGTTCTTCTTGGCCAAACTGCTATCGTCCTGTGGTACGTCATCCTTATTCATTATCACTCATTCGTCCTTGGTCTGTAGCAACATTTTCATCGTCGCCTGCAGGGCAACCTCTCCATCCACTGATATCGTTCCCTGGATATTGCAAATCTTCAAAAAATCCGAGGTAAAAACAAGTTCGGTAAGCGTATGGGTATGCAGTTCCTGCCCCACATCCGCTAGCTTTGCCACATGGAGGTCCAGGATGGTGCTGATCACACCGAGGTTATCCTTCTTCTTATCCCAAAGCACTTCATCCGGCTCGATGAAAAAATAATTGAGGAAGACGAAGCTGGTCTGGGCTAGGTTTTCAAGCATGCCCATTTCCGATAACTTGCCGTGGGCAACGAACAGGCAGTCGGGTGTAACCAAAAATGCCGTTTCGGTTTCCAGGCCATTTACCTGTACCACGCGGTCTACCAATACCATCGGCGGCCGATGGGGGATAAGCTCTTCGATAGGGGGGAAGGTCATGGCGTTATTCACCTTCCTTGGCTATAACCGTCCGCATTTCACCGGTGGCAATCAGCCTGCCTTCGCACCTCACTTCGCCCAGTACGGCGGTGACACCAAACAGCTGCTGCAAGATATGGATGGTAGTGGATATTTTTTGGCCAGTATGGGGTAGGTGGTAAACTTCGAAATTTTTGATAGAACCGATGTATCCTACCGGTGGTGACAGGTCACGCGTGAAATAATCGTATCCCTGATGCAGGGCAATGGTCTGCGCAAAATGCTCAATGACACCCGCCTCGGTAAGTGTCCCCTTACTGCTTACCAACACATGCTGTTGTGGGATATCGAAAGAAGAAACGATACGGTGGGATTCGTACTCGACCAACTTATCTACCAACACAAAGGGTGGGCGCTGCGGAATCAGGTTACATATTTGCTCTTGCGACGAAATGAGTGCCATAACATTAGGTTACTTCTAACAACGCGTAAACATAAGAAAATCTCCCGCTTTCTGGGACCGATAGTAGTATTTTTTCACCCTTTTTGAGGGGTTTCGTGTTAAACAGCTCTTCCAACTGGATATAGCTGGAAGCCGAGCCGACGTTCCCGATTTTATCCAGGTTGATAAACCACTTCGCTTCGGGAATATCAATGCCGGCCACTGAAAATGCTTCAACGAGCCTATCTTTGAAGAAGTAGGACGAAATATGGGGCAGGAAATGGTCGATCTCATCGGCCGCCAATTGGTGCTTACGCAGCACCTCTTGGATGCTTTGTACTCCTTTCGGGATGATGTACGATTCTAGTAGCTTGATGTCTTGTTTGATGGCAAACATCGACTGCCCAAGCCATTTTTCCGGCGATGCGTCGCTCCAGGGTAGCAGCTTACCATCTACCTTGGTGGCTCCTGCATACATGCAGGTTTCTAATTCATGGGCGTAAGAGATTCCTTCCACCCAGTGGATGGCGAGCGATGTGCGGTGCTCGTTCGGTTGGTTACTGAGTAGTATCGCGGCAGCCCCATCCGAGAGCATCCACCGGAGGAAATCTTTTTCGAATGCGATGATCGGGTTTTGCTCCAGCGCCACCAGCCGCTTGGATTCATTATTGAATTTGTCTGCCCGGAGCCACGACGACACCCGTTCGGAGCCGGTGGATACGGCACGCTTGGCGCTACCCGTGGCAATAGCCATGTATGCGTATTTGAGCGCATTCATGCCTGATGTGCAGATGCCGGAGGCTGAGTTGAGCTCCATCGGTTTGTTTTTCCATAGCCCGTGCACCATACTGGCATGCGAAGGCAGCAACTGGTCGGGGGTGGAGGTGCCACATGATAACACATCGATTGCCGATTTGGAAACTCCCGCCTGCTCTATCAATCGGTTTACCGCTTCAATAGTAAGCTCGGCGTTGTTGTGTGTGGGTTGTCCATCGGCACCGATAGCATAGTACCGCGAAGTAATCCGGTTGTTGCGTAGCACAATGGCACGGGCCCTGGATGGCGCGCCATTGATTACACCCAATACCGATTCCATTTGTTCGTTCGAAACCGGGGCGTTGGGTAGAAATGTTGCGATCGCGTTGATATATACGGGCGGCATTACCGGGGTATTTTAAAATAAACAGACTTGTAGTACCTTGTTTCTTTCCTAATGAAGGAAAGAAACGGCAAATGTAGTATTAAAAATAATAAACTGACAATCGGGGCGAGTACCCATATGGCAAACAACAGGTAGTAATTGAATGCCTTGAGCCATGGCTTACGTGCATCTGCTCCGGGTAATCCCTTGCTACGGATGAGCTTAGCCCACTTAGCAAACAACGTATTCGCCCGTTTATCGGTAAATACGAGCACCGGCCGGATCATCACGGCACCCTGCTCAAGCAGCTCATCTTGCAGCGTGCTGTAGTCGCCCCGCTTTAGATGCGCCAATATGGGAACCCCGAATCTATCAGATTCGGCGATGTCTTTGTCCGAAACGCCGGGCTTTGGGAATATGCCGAGATACGCGTCCTTGCGCCCGTTCATCATCCAATGTACGATGGTAATCACACTCACATGGTTGAGGTGGCGGTCTACCCGTGCGATATTCCCCACGTGGTTTGCGCCGATACTGTACAAGAGCCGTTTTACTTTCTCCTGTGCCATTACCCACATGTTGCGGCAGTTGATTACGGTGATTACCGGCTTGCCATGCAGTAATCGACGAGCAGCCTCGCTTTTCAGGAACGAGTTGAACGGAATGGACGGAGAAAGGTACCATACTTGGTAACCCAGTATGATAAGGTCATAATCTTGCTGTAGTATTTCGTTGTCAATTGGTTCTATCTCGCACGGTAACTGCAGGAACGACTCGGGGAACGCATCGAAGAAGCTATGCCCGTCCCACGGGAACGGGTAGTCGACAACGGGCTTGATCTGGTGGAACGTCAGTTCCACTGCCGCGTCTGCCGCAAGTGGCGACAGCAGCCTATCCAGGATTTCCCGCTGTTGCCCCGTTTGGGTATAGTAAATAATTAAGACCTTTTGCTTCATTGTTGTGAACTTCTAGGCTTTGGGCTCCCGCTCACCATACTCAACTGGGCTTAGCTTCCAAAAATTATAATAGTTAAACCACTGTAGCGGGTATTTCGATAATATATGTTCGATACTTTGCACATACGCCTGCAGCAATGATTGTGCATCGCGATGGGTGAATGTAGCAGTGCGCGCATATAGGTGATAATGCCTGCCGCGCTCACGCATCACATAAACGAAAAGCACCGGCGTACTTAGCCGCGAGCTGATGAGGAATGGACCGGCCGGGAAATGGGCTTCCTTGCCAAGGAAGCTGGCGGTCATCGTTTTGCTACCTTCCACAAAGCGATCGCCCGTGAAACAGATCATTCCTTTTTCATCGATTACCCGGTTGATCTCGAACACGTGTGAGAGATCGTCGCCAACTACAATGAATCCAGTCTTGGGCTTGGCCATGATATTGGCGAGGTACGACTTGATGGCCCGTCGCTCTTCATCGGTGGTAACCAAGTGGATCTGTTTGTCGAATTCGCCCATGAAATACTGTGATACTTCAAAATTGCCCACATGGGCACTGATAAGTATCCCCGCGCTGTTATCCTTGGCCAACTGGCGGATGTGATCTATCCCATCAAACTCATACGTGTATTTATGTTCCAGGCCGGCGGTAATCGCAATTTTGTCGATGATGGTCTGCCCGAAAACGAAGTAGTTACGATAGGTATTGATGATACTGCGGAGGAAGCCTTGTTTGCGGCGGTGCCTGAAATACTGGTATATAGCGGTTGTCTGGTGCGGCGAGCTGACGAAATAATACAACGAAACGAAAATAAGCAGGAAATAGGCTACCGGTATACCCGCATGCTTAATGAGGAAAATAAATATTTTGTATCCAGAAACGGTACCCCTCGATTTTCCTTCCCATTCAGCCATTGGATGTGATTAGGCAATCGCATGTATCTTGCTGCCGATTAAGTCGTATAGGTTATCGAATGTTTTTACATTAGTAAAATCTTTACTTTCCAGCTTAATGCCGAAGTTAGACTCGATGAGGACAACCAAGTCCACGTAATCAAGGCTGTCCAAGTCCAACGATTCTTTTAAGTCCGCATTTGGGCGGATGACATCAGACTCCACCTCGAACTCCTCGACCAAAAACCGATTGGTAATATCTATAATCTCTTCCCTACTCATGGATGCTGCGCTGTTACAGTTTTTTTACAATTAATGCGGAGTTCGTTCCGCCGAATCCAAAAGAATTCGACAAAAATACATTAAAATTTTGGTTTATGGTATTTTTTGCCAAACTCAGGGTGGCGGCGGTTTCGTCTACTTCTTCCAGGTTGATGTTTGGGGCGATGAATCCATGTTGTGCCATGATGAGCGAATAAATAACCTCGCTGGTACCCGCCATCCAGCATTCGTGGCCGGTCATCGATTTGGTCGAACTCACCATAGGGCCCGAGCCGAACAGCTGCGTAAGGGCACGGGCCTCGTTGGCATCGCCCATGGGGGTGGAGGTGGCGTGTGCATTGATATATTCGATGTCGGCTGGTGAGAGGCCCGCTTGCCGCAAGGCCATTTTCATGGCTTCGGTGGGGCCCTCTACATTGGGGGTTGAGATGTGGTCGCCGTTTGACGAAAAGCCGTAGCTGAGCACCTCGGCCAAAATGGGTGCCCCCCGTTTTACCGCAGTGTCATAGTCTTCCAGAATAATCGTGGCCGCCCCACCGCCCGGTACCAGGCCATTACGGTCCTTGTCGAACGGGCGCGACGCTTTTGTGGGCTCGTCTTCACGGTCGGAAAAAACACCCAGTCCGTCGAAGCTCGCCATGGCATATTTGTTGGTTTCCTGCGCTCCGCCACAGATGATGCAATCCTGGAGCCCCTGTTTGATGAATAGGTACGCGAGGCCGATGGCGTGTGAGCCGCTGGCACAGGCAGCACTGATGGTCATGTTGATGCCGCGTATGCGGAAGATGGTAGACAGGTTCATCGTTACCGATGAGTTCATCGATTTGAAAATCGCCCCCGATCCCACCAAGGTGGTGTCTTTTTTCTGCCTTACAATATCGATAGACTCCATCACCGCTTGTGATACACTGTCGTTACCATAAACGAGCCCGATGACCCGCTCGTCGAAGAATCCATCGTCGATGCCTGCGTTCCGGAGTGCTTCCTGCGTAGCCACATAGGCATACTCGCTTTCTTCCCCCATACTGATACGTTGGCGGCGCGACAGTACTTTAGTGAGATCGGGGCGTGCTACAGCACCCATCAGGGCCGACCGGTAACCGAAATCCTTACGGTCTTGCGAGAACACAATGCCCGACCGGCCGTGGTATAGCGAGTCGCGCACCTCCTCCAGGTTCTTCCCCAACGAAGAGTAGATGCCCATTCCGGTGATGACCACTCGATGTTCTTTCACGAATATATTCCTCCGTTAATATTGATGACTTCGCCTGTAATATACGAAGCTTTTTTTGATGCAAGAAAACACACCAGTTCGGCTACCTCTTCTGCCTTTCCGAAGCGGTTCATCGGGATCAATTTTTTCAATTCGTCCGTGTCCAAAGCGCTGGTCATATCGGTTTCGATGAAGCCCGGGGCCACCACATTGACCGTTACCTTGCGCTTAGCCACTTCCTGTGCCAGCGCCTTTGTGGCGCCGATGAGGCCCGCTTTCGCAGCGGAGTAATTGGTCTGGCCCGGCGTGCCCTTTACGCCCGATACCGAAGCCACGTTGATGATCCGCCCGTAGCGCTGCCGCAACAAATCTTCGATAAGCGGCTTGGTCACATTGTAAAAACCGTTCAAGCTCGTCTGCAGCACCGTATCCCAATCGTCACTTTCCATCCACATAAAGAGCCCGTCGCGGGTGACACCCGCATTGTTTACAATCACCTCGATGCGGTCATTGGGGTGCTCGGCTTTCCACTTGGCCAGTTGGGCATGGACTTCGGTGCAGTTGCCCACATCAAAGGGCAGTAGTTCGGCCTCACCGCCGTTTTCCACAATCAGGTTACGGGTTTCCGTTGCCGCTTCGCTGTTCGAGTGGTAGTTGATAACGATCGGGTAGCCCAATTCCCGGGCCAATGCAATACTTATTGCCCGGCCGATGCCGCGCGACCCTCCGGTTACCAGTGCATATCGCTTACCGTCCATCAGTTTACGCTTTCAAATGGTTCGGCATTCTCAAACCACTCGCCCCCGACCACATCGCCGTTTGTATCGATAAACCCCCATTTTTTCTTGTGGCTCACACGGGCCACACCATCTATAAAGCCCTTCTCGTCGCCACCGGTCAAGAAACCAATAAAAGCCACGGAAATACCATATTGCGCGGGGATGACCAGCTCGCCGGAGGTATTGACAAATCCCCATTCTTTCCCCACTTTTACCGGTGCCAAGCCATCGAGACTGAAGATCTCAGCATCAGGATATTGGGGTTGGATTACCCATTCGCCCTGGGCGTTTATGTAACCCCACTTCTTGTCAAGGTGTACCGGCGCCAGCCCCCGGCGGAATGCCCGCGCCTTATCAAACTGTGGCGCGATTACCCACTCGCCTTGGGTGTTGATAAAACCCATTTTGCCATCTTTACGGGCGTAGGTGAGTGTCTCCCCTTCTAAGAAAGGCCATATTTTGGTCGCTCCTTCTATCGGCCGGAACACGCCATCGGGTGCGATGAGGCCATACATGTCATTTTTTTTGGCCACAGCAATACCGTTGCCTGAAATATCAATTTCGTTATATTCGGGTATTACCACCACCGTGCCCGCCGTGGAGATGATTCCCCACTTATCGCCCTGCTTTACTTTCGCAAAGCCATGTTCAAACGGCTTGATTTCTTCATACGTGGGTTTAAGGATAAGGTCTCCTTTCGTATTCATAATGCCTACCAGACCGTCCTGGCGGACAAATGCCAGTCCGTTGCTGTCGAAATCGTACAGTTTGTCTGAGAGGGGCATATCGAGTACATTGCCATTATCGTCGATGTATTGCCACTCCTTGTCTACCGAGACTATCGCAACACCGCTATGGAAACTTTTGGCTCTATCGAATTGCGGTTCGATCACCACCTTTCCGCTGGCATCGATATACCCCCACTTACCGTCTATATTTACCGCAGCAAGGCCCCCGGAGAAAGATCCGGCACTTTTATAGGTGGGCGGAATAACCATTGTACCCTGTTCATTGATGTAGCCGATGCTTTTGCCTTTTTTTACCAACGCCAATTTTTGCGCGTGAGTCAGTGAGACTGTCAGTCCCAACAAACAAGTAAAGAAAATTTTCATTATTTAACGATTTTAGTAAGTCAGTCGTTTGCTTTTACATGATTCTTTATCGCTGCCAGATCGGGCGACAGCACCCTATCCTCTTTAAAGATAGGCACAATTGCCCGGATGTCGGCATAAATCTTTCTACTTCTCGACGAAAGCCGTTCCTCACAGCCTAGCGAGTCTACCGCCTGCACAAGTGTAAGCAGCTGGATGGCCAGCACTTCGTAAGCATTATCGATGACCCGTTTGGTGAGCCATGCCGAGTTGGTGCCCATGCTCACAATATCCTGATTGTCTTTGTTGTTGGGAATGCTATGGGTATACATGGGGGTAGCCAGCGTCTGGTTCTCGGCCGTTGTTGAGGTGGCCGTGAACTGGGCGCCCTGCATGCCGAAATTGAGCCCCAGTTTGCCGAGGTTCACAAACGAAGGAAGAATCCCGTTCAGCGAGGAATTGAGTAGGTAATTCAATTGCCGCTCCATCAGCATGGTCAGTTTGGTGATGGCGATGCGTAGGGTATCCATCTCAAAAGCCACGTAATCGCCGTGGAAGTTGCCGCCATGGTACACACTTGCCGATGCCACATCGATAATAGGGTTGTCGTTGGCCGAGTTAACCTCTTCAATCAGCGTGATGGTGCTATGCTGTATCGCATCCCAGATGGGCCCTAGGATCTGCGGCACGCAGCGGATGGAATAGTATTCCTGCAGTTTATCTTTGAATATCGTTTCTTCCACCTTGCGGTTATATAGGTGGTCGGGGCGTTTCCGGATGAGCTTGCTGTCGACAATGATTTCACGCATCCGTGCGGCCACCTGCCGCTGGCCATCGTGTCTTTTTGCCGCATTGAGCGTTTCGGAGAGGTGGTCGTCGTATGCGCTCACCAGCTCATTCATCATCGCCGAGCAGGCTATCGACCAGTCCAGTAGCCGTTTGCCGTAGATAACGTTGACGATGCCGATACCGGTCATTGCCGATGTACCATTGAGGAGCGCAAGGCCCTCGCGGATGTGCACCTGCATGGGGCGCAAACGTTCGTTGGCAAAGGCCTGGGCTGCCGGCACCTGCTTCCCGCGGTAAATGACATTCCCCTCGCCGATCATGTTTAACGCCAAATGGGCAAGCTGGACGAGGTCGCCACTGGCACCCACGCCGCCGTGCTGGAAAATCACCGGCAGGATATTCCGGTTCAGCATTTCCTGCATGAGTGTAATTATGCTGGGATGTACACCGGAAAAGCCCAACGATAGGGTGTGCAGCCGGGCCAGGAGGATGGATTTCGCATAAAGCGGATCCATGATCTCGCCCATGCCGGCCGCATGGCTCCGTATCAGGTTGTATTGCAGCTGCGTCTGGTCGGCATCGGCAATGCGGTATTGCGCCATGGGCCCGAAGCCAGTGTTAACCCCGTAAATAATCTTGTCTTTGGCGAAATCGCGTAGGAAATCGTGGCTTTGGTGTATCCTGTCCGACGTGTCGCTAGGCAGATCGATTTTTCGATCCTCAAACAATACCGCGTGAAAATCGGTCAACGCTATCGGGTTCGTTATTTCTATCATTTAGTTGGAAATGCATACTATATAAGCGGTTGCAAACTTAGGTAAATTGGTTTTGATATACAACCGAAACGGCTTGCCGGACATCCCTTTATGTTGGATTAACGGTAGGTAAACGTGGTATTAGGGCTAAAAATACTTACTATAAGGTATTTTTTATCACGAAGTCTGGGGCTACCTTTACCCCGGTTGATTGGTCATGTTAAAATTCCGTTTATGAAACGCACCTTTTCCCGTTTTTACCTCGTTCTATTGGCGGGAGCACTTATTTTCTCCTGTGCCAAGAACGAAACACCCAAGGACGATCCGGCGGCGGTGCTCCGGAAAGAACAGGCCGCAAGGGCCGAGCACAATAACAGGCAGTTGCCCGGCATGGGCAATGTGTTCATCGCCGCCGGCGTGCAACCGGCAAAACCGGTACAGCTTTTCATGCGGGCAGAATACGGCGATGACGACCTAGCCTATTTTGCAGCCACGGATGCCCAAGGCGCCCTGGGCAGCGACCAGCGCATCGTGCTGGGCGCTGCAGACGGTTCCCGCAGTGTGCTGCAGCTGGAAGAAGGCCGCTCGCTGCGGTTCTATGCCCGGCAGGACGGCAGCCCCCCTTTACTGCTGGAACTGGCCACCCATGATGCCTCCCGGTTTGAGGTTTCGCTGTTCGAGGTCTCGTGGGCATCGGGTAGCGAAGTACTGCTGACCAGCGTATACATGCAGGGTGGCGAGCCCATCAGCCAGTATAAGCAGGCTTCCATTGGAGGGGGGCGGCAGGCAAGTGCGGCGGCGTCCCCGGCCATCCCCGGTTGCCCACGGCCCACGGCCCAGGCATCCACCGCAGCGACCATCGGCGATTACCTCGGTTACGTGCGCTGTGCCATGAAGCCACTTAACGCCGACGGCAAACTACGTTCGGCACTCGTTGACGGGGTCAGCGGCCGGGAGGGCATGGAGGCTGCACTGATGGACCTGCTGGGACACCTGCAGGCCATGGATAAAAAGCTGGAGGAAGTCGGAGGCAGATTGAGCGCCTTCCAGACGGACCCGCTGGCCACGGATGATTCCATGGCGCAGTTCAGTTGGTACGAGCGGGCGGGCGGAACAGCAGCAGCCGGACAGGCCCTGCTCACAACCGTGGATGACCTATCGCAACTGACGTGGGATGAAAGCCACACCGAAGCATCGGTGGGCCTGATGTTGCAGGCCACCGACAGCCTAGACAAGGCAGTCACCGGCAGAACCGTGTTCATAGACCTCCGCGTGGAGCTTGAGCAGGGAGGCAGCAAACAGGTGCTGCTTGAAGAGACAGTAACCACCGATCCACAGAGCGGCCGGTTGCATTTAACCTATACCCCCGGTGCGGGGCAGGTGAAGCCGCAGGCGGGCGACCGCCTTTTGCTGCAATACCGGCCCACGGGCAGCGAGGGAGCATATACGTCGGTACCGGTGGAGATAATCGACAGCCGCCCGACGAGGATCACCATCGTGAGCGGCAATGACCAGGAAGCCGAATGGAAGCAGCCGCTCGGCGCCCCACTCGTGGTGAAGGTGACCAACCGCGCCGGGAAGCCGCTAGAGGGCGTGGAACTGGTCTGGAGTGTAATGTCGGGACTGCCAGATCTCTTTGAGGACAAGTTAAGCCACCCACAGCCAACCGACGCACAGGGCAACGCTGAGGTGCGCCATACGGTCGGTGCACAGCGAGACGAAGGGCCGACAAATATTAGAGTGCAGGTGCGGGGGCGGGACGGGGCTATCATCGAAGGGCTGGAAGCGATTTTCACCTATAAGATTAAACGGAAAAAGTTTACCGTGGTCGTATTGAAGCCACTAGACATGAATTACGAAAATTGGGGCGAACTGGCGGAATGGCAGAGCGGCGACGATGTGATGCTATACTACAGCGCATATTTTCGCTTCTATTTGAAACAGGACGGAAAGATCGTGGAGGGCCCGGACGGGAAACCATATATTCAGGAGGCTTCGACAGCAGATTTTCACAAAGGCTCTCGGACTATGCCAGCAAATCACCCTTTTCAGGCGGATGACATCGTCATAAAAGATTGCCCATTCCGGTTCCTGGATCCGACGACGTCGTTGACAGACAGTATCGTCGTTGACGTGCGGATTAACAATCGGCTTTACCGAAATATAGTTGGGAATAGCATCCGCGCCATAGGAAGTCACGAACCTTTACCCGCCTACCCGACAGAGGAAAACCCCATGGCCGGGGAAGTCGTTTCCATCGATTTCCGTACAGATGGCAAAATGCAGGTTATCAGTGCAAAGTATCCCGATCGATCCCAGTTATTGGATTATACTAGTGGTAATGTTAGCTGGGGTCACTATGGTTATGTTGCTGTGTATGACTGTGATGGGAGAAACTATACCATGGAAGAGGTGGTGGGCGTCTTTGGTGCGACCCAAGGATTACCTGTCTATGCTGGAGTCGCCAGTAGTTATGCACTGCTAACTGATGGTACGTTGCTTTTCTTCGGAAGCGGTGGTTATGTGGGCGCGTGTTACTATAAAAAGATGAAGGTTTGGCAAAGTATTGAATTTCAACGGTCGGCGCCATCCCTTTAAAATTAATATCCCGTCGATTAAAGACACCAGTTTTTAATCGAGATGCTTTATGGTATGTGGTTCGTTACTACCTCCCACGAAGCTTGCTTTTGTAGGCAAGTTTGTCTAAGTTTGGGCCATCCATACACCAATTTATTAGTATGATTTCAGAACACGTTGATGTCTTAGTAATCGGAGCGGGGCCGTCGGGTGCCGTAGCCGCATCCATTTTACACAAACAGGGAATCAAGTTAAAGGTCATCGAGCGGGAGCATTTCCCGCGGTTTGTTATCGGGGAGAGCTTGATTCCCCGTTGTATGGATCACTTTGATGAGGCGGGGTTTGTAGAAGCGGTTGAAGCCAAAGGGTTTGAGCGGAAAAACGGTGCCCGGTTCCTGCGGGGTGAAGAAGTATGTTGGTTTGATTTCAGCCAGAAATTTTCTGCGGGATGGGACTGGACCTGGCAGCTTCCACGTGCTGAGTTTGATAAGACCCTTACGGATGTTTTGCAGGCACGTGGAGTGGATATTGAGTTTGGCACATCCGTGGAAGATGTTGTTTTCCATGGTACCGATTCGGTAACAACCGTACGCGAGGAAAGTGGTGTGAAGCGCGAAATCCATGCCCGGTTCCTGATCGATTGCAGCGGATACGGACGGGTGCTACCGCGGTTGTTTGACCTGGACGAACCCTCTAACTTCCCGCCGATGGCAGCTACATTCGTACACGTGGAAGATCCCCGGCGCCCAACGGGCGAGGAGGGGACATTGATTACATTCGACGTGTTGGAACAGAAAGTATGGTTTTGGGTAATCCCGTTTTCCAATGGGCAGTCGTCCCTGGGCTTGGTTTGTCCCAAGGAACACCTGGAAGCTATCCAGAAAGAGAGTCCTTCCGAGACGTTCCGCTATATCATCAGCCAGTCTGATTATTATAGGCGCCGATTCGACGGTATCGATTTCATTTTCGAACCCAAACAGATTGTTGCTTATACCAAAGCGTCGAAAAAGCTATATGGCGATGGCTTTGCAATCACAGGGAACAGCGCCGAATTCCTGGATCCTGTTTTTTCTTCAGGTGTATGTTTTGCTACGGAATCCGGATCGAAGGCTGCAAAATTGGCTATCCGGCAATTAAGGGGAGAACAGGTCGACTGGCAGAAGGAGTATGAAGATCACATGCTTTGGGGAGTCAGTGTGTTCCGCTCGTATATACGCGATTGGTATTCGGGCGACCTACAGAAATTTTTTTTCCACAAGGAAGTCAACGAAGATGTGCGCCGTAAGGTCTGTTCGGTGTTGGCAGGCTATGTGTGGGATAAGGAAAACCCGTTTGTGAAGAAACACGACCGCGCGGTGAGGGCCGTGACGCATATGTTACCGTAATTTGTGAGAGCATTTCTCCTGTCCATATGTTATCTGGTGTTTTGTGGTACGTCCTGTGTCGGCGTGAAACGGATTCCGCCGATGGCCAACTACAACAGCCATGTCGGTGACCGTCGTGAGGTATCACCAGACAGTTACGTATTGCCGAATGGCCTCCTTCGGAAAAACAACCACGGCCTATGGGAGTTGTATGTAGCCGGTGATCCGTTGGAGCGGGGCCTGGCCAATGGTAGACTCACCCAAGAGTTACTCCGCCGGCAGGAGGCTGTCTTCGTTTCACAGGTAAAGGAACTGGTGCCATCGCGTTTCCACCGTTGGCTGCTGCGCGGATTCATCGGCCGTTTCAACCGGCAGCTTACAGATTATATACCTACGGCCTATCAAGTAGAGATTTATGGTCTTTCTCAATCGGCTTCCGATACACTCGATTTCATTGCAAGGCCCTACCCACGCCTCTTATACTTCCACGCAGCCCACGATATCGGCCATGCATTACAGGACCTTGCCCTGGTAGGATGTACGTCGTTTGCGGCGTGGGGCGACCACACGGCCGACGGGAAACTGTTGATTGGCCGGAATTTCGATTTTTATGCCGGCGATGATTTCTCGAAAGAGAAGGTCATTGCATTCATCGACCCCGATATCGGATATAAGCACGCGATGGTGACGTGGCCGGGGATGGTGGGAGCCGTATCGGGCATGAACGAAAAGGGACTGACAGTAACCATCAATGCGGGCAAATCGGCCATCCCCAATCAGGCCAAAACACCCATTTCGTTGCTTACGCGTGAGATTCTGCAATATGCAGGTAATATCGATGAAGCCATCCATATTGCACGCCAACGGGAAGTATTCGTGTCCGAATCGATCATGGTGGGTAGTGCGGCCGATAGGAAAGCGGTGCTCATCGAAGTGTCGCCCCATAAAATAGGGGTCTATGAAGTGCCCAATACAGCAGATCTACTGGTATGTGCCAACCATTTCCAAAGTGAACCATATCGTACAGACAAGCGTAATCTCCGGCAGCTGGAAGAAAGCCACTCGAAATATCGCTTCGACCGGATGAATGAGCTGATTGCACAAACCCCGAAATTGACACCTGGGGATGCTGCTGCGGTGTTGCGCAACAAGGAGGGGATCGGTGGAGTGGATTTGGGATATGGCAACGAAAAGGCAATCAACCAGCTTCTTGCCCACCACGCTGTGATCTTCCAGCCCGAGGATTTACGGATGTGGGTAGCCACGGCACCTTACCAACTGGGAGAATTCGTAGCGTATGACCTGGACGAAGTGTTCGAACGGCTGAGCACACTTGATGCCGGGATCCCGCTCGCGTCCGACCCGCTCAATATCCCAGCCGATCCGTTTGCCTCGTCGGCAGATTTCCAGGATTATGAAAAATTCAGGCTGCAGATGCGTAATTTGGAGGCTGCGATTGCAGCCGAAACAACCATATCTGATGCTGAATTGGCTGATTTTAGGCAGCTTAACCCGATGTTTTGGAAAACAGACTTCCTCATCGGTGAATATTATCGGGGCAAAAGCCGCTATGTCGACGCCCTACGGCACTACCGATTGGCTGCTGCCAAGGAGGTGACGACGAAAGTGGATAGTGCCCTGATCCAAAAGCGGATCAGAAAATGTGAACGATTGAGCAAGTGAAAATGACTACCATTCCCCCTATAGAGCAGGCAGATCGCGAAACCATCAATCGGTTTCAAGCAGAAAAACTACAGCACTTCATCGCGTACCTACAAGCCAATTCCGCTTATTACCAGCGGCTTTTCCGGATGCATGGTATCGATATCCATAGCATACGCACGCTGGATGATCTGGTCCGTCTGCCATTTACCACGAAAGAGCAACTCCAGCAGGAGAATACCGCTTTCCGGTGTGTGCCAGAAACCGAGACAGCCGACTATGTAACGACATCTGGCACATCCGGCGACCCCGTATTGCTTGCCCTTACCGGCAGCGACCTTGATCGCCTCGCATATAACGAATCGTTGTCTTACCAGTGCATGGGCATGGCTGCCGGCCAAACCGTGCAGCTCACTACCACGCTCGACCGCCGTTTTATGGCGGGGCTGGCCTATTTCCTAGGTGCCCGTAAGGCCGGAATCGGGGTGGTGCGGGTAGGGTCGGGTGTACCCGAGCTGCAGTGGGGCACGATAGCGCGCGTGAAACCCGATGCCCTGGTATGCGTACCATCGTTTTTGTTGAAAATGATTGAATATGCCGAAGCCAACGGCATCGACTACCGGCAAAGCAGCGTAAAAAAGGCGCTCTGCATCGGTGAACCTGTGCGTAATCCCGACTTCTCACTCAATGCGCTGGCCAGCCGGATACGGAGCAAGTGGGACATCCAACTTTTTTCTACCTACGCATCCACCGAGATGGCCACGGCCTTCACAGAGTGTGCACATGGGGTAGGGGGACACCACCACCCGGAGCTCATCATTACCGAGTTTGTGGATGAAGAAGGGCAGCCGGTGGCCGAAGGCGAACCGGGTGAGCTGGTCGTGACTACACTGGGCGTGGAAGGCATGCCGCTGCTCCGTTTCAAAACCGGCGACATTGTGCAGCCCCATTATGCACCCTGTGCGTGCGGGCGGACCACCTTAAGGCTCGGTCCCGTCATCGGCCGCAAGAACCAAATGGTCAAATATAAGGGAACCACATTATATCCACCCGCGCTGTTCGATCTACTGAACGATATCGAAGAGATCGAAAATTATGTGATTGAAATCGCTTCCGATGAATTCGGCGAAGACGAAATTACAGTCAAAGTAGGTGCCGCACTGATATCGGATGAGTTGCTGCTGAAAATCAAAGACCGGTTCCGGGCGAAGCTCCGGGTAAGCCCTAGGATTATCTTCACTTCCATCGAGGAAATCAACAGGATTAAATTCCCCGAAAACGCCCGGAAAAGTATCACCCTGTTCGATCATCGTAGGCAACGTTAATTATATCAGGTCTTTTTTCTTATTGTGGGGGTAGTGCCGTTGTTGACACTGCTCACGGCCATTATTGTTTCGCGTGCATCCAAACCCTTACTTGCTGTTTTTCAATTCGGCAACCTGAGTGGCTAAATCGGCAACTGTTTTGGTGAGTGTCGTGATTTAGTAGCGTAATCCAGGCGGCATGAATATTTCCATTTTGGAATATATTACGTTATACGTATATTTGTGGTAATAATTACACGTGTTATGAGTACAAAACTGACCCTTACAATAGATGGCCGTGTTATCGATGCAGCTAAACAATATGCTCGCGAGCAAGGCAGAAGCTTGTCAGCCTTGGTGGAGAACTACCTGAAGTCGGTTTCTAACCAGACTACGGCTAAAGCGCCTACGGAAATTTCGCCGAAAGTTCGCAGGTTATTGGGTGCCGTTTCATTACCGGACGATTTTGACTACAAAACAGCGTTGACGGAAGCATTGGAAGAAAAGCATTTAAAATGAAAGGATACTTTCTTGATACGAACATCATTATCGATTTTCTGGCTCATCGTAATCCATTTGCTGAACATGCTGCAGTGCTGTTTGATGCCGCACTGGCGGGCAAAGTGAAGCTGTATATCGGGGCAATTTCCGTTAACAACGTCTATTATGTGCTTCGTAAAGTAATCGGGCATGAAAAGACAATCAGTTTGCTGAACCAATTGATGGAACTTGTAGATGTGGCAGAAGTAACTGGCCCGGTATTGAAGAAGGCGATTTCTTCTAAATTCAAGGATTTTGAAGACGCGATTCAATACGAAGTGGCACTGACATTAGTAGAAGTCGACGCAATTGTTACCCGTAACGGAAAGGATTTTAAAAACAGCGAACTTCCTTTGTTTAATCCTATGGAGGCACTTGCCGCACTTTAAATGGTGATAACATAACGGTAATTATAGCCCGTACCACCACCAGATCACCTGCATAACGCCGAAGAAGAACGCGCACCCCAGCTTGGCACGAAGGAGGCGCAACGCGTTGGACACTTGCTTTTTTACGGTGCCTTCTGAAATGTCCAATCGGTCGGCAATCTCCTTGTGCGAGAGGTAGGCTTTGCGGCTAAGCTCGAATACTTCGCGCATACGCGGCGGCAGGTTTTCGATTTCGCGTTCAACCAGTTTTTCGAGTTCCGAAATGCGGAGTTCTTCATCGGCAATGACTTGCCCCTCATCGAATTGAAGCTGACTGAGGTAGCTGGCTTTTACTTTTTCCTTGCGGATGTACCGGATAACCTGGTTGCGGGCCGCGCCATAGAGGTAGCTGCTTAGTGAAAAACGCAGCTCCAGCTGCGGGGCGTTTTCCCAGAAATGAACGAATACATCCTGCACGGTATCGGTGGCCTGCGCCTCATCACGGAGCAGGTGGTGGCAAAAGCGGTGTAATACGCCCCAGTATCGCTGGTAAAGTTCGGTATAGGCGTGGGTATCCTGCGCTTTGACCAAATCGGCCAGTACTTCGTCCGTGAGTAATGTGTATGTCTTCATCTCAGTGGGCTTGGCTAGCACCCAAAGATACCATTTTTGATCGTTTTTGGTTAAGTATTTGCAGAAATTAGCCCGACGGTTAGTTAATCAACCCATGCTCAATGGCAAAACGGATCAACGCGGCCGTGTTGCTTACTTCCAGTTTGGTGATCATGTTTTTGCGATGCGTATCTATGGTAGACGGACTGACAAACAATTTCTCCGCGATTTGGACATTGGTCAATCCTTCTGATATATGTTGCAGCACTTCCTTCTCGCGCTTGGTAAGGTTGGGTAGGATGCCCGACTGTATAACAGGAGAGGGGCGGAGCAGGTGCTCCAGATCAAGGCTCATGTATAACTTGCCCTGCATTATCGTGGTAACGGCCGCTGAAATTTCTTCGGCCGATGCGCTTTTGATGAGGTAACCCATGGCGCCATGCGCTATCATCCGGGAGATGTAGCTACGCTCGCTGAAGGTACTGATACCCAGGATACGGATGTGGGGAAATTGGTTGCGTACTTTTTTGCAGAGATCTATGCCACTGATATCTGGCAGGTTAATGTCTAGCAGTAACACATCGGTCGCAACGGTTTTTAATAAATTAATGGTGTCAACGGCGTTGTAGGCAACCCCACTGATATGCAGGCCGTCTAACTTTTCAATGACGGATTTTAATCCTTCTACCACAATGGGATGGTCATCAACGATAAAAACGCTGGTCATACGGGTGGATTTAATGGAGGTTGCCCTCGATGGTTATGGATGTGCCTTCGCCGGGATGGGTACGGATATCTACAACGCCATTAACGTAGCCCGCCCTGGCTTTGATATTCTGTAATCCGGCCCCTTGGTGATGGTTAGGGGCGCTCGCATCGAAACCCTTGCCATCGTCTTCTACCGTGAGCGTGAATTTGTCTGATTCGCGGATGAGTTGTACCAATGCCTGTGTGGCTTCCGCATGTTTGATGACGTTATTCAGCAACTCCTGCACCATACGGTACAGAATGATCTCGGTATCTTGATCCAAACGTTGCTCCAAACCATACGTCTGCAAGCGTACATCCAATGGACTGGATTGGATGATGTTTTCGCAATAGTTTTCCAACGCTTCCTTCAGTCCGAATTTAATCAGCGCTTCGGGCATCATGTTGTGCGATACGCGGCGGAGTTCTGCAATGGAATTATCCAGTTGGCCGAGGATCGTGTTGACCGCCTGGGCATTTTCTTCCGATAAGAATACATTTCCTTTCATTGTTGATAATCCTAATTTTACACCAGAGAGGAGGCCGCCCACACCGTCGTGCAGATCTTTGGCCAGCCGGCTGCGTTCTTCTTCCTGTCCTTTCATCAGCGATTGGGCAGCAACAAGCTGACGTTCCCTTTCCAATTCATTGATTTTCTGGAGATTTAATTCTTGTTCTTTGGCATATAGCTTTCGGCGGTTGCGCACATTTTTATACACGAGCAAAACAAGGCCTGTCAATAACAGGCAGCCCATAATAAGCGCGGTATTGATTGTATCTTTTTTCCGTAGCGCTGCTTGCCGAATCGCCAGCGCGGCTTTTTGCTCGGCTAGGGTTTTGTCTTTTGCTGCGGTTTGGTATTGCATTTCCAGTCGCTGGATTTCTTTCAATGATTGCTCACTGGCTATCATTGACTTCAACGAATCTGCTTTTTTAAAATAATGGAGTGCCTTTTGGAAATCGCCGTTTTTTTCAAACAGTTCCGAGCGGAACAGGAATACCTGACCCAGCTCAAAATTAGCGTTCAATTCTTCGCCAATGCGCTGGGCCTCGGCTAAATCTTCGTCGGCCTGTTGATATCGTTGCAATGCCGCAAGCGTATTTCCCCTATTCATGCGTAGGTATAAATCAAATTGGGGATCATCCAGCTGGCGGACTATCCCCGCCATTTTTTCGTATTGCTGGAGCGATGCGGAGAATCGTTTTTGGTCGTATAGGATTTCGCCGATGTTATTGTAGACATCGGCAAGAAATGCTTCATTACCCAATTGCTTGGCTAATGAAGCACACTGGTCAAACATGGTCAGTGCACTATCCGCGTGGCCCAGTTTCGATTCCTGTGTAGCCCAATTATACAGGCTGTGGAACATATACGTGGAGTCGTTGATACTGCTGGCTATCTGATGTGATTTTCTGGCGTAATCCCGCGATGCCGTATGATTTTCGATCATGTTATAGGCGGCGCTCAGGTTGAACGAAATATTAGCAGCCAGCCGGCGGTTGTTGGTTTTTTCGGCCACGGGAAGGCCACGGAGTAGGTTAATTGTGGCCGAATCGCCATTGCCGAAATAGATGTGCATATTGCCCACGTCATTGTAGGCATACGCCAGCTTGGTCTCGTCGGCAGCTTCCAATGCCCAGCGGAGTTCTTCGCGGGCGTGGTGCATGGCCGTGTCGAGCTGTTGGCGTTGCTTGGCCGATACGGCCATGAAGTGATGGTAATCTGCCAGGCCACTGGCATGATGGAGCTGTGTTGCCAGCTGGTGTGCTTTTTCAATAAATGACGTGGCGCTATCGACCTGCGATTGCGCATAATGGTACAGCGCATATTGGATATACGCCTGCATCCGGAGCGTATCATTTGCCGGATCTCTTTTTTGCTCGTTTCGTAAACTATCAAGCATGGGATTTTGTGGCCTCGCTACATGTAAGGTAAATGAAAACACCGCTACGAGCAGCAGTGCCCGCCATTGCCGGGGAGCAAACGAAAAATAAGCCGATAAATTTTGCATGCGGACGATTTATACCATCCAAAAGTGGGTAAAAAATTGAGGTGCGGCAAGCCTTCCTGCAAAAATCCCCTTTTTGGGGGAGAATTTAAAATCCCCGTTTTCAGGATTGTACAGGCCATGCGCTTGCCTGACCTTTGGTGGAGCAAATGGAACCATAGTTATAAAATAAAAGAATACCATGAAGACAATTGTGATGTTAATGAGTGTGTGCGGCTATTTGATGGTTGCACCTGCCGCACACGGACAGCTGTTGAAACGCATCAAGCAAGAAGTCAAAAACCGCGCGGAGAATAGGGTAGTGCGCGAAACGGGCGATGCCACCGATAAGGTGATGGATAAGGCGAAGGAGGAAATAGTGGGGGCTGAAAAAAAAGGCGGTGGCGGAAAAAACGCAACGGAATCGGGGGATGGCGATGATGTGGCGAGCCTCGGTGCCCATACAGACTACAAAAGCTACGACTTTGTGCCCGGCGATAAAATTATTTTCGAACCTGACCTGAGCAAAGAACCTGACGCTGAACTGCCTGCCCGATTTATTATAAAAAGGGGCAATGCTGAAATCCAGACTTATGAGGGCGAAAAGTTCCTTCACTTCAACGCGGGCGGATATGTAACGGTGGCACCGCTAATGGATAGCGACAACTACCTGCCGGAGCAGTTTACCCTGGAGTTTGATATGATGTATGAAAACCCGCGATCGGATTACTTTGCAAGCGTCAATGATTTCCGGATTCGGTTTTACGGGGCGGACGACGGGAATTACGATGGCTATGGCCTTTCCCAATTCCTGCTGCACTCCAATGAACGGATAACCCTGGGCGATAACAGTGCGGGGTCTACCGTAGTAAACGATGGCGTGAAGCAAGCACTCAACACCATTGGCGCATGGCATCATATTGCGCTGTATGTGCGTAAGAATATCGCCAAAGCTTATATCGGTGGCGCTCGGGTTGCCGCGACGAATAATTTTCCGGTAGGCGCAGCCAAACTGGCTTTCCAGACCGACGGCAACTACGGCTTCAAAATCAGGAATGTCCGGTTGGCGGCCGGGGGCGACGATAAATATAATAAAGTGGTGACCGATGGAAAATTTATAACGCATGGCATTTTGTTCGATGTCAACAAATCAACCTTCAAGCCCCAATCTGCCGGAGCACTGAATGAGGTGGTGAAGTTGATGAATGACCACCCCGACCTGCAGTTTGAAATTGCTGGCCACACCGACAGTGATGGCACAGCCGATGGTAACTTGAAACTCTCGCAGGCGCGGGCAGATGCCGTTAAGGCCAAATTGGTTGAAATGGGCATTCACGATGCTCGGCTCACTACCAAAGGGTTTGGTGCGACCCAACCGATAGACACCAACGAAAATGCAGAAGGGAAGGCCAATAACCGAAGGGTGGAGTTTGTAAAGAAATGATCAACTGATGAAAACGACACATTTATCTTTTGCAACATGCGGAGCGGTCACTTGCCTTTGGGTGCTTTTCTTAAGCCTGGCCGGTTGCAGCAAGAACGAGCAGCCAACGCCGGAAGCGGGCAAGCCGAAGCAGGGCCATGCAACCGGAAAGGTGACCGATTCCCAAGGCAACCCAATTGCTGGCGCTAAAATACTACTGGATAACACGATGCTGTATGCATCCTATATCAATGCAACCACTGGCGATGACGGCACCTACAGCATTAAGATGCCAACGGGCGCCTATGGCATCTGGAAGGCGTATGCTACCATAACTAGAGAATACCATGGGAAGACGTATACGATGGACCTTCACCCCGACAAAACGGACAGCTTTAACGAGGAAGGAGCTGAGCGCAGCTTCACCTGGAAACTCACCGGTAAGAAACCCGAAGATGAGTTCTTCTATTACGGTGGGAGCATCCGCATCGGTCCTGCGGTAGGCAGCATAATTCCCGATAACAAAAACATCGTGGTGATTATCGAGCCCGACGGCCCGCTGATTGACGGTACCATCGGCGAAATGCTGACCATCCCGTATGGCGATGTAAAGTGGCAAGACCCGGTAGAAATCAAAGAGATTCCGATTGGGCGCTATAAAGCGATAGCGGTTTACCACGATGAGATGGGCGATTACCTGCTGCGCTTACGGAATCTCGAAACCGAAGGCATTTTTGAGGAAGTGTTGACTTTCGGCTTTGAGCCGGAGAGCCGTTGGGGCTATGACAATACGGTGTCGTTGGAATTTCACGAATAACACATCAATATTATGAAAAAAAATAGAAATAGGCGCACAGGGCCTTTGCTATTTATTGCTGCCGTATTGGCCCTGCAAGGTTGCCAAAAGGACCCGGCCAAGCCCGATGAGCAGCTTCCGGTCGACGAAATGATGGGCTACATGGCGAGCCAAAAAGGCATGAAACTTACCTACACGATTACGGAAGGAGATGGATTGGGATCGACCTACCTGTGGGAGGTAACCGACGTAAAAGATTCGGCAGGTTACAAGGTCTGCTCAGCCCGACTGGCTTTTGACGGGAATATCTTCATCTATAATAATGGACGGTTCAATGCCGAAGAGAGCGTCTCGTTGGGCGCCAACATGCCGGCAATCTATTATGATGTACTGGAACAAATGAAAACACAATTCAACGTATCTTTTACCCACAACGAACGGCCCATCCCCACGGTTATCCGTCATCACGACCCGGTAGATCAGCTTATTTCGAGCGCCGGTATTGTGGCCGAATGGCACGGCGTGGGTGAAGATGATTACAGCAAAATAACTCAGGACTATGAGGTTGAGCGGTCGGCCATCACCGTGGACACGACCGAGCGCATTAAGATTGGCCTGGGTGAGTTTGACTGCCTGCGGTTGCGATTCCATAGTGCTTCGCACAACAAAATGGTTATCACCGACAAAATTTCGAATGCAGGGCCGCAGACCATCGTCAATAAATTCGAATCTGACGTAACCACATGGATCGCATTAGGGCTTGGCACCATCAGGACCACCGAGGTGAGCGCGGCAGGGATCAGCACCACGGAATTAACCAGTATAGAAAAATAAGGAAAAATGAAACCATATATCAAACAGCTGCTTATTTTTATGGCTGCAACGGCACTGGCGTTCAGTAGCTGCAGCAAAGATGACTCAGCCGATCCGGATAAGAGCGATTCCGACGGAAAAGAAGTAGGCACGAACTATGAACCCGGAAATATTCCGGGCATGGGCGAAACGGAGGGCGAACTTACGGGCAGGCCTTTTGCCTTTCCGGAAAAAATCGAAATAAAAGGCGGACTGAAAGGCGACCTGTTTCTTGTGCCGGGAAAGGATTATTGCCGGTCTTTAGGCAGTGGTGCATTTGTGCTGGTGCAGCTGGAACTGGTGAACCACTTGGAGAAGGACACGCTATTGGTGCTCCCAGCGGGGCTCACCTTTCGTGCGATGGATGAGCAGGACCAAAACGGCCTGCTCATTCAGGAAACCGAAATCAGTCTGGCCGGGGGTGAAACCTGCAGGACGTTGATATATCTCTATTGCATCAATCAGCACAAAAGCGGGTCTTCCAGTAACAGCCGTTATGCCTTTGGCCCCGTGTCGGATGCATCACCTGTTGTGGAACTGATCCAACTACTGAAAGGCAAGCGGATTAACTTCGAGCACCTCGGAAACGAGGAATTTCAGTCGTTGAAACACGATTTGCAATACATTGTCTGGAATGTTACCGATGGAAACGGCATCACGCAAGAAGATCGTGATTTCATTCGTTCGTTGCCAGCTCGTTAGCACCGCGGTGTGCCGTCGCTTTTTTCAACCCTTCAAGAAAGTCCCTGCCCCAGCGTTGCACGTCGTAATGGTTTACCGTTTCAAACAGCCGCTGCATGCGGAGTCTCCTTTTCGGTGACATCCAGCACCAAAGCATTTTGCAGGCCGTCTTTGAGGCTCTGGCCATCATACGGGTTGGTGCGGATGGCGTGGGGTAGTTCCACGGAGGCACCAGCAAATTCGGAGATAACGAGCACGCCGTCTGTGGAGATAGTGAAATTTTAGAAAAAAATAAATAATAAACTAGTTATTAAAACAATCCCATCTGCCCGTTATCGTCCACACGGATATCATCGGGGTTAGTGATTTCAAAATCCACCTTGGGCTTTGGTTTGGATGCTTCCGGTTCGTTTTCCGGCGTTTTTCTTTCAACCGGTTTTTCGTCGGCTGCCGGTGTTTCGGGTGTCTCTTCGGGTTCGTCTACGGGAGGCGTTACATCCGGTGGAGTGGTCTCTGCGGTCGTTTCCGTCGCCTGCTCCTCCGCGGTGAGTAGCGTCACCCTGGTTACATCGTGCGAACTCAACCGGTTACCCTGTGCTTTCATCCCTTTCACGTCGATGATGTCCAGAAGGCTCTGTTCCACGGTCTCAGGTGTGCGCGACTTGCCTTTTAGTATAGTAACTTCTACAACGGGGGTGGTGGCATTGGTGATGAGGATGAGTTTAGACCCGGGTTCATCATTGATAATTGACGTACGCTTGCCGATGGGGAGGTCGTCGAACACGAAGCGCTTCACGTAATAGATGCCCGACTTCCCATCGCGGTGCACCACGCTATATACGCGTTGGGGGTTGTACTGCTCGATGCGGAGCAGCTTGTCGTCAAAGTGGTTACTCAGGTCGAAGCTGGTGAGCTCGTAGGTGCCGTCGGCCATCACCGTGAGGATCTTGTCATCACCGTCGAACTCGCCTAGATACTGGCCACGGCCGTCGGCATTGAGCCGCTTGAGTACATCATCAAACCATACCTTGCGCCCGGCCAGGGTAGATATGCCCTTGCTTTTCAGCGTGATTTTCTTGATTGGATATTTGGTAACGATGTTACCCTGTGAGCTTCGGCCCTTGATGGCAATATCCGCAAAATCGATGTCGAACTGCAGCTTGCGGAGTTTCGACTGCGGTTTGAGCTGCACACCTACCACCTCCGCTTCACCGTTGGGGTTGGCCGTGAAGTAAAGCACGCGCGATCCTTTTTCGCCCTTAGTCAGGTCGTATTCCCTATCGCGCGTCACACCCAATACCGAAAAGCGCTTCACGTAAGAAGTGCCGGTCTTCCCGTCGCGGTATACCATGTTATAAACGGTACGGTCGTCACCCTTTTTAAACACAGCCACGTGGATGACATCTTTGCCTACGAATACCTTGTCTTGAACTTTAGTGACGAGGAACTTACCATCATTGCGGAAGACGATAACATCATCAAGGTCGGAGCAATCGCCTACATATTCGTCTTTTCGGAGGCCTGTTCCCACGAACCCATCTATGCGATTGACATATAGCTTTACGTTGGCGAGCGCGACCTGCGCGGCCTCTACCCGGTCGAATGCACGGAGTTCGGTTCTCCGTTCACGGCCTTTGCCGTATTGCTTTTTTAGACGCTCAAACCACGCGATGGCGTAATCCGTGAGGTGACGGAGGTTGTGTCGTACCTTTTTGATTTCTTCTTCCAGGGCTGCCAGCTGCTCGTCTGCTTTTTTTACATCAAAGCGGGTGATGCTGCTCATCGGCTTGTCAATGAGCTTGCGGTAGTCCTCAGGCAGTATCTCGCGGTAAAGTTGGTCAAAAAACGGCGTGAATAATTTAGTAAGCACCTGCACCACGGTATCAAAGTCGCCAGAATGCTCGTATTCCGGGTGCTTGTACATCCCCTCCTGGATGAAGATCTTGAGCAGGCTACTGAAAAATATCTTTTCCTGTAGCTCCCTGAGACGGATTTCGAGTTCCTGCTTAAGGAGACCCTTGGTTTGCTTGGTATTGGCGATAAGGATATCATTCACACTCAAAAAGTGTGGTTTATCGTCCTTAATGACACATGTATTAGGCGATATGGACACTTCACATGAAGTGAATGCATACAGTGCGTCGATGGTCATATCGGGAGAAATACCCGGAGCCAGATGGACAATGATCTCCACATGCTGCGCGGTATTATCCTCGATTTTCTTGATTTTTATCTTGCCTTTGTCGTTTGCTGCGACGATGCTGTCGATAAGTGCACCCGTAGTGGTTCCGTATGGAATTTCGGTAATGGCAAGTGTCTTTTTATCGCGCTCTTCAATTTTTGCGCGGACGCGGATTTTGCCGCCGCGCTGCCCCTCGTTGTACGCCGAGCAATCGGCCAGGCCACCCGTAGGGAAATCGGGGAGCAGGTTGGGCCGCCCGCCGCGCAGCACATCGATGGAAGCATCGATCAGTTCGATGAAGTTGTGGGGCATGATCTTGGTTGCCAATCCTACGGCGATACCTTCGGCACCCTGAGCCAGTAACAGCGGGAACTTGACAGGTAGCGTTACGGGCTCGCGGTTACGGCCGTCGTAGCTGAGCTGCCATTCGGTGGTATCGGGATTGAAGACCACATCGTTAGCAAATTTAGAGAGACGCCCTTCGATGTAGCGCGGTGCGGCCGCCGAATCGCCTGTGATGGGGTCACCCCAGTTGCCCTGGCAGTCGATAAGCAGGTCTTTTTGACCGATCTGGACCATGGCGTCGCCGATCGAAGCATCCCCGTGGGGGTGATACTTCATGGTGTTGCCGATGACATTGGCTGCCTTGTTGAAACGTCCATCGTCCATCTCCTTGAGTGAATGCAGGATACGCCGCTGCACAGGTTTGAACCCATCGTTGATATGTGGCACGGCCCTATCAAGGATAACGTATGATGCGTAATCCAAGAACCAGTTTTCATATAATCCCGATAAAGGTATGGTGTGGCTGCTGCCCTGTTGTTGATCTGTTGTCTCGTTACCCTCGCCGTCGCGGGGTAGGGGGGTCATCTCGTCACTCATGAAATCGTATCGCTGTTATCTCCTTATTCGCGAACCAAACTTAGTCAAAGTTCGTTTTTTTCGCAAGTTTCATTTTCTCTCGTCTCCACTAAAGTTCCTCAATTACCAAAGTAAATTGTCTGTATACTTCGGGAAATTTTCGTCTTTCGAGACAATAGTAAGGTTTTCGGTTAACGCTTGGGCGATAATTATTCGGTCGAAAGGGTCCCGATGATGATAGGTTTATCAAAGTCGTCTGTCATTTCGAAATAGCCTTTTGCATAACCAAACTGACGCTTTTTCACCGTGGTTTTTTGTTGCTTCTTATGTTTCAGAAAAGCAACAAAATCGAAAACTTCCTGTCTCAGGTTGGCAGGTAAGGAGCTAATTTCTGTCAATAATTGAATATCGCTCATACCAATTTCACCCTTTGATTTTACGCAATGATACATAATTTCAGGTGTACTTCAAAGCACTACGAGCGCTACCGCCCGGATTTCCGATATACCGCCAATGCCGCTACCGCTACCTCCAGCCTCAGCGTGTACCCTTGTGCGGCCAGCAGGGCCGGCACATCGGCGGGCGCATCTTCCAATACCACCCACTCGGGGAGGTGCTGCGCGGTATGCCAATCGGCCGGAGCCTGTGCAGATACAATCAGCACGTTGTGCCCTTCGTAGCCGGGAAGCTCATTGACAAATTGCAGCGGATAGCGATTTACCGTAAACGTATGTTGAGCCACAGCTACACGTTCAGCATCGGCGTCCCAGCCCGTAACGTGCCGCAAGGCGCTGTCATACACCAGCAGGAAATCCAATACGCCGTAACCGCACCCAAGGTGCAGGAAATTACCTTTGAGTGGCAATAATCGTAATAATTGATGATAATGGTCTTTTCGCTGGCGGAAAACGGCCTTTACCTCCCGCTGGATGGCTTTCGGCTTGTACACGTAGTTGAGTAGCAGCTTCTTCCTGAAATACCCCGCCGGCTCCCGTTCGTTGCGCAGCACCCGGAACTCCTGCCTGAAGTAAGCGGAAATCTGCTTGGTACGCTCGGTGTACGTGGTGCCGAAGGCGATATCGTCGGGCTTTATTCTTTGCAGGAACTTCATCGTGATTGGCCCCGGTTTGAGCATATTGTCGTTCTTGGGCAATGCATGGGCGTTGCCGTGGATCAATACGGGCTGGATGTCGACCCGTAGCTGCTCAGCGAGGTAGAACGCTCCTTTGTGGAAGCGCTGGATGGCAGTAGTGCGCGACCGTGTGCCTTCGGGAAACACGATGACGGAATAACCCTGTTTGATTTTCTTGCGTAGCCTCTCGAGGTCCTCCGGGCGGTTCCCCGACGCCGGGTGGGCACCGACCATGCGCATGGCACGGCCGAAGAAAGGTGAATTCAGCTGGCGGTCGTTCATCATAAATACCTGCATGGGATGAAGCAGCCCCATGGTAGGTGTATCCAGGATAGAGGTGTGGTTGGCAATGATGATGGCGGGCGACCGGTAGGTGGTGGCATCCCGGCCGATGATTTCCATGCGGATGCCGGGTGTGCGGTACATGAGGTTATGGAAAAACAGTTGCAGTGCCCGGTGGAACACCCGGAACTTCTTCTTCTTGCCGACCGGGACGATAGCGATGAGCAGGCGCCCTAAGATGCTGACAGCCATGCCGCCCAAGAAGAAATAGCCGAAGGTGAGGCCCGTGAGGATGAAGTTGACCAGCCGCCACGGGGTGTTGCCCCGGGCCTGCGGCCCGCTGATGAACAGGCGGAACAGGTAAGGTTGTATGGAGAACGACATGAGCACCACTACCAACAGACCAATAAGGGGAATGATGGAGATGGAGCGGATGGCGGGGTGCTTGGCGAAGATCAGGATGCCGAAGCAAAGGATGGTAGCTAAGGCCGACATGACCACCCCCGATTTATAAGCGGGCATATCGTCATGACCATAGGTGTATTGTTCGAGCAGGCCCTTAGTGACGAAGATGGAATAATCTACCCCTAACCCAAAGATCAATGTGGTGATGATGATGTTGAATGCATTGAAATCGACTCCCAGCAAACCCATCAAGCCCAGTGTCACCAGCCAACCCAGAAAAATAGGCACATTGGTCACCAGTGTAAGCTCTAAGCTTCCGAAGAACAGGAAGGTAACGACGAACATGGCGACAGAGGCAATGAAGAAAAGGTTGTTGAAGTCGGCCTCGAGGTTGCTCAGGAGCTTCTCCTGCACATGCTTGCGGTCGATTGCCAGAATACCGAGCCTATCGTCGGTAAAGGAGCGGGCGAGCTGCTGTGCCTGCCCGTCGGCTACCTTCACGATGGAGGTCACCGTGGTGAGCTGTGGGCCATGGCTGATGAACTCGGCGAGGAATAGTGTGTCGAGCAGCTGGCGGTCCGCCTCATCCATTGGCGCGAAAGGCTGTTCCAACGTTTCGAAAAAGGGTTGGAAGAGGGTGCTTTTGAAGCCCACGCGGACACCCTCGTTTTCCAGCTGCTGTACGAGCTGGTTCTTGCGGTCAGTCGACCAAAACCGGTTCCACCGCTCGATCTTTTCCTGTTGCTGCTCCGGGGCGGCGGCCATGCCGCCAACCGACTGGAAGCTGAGGATGGTACCATCTTTTTCGAGCCGCTCCAACTGCTGGAACAGGTCCGCGTTGCGCGCCAAGGCATCTTCTGAGGTGTTGCCGTAAGCTACAAGATAGACAGACTTCGCTGCATATCGCGTTAGCGAATCGAGCCGCTGTTCGGCCTGCTTGAGGGCGGTGGGTTGATAGTTTAACGTGGAAAGGTCGTCATTGAAACCCACCTGCCGGAAGGTGAAGAGGCTCACCACCGTGAGTAAGGCACCGACACCGAGCACCCATGGGTTGCGGCTGAAGTCGTACCGCGCAACGGCATCAATGAATGTGTTTTGCCGTAGGGTTACCTCCCGCCGCGGTGAGTACACCTGCGGAATGAACATCAATGAGAAAAGTGCCGCTCCCAGTACGCTCACGGCAGCAAAAACGCCAAGGTCTTTCAATACGTCGGAGCGGAGGAAGAGTAAACACAGGAAATCGACGGCAGTGAAAATCGCACACATCAGTAATGGCTTGGTGGTGCTTTCAAATAGTCGTTTTATATCACCGGTACCGCGGTAATGGGTGAGGATATGGAGGGAATAGTCGAGTGTAAGGCCCAAAAGCACTGAACCGATGCCGATGGATATGGCCGAGATGGTGCCTTTGAGCCAGTAGAGTACGGCGATGCCCAGCAGGCTACCGAAAGCGGCGGGAAGGATGATAATCAGCGGGATGGTGACCCGCCGGTAGAAGTAGATGAATAGTGCTACCAGCGCTACCAGTGCAATAGACAGCGTATTGCGGATATCGTGCTTGATTTGCTGGGCATTGGCTACGGCCATGGCCGTAGCACCGAAGTACTCCGCGGTGGCGCGGCCGGCGAATATGGTGTTCAGGCTGTCGATGGTCCCGTCGAGGATACGGATAAATTCGGTGTTACGGGCTGTTTCGCTGGCGCCGGCGGCAGTGGTGATGAAGGCGAGCAGGTTGCTGCCTCCCTGTGTGATGAGGTAGCCGTCGTCGAGCACAATACCCTCGCCCGATTGCAGCCGCTGGAATTTGCGGAGCCCCATAAAGATGAGCCCCAGCGGATCCTGCCGAAGCGCGGGAGCAGTGATGAAGCTTTGCGGGGCCATGATGGCCCGGTAAGTATGGTCTACAATGGCTGCCACCGAATCGGGGTGAAGCAGCGAGTCGATACGCGCGTAGTCACCGTCGTCTAGAAAGAGCGGCAGGTTATCTTCTACGAGGGCCATGAGATCGGTAAGCTGGTCGTCTTCCAACCGCACTTGTAATCGCTCAATATAGGGAGAAGCGGCCGTGCCGATGGCTGTGGCGAAGCTATCTGCATAGGCTTTAATCGCGTCCACATCCGCCGGATCAGACGCAGTGATATTGATGACAGTCTTATCGGCGAAATTGGCCGACCGCAGTATGGTGGTAACCGTAGCGCTGCTGTCACTGCTAGGGATGAGCTTGGTGATATCTTCTTCAAACCGGACGCGGCTGGCCCAATAGGCAAGCAGTACGAACACCAAAGGCACGGTGATGAAGAACACGGTGCGGTGCTTCTTCAGGTAGTGGTATATGGAATAAAAAAAAGATGCCAATGCGTAAGTAATCTGTCGTGGCAAAGGTAGGAGATTTATTGCAACCCAACGTGCTCATAAATGCGTATATCAATCGACTGCCGGCCGGGCCTCGTTCGAGTCTACGTTATATTTGATACCAGGTTAATTAAGTATAAATAGTGTTTTAACAATATATTCATAGGGGGTTAACAGTGTATAAATCTATGTTGACCCTCTGTCAACCCTCTATCAATACATGGTATAATCTATACTAATATGAATGAAGGCCTAAGGGATTCTCGAAGGATGGACGAATAATTACCGGGATTACTGGGTAGTACGGTGGTCTCGCCGAGTTAGTAGAAAATAGCTTGCTAGACCAAAAACTCCGGCACTGGCCGTGGCAAGCACCAAGCTGCCCAACAGGTATTCCGTGAGGTGTTGCTGGATAAACGGGCGGTAGGTATCCACATCTTGCCAGTGGAAAACATCAGTCGAGGCAACACCCAGCAATGCAGCGCCGATTTGGAAACACCCATAGATGATGAAGGGGATAAGCGGGGGTATGCTGATATTCGAAAAGGCAAAAGCGATGAGTTTATTGAGGCGTAGTATTACGGCAAGGAATAATACGATTACCGTTTGGAAGCCCCAAAAGGGCGATAGGCCGACCCACACGCCTAGGGCTACGGACGATGCTTTTTTCGACGGTTTGTCGTCGCTCTGGAGCAGGTCTTCGAGAAAAAAGCGACGGAATCCCTTCTCCCTGAAGGTCCGGAAGTAATCTCGCGGCCGAATGTAGAGCAGGGTAACCAATACCAGCCACGTGTTGAGGATGCTGATGCGTGTAAAATCGCGGAAAGGCCGGAAATGGGACACCCGCTCGGCGGGGTCGTACAGCACCCGGATAGGTACGTTGCGCACTGCGATACCCCGCCAGGCAGCCTTGACGATGACCTCCACTTCAAATTCGAACTTGGTAGTGTAAAAGCGGATAGCTTGTAGTTGTTGCAGGGGGTATAAACGGAAGCCCGATTGGGTGTCGGAGAGCGAGATACCCGTTTCGAACCGGAACCAGAAATTGGAAAACCGGTTGCCGAAGCTACTTTTGCCGGGAATGCCTTCCTGTTCCATGTTGCGGTCACCGATGAGGAGAGCTGTGCCGTTTGTTTCGATGTCATGGACAAACTTGGGGATATCTTCGGGGAAATGCTGGCCATCCGAGTCAATGGTAATGGCGCAGTCAAAACCAAGGGCACGGGCTTGGCTGAAACCAATGCGCAGGGCATAGCCTTTGCCCCTGTTGTGAGGCAGGTTGATAATGGAAAGGCCGGTATATGTTGCTAAAATCCGGGATGTGGCATCGGTTGAGCCATCGTTGACCACAATGATCCGTGATGTATAGCGCAGTACGCCATCTACTACACGGGGCAGCGTCTTAGCATTATTATAGGTAGGGATAATTACACAAGCGTTGATGGGAGCCAGTACCTCGGTATCGGTCATTTAGGTTAACTCTTCAGGGGGTTGAAAACGAATCGAAATAACCATTGATCATGGCCTTCAAACCGGCGTCTTCCACCGAAGGCAATGCATTTTGGATGAAATCCCGGTCGGTTTCGATGTTTTGGTTGTACTTCAGGAATTTCGGTAGGTGCTCCTGTATGCTGAGCCGGATAAGCCTGATTTCGGCATTTTGCGGCTCGTCCGCAATGGCCTGCTCTATCCATGGAACTGCCTCTTTCACCTTCGGCCCGCGTGCTGCAAGTTTTTCGTACCGCGCCAGCAGCATCAAGCCGGCGCCTTTATATGCCACGAGTATCGGCTTATCGCTTCTTGTTACGCCCGCCAAGGGCTCGTAGAACGCCTGGGCTTGTTCTTCCGACTTGGTGGCATCCCGATAAAGCAGCCTGAGGTCATCCAAATCCTGGGCATGCACCAGCGCGGTATACATCAGGGCAACTGCAAGGGCAAATAACTTTCTCATAGCTTAAACCTTTTGGAAAACACCGCTGAACTTGAGGGCCAGTGTGTCTTCAAACGATGTGGTACTCCTGATCGAGAGCAACTCGTCTTCTTCTTCAACATCCAATTCTACCCGAATGTTTGGATTCAGGAGCGGATTTATGATTGCCATGAATTTGACGTTCCGTGCGTTTTTGAGCATCAACGGACATGCAGCCCATTTTTCTGCTAATTCTTTGATGATTTGCATCATGCATACGCCCGGCGTTACCGGATTGCCAGGGAAATGGCCATTGAACACCGGATGGTTACCATTGATGGCAATCGATGCCGACACCTTCTGCCCGTCTACGGTGAATGCACCAACTGAATAAAAATCGTGTAAAAGCGACATAGGAAGCAAAAGTAAAAAAGAACGTGGATATAAATGGATTTTTGTTAATATTGGCAGTTAATGATAATCAACGCATGAAGTTACTGCTAGTCTGTTCATTTTTAATAGTATGCCCGCTGATGATGTTAGCCCAACCACAATACGTCCATCTCCTTATCGGTACCTACACCCATGGTGGGAAAAGCGAAGGGATCTATGTATATCAATTCGATGTAACAAGTGGTGAAGCGAAGCGTATCAGTAGCATTTCCGCGGAAAATCCCTCATTTCTGGCATTCAGTGCAGATCGGAAATACATGTATGCCGTTAATGAGAATGGTGAGGGGAGGGGTGCGGTGAGTGCTTATGCGTATGACGACCAACGGGGAACACTCACCTTCCTGAATCGGCAGCTTACCAAGGGCGACCACCCCTGTCATGTGATTACAGACCACGGGGACAACCACGTGATCGTTTCCAATTATTCTGGCGGAAGCGTCAGCGTATTCCCCATGGGTCCCGCCGGTAGCTTGGGCGGGCTGGTGCAACAGGTACATCACGAAGGTAGCGGTCCCAATCCGCAACGCCAGCAGGCCCCACATGTGCATTCCGCATTTTTCAACCCCGAAGGTACGCAGCTGTTTGTGCAAGACTTGGGCACGGACAAGATCAACATTTACGACTACCGACCGGAAGATGCCGAACACCCGCTCACGGCCGCAGCGCAACCGTTTATCGAAGGAGCACCAGGAGGTGGCCCGCGCCATATCGTTTTTTCGGGCGACGGGCGGTTTATCTACTTGGTACAGGAGATGACGGCGATGGTCATGGTTTTCCAACAGCAAGAAGGCGTCTGGGAGCCTATCCAGGAAATACCGATGAATGAGGCAGGTTTTAAAGGTGCAGATGGTGCGGCGGATATCAGGTTATCGCCCGACGGGAAATTCCTGTATGCATCCAACCGGGGCGACGCGAACACGATCGCCATTTACCGGGTGGACGGTGACAGGGGAACATTGGAAAAAATTGCAAACCAGTCGGTACTGGGCCGCGGCCCCCGCAACTTTGCGCTCTCGCCCGACGGCCGATTCCTGCTCGTGGCCAACCAGCAAACCGATGAGGTGGTGATCTTTAAACGGGATTCCGACACGGGTTTGCTCAGCGATACCGGCCACCGAATTGACGTGGGCTCACCAGTTTGCTTGGTGTTCTAACGTTTATTTTCATCGGGACCGGATTCCGGTTCCATCTCCCCGGACAAGTTTTGTGGTGGGATCTCGCTGTGCAGCGTATGGTTTTCTTTGTCATACATGCCTACAAGATCGTCTTGGATGGTGCCCTTCCACTGTTCCGTATCAATCAAGTAAGCTGTGCGCGCAATAAGATGGGCAGCCACGGGTGCAGTAAGTACAAGGAAGAAGAGGATTGCTAACGCTTTCGTGGTAACGGATACTTCCTCAGGAAAATAAAAAGCCGCACATAGCAGGAACAGCCCCCCGCCCAATGTAGCGGCCTTTACCGTGACTGATAGCCGCAGGTAGAAATCAGGCATCCTTAAGATGCCAATCGCTGCAATAAGAATGGCGAGGGCACCGATGGTGCAAAACACAGCAAGGATAATATCGATCATTTACGCCCCCTTTTTTCAATGTAATAGGAAAATGCAATGGTACTTAAAAAAGCGATGAGTGCAAGGATCATGGCAACATCGATAAATGTGGACTTGCCCCTGCTGATGCTATATGCCGTGATTACGCTGATACCGATGGTAATCAACAGATCCAGCGCAATGACGCGGTCTACGATGGTAGGACCCTTAAAAAGCCTCACAAATACCAGTAGCAACGCTATCGCCAATATTGGCAGGATCACATAGTCGATGTAGCTATCCAATGTCATCGTATCACCTCCAATAGTTTCCGTTCAACTCGCTCCCGGATCTGTTCGATAAATTGTTCTTTGCTTTTCATGTACATCGCGTGGATATATATCGTTTTCCGGTCGTCGCTCACATCGATGACAAGTGTGCCGGGTGTCAACGCAATCATCGTGGATAGCATATTGATTTCGAAATCGGTTTTGGCTTCCATGGTGTACTTCACGATGCCAGGTTTCATAAAGAATTTCGGGGTAACCACATCGTATGCCACCTGGATATTGGCTTTCACCATCTCGTAGAGGAAATAAAGGATAAACCCGATGATTTTTGGAACCCGGTTGAAATACCGCTGGTCGTCCTCGTTCCGGTTCATCAGCCACAAGAGGAAAAAGCCGATGGCGAACCCGAAAATGAAATTCGAATAATACAATACCCCCGTCAGCGCGACCCAAGTAAAGGCGAGCAAGAGGTTCATCAAAAAATGCCTAACCATAGTCGTTCCGTTTACTGTGTTTCATTAGTTCCCAAAACAGCCTCGATATAGGGTGTCGTGTCTTTCATTTCACCAGCGATATGCTTAGCTACCTGTGTGACATTTTCGGCTGCTAGCCCGATATAAAGCGTGATAGCGGCCAAAAAGACGATTGGCCCCACTAGAAGCGATTTCTTAAATTTACTCAGCGGTCGGAAGTCATCCGTTAGCGCTTCCTCACCCTCCACCGTAGGCTGGTCTTTCCAGAAGACCTTCGCCCACATCATCGAGATGACGTATAATGTTGCAAAGCTACCGATAATGATGGCGGCTATCAATACATATTGGTTGTCCATAAGACCCGCTTCGAACAAGTAGATTTTAGGCCAGAACCCCGAGAGCGGCGGGATGCCCACCAACGAAAAAAGCACGATGGCAATAACAAACGACAACAACGGGTATTCGGCATACAGGCCACCGAGCTTGTCCATGTTCATCGTGCCGCGTAACTTTCTGATGAGCCCAGCAATCAAAAATATGTTGGTTTTGACCATGATGTCGTGGAATAGGTAAAATAGCGCACCGGTAAGGGCTACTTCGGAGTACATGCCTAAGCCCCCGACCATGAACCCGATGTGGCATACGATGAGGTAAGAAAACATCCGCCGGATATTGTTTTTAATGACAGCACCGAAAGTCCCTGTAAGGATGGTAAGGACGGCAATGACAATGAGTAAGGTACGGGTAAATTCGTCGGGGACAAAAATCAGCGTAAACATCCTGAACAATGCGTAAATTCCCACTTTGGTGAGCAGGCCAGCAAATACGGCTGCAACGGCCGATGGCGGTGTATGGTAAGACGACGGTAGCCAGAAATACAGTGGGAATACTGCCGATTTGATACCGAATCCGATGATGAAAAAAATCGCAGTGAGGTCTACCAATGTCCGGTTTTCCAATGCGGCTACCTTGAGTGAGAGGTCGGCCATGTTGAGCGAGCCCGTGATACCATAGAGGATACCGATACCGGTGAGGAAGAACGTAGAAGCCAGGATATTCATGGCCATATATTTTACCGAACCTTCAATCTGGGCCTTCCTGCCACCAAGGGTTATTAGCACGAACGATGCGATGATGATTACCTCGAAGTATACATACAGGTTGAAAATATCGCCCGTAAGGAAAGCACCGTTCAGTCCCATCAGCAGGAAGTGCAACATCGGGAAATAGCCGTATATAATACGGCCACGGGCAATGCCGATAGCAGAGAAGACAGATACGGCGAGTCCCGAAAACGAGGTGAGCAACACCATGGTGCTACTGAAGACATCGGCCACGAAAGTGATGCCGAAGGGCGACTTCCAGCCGGCAGCTTCCATGGTGAGTATATCACCGCCCCACACCTTTGCGAACAGGTTAATGGCAATTGCAATGCCAATGGTGCTACCCGTGATGCTGATAATACGGTGGGCTAGTGTTTTACGCCAAAAGAAAAGTAATAGGATGGCCGTAAACAGGTGGACAATAACGGGAAAAACAATTGTGTTGTCAATCATATATCTTCTTCTTCCGGAGTGTTCAAATCGTCGAGATCGTCTGAGTTGACCAATACATAAACCCGTTTCAGCAAAACGATTGCAAAAGATTGGATGCCGAAACTGATCACAATAGCCGTTAATATCAGCGCTTGCGGGATGGGGTCGGCATAGATATCGGTAAATAATTTGGCAGCACTATCGATTACCGGTGGCTTGCCTTTGGTGATGCCGCCAAGTAGGAAAATCAATAGGTTGGCACCGTTGCCTAAAAGGGTGATGCCGATGAGCAGTTTTACCATACTTCGCCGGAGCAGCAGAAAAACACCCCCGGCATACAAGACAGCTATTAATATGATTAGTACCAGTTCCATGGATTACTCGCTATATTGGGCAATGGTAAACAATATGGTGAGCACCGCACCGATGACCACCAGGTATACGCCCAAATCGAAAAAGAGTGCCGAGCCTATCAGGCCGATTACGGGGAAGGGTTCGTTAAACCATAGGCTGGTCATAACGGGTTGCCCACCGAGCATAGGCACAAACATACTGAGCGCTGCCACACCAAGGCCTATCGGGATGAAGCTGCTGGGATGGGTGTGGAGCAGTTTGAGCGTAGCTTCGCTGCCATGGGTGAAACTGTGGAGTACGAAAGCAATGGCTGCGATGAGGCCGCCCACAAAGCCACCTCCCGGGTGGTAATGCCCGCGCAGTAAAATAAAAATCGAAAAAAGCAGCAAAATAGGCAGCAGATAGCTCGATGCGGTCTTCAGGATGGCACTTTTCATATCATTCTTTCTCTGACGCTTTTAACCTTAATTTTAATAAACTAACCACCCCGATTGCGGCAATGCTCAGTACCACGATTTCAAACATGGTGTCGAGGCCCCTGAAATCGACCAGGATCACATTTACGACGTTCCTTCCCTTGGCAAGGGTATATGCGTTGTCGCCATAGAATTGGCTCACCTCGGTGTCGATGGGTTGGTTTAAAACCTGTATGGCAACGAGCGCAATCATCAGTCCGAAAGCGGAAGCCACCACACCGTCGCGTATCCTTGTCCGCCGATTGGCGAAATTGAGAAACGGGGGTAGGCGGAAAAGTACGAGCACAAACAGCACCACCGTAAGGGTGTCGATGCTGAATTGGGTCATGGCCAAATCCGGTGCGCTGTAAAAGACAAATAACAGACACACACAGTAGCCGAGAACGCTCGTTGCGACCACGACGGTGAGACGCGAAGATGCTGTTACCGTGATGTAAACAGCAGCGATGAGGATAGCGGCCACCACCACTTCATAAATACTGATGGGCGAAAGATGGTCGATGGAGAGGCGTATCGGCCCACCCATGAAAAGCCGGATGGCAAACAATAATACGGTGGTGATAATAATCCGTAGCAGATACACCCGTAAGTAACCATTGTGCAACGTGCCAGTATAATAGATGGATATTTTACGTGCATACCGGGCCAGCTGACCGATAATGTGTTTGGGTGATAGGTAGTTGTAACGCTCTATTGCAGCCAGGCTTGCGGCGGAAGGTTTACGGACTACATATAGCAAGGTGCCAACTACGAGGGTAATCCCGCTCAACAGCAATACCAGGTTGAAACCATGCCATATTTTCAAGGGCGAATCGATTGCCGATTGATACATGGCCTCCGCGGCCGGATTAAATAGGATGCCATCGACGAGGAAAGGGGCACAACCAAAGACAACACCCAATACAGCCAATAGTAGGGGGGCTCCCCACAAGAGGCCGTGGGGGAGGTGTATGCCGTGGAAGCGGTCGGGCAGCTTGCCGGTGAACGGCCTGATCCCGGCTAAGAAACCCGCGCAAAGGAGCAAGATGTTGGTCAAAACGGCCAACCCGGTAAGTATCGCCGTCAGGATTCCGGCAGTATGCAGGGTTGCCTCGTATATGAGGTCTTTGCCGATGAAGCCGAAAGTGAATGGTAGGCCCGCACTCGATAGGGCGGCGAGTATGCCGGCGATGGAGACAGGCATCAATACCTTGCGCAGGCCCGATAGTTGCGTGATGTCTCGCGTGCCGGTTTCATGGTCGATGACGCCCGCAGTTAAAAAGAGAGATGCTTTGTACAGGGCATGCACCAAGATGAATACCGAAGCCGCCAGTAACGACTCGGCGGTGCCTATACCGATCAGGAAGACCAGCATCCCTAAGGCAGCGATGGTCGAATAGGCGAGGATGGATTTGAGATCTGTCCGGAAAATGGAATGGAAAGCGCTATAAACCATGGTAATACCACCAACGACAATAAGCGGATACATCCAATAATCGGTACCACCCAATACCGGTTGCAGCCTTGCCAGTAGGTAAATACCCGCCTTGACCATGGTGGCCGAATGCAGGTATGCCGACACCGGAGTGGGAGCTCTCATAGCCCCCGGCAACCAGAAATGGAAAGGGAACTGGGCCGACTTGGTAAAAGCGCCAATGAAAACCAATAGTAATATTAACCCATAAAGGGCGTGGCTCTTTAGGTATTCATTGGTACTCATCATTTCCTGTATGGAGTAATTGCCAGACAGGTGGCCCATGAGGATCAATCCCACCATCAGGAAGAACCCACCACCCATGGTGATGCATAAGGCGATAATGGAGCTCTTGCGGGAAGCAGCGTCGTCGTTGTTAAATCCGATAAGAAAGAACGAACTGATGCTGGTGAGCTCCCAAAAGATGAAGAGGAGCAACACATTGTCGGACAATACCACACCCAGCATGGAAGCCATGAAGAGGCAGAGGTACCCGTAGAACTTATCGAGGTACCGGTGGCCTTTAAGATACGATGCGGTATAAAGGAATACCAGTGACCCGATACCCGTGATCAGCAAGCTGAACAAAAGGGAAAGGCCATCCAAGTGGAAATCCAGATTGATGCCTAATGATGGAACCCATGGATGGTGGAAATGGACGTGCTGCCCCGCTTGGATAGTGGGTATAAAACTCGCAAAATAAGCAAATAAACCAATCGGCAATAGCGCCGCCAATACGGCTAGCCTACCCCTGAGGTACTTCCCGAGCGGGATGTATAAGATGGAAACAATAAGGCCGGCAAGTACAGCTAACAACATCGACGAAGTTCATTTAATCCTCAAAGGGCACTAAAATATATAAATTTGGCCTACAAAATTGCATTAAAGTTAAAATAATGGGATTTATTGCGAGGTTCTTTGTAATATTGGATATTCACTGACAATAGATCATTAATTACGACTAAACAATGAAAATAACAGTATTGGATGGGTACCCGCTGAACCCGGGCGACCTCAGCTGGGAATACTTGCAGAAATATGGCGACGTAGCGATATATGAACGGACGGCAGTGGCGGAAATTGCCGAGCGGGCTGCGGGAGCCGCAGTGGTACTCACCAACAAGGTGCCGTTGGGTGCCGAAGTAATGGAGCAGTTGCCCGACCTAAAATATATCGGCGTACTGGCTACTGGATATAACATCATCGATATTGCCTACGCCAAGCAGCGGGGTATAGTGGTTACCAATGTGCCGGGGTATAGTACACAATCCGTGGCGCAGCTGACGTTCGCTCTATTGCTGGAGCTTTGCCACCACGTGCAGCGGCACAGCGACAGTGTGGCGGACGGCAAATGGTCGCGGTCGCCTGATTTCAGTTTTTGGGACTATCCGTTGATTGAGCTTGCGGGAAAGACCATAGGTATTGTGGGTTTGGGCGACATCGGCAAGCAGGTAGCCGATATCGCTACAGCATTTGGTATGCAGATCATCGGCCACAGCCGGACGGAAACCGACCAATCGCACCGCAGTAATTTCCGGTGGGCCGGATTGGACGAGTTGCTGGAACAGTCGGATGTGGTAAGCCTGCACTGCCCGCTGACGCCTCAGACACAGGGATTGATAAATACCAACACCTTGGCGAAGATGAAGGCCACGGCATTCCTACTCAATACGTCGCGTGGGCCGCTGGTGGATGAAAGCGATCTTGCTGCTGCGCTGAACACGGATAAATTAGCCGGGGCAGGTGTGGATGTGCTGGCGGTGGAGCCGCCTCCTGCCGGTAGCCCGCTTTTCAGTGCAAAAAACTGCTTGGTGACGCCACATATCGCATGGGCAACACATGAGGCACGGAGCCGTTTGATGGGTACCGTTGATGAGAACCTGGGGGCCTACCTTGCAGGCAACCCGATAAATGTGGTTAATCCGTAAACATGCATATCCTCATAGCACCGAATGCTTTCAAACATGCGGTCGACGCGGCTGCAGCAGCTGTGGCCATTGAGCGTGGGTTGGTGGCGAGCCAACTGACTTGTACCACCGAGTGTTTCCCGATAGGTGACGGAGGCAACGGCACATGCGACCTCATTATCGAACGTATGCAGGGGGAACGGGTGGTTGTGCCCGTGGTGGACCCGCTGGGACGGAGCATAACAGCAGTGTTCGGTCTGGTTGCAGATGGGCAGATAGCCGTCATCGAGATGGCCGATGCGTCAGGGTTGCATTTACTCACCCCAAACGAACTGGACCCGTTGCAAGCCAACTCTTACGGAACAGGCCAACTGATCAAAGCGGCATTGGATAAGGGTGTGCGGAAGGTCGTTGTCGGTATGGGTGGATCGGCCACGGTTGATGGGGGCAGCGGAATGCTACGCGCACTTGGTGCCCGCTTTTTAGACGGGGAAGGAAACGAGATAACAGCGTTGCCGGTTGGACTGGCTGCGCTGCGTTCGATTGACTTATCGGGATTGGATAGACGGCTGCAGGAAGTTGAGTTGACCGTGCTCTGCGATGTTGAAAATCCACTAATCGGAGAAACCGGGGCAGCGCACGTGTTCGGGCCACAGAAAGGCGCTTCTCCTGACCAGGTGGAGCAACTGGCTGGTGTTTTGATACATTATGCGGAAGTAGTCCGGGCGACAACCGGCGTGGATGTCTCTTCCTGCCGGTCGGGGGGCGTGGCGGGTGGAGCGAGTGCAGGACTCGCGGGGCTGGCCGGGGCCGAATTAGTCGACGGAATTGCTTATTTCCTTGACCTGACCCGGTTTGATGAATCGTTGTCAAAAAGCCACATCGTTATTACGGGCGAAGGTAGCATAGATGACCAAACACTGCAGGGGAAAGGCCCTTATGGCGTGGCAAGCCGGGCCAAGCGATTGGGGCTTCCGGTGATTGGCCTCGCGGGAAAAATACCCGTTGAGATAAGCAGTGAGCTGGCAGCATATTTCGATGTGTTGTTTGCCATTGGCAATTGTCCCATGCCGTTGAATGAAGCGCTGGCCAGTACTACAGATAACTTAATCCGGACCGCAACGCAATTAGGGAACTTACTCGCCGTTTGCCCGGCACCCCACCAGCAGCAATAACAAATCGATAATGGTACGGTGACGCGATGTTTACCGTAAATTTTTATGTTTGTAGGGAAGTCTATTACTGATGTAAATTTTTAAAACACTGAAATGAAGAGAAATCGCTTATCCTTTTTTCTATTGACCTGTTTTGTAGGTTTTATGACAATCGGCGTCCACGCACAGGAGGTGCAGTACGAGCCGCCGAAGTTGAGTAATCCCGACTCCTGGTCATTGGTACTGATACCTGACCCACAGAGCTACGTGAAATTTGAACGCAATCAGGGGGCTTTGGAATTGATGACGGGTTGGATAAGTGAGCAAATTGAACCGTTGAACATCGGGATGGTGCTTTGCACGGGCGATTTGGTGGAGCATAACGACTGGCTGAACCCGAATGGCACGCAAGCTAACCAACCGGGCAAGAAGCAGTGGGAGGCTGTGGCGCGCGCATTCGGGCGGTTGGATGGCAAAGTTCCCTATGTAGCCGCAACGGGGAACCATGATTATGGAGTGAAAAACGTTGAGTATCGCCGAACAAACTATAACCATTATTTTCCGGTAGATAAAAATCCGCAATCGCAAAAACTGCTGCGAGACGTGGGTATCGACAACGACGGCTACCCATCGCTGACGAACGCAACGTACGAATTTACGTCGCCGCATGGCAGGCAGTTTCTCGTGATGGTGCTTGAATTTGCACCCCGTGATACGGTACTCCGCTGGGCGCTCAATACCGTCAACCAAGAACGGTATGCCGCGCATACAGTCATTTTGCTTACCCACTCGTACCTCAACTCGGCAAGTGAACACATCTTAACAGAGGGTTACCCGATAACGGATGGGAATTATGGTGCCGCTGTATGGGAAAAACTGGTGAAGCCCTCGAAGAATATTCAATTGGTAATGAGTGGCCATATCGGTAAGGCGAATGATATATTGGGCCACATCGGCTTCCGAACGGACACCAATGCCGGTGGCAAAGCGGTACACCAGATGGTGTTCAACGCGCAAGCGCTGGGTGGCGGTTGGCATGGCAACGGTGGTGATGGCTGGCTACGTTATCTTGAATTCATGCCCGATGGAAAAACGGTCAAAGTCAAGACATTTTCGCCGTTATTTGCCCTGTCTCCGGCTACACAACACTTGGCTTGGCGTACTGCCGACTACGATGAATTTTCGTTTACACTGGATTAACTAACCCGTTGGAAAACGAAACCCGGAGGACGGCTCCTTGCTCCTCCGGGTTTCGTTTTTATGCTTACTACCCTCTTAACTTCTCCGCACCTTCTTTAATTTCTTCCACTATCCCAGGGTCTAAGAGGGTGGTGATGTCGCCCAGATTGGAGGTGTCGCCCTCTGCGATTTTCCGGAGGATGCGCCGCATGATTTTTCCCGACCGGGTTTTCGGCAGGCCGCTCACAAATTGGATTTTATCAGGCTTTGCAATGGCCCCAATAATACGGCTCACCGTTTGGTTGATGTCTTGGCGGGTAAGGTTTTCGTCAACATGATGCCCCGAGGCGATAACGTATGCATAGATACCCTGCCCTTTGACCGGATGTGGGTAACCGACGATGGCCGACTCAATCACGTCGCTGTGCATGTTAATGGCATTTTCCAGCTCTGCGGTGCCGATGCGATGACCCGACACATTGAGCACGTCGTCCACGCGCCCGGTAATACGGTAGTAGCCGTCTTCGTTGCGTAGGCATCCATCACCCGTGAAGTACATGTTTTCGTAAGCAGAGAAATAGGTCTGCCGGCAACGTTCGTGATCGCCATAAGTGGTACGGATCATACCCGGCCATGGGAACTTGATGCAGAGGTTCCCACTTACGTCGTTACCCTTCAGCTCGTTCCCGTTTTCATCAACAATGACGGGTTGTACGCCCGGTAACGGTAGCATGGCGAAGCTGGGGATGGTAGGTGTGATACCGGCAATGGGAGAGATGAGGATACCACCATTCTCTGTCTGCCACCAAGTATCCACTATGGGTGCTTTCCCTTTCCCGATTTTTTCATTATACCAATTCCACGCTTCTTCATTGATCGGTTCACCTACACTGCCAAGCTTACGGATACTGCTGAGGTCTTTTCCATCGACGTATTCGTCGCCCGCGGCCATCAGTGAGCGGATTGCAGTAGGTGCGGTATAAAGGATATTCACCTGGTGTTTATCTACGACATCCCAAAAGCGGCCGGCGTCAGGCCATGTGGGAATACCTTCGAACATCAGTGAGGTTGCCCCTTGCGAGAGAGGGCCATAAATGATGTATGAGTGCCCGGTAATCCAACCGATATCTGCCGTGCAGAAATAAACCTCATCGGGTTGGTACTGGAATACATTGGAAAATGTATATCCGGTATAAACCATGTAGCCCCCGCACGTATGTACCACACCTTTGGGCTTGCCGGTGGAGCCTGAAGTATAGAGGATAAACAGCATGTCTTCCGAGTCCATCTCTTCGGCAGGGCAGGCCGGGTTCCCTTGGGTTTCCACTTTCGTGATTTCGTCTTCCCACCATACGTCGCGCCCCTTGATCATGGATACCGGGGTCCGTGTGCGGGTCAGGACGATGACCCGCTCGATGGATTTACACTGTACCAATGCATCGTCCACAATGGATTTCAGTTCGATCGTTTTCGTGCCGCGGAATCCGCCGTCTGCCGTGATAACCAGTTTACAACCGGTGTCGTTGATACGATCTGCAATCGATTGAGCTGAAAAACCACCGAATACGACGGAATGTATGGCCCCTATACGGGCACACGCCAGCATGGCGATAACCAGCTCGGGAACCATTGGCAGGTAGATGCATACCCGGTCGCCCTTGCGCACACCATTGTTTTTTAGCACATTGGAAAACTGTTCTACTTTTTCCAGCAGTTGTTTATAGGTGAGCACACGGTGTGCTTCGCTGGGGTCGTTGGGCTCCCAAATGATCGCAGGTTTGTCTCCTAGTTTATAGATGTGCCGGTCCAGGCAGTTTTCGGTGATGTTGAGTTTGGCTCCTTCAAACCACCTGATGTCCGGCTCTTTGAAGTTCCAGCTTAATACATTATTCCATTTACGCCGCCAATAGAAATGATTGGCAACCCCCGCCCAGAATTCTTCAGGTTTTTCTACGCTTTGTTGGTAAACGCGTTGATATTCATCAAATGATTTGATTTGTAAATCCATATTTAGTTTAATTTTTTTATGTTATTTTGCCGGACAATAAATTGGCCTTCTTGGTCTTTCGGAGGGCTAATTTACATACTTTTTGCAAAAAAGCGAATTTCCTGCGCGTGCTGCCGAATTACAACCGTAAATTTCTAGATACGTTGCTCTTCAGCAATGTGTTTATCGCCTGTTGTGCGGTGGCGCAGGGAGCTATGACGTACCACCTGCTTTCGCTGCCGGTAAATTACACCGTGTTAGCCATTTTGGGTTGCGCTACCTTGGCGTTATATAATTTCAGTATGATCTTGGCCAGGCCACCGCACCCTGAGACGTCACCGTTCCGGCGTGTGCGGTGGGTATTCAGGCATGAGCGGTCGCTTTGGGTTTGGACCGGCATCGCGCTGGTCGCGGTATGGGTACTCGGCCTGCACCTCCACAAGCCGTCGTTTGTGTTGCTGGGGGTGATGGGTGTCATGGGGGTGGCTTACAACCTACCGATTGTGCACGTGTCGGGCAGACAGCGGCGGGCTGGGCTACGGCAGATTACAGGCCTGAAATTGTTTTACATTGGCTTGGTCTGGGTGATGAGCTGCGTATTGCTCCCGGTAGCGGAAGCGTACCACGATGACCTCCACATTGTATGGTACCAAGTATGGCAATTGATGGCCTGGGTATTCTTGTTTGTTGTTGCCATTACCATCCCGTTTGATATCCGAGATATTTACCAAGACCGGTACTACGGGTTGAAAACCATCCCGGTATTATTTGGTGAACGGAAAGCACTGGTGTTATCCAGTACATTGTTGGCGGTTCAGATGGGATGGGTATGGTTTAGTAATTACCCGTTAGACATCCGTTTGGCGTTGTTCATCGCATCAGTGCTATGCTTGTTGTTTATTTTAGTGCCCCCGATCAAGAAGAATGAATACTACTATTTTCTGCTACTGGATGGTACATTGCTCTTGCAGTTCGTCGTATTGTTGCTGGTGGGGTTCGTCTGAATAGTCCACCGGTCTATTTCCGGTCGCCCTGCCAAGACCCTTCCAGTGGCGGTGTAAAGGCTGTATTTTTCCAGGTGCCGCTGGCTTTACCATTTTTTGTTAACGTTCCTGTAAACTCACTTCCCGTACCAGCAACTCCGGAGGTTGCCTTAAATGCGCCATTATCACTTACGTTGCCCGTTAGTGTAAACCCCTGTCCGGTACGTGTCGAATTACCCGAGCCTGTCATGATGCCATTGTCAGAAACCTGTATCTGCCACGACCCTTGGTCACTTCCGGAATAGTCACCGGCCCAAGACCCGACAAAAGGAGATGATTTGTCTTTTTTACACGAAGCCGCAGCAATGAAAGACACTAAAAGCAGTAATTTAATTTTTTTCATCTGTATATAATTTTAACGGTGATGAAGCTATCAGATTTTTCATTTGTGTTTGATTTCGATGGCATTCAAGATGGCTGAAGTCGTTTATTAATCTCCTTGTATGTTGAATAAATCATGATGGTCTCATAATATCTTTTAAGGTTAATCGTATTGCGAAGTAAAGGTCATCAATATAAAATCGGCGAGCTGTAATGATTAGTGATTGCGGAGATGATCAATGACCTTGGTAGCCAAGACATCGGCAAGTTTAAAGTAACTCTCCACACTCCATCCGGCCACATGCGGGCTGCATATCACCCTGTTGTGTGCCATCAACGGTCCGTACCAGGGTTGCTCGGCCAGTGCCGGGAATTTCTCAACAGGAAGTACATCAAATGCCGCTCCCAACACCCGGCCTTCGTCGAGGGCCTTCAATATGGCGGGGACGTGCACGATCTCGCCCCGGGCACCATTCAAGAAGAAAATCGGTTTGCGGAAGCGGGCGAGGTATGCCTCATCAACCATACCGCGCGATACCGAGGTGAGCGGAATATGGAGGCTCAGCACATCGGCTTTCTCCACGATTTCTTCCATGCTTGCCTCAGTAGCATAGGCGTCGCTAAACCCGGTTTTGTACTTGTCGTAAGCGATCACCTTGACTCCGAACCCGGAAAGTTTACGCGCCATGGCACCTCCATTATTGCCGTAGCCGATAAGGGCCACTGTGCGGCCGCCCAATTCAAGGCCGCGGTTTGCTTCCCGTTGCCAGAGGCCTTCTTTTATTTCGGCATTGCCACGGTGGAGGTTGTTCATCAGCGACAGCAGCATGCCCACCATGTGTTCTCCCACGGCATCGCGGTTCCCTTCGGGGGCGTTGAGGAGGGTGATGCCTTTTTGTTGCGCATACGTCTCGTCGATGTTATCCATCCCCGCACCGCCGCGGGCGATGACGTTAAGGTGCGGTGCCGCATCCAAGAATGCCGAATCAACTTTGAACTTTGAACGGATTACGAGGCCGGTATATTGCGGGATGATACGCAATGCTTCGTCTCTGCCGATAGTGGGCAGGTAGTCGAACGCGATGTTGTTTACCTCCAGCTTTTCGGTAAAAACCTGGTGGAGGTCGTCGACGATAAGCAATCGGGTGGAAATTTTAGTCATATTCGTGGGGCAATGTAGTTGGTTAACGTAATGAAGTCGGTAACGGTGAGCCGTTCGGCGCGTAAGTCGAAGAGCGGATTATCGCCCATGTTTTCTTTTTGGACCACGCCGGAAAGCGCATTCCGCAGGGTTTTACGCCGTTGATTGAAAGCTGCTTTCACGATGCGCCAAAATAGCTTTTCGTCGCAGTCCAGTGTCACTTCCGGCTTCCGGGTAAGACGGATGACGCCCGACAATACCTTCGGGGGCGGAGCGAATGCCCCGGCCTTGACCGTAAAGAGGTATTCAACGTCGTAATACGCCTGTACGAGGACACTGAGGATACCGTATGCTTTACCTCCTGGATGGGCTGCACAGCGCTCGGCCACCTCTTTCTGGAACATGCCCACCACCTCCAACACACGATGGCGCTCCTCCAATACCTTGAAAAGGATCTGCGACGAGATATTGTAAGGGAAATTGCCGATCACGGCTAGCTTTCCGGAGATGTGCGCGTCGAAATCCATGGTCAGAAAATCACCTTGTATGAGCCGATTACCTGATTCCGGGTACCGCTTACGCAGAAATTCAATGGATTCAGCATCTACATCGATCAATAGGGTACGGTAACCCTTTTCCTGGAGCAGGATGTCCGACAGGATCCCCATTCCCGGCCCTACTTCCAATACGGTATCGTAACCGAGTTGTGGCCGTAAAGATGCGACAATCTTGGCTGCGGTATGCTTATCCGTCAGGAAATGTTGCCCTAGGTGTTTTTTTGCGCGGACGCTAGTCATCAATGTCTGGATTTGCTGTAAGCCGAGCAAAAGTAACCTTTTTTTGTAACTTTAAGCGGGCAGCATCCACTAAAATTCCTACTTTTGGTAGCCAAAGGACACAGTGACTATGAGCGAAAAACTGAAAATAGGGATATCAATAGGCGACGTGAACGGTATCGGGCTTGAAGTAATCATTAAGACTTTGCTCGATAGCAGGGTGTTGGAGTATTTTACGCCGATTGTTTATGGAAATACCAAAGTGGCGTCGTTTCATCGTAAGGCTTTGGGTATTAACGATTTCAGTTTCAACGTTGTCAACGACGCGACTCAAGCTCACGCCAAGCGTGCCAATATGATCAATTGCTGGCAGGACGATGTGAAGATCACATTGGGAGAGGAAAATGAGATAGGGGGTAAATATGCGTTCCTTTCATTGAAACATGCGGTGGATGATTTGGTAAGGGGAAACATCGATGCGTTGGTGACCGCGCCGATAAATAAGCATAATATCCAGCAAGAAGGATTTGATTTTCCCGGCCATACGGAATACCTGCAGGCGCGGACAGAAAGCCGCGATGCGCTGATGTTCATGATCAGTGAGGAGCTGCGTGTGGGGGTCGTTACCGGTCATATTCCGGTGAAGGATATTGCACCGAATATTTCAAGCGACGCGATTGTATCGAAACTGGTGCTGATGGATGCGAGCCTTAGGCGCGACTTTTGGGTTAGAAAGCCAAAGATTGCCGTATTGGGTTTGAATCCCCATGCCGGCGACAATGGATTGATAGGGACGGAAGACGCCGAGATCATTGCACCGGCTATTGCGGAGGCGAAATCAAAAGGTGTTTTTTGTTTCGGACCTTATCCGGCCGACGGTTTTTTTGCCGCCGAAGCGTACATGAAATTTGATGCTGTGCTGGCCATGTACCACGACCAGGGGTTGATTCCGTTTAAGCATATCGCTGCACGCCGGGGTGTCAATTTCACAGCGGGTTTACCCGTGGTGCGCACATCGCCCGATCATGGTACGGGATATGACATCGCGGGGAAGAATATGGCGTCGGAAATTTCATTCCGTGAGGCGCTATTTGCGGCTAGCCATATTGTGGACCGTAGGCGAGAACAGGATGTGCTGACATCGAATCCGTTGGTCTCCAGACGTTTGTCTCGCGATCGGGATTAATCCCTCCGTGGGGTCATCGTATTACCCGCCGAATGTGTATTTTTGCCGTCTTAATACGAATTGCCGATGCCCGAGACAATCATGAATGACTATCTGGACCATCCCATATTCCCACTTCTGCGTGATACCGCCGACGAATCCAATGTGGAGTGTTTCGTGGTAGGGGGCTATGTGAGGGATAGGATTATGGGGCGTGATTTCAAAAATGATGTAGACATCGTAGTGGTAGGCAGTGGTGTGGAGTTTGCAAAGCGGGTGGGCGGCAAGTTGGGCGTAAAAGTGGCAGTCTATAAGAACTTCGGGACGGCCTCGATTCATTACGGGGAAATACAGCTCGAGTTTGTAGGAGCCCGGAAAGAGTCCTATCGGGCAGATTCCCGGAAGCCGATCGTGGAAGATGGAACATTGGCTGACGACCAGAACCGGCGTGATTTTACCATCAATGCCATGGCATTGTCGCTTAATAAAGTCGATTTCGGCAGACTACTCGATCCGTTCGATGGTCGTATGGATATCCGGCACCGCATTATCCGGACACCGCTGAATCCCAATGAGACCTTCTCGGACGACCCGTTGCGGATGATGCGGGCCATCCGTTTCGCGGCGCAATTGAACTTTAAAATCGATGTATTGGCCGTCCAAGCGATAGTAACCAATAAAGAGCGGATAAAAATCGTGTCGCGCGAGCGTATCATCGATGAGCTGAACAAGATTGTATGCGCTCCTAAGCCATCGGTGGGGTTCAAATACCTGTTCGATGTGGGGCTATTGCATCTGATTTTCTCTGCCATGGCCAACCTGCAAGGTGTGGAGGTCATCAACGGGAAAGGGCATAAAGATAATTTCTACCACACACTTGAGGTGTTGGACAACGTCGCCGAAGCTGGCGGCGACCTTTGGCTTCGATGGGCAGCGATTATGCACGATATTGCAAAGCCGGCCACCAAACGTTTTGATAAACGCCACGGATGGACCTTCCATGGGCATGAAGACAAGGGGGCACGTATGGTACCTCGCCTCTTTGCCGAACTCAAGCTGCCACTCAACGATAAAATGAGGTTTGTACAGAAAATGGTGGCCCTCCACCTCCGCCCCATTGTGCTCGCACAAGATATCGTGACCGACTCGGCGATCCGGAGGTTACTGTTCGAGGCAGGAGACGATATCGATAGCCTCATGCAGTTGTGCCATGCGGATGTAACCACTAAAAATGAGTATAAAAAGAAGAAATACCGCCAAAACTTCGATCTCGTAAAGCAGAAGCTTAAAGATGTGGAAGAACGGGATCAGATCCGGAATTGGCAACCTCCAATCACAGGCCAGGATATCATGGAAACATTTGGGCTGAAGCCGGGGAAGATGGTCGGTATCATAAAAAATGCAATCCGTGAAGCGATATTGGAAGGCGACATACCCAATAATCGGGATGATGCCTATCAATTCATGATAGATAGGGGGAAGGAACTCGGATTGGAGTTAACGGATAATTCCGCTTTATAAGTTGGGGGCGTGTTGTGCATAAAGCGTATTGTGTATAAAAGGAATTTGCATAAGTTTGTATAAGTTTACGTAAAAAAACAGACTAGAGGGAAGTGTTATGGCTATCTATCGTTTTAGGATTTCATTCGAAGATTATGATGACGTGATTCGCGAAATCGATATACTGCCCAAGCAGACTTTTTTGGACCTGCACCTTGCGTTGCATGCGGCCACGGGTTACGATGCTGAGATGCCGTCGTCGTTTTATGTGAGCAACGATCGCTGGAAGAAGGGGAAGGAAATCGCCTACCTACCTACCAAATCAAAAGCCGAGCAGGGCGTAGCATTGATGGAGGAATCGAGGTTGAGCCGGTTTATTGACGACCCGCACCAGAAATTCTATTACATATACAACTTCGACCACCCGGTCGATTTCCATGTGCAGCTGATCAAGATACTTAAGGAAGAGGAAGGCCAAACCTATCCGGTGCTATTCAAGAGTGCGGGGCAGGTCCCTAAGGTGCCGGGGCTGAAGGTGGTGCCTACCGAAACATCCGACAAGAAGGACGAGGAGGAATATGATTTCTTGGCGGAGACCGAATACGGCATCAACGAGGAGGAAGACTTGGATATGCTGGATGAAGACCAACCGGGGGACGAGAAAGAGGAGGGTAACGAGGGGTATGGAGAAGATTATTGATGGCTCCTGTAAAAACACTGGTATGTGTAGTAGGGCCCACTGCCGTGGGGAAAACAGCGGCAGCAATCCAGCTAGCGAGACACTTCCAAACCGTTATCCTGTCCGCTGATTCCCGCCAGTTTTATCGCGAAATGACTATCGGTACGGCCAAGCCCAGCGAAGCGGAGCTGGCAGGGGTACCGCATTATTTCATCAATTCCCATCACATTACCGACGACTATTCGGCGGGCGACTTTGAACGCGATGCGTTAGCATTGTTGGCCAAGCTATTCCTGCATCATGATATTGCTATTCTCGTAGGTGGCTCCGGACTGTTCGTCCGTGCCGTTTGCCAGGGATTGGATGATTTGCCGAAGCCGCTGGCCGGCGTGCGGGACCGGCTGAATGAGCTGTACCAGCAACAGGGTCTTGGCCATCTCCAAGCCCTGCTGCAACAGGCAGACCCGGTATATTTTGAAGAAATGGACCGCCAAAACCCACAGCGGGTAATCCGTGCGCTCGAAGTCTATGAAAGTACGGGATTACCGTTTTCCCATTTCAGGCGCGGCGATACTACGATGAGACCATTCGATGTGCTTACGTTGGGGTTGGATACCGATAGGGAGTTGCTATATCAGCACATCAATTCGCGCGTAGATGAGATGGTAGCCGCAGGGCTATTAAAAGAAGTGGAGTCGCTATTGCCATATCGTGACAAACCGCCACTGCAAACCGTAGGCTACGCTGAACTATTCGATTACCTTGACGGCAAGTACTCGTGGGAGCAGGCGGTGGAAAAAATCAAACAGCATACACGGCGGTACGCCAAGCGCCAGCTCACATGGTTCCGCAAAGACAAGTCGACCGCTTGGTTTTCGCCGACGGATATCGACGGAATGATTGCCCATGTTTCGTCACACGTCAACCCACGATGACGTTCCACCCAAATTCGTCCGCGATGTGGCCATAGCGTAAGTCATTGAGGTATTGCAACACCTTATTTGAAAACTCCCGTTTTTCTGGGTCGGGCAATGTATAAATCTTGCCTTCGTAGCCTATTTCAGATATCGGTGTAAGCGTGGCTGCCGTACCGGCGGCAAACGCTTCCGTTACGCTACCATTCTCAATACCTTCTATCAGTTCTTGGACAGAGACCTTGCGTTCTTCAGCCTGGTACCCCCAATGCCGGGCAATTTCGATGATGGTGCGGCGGGTAATGCCATGCAGTATTGTGTCTGACGAAGGGGTGATGATTGTATCGCCCACGCGGAAAAGCAGGTTGGCTGTGCCGGCCTCCTCAACGTACTTATGTTCTATAGCGTCCGTCCACATCAATTGGTCGAAGCCCTCCTCTTGTGCGAGGCGCGTCGGGTGGAGCGACAACGCATAGTTTCCTGCATTTTTTGAAAAGCCCACACCGCCCTGCGCCGCCCGGGTGAAATGGGTTTCAACTTTCAGCCGGAGCGGCTTGTTGTAATATGCCCCCACAGGCCCTGTGATAACGATAAACTTATATGAATCGGAGGGGTGTACGCCCAAAGCTGCCTCCGTGGCAAACATAAATGGGCGGATATAGAGTGAAGACCCCTCAAGCTGAGGTATCCATGCACGGTCGATATCCAACAGTGTTTTGATGCCTCCGATGAACAGCTCTTCCGGTACCTCTGGCATTTCGAGCCGGGAGGCGGATTTATTGAACCGATTAAGGTTCTGATCGGGCCTGAAAACGCTAACGGTTCCATCAGCGAATTTATAGGCTTTCAAGCCCTCAAAAATTGACTGGCCATAATGGATGGCTGACGTGGCCGGGCTTAACGACAGGTTGCCATACGGCACGATACTTGGCTCTTCCCATTGCCCATCGGCATAGTCTGCCACCAACATGTGGTCAGAGAGAATCTTACCGAATTTTAAATCGTTGAAATCGACCTGCGACAGCCTCGACTGCTGCGTTTGCTCTACCCGGATAGCCGTTGTTCCTGCCTCGCTCATAGCTGTATTATATTAGCGTGTGCAAGTTAGGAAAAAAAGCGGATTGGAAGAAAAGATTTCATTCCGACCCGCCTTAAGAATCAAGCGGATTGGTCGTCCGTGGTCGCGTCGGGTGCGTTCCGCTTCACCGATTCGATACCTTTGTCGCGGCCAGCGGCGGATTCGTACATTTCACTCGAACCGATAACCTGGCCGTTGGCGGCTTTCAGGTTGAAGAAAAACTTACCGTTTTTTGCCTCCTTCCGATCGTAACGATTGTCGTCAGGTGCATTTTTCTTTACCGACTCGATGCCGTTGAGGCACGATGCCTTGGCGGTGTAACCTTCACTGGTTAGGATTACCTCACCGTTGCCAGCTTTCAGATTGAATTGAAATTCCCCGTTCTTGCGCGTTGAAATCACAAATTTTCCCATGATTTTACTGTTTTGTTTATGTGAATGATAAATTGTACGGCTCTTTCTTGGTAGGCTAATTTAAACAATTGCAGATTAAATCAAAATTATTTTGCGGGTTTCGCACCGGACAAGCGACGTGCTGTTACTTCTCCGGCAGTTTTAGTAACGTGGCATTGAAGGCTACAATCATGGTACTGGCACTCATCAAAATCGCACCTATGGCCGGACTGAGTATGAAGTGCGGGTAGAGTATGCCGGCGGCAAGGGGGATGGCCACGATATTATAACCTATCGCCCATGCCAGATTCTGGATCATTTTACGGTAGGTCCGCTTTCCGAAGTCGATTAATTTTACGACATCGCGTGGGTCGCTGTCCACCAAGATGATGTCTGCCGTTTCTGCCGCTACGTCGGTACCAGAGCCTACGGCAATGCCCACATCGGCCTGTGCCAATGCCGGGGCATCGTTCACCCCGTCACCTGTCATCGCCACCACTTCGCCCTTAGCTTGGTATCCCCTGACTTTCTCCTGCTTATTGTGTGGGAGTACATTGGCCAGGAAACCAGACATCCCTAATTTGGTGGATACCGCAGCTGCGATTTTCTCATTATCGCCGGTAAGGAGGAACGATTTGATGGCCATTTCATTCAACCGGCGTATCGTTTCCTGGGACCCTTCTCTGATGCGGTCTTCCAGCGTAATAATCCCCGCTGTCTGGCCTCCAATCAATACGTAATTGATCGTTTCGGTATCTTGGTCGACCTCCGGCGGCGTAACCGGTATTTCCAGATTATTTGTTTTGAAATGATTCGGCCCGGCCACAATGATGTCTTTGCTGTTTACGCTACCCCTTACGCCAACACCCTGGAGGTACTGGAAATTATCGGATTCCCACAATGGGAGTTCCCGCTCTTTTAGGAGCCTCAACATGCCCTTTGCGATGTGGTGTTCGGAATGCTGCTCCACTGCTGCGGCATATTGGATGATTTCGTCGTCGGTGTAGGCTGCCAGCGTTACTACCCTTTTCACTTCATGTGAACCTTCCGTCAGTGTCCCCGTCTTATCGAAGATAACGGTCGTCAGCTTCCGGGTCATTTCAAAAGCGGTACGGTTGCGTATCAGCAGTCCGTTGGTTGCCGACAGCGTAGTGGAAATGGCGACCACCAAAGGGATAGCTACCCCCAGTGCGTGTGGACAGGCAGTAACCATCACCGTTACCATCCGTTCCAATGCGAACGCCATCTCTCCACCCGTGCCGTACCAATAGGCAAACGTGGCGATACCGATGGTTATTGCAACGAAAGTGAGCCATTTGGCTACCTTGTCGGCAAGGTTTTGTGTGTTTGACTTCGCGGCTTGTGCTTCTTGCACCAAATTGATTACCTTGTTAAGATAGAAGGCGATCTATTGCACCTGAGTTCGGCGTCGCCGATTGTATCCGGTGGTAAAACCGTGAAGTCTTTTTTAACTTGGAGGAGGGCAGGGGAATAGCTGCCCTCAGTTAGTCCCATTTATGTTTATTGGATATGGCGTATTTTCCACCACCGGTAAAAGCCAATCCCAATCCACCAAATAAGAACAAGGCAATCAACTCATGCGCCCATGCTCCGGATTTCCCCAAGGTAAAGAAGGTTTCGGTATGGGCCATCCCAAAAGCTACAACCATTACCAGGACAAATACCAATGCTGCCAGTTTGGTTCTATAACCCAAAATCATCAATACCGGTGCAATGGTCTCGCCCAAATGCACGCCATAAGCCAGGAAAGTCGGCAACCCCATATCTGCCAGCATGCCCTTAATGCCATTCACCCCATTGAGAAGCTTATAAATACCATGAAAGAGCATAAAAATGCCTAGATTCAACCGGAAAATCAATAAGCCGATATTTAGATTACGTTGTTGCATGTTAAGGAAATCATTTATTGTTAAAAACTTGCATCCATCACACCGCCATCAACCCGCAATGCTGCTCCCGTTGTAGCAGACGATAAGGGGCTGGCCACATAGACTAACAGGTTTGCTACCTCTTCCGTTGAGGCAAACCGTTGAATGATAGAAGACGGTCTTTTCTCCCGGATGAATACCAACGGCGCTTCTTCCACAGAAACGTTGTTTTCGCGCGCGATTTGTTCGAACATGTCGTTGGTTCCTTCCGCCAAAGTTGGGCCCGGCAATACCGCATTGACCGTCACGTTCGTTCCCCTCAGGTGTTTGGCTAGTCCCCTGCTCAAAGCGAGGTACGCTGTCTTGGTCACACCGTATAGGATCATGTCATCAGGTATGTTGATCGCCGATTCGCTGGAAATGAAGATAATCCGGCCCCAGTTTTTTGCTTTCATCAACGGCGCGTAGTGCCTCGAGAGCCGCACGCTGCTCAGTACATTGATTTCATAATCCCGCATCCATTGTTCGTCTCCTGTGGTTTCAAAGGGCTGGTCGCCATATACGCCGACATTGTTGACCAGAATATCCACTTCCGGCAGGGCGGCAATCAGGCCGTTCACTTCATCTACCTTGGAAAAATCGGCAACCAGCCCTTCCACTGCAGCTCCGGGAACCTGTTCCCTGATCGCTTGGGCTGCTTTGTCTAATTTCTCTTTTGAACGTCCGTTGATGTAGACAGCTACACCTTCTTTTGCCAAGCCAAGGGCAATGGCGTAGCCAATACTGGAAGCCGACCCGGTGACCAGGGCCGTTTTCCCCGTCAGTTTTAAATCCATGTTTTTTGCTTTACGTTTTATTTATTACAGGCTCGGAAATAACTCCGAGCCTATTTCTTTTTATTATTACGCCAACGCTTTTTTAACCGCATCGGCCAATGACGTAGTGGGGCGCCCGATCAAGCCAGAAAGCACTTTGCCTTCATCAAACAGGTCGCCTTTTGAAGCCCCGACATCAAAACTTGCCAAAGCTTGCGCAAGCCCTTCAGGTATGCCTATCGACTCCAATACTTTGGCATATTCCGCTTCGGGCAAATTGTTGTAGGGAATGTCCTTTCCAGTCTGTCTGGAGATCTCCGCAGCCAGGTCTTTCAATGTATAGGCATCGTCACCGGCTAACTCATACACCTTTCCGACATGCCCTTCACCGGATAATACCACTGCCGCCGCTTCGGCAAAATCCTCCCGCGTAGCGGAAGAAATCTTTCCGTCACCAGCGCTGCCCACGAACGCACCGGCACCCACGGCACCCGGGATGGAAACCGTATAATTTTCCGTGTACCAGCCGTTTCTCAGGATGGTATGGGGAATACCTGAAGCTTTCAACAGTTTTTCGGTTTCGATGTGTTCCGGCGCCAGACTTAATGAGGAGGTGTCCGCATGCAGGAGGCTGGTATAAACGATCCATTTTACACCGGCTTTTTGGGCCGCTTCGATGATGTTTTGGTGCTGCGCTTTGCGTTGGCCCACCTCACTTCCCGAAATCAATAAAAGATGGTCTATACCTTGCAGCCCTTCTGCAAGTGTTTCGGGCTTTGTATAGTCAAAAGGCCTTGCATCGATACCCAGGTCGGCTGCCTTTTCCGGAGAGCGGACCAGTGCCGTCAAATCACCTGCATTTACACGTTGTTTTAACTTCTCCACTACCAGACGACCTAGTTGCCCGGTAGCTCCTGTAATTCCTATTTTCATGTCTATTCTATTTTGTAATAATCAGGGGTGCATTTATTTTTTACCTTTCAGTTTTTTCATAAACGATACGAAGGCGGGCTGTATTTCTGAAAACAAGTCCATATCGCGGTTTTTCATCATCACATCTCCGAATAGCTTTAATCCGAGCGCGAATTGTGCCACTTGCGATTTATCTTTCAATAAACCTTTTTCAGATAATAGTTGAATAATATTAAACACGTCATCGTGGTTTTGAAAAGGAAATGTAATGGGTTGCTTGTCTAAAAGCTCGCCTTTGTTGTTTTGTAAGTGCTTGAAAATGACTTCATACTCATGCGCTTTTTTCCCGGCCATCGTATCTTGATTTAAAAGTTGTATAAAAATTAACTTGAGGATTAACTGATCATCAGTGATGTCATCGTCAGCGAACCGCCAACAGCTTTGTCGTTAAATAGGGTTGTTCCTTCATTTTTATCTTTTACTGCCAGTGCATACAGCAGGGGCAGATAATGCTCTGGTGTGGGTACGGCCAATTGAAATGGCTTGCCTTGTTTGTGGTATTGAATCAAGGACTGATGATCATCGTTCAAAATAAACTGTTTCATTTTTTCATCGGCTTCCAGCGCCCAGTCAAACCCGAAGTTCTCATTCAACTGCCTCCACGCTACCATACGGAGGTTGTGTACCATATTTCCACTGCCTATGATCAGTACGCCTTTTTCACGAAGTGATTTCAACTCACCTGCCAGCTCATAGTGATACTGCGGGTTTTGGCAATAGTCCAGGCTCAGCTGAATGACAGGGATGTCGGCTTGCGGATACATATGCCTGATCACCGACCACGCTCCGTGGTCAAGCCCCCATTTGTCGTCCAGTCCAACATTGGTTTTCCGAATCAGCGATTGCGTCTCCTTCGCCAAATCGGGACTTCCGGATGCCGGATATTGCACTGCAAACAATTCTCTGGGGAATCCTCCAAAATCGTGTATGGTAGGCGGATTTTGCATGGCTGTCACAAAAGTGCCCCGCGTTTCCCAATGTGCCGAAACACAAAGAATAGCATTAGGTTTTGGAATCTTTGCGGCAATCTTCCTGAAACCTGCCACAAATTCGTTTTCCTCAATCGCATTCATCGGACTTCCGTGCCCTAAAAACAGTGCGGGCATTTTTGCCGTACTGTTTAATGCCTCCGTCATCTTATTCAATTCCTTCAGTTTCATTGCTGCTCCTGCTAATGGCAGAATTGCCAGTGTTTTTAAAAACGCTAATTTATTCATAGGTCGTTGTTCCTATTTCTATTATTGTTTTAACTTGTTATAAATTAATGAGTTATATCTTATGCAAAGATACTCCCATTGGAATGGGAACGGGTAACAGTATTCGGAAAAGGAGTTGTAATTTTAGGAAACGAGCTTTTTCATTTCCGTGCGGAAAGCAGTAGGGGTTTGTCCGGCTTTCTTTTTAAACACGTTGGTAAAATAGGCTTTTTCGTTGTAACCCAGCTCGAAGCCGATCTCCGAGATCGTCTTGTCGGTAGTGGACAGTAGGTTTTTGGCTTCAATCAATTTTCGTGTTTCGATGATTTCCGAAACACTTTGCTGCAGGATTTGATGGCAGATATTATTGAGATTCCGGGTAGACATAAACAATTTTTCGGCATAGTATTCCACACCCACATTCCTGCGGAAATTCTCTTCCAAGATTCTCAGGAAGTTTTTAAAGGTGATGCTTTGCGACTTGAGCTGTTCTTTATCATCGGGTGTTAATTTTCTCCGTTCGGACTCGATCATCGTGAAAATCGCTCCAAGAAGTTGCCGGATGATGGCATAATCTGGCGAGGATTGCTGCATTTCGTCATCTATCATCTCGCAAAGCATGCCAAGTCGCCCGAAACAGGCGCCACCGGGCAGTTCGATGCTGGCATTGTCATGATAGAGTGAATAAAGCTGAAAGGTTGTTTCGGGGATAAATTCACTTTTGAAGCGGATGGCCCACATTTGGCATTTTCCATCTTTCATAATGGGCTTTACCCGATGTACTTTTCCCCGGGTTACAAAACTCACAAACGGGGCGTCGAGTACGGTGGATTTGAAATCGATAAAGTGTTCCATTTGTCCTTCCGTGCCGATGATGAGTTCCTCAAAATCATGGTGATGCGGTTCATTTTCCGAGGCAATGATTTTTTTTGCCTCGATGGAACCCACTTGAAATATTTTGAAAGTTTCCATCATCGCAATAAATTTATAAAAATTAAGGCAAACAGGCTATATCTTTCCGGTTATCCATCCATTATTTTACTTGATTTTATAATGATATGAAGAAAGAGCAAGGCCAATTTCCCAAAAAGCGAACGGTCACATTTCAGGAAATTGGCCTCTCTCTGGTATTGACTATTGATAGAAGAACATTGATATTGCCGCCATCCGGGCGTTGCTGGGCGTGCCATCTTCGAACCCGTAATATTTTCCGTATTTCGGACGGAGCGCCTCGGTTACATTTTCGGCGATCAAATCCAGCCATGTTGGCAGATATATCGTATGTGAATTGATTGTGGCGGGGTCTAGGCCCGATCCAAAAGCTATTTCGCCCAACGCTTTGTCTACGGCGGCGTTAAAGTCGGCAAGGAATTCCTTATAGAACTCAATACCAGCTTTGGAACCGATGTTTCCATGCCCACCGTGCATCAAATCGTAAAGTTCTAAAACCCGATAACTAATGTGGCATCCTCTCCCTAAAATATCCATATACCCATGTCCCTAAAATAGCACTCAACAGCGTAACCACGATGACCGTTGCGCCAGTACCGATCTGCGCAAACAGCGGCCCTGGACACGCTCCGGTCATCGCCCAACCGAAACCGAAAAGCAGCCCTCCATAGATCTGGCCCTTATTGAATTTCTTCGGTGAAATGGTTATTTTTTCTCCGTGAATGGTCTTGATATTGAATTTTTTAATCAACCAAACAGCGATTACCCCGACTACCACGGCACTACCTATAATGCCATACATGTGAAAGGATTGCAGGCGGAACATCTCCTGTATCCGGAACCAACTGACTACTTCCGATTTGACAAACAAAATCCCGAAAATAATCCCGACAATCAGGTACTTGAAGTTGTAGTACCATGTATGTTCCAACTGGCTTTCATTTACACACATCGCATCCTGCGATCTCTTTTCCAACTCGGTATTTGTATTATTCATCTTTTGTTTCCCTGTGTTTTAAAGTGATAGTATATACGGCAAAATCAAGTTTGCCATAACAAAACCGCCAATCATAAAGCTTATCGTAGCAACGAGTGAAGGCCATTGGAGATTAGACAGCCCCATAATGGCGTGTCCACTGGTACAGCCTCCGGCATACCGGGTGCCGAATCCTACCAGAAAACCGCCCACTACGATCAGTAGAAAGCCCCGTAGGGTAAGGAGCGAATGCCAGTTAATGATGTCTTCCGGAATAAGGCTGTTGTAACTGGTAATACCATAACCTGCCAGCTCATCGGCCAACGCGGGATTTACCCCTACTGGCTGCTGATTGGCCAACAGTACGGCTGCCAATATGCCGCCAATAAAAATACCGAAGACAAAAAACAGGTTCCATGCTTCCTTTTTCCAATCGTAATGGAAAAAAGGTATTTTCGCCGGCATACAGGAAGCGCAGATATGTCGAAGTGACGAACTGATCCCAAAAGATTTATTGCCCAATATCAATAGGGCAGGCACCGTAAGTCCGACCAATGGGCCGGCGATGTACCACGGCCACGGTTGTTTTAAAAATTCCAATATTATTTGATTACGTTATTTGTTATTTATTTACTTCCTCGTAGTTTACATCTTCCGTTATACGGCGACTAGGTCTATGCTGCGGCACTTCACACCCTCCAACACCGCACATGCTTATATTGAAAAGGGGCATAAGGGAAAAGATGGCACCAAGTCCCAAAAGAATCCATTGCGATTCATATGCACCCTGTATAACAATAACGACACCGATGATGAGCCTCAGCGCGCGCATTAATGTCCAATTTTTTATATAATCTCTCATTCTTGTCCTTTTAGTTAGCTTCTTACTTATGTGATGCTGTTCACCAACTTGCTTAAACTGCGCCAGCCACCACCATTAACGACCTGTTGGAAGCCGTGCTTTTCAAGGATACGTTTTGCACGTCCACTGCGGCTTCCACTCTGGCAGAATACCACGATGGCTTTTTTTCCTTTAAAATTATCGAGGCTTGTTTCCAGTTGATTTAATGGGATGTTCACGGCATTTTTCACCGAACCTCCGGCAAACTCCTGTGATGTCCTGACATCTACCAAGAAGGCACCGTTTTTAATTTCATCAGCCAACTGGTCGTTCTCTGTATCGGCCAGCTTGTCTTTGAATAATCCGAACATAATATCACTCATTTATTTTACTACTTCGTTTTCTTTCTCATTCCATTCTTTCATGCCACCGGAATAGTTCTTTACGTTTTCAAATCCATTTTTGGCAAGAATAGAATAAGCTATCGTCGAGCGGTCGCCAGCCTGACAATGAATGACTACCTGCTCGCCCTTACTGATTTTATCCAGATTGTCTGGCAGTGTCCCGACAAAAACACTTTCCGCACCGGCTACGTGTCCGCCTTCATATTCAGTGATTCCCCGAACATCCACTATCTGTACATTATCTTTTCCGACGTAGGTTTTAAACTCGTCCAAAGAAATCACGTCTGCTGTTTGTAGCTCAATGCCCAAATCATTGATTTCTGAAATGTAACCGTAAATATTATCCAAGCCGATACGCATCAGCTTACGGGTCAAGTCTTCCATTTGGCTGCCATCGGCTACCAATATAAACTGTTCCTGATAGTTCAACAGCCAACCGCACCATGTAGAAAAAGAGTTGTTACCTTGAATGTTGAGACTTCCGGGAATAAAACCGTTGGCAAAATCCACCTTGTTGCGGGTGTCTATGACCTTAATGCCTTTTTCGTATGCTGAAAGAAACTGCTCTTTGTTCAATTTCGGATGTTTCGGCACTTCGACCAATAACGTACGAGGCACTTTATTGAGGTGCTTCATCATCGCAAAATATTTCGGCGGTTCAGGTTGGCCGGCTAACAGGTAATCGGTAAATCCTTTTTCGTCTTCGCCATATTGGAACGCCCAATTGCGGATTTTTTCGTAACCGACTGTCGAACTCCGCACGGCCCCCAGTTCTTTCCCACAAGCCGAACCTGCACCGTGTGCGGGCCATACCTGTACGTATTCGGGCAATTCGGCAAATCGTTGGAGTGACTGATACATCTGTTTCGCTCCCTTTTCCTTCGTACCGATAAGCCCTGCGGCTTTCTCCAAGAGATCGGGACGACCGATATCACCGACAAAGACAAAATCTCCGGTAAATACCATAACCGGTTTATCGGTGGCCGGATGGTCGGTCAAAAGAAAGCTGATACTTTCGGGCGTATGTCCGGGCGTGTGCATTACCTCCAACGTGAGGTTGCCTATGTTAATCACATCGCCGTGTTTCAGACCCTTGTGCGGGAACTGGTATTGCCAATCTTCGCCTCCCTCGTCCGAAAGGTACATTGTTGCTCCTGTAACGGCAGCCAATTCCCTTGAACCGCAAAGAAAGTCTGCGTGGATGTGAGTTTCGGCAATGTGCGTGATGCGGAGGTTATTCTGCTTTGCAATGTCAAGATATACATCTATATCTCTTTGGGCATCTATTACGATTGCTTCGCCCGTGACCTGACAGCCTACCAAGTAACTGCCCTGTGCCAAACTCTTATCATAAATGTGTTCAAAAAACATAGTCCTTTATTTTTAATGATTAATTATTCTTTCAATACTGCAAATTTATGTTACTTATGCTACCTGTACAGTTACATTAGTTACACTAGCTGTCAGCTAAATGTCTTTTCCTTTCATCATCTTATTCCAGTACATATAGGGGAGCATGTATTTTTTTAGTATCCACAATCGCCAATGTTCTTTGTCACTGTCGTTGATGAGCATGTACTTCAGCATGGGGTCGGGGGTAAATTCGTTTTTGTAGTTGAACTCGGCCAAAGTCATCTTTCCGTAACCGGTTACCAAAGGACACGATGAATAACCCATATAGGATTTGTTGTTTGCCTCTTTTCCTTTGATGAGTGAAAGAATATTGTCGACAACCACGGGTACTTGTTTACGGATTGCCGCTCCGGTTTTAGCGGTAGGGACCCCTGTCGCATCACCAAGGCCGAAAATGTTGGGGTGTTTTTTGTGTTGCAGACTGTTTATATCGACATCCAACCACCCATCTTCATTGGATAACTTTGATTCACGGATAAACGGTGGGGGTACCTGTGGTGGAGCGAGATGCAGAAAATCAAATGGAACTTCAATAAGACCTCCATCGCGGGCAGCACTGTCTATAATGGGAGACAAAGATGTTTTTGAAGCATCGGGTGTATTATCCTTAAAATATACCCGTTTACGTTCCGGATCGATTTTTACCGGTGTATGATATAGACGTAGATCGACACCATAACGATTGATCACCTTCGTCAAGGTATCCGCAATGGTCTTTACTCCAAAAATAACCGTTCCCGGCGTGGCGAATACAATATTCGTTTTGTCCAAAATCCCCTGTTTTTTGAAATGATCGGCCGCAAGGTACATCGCCTTCTGCGGTGCTCCGCCGCACTTGATCGGTGTTGCCGGCTGTGTAAAGATGGCATTGCCTCCTTTGAACTTCTGCAACAGTTTCCAAGTGTATTCGGGGTCGATATAATTGCTGCATACAACACCCTTGTCTAATGCTTCAGACAGCCCCTCTATCAACGACATATCGTAGATAAGCCCGGGTGCAAGCACCAGATAATCATAGGAAAAATTGCCGCTATTTTTGGTCGAGACAAGGTTTTTTTCTGCCGATAGCCCATTCACCTTATCTTTGATCCAATCGACTCCTTTTGGGATGAGGGTGGCTTCCTGCCGCTTCGTCTTTTCCATTTTATACGCACCTGCTCCAACCAATGTAAAAGCAGGTTGATAGTAATGGGTTTCCGAGGGTTCGATAATGGCAAGCTGTAACCCTTTTTTCATTCTTCGCAGTTTAGCAGCGGTCATGATACCGGCTGTTCCGCCTCCGACTATCAGTATTTGATAATGTGTTTTCATCATGGTAATATTTTTATAGCCAAATTTCTTTAATCAGGATATATATGCCCATAACCAGCACAAACCAACCAAATGCAGGTTCGAGTTTGTTTCCATCGATCTTCTTTGACAATACCATCCCGATAAAAATTCCGATAATGGCGAATACGGTTATGACCAACAGGAATGTCCAATCCATTGGGGTTTCATTATTTTCTCCGAAAAAGCCGATCAGTGATTTTGCGGCAATGATGACCAATGAAGTACCAACAGCCTCTTTCATCGGCAATTTACTGAGCAGAACAAGCGCAGGAATGATGAGGAAGCCCCCGCCTGCACCGACAAGACCCGTTAAGATTCCGACTACGGTTCCCTCAATCAATATGAGGGGATAATTGAACCTTTGTGCTTGTGAAACTTCTTCCACCACTTCTTTCTTCTTTTTAATCATGCTAAAGGAAGTCGCGATCATCAAAATGGCGAACAGTACCATGAGTAACATACTTCGGGTGAAGGTAAAATCACCGGAAGTGAATATCTCGATCGGAATGGTGGGAACAATGTAAGCTCTGGTGAGATAAACGGCAACTATGGACGGGATACCGAATACAATAGCGGTCCGAATATTGACCAACCCCTTTTTGAAATAGGAGAATGACCCTGCAATACTGGTACTACCTACTATGAAAAGTGAATACGCCGTAGCCATCACAGCATCAATGTTAAAAAGATACACAAGGACAGGTACAGTAAGAATGCTGCCCCCTCCGCCGACGAGACCAAGAGCAACACCTATTAAAATGGACGATATATAACCAGCTATTTCCATATCATGCTTCTGATTTAGGGTACAAATCTGCACCAATCCAAAAAGCTGGTCAGTTACATGTGTTACACAGCGGTTGTTTTTTACTTTTTTCGTAGGAAATGGCCAGAACTAACCACGAAACGTTGTATCGGTAACATTTGTTACCCATCTATTTTTCGTTAATCATTAGCTTTACAACGCATATTGAATGGTAATGGTTTTTATAATAAAATGATGCCACAATAGGCAAATATTGACGTGGAGAGCGTTATATTCGTATGCTTCACTTTGTGTTTTAGGAAAGGATTACAATAATTTAGCGTGTTAAATATGAAGATAATCAAGGATACGTATGGCCCCATTTTCGAGACGGCGTTGATTGATGAGATTTCATCGGTAGCCAAGTTGGTGGAATTTAAGGAAGGAGAAGTGCTGATCGACATTGGGAACTACATCAAGACGATGCCCTTGCTGATTAACGGAGCGATAAAAATCATGCGTGAAGACTTTGATGAAGGAGAATTGTTGTTGTATTTTATTGAGAAGGGAGATACCTGTGCCATGACCCTTGCGTGCTGTATGGGCGATAAGAAAAGCGAGATCCGGGCAGTAGCTGAAACCGATGGTTTGGTGGCCATGATCCCGGTAAACTATATGGAATCTTGGATGGGTAACTACCAAACCTGGAGGGCATTCGTATTCATGAGTTACCATAACCGGTTTAACGAGATGTTGGCGGCGATTGACAATATTGCATTCATGAACATGGATAAACGCCTTTACCATTATCTTTTGGAAACAAGTAAAATCAATTCATCCCAAACGATAAACAAGACACATCAAGAAATTGCCTACGAACTGAACAGTTCACGCGTTGTGGTTTCAAGGCTTTTGAAGGCGTTGGAAAACGAGGGCAAGATTAAACTGAACAGGAACAACATTGAGCTATTGAGCATGGGGGAATAAAAATTTCGGACCCACGAAGTCAGTAGCCGGATGGTTCGGGTGTCGGTAATTGTCCTGCTTGGATTGTCCTTTTTCGAGTGTTTCAGCGGCGAGTTGTACCCGCTTAAATCCAGGGACGCAAGTCCGCTTAGCATTGTAGAAGTGGTTGTATAGCCATGAGGTAGGCTTCATGCATAAATCTTGGTATAATACGCAACAACACCTACTTTTAAGTATACTATTCAGGTAGGTACATTTTTGATGAGGTTTAAGCAGTAAAAGAAAAAAGGCTTGATTTATTGTTTGCCCTGGGAGCTTATGGTCTATAATCTGTATTAGCTGGTACGATAATAAATATGGGTTTTCAAATAAAATACTCTACCTTGTTACACATATGGAGAACGAACCGTTTGGAAAATGAATGGGAAGCGGTAGGATGAGACACGAGACAGACACAGAGACTATGGACTTAAGATACCCTATCGGACGGTTTAAAAAGCCGAAACTCATCACTAAGCAGGAACTTTCGAGTTGTATAGGGGTGATAGCTGGATTCCCGCAGGAAATTAACAAGGAGGTCCTGTCATTGACGGATGAACAGTTGGATACCCCCTACCGAAAAGACGGATGGACGGTAAGGCAAGTCGTCCATCATTGTGCGGACAGCCACATGAATGCCTTTATACGTTTTAAATTAGCGCTTACAGAAACAAATCCGGTAATCAAGCCCTATCGAGAGGCACTGTGGGCAGCATTGCCTGACAGCACGACTCATCTGGCACCCTCGTTGAGTCTTTTAAAAGGATTACACGAAAGATGGGGCATATTGCTTGAAAGCCTCGATGACGGGGATCTGAAAAGGGCGTATGTCCACCCTGAACACGGACGGCCAGTTCCGTTGGGTGAAGTTGTTGCCCTGTATGCATGGCATTGCAAGCACCATTTGGCGCATATAAGATTAGTGTCTAGGGCAAATCCCTAAGAACCGCGGCACCTTGCCACGAAAAAAACAGCTTATCTTTTGTCACAAATCACTGTTGATAACGTCTTTATAGTTATTAAGTCATTAATCGGCGAAATCAATAAAAAATGACGACAAAAAATATACGGCAGGAGAAGGTAAATGGCATCATTCACTAATTATGCAAGATCGACATCAATATCAGACAACAATTGAATGGACTGGAAATACTGGAGCAGGCACCAGTCATTATAGCGGCTACGAGAGGAGTTATCGGATTAATGAGGAAAACAAACCTGAAATCCTGGGATCAGCCGACCCCGCTTTTCTTGGGGATAAGCACAAATATAATCCGGAGGGCCTCTTAGTCGCGGCGCTATCTTCATGCCACATGCTTTGGTATCTGCATCTGTGTTCAGGCGCAGGGATCATCGTGACCGCTTATAAAGACAATGCAACAGGAGTTATGGTTGAAACGTCAAACGGCGGTGGGCAATTCATTGAGGTGACGCTTCATCCAAGCGTAACGGTGAAGGAATCGAATATGATTGATAAAGCCATCGAATTGCATAAAAAAGCGAATGAGCTTTGCTTTATTGCTAATTCCGTAAACTTTCCGGTAAGACATCACCCGAAAGTGGCTGTAAAATAGAAGACGACCCTAGGACCGTGTAACTAAATAAGCTTCCAATATGATTAAACTAAAATTTCTATCGTTATGCCTGGCCTTATTCGGGCTAATAAGTTGCAAAAGTGGGCAATTGAAACGTTCCGTTGCCCGGGAGGCTGGAATGTTTAAAGTAGTTATACTTTATCCTAATGGAGAAGATAAGACCTTTGACATTGACTATTACGAAAAAAAGCATATGCCTATGGTGGCCGGGCTTTTAGGGCAGAATCTGGAATTTTACGAGATTGATAACGGCATTTCAGGCAGGACGGTTAATGATGAAGCGCCATTTGTGGCCATCGGTTATTTTTATATTAAAGATATTGCTGAATATAATAAAGCGATAGCGCAAAACAGGGATATAATTATTAATGATTTTAAGAATTATACGAATATACAGCCAATTATACAGATTAATGAAATTAAACAACGAATACGTGCCACCACAAACGAGTAACGATTAGCCATGGACCATAAGAACAACTGTCAGGACGCTTTGGTTTTAAAAGCAGGACGCGGTAGGCGCTATGATTTCGGTACGATGACGGCCATTTTTAAAGCCGATGAGCAAGAAACGGCAGAAAAGTACAGTATTTCGGAATGGTGGCTTGAACCCGATGAAAAGGGTGTCGGAGCACATCAGCACGAGGCAAACGACGAAATCTTTTATGTGCTTGAAGGTACGGTCTCCATTTTGGTGGAAGACCGGTGGATTGATGCAGAAAAAGGGACATTCGTCAGGATACCTGCTAAAACAACCCATGATTTTTCCAACCGAACACGAAGCAAAGCGGGGGTGCTGAATTTTTTCATTCCGGGTGGTTTTGAAAGAAACATGCCGTCGATTGTAAAGTGGTTTGAATCAACCATGTAAGTATGCATTCATTGAGTATTTATGTTAATCTTTTCAGTGTCATTCAATAAATATGCTTGAAGTAACCATCAAAACAGGTAAGGCATATATGGATGTTGCCATGATCCATCGCTTCTTGACGGAAGACTCCTATTGGGCCAGGGGTATTTCCTTTGATACGGTAGACCGTTCGCTGACGCATTCATGCTGTGTTGGAGCCTTTTTAAACGACAAACAGGTCGGGTTTGTAAGGATCGTCACCGACTACCATACGTTTGGATGGGTTGCCGATTTTTTTGTATTGCCTGCTTATCGGGGGCAGGGTGTTTCCAAAAAAATGCTAACCTATATTACCGAGCAGCCCTGGTTCCGGCGTCTAAGAAGAAAGATGCTCAATACAAGCGATGCACATGGCCTGTATCGTCAATTTCAATTTGAGGACCTCGCGGATCCATCCAATATACTGGAAATCTATTGTCCCGATGCACATTTGGCCTTTAACGATGAATAGATAGCCCATGTTACAAAAAGAAGAGATCGACCAGTATAGGGGCATGCTTTTTTCCATTGCTTACAATATGCTGGGCATGGTTTCGGACGCAGAAGACATGGTGCAGGAAACCTATGCGAGCTGGATGGAATCGGATAAGTCGCACGTTAAGAACGTGAAGTTTTATCTGATACGTACGATCAGCAACAAATGCATTTCCCACTTAAGGAAGCTTAAAAAAGAAAGAGTAAACTATATTGGAACATGGCTGCCCGAACCTGTTCAATCGGCTTTAGACCCAGCGGAAGAGGATCCGAAGAACAGACTGTCCATCGGATTCCTTTACTTGTTGGAAAAACTCACCCCGATAGAAAGGGCAGTTATGATTCTAAGAGAGGCTTTCGACCTTCCATATACCGACATATCCGAAATTTTTAAAATTACCCAAGATCAATGCAGGCAATATTTCCATCGTGCGAAGAAGAAATTGCTATTGGAAAAAAGCAGGTTTACCGTTGATGCCGGCGAGCACGAAAAAATCCTCCGGGAATTTCTGGATGCTTGCTTAAGCGGAAATTTGGAGAAAATTATCGGATTGCTACGCGACGACGTAACGGCGTATGCAGATGGTGGCGGAAATGCCCCTGCGATCTTAATGCCCTTATCGGGGAAGAGCGACGTCGTGAAGTTACTGACCGGGAGCGCGAAGCGTGGGCCGGCTTATGATAAAATGGACTTCCTATCTATAAATGGACTGAGCGGTGCAGCGTTTTATCACCAGCATGACGGCAAGTCTCCCGATGCGTTGATTGCCATAGATATTGGTGAGGATGCTAAAATCGCCAATATATATTACTTGGTAAATCCCGAAAAATTACGGCACTTGTCATAAAAAGCCGGCTTTTTTGTCACAAGTAATCATTGACAACGTCTTGTAGGTGTAAATCACGAGTTGACAAAAACAGTTGAAAAATGGGAAAAGACATCATCAGAATGACGGCCTCCACTGCGCGGATTATTGCTTTTCGAACCATCACAACGATACTGGTTATCGGCATGTTAGCCGGCGGTATCACCTCTTTATTCAGAATTGAACATCAAGTGGACCTATTTAGTCAACCCTTAAAAAGCCCAATATTTCTTTTTTGAAGTC
>NZ_JAMXAY010000149.1 GCF_025460835.1 Parapedobacter soli | reverse complement strand
TGGATATTGCGGAGCAAGCTGACCCCCAGCGACTGCCTACTAATTTGATAGGCCAATTGCCCGTACGCATCGTATGAGCATGCCATAACGGCGGATGCTGACCCCCTATATTTTTCGACAGATTGTGTTGCGGAGCATGTTGACCCCCTGCGGGTTTCCATAACGGAGCAAACTGACCCCTTGGGGGATATGTGTAACGGAGCATATTGCCCCCCTGGTCTTTGGAAAAACCGGTAGGTTTTAGGTTGATTTGATGGTATGTTTTACCATCAATCAGAGAATAACCCATGGCCGGAAAAGCAAGACCCATGAGTCAAATCAAACAATTATTGAGGCTGCACAGCCAGGGGGTGCCCGTCAAGCGCATCGCCCGCACGCTGGGTATCAGCCGCAACACGGTGAAAGGTTACCTACGGAAGGTTTCCGAAGGCACCAAGCGCATAGAAGAGCTCCTTGCGCTGGATAACCCGGTACTGGAAGCCCATTTCCATGCGGGCAACCCGGCATACAAGGATCCGCGCTATGCACACCTGGTTTCCAAGCTGCCCTACTACGAAAAGGAACTTAAGCGTACGGGCGTCACCCGCGAGTTGCTGTGGGAGGAATACATCGCCGGATGTCCCGAGGGTTACAGTTACACGCAATTCTGTTTCCACTTACGCCAGCGCCTGGCTTCCATCAACCCCACGATGGTATTGGAACACCGTGCGGGGGAGAAGCTCTTCATCGATTT
>NZ_JAMXAY010000148.1 GCF_025460835.1 Parapedobacter soli | reverse complement strand
TACCGCGTCCTGATTCACGGTAGTTGCCGGTGTGCCCGATATGGTCGGGGCATCGTTCACATTCTCGACTTCAAGGTCGAAGGCCGGAAGGCTGGCTGACGCTGCGCCATCGCTCACCGTGATGATGATACCCGTAGTTACCCCCACATCATCATTACCCGGTGTGCCGGAAAGCTCGCCGGTGGTGGCATTGAAGGTAGCCCAGTCGGGTTTGTTGGCGATGCTGAATGTCAATACATCGCCCGCATCGATGTCCGCTGCGGTTGGAACAAAGCGATAAGCCACATCTTGGTTTGCCGTCGTTGCCGGTGTTCCCGATATGGTCGGCGCATCGTTTACGTTCACCACTTCAAGGTCGAAGGCCGGAAGGCTAGCCGACGCAGCACCGTCGCTGACGGAGATAATAATGCCTGTGGTGATGCCCACATCGTCATTACTCGGTGTGCCGGAAAGCTCACCGGTGGCGGCGTCGAAGGCGGCCCAGTCGGGTTTGTTGGCGATGCTGAATGTCAATACATCACCTGCATCGATGTCTGCCGCGGTGGGCGTGAAGCTGTATGCCGCATCCTGATTTACCGTCGTTGCTGGCGTACCGCTGATGGTCGGCGTATCGTTCACGTTCAGTACTTCCAGATCGAATGCCGGGAGGCTCGCATCGAGCGAACCATCGCTCACTGTGATGACGATGCCCGTAGTGGTACCCACGTCACCGTTGCCTGGTGTACCGGAAAGCTCACCGGTGGTGGTATTGAAGGTGGCCCAGTCG
>NZ_JAMXAY010000147.1 GCF_025460835.1 Parapedobacter soli | reverse complement strand
GAACAGCTACCCCCTAAACTCATTTATTCTAATGCATAATCCGGGATAATCTGAATTTCAAATTGGCCAATGCGAAAATAAGGGAAGACCACTTGGATTGTCTGGTTTATGCACATTACGAGTTTATCCGCATACATCCATTTAACAATGGCAACGGCAGGACCGGGCGCATATTGATGAATCTTGTGGCATCCAAATTAGGTTATCAACCGCTGGAACTATACCATAGGGGAGGCAAAGATAGGACAACCTATATCCATGCGATGAGGGAAACTGATAAAGGGAATTTCGGAATGTTAAGGCTGTTGATTGATAACGAGCTTGCCTTCCTGTGACTCATATTCTTCCAATACCGAAGCAACGATTTGCCGTACCCGTGCTTTTGGAACAGTCTGGCCTTCCAATGCCATTGAGCCATAGACATTTTTCGTCAGCAGTTTGGACAAAAACGCTTTGTCTTTCAACTTCGGATATTTCTCGTTGATTTTCATTGGAGTAATTATTGATGACTGTCTGTTTTTAATGGCATCAATGAATGCTTCGCAGTTTGCTTTTTAGTTGCAATGAAGCTTGCATGAATTATTCATATCTTTTTGCGAATGGCAATTCATGCAGGTTTCATGATAATGACAAAGATAACGCAAAGATTTGAAATAAAAAAGCCATCTCGATTTGTCAAGATGGCTTTAAGAATTTTTGTTTAAATACGTTGACAATCCGGTTGACAAGCACTAAACTTTAGTGGGAGCTACTGGATTCGAACCAGTGACCCTCCCGACTTTAAGT
>NZ_JAMXAY010000146.1 GCF_025460835.1 Parapedobacter soli | reverse complement strand
GCGGGGCCGATGTTCAACCCCTGACACAGTTTGTTTTACACTCCCAACCATATCGAAAAAATTATTTCCCTTACAGATTCCGAATTTGAATTTGTAGCTTCTTTGTTCACTCCAAAAGTCTATAGAAAAGGACAGTTCATTTTCCACGAAGGAGAGTATCTTACTAAGAATTTCTTTGTATGTAGAGGCTTAGTAAAACTTGTATATAATGATTCCGATGCGCGCGAACATATTGTTTCTTTTGCTATGGAGGATTGGTGGGAAACTGATTTTGAAGCATTTTATACACAGAAAAAAACAACCATGTCGCTCATATGTCTAGAAGATACGGATGTATTATTTATTACCTATGATGACTACAAACATCTCTGCAATGCCTTGCCCAAAATGGAACATTTCTTTTTGGAAAAAGCATACTTTGGATTTATTGCCGCACAAAAACGAATTCTTTCCGCCCTTACCTTAAACACTGCGGAGCGTTATCGTCAGCTGATCGAACGATATCCTAATTTAATCCAACGGGTACCCAAATCTCAATTGGCGGCTTATCTGGGTGTTTCTCGAGAAACATTAAGCAGGATCTCGCTCTAAAATCCAACCTGTCATCATGTTGCGTCAAGCTGCAGAAGTAGGGGCGAGGCGCGCGCTAATTGGTGCAGGACTTGAATCTCCCACTATTCGCCGAAAGGAAGCTATTGCCAGGTACGGACAGAACGATGTCGATCGCTGGCAGAAGGAGGGGATTATTAAACCGTATCCGCCCGACCAACTACAGGTTTGATTCCTGAAGATTATT
>NZ_JAMXAY010000145.1 GCF_025460835.1 Parapedobacter soli | reverse complement strand
CATATTTTTATCGTCTGTTTTTTACAATGACTGCCAACGGTTTGGGGCTTGGCGTCAGTGGCGTAAATTGAAGCGAGAAGTTTCGATTTAGCGACACGGTAAGCAAAAGCCAATTCATTGAATAAATTTAAGAAAAAAAGTCAATGCAATTGGCTTTTGCGACATAGAAAGCCGAAACTTTCAATTTATCACTTAACCCGCCATTGCGCCAAACCCTTGTTAGCGGTTCGTTGTTTTAATTTTTAATTGTTCATAAGTTCGTTCTTACTATGATATATCTGTAAGTTCAGAAATTTTGTTACCCTTAAATACAAAAATGGATTTCCCTTTTAATTCAAGTCGTTGTCCTTTTTTCAGCCCATTCGGAAAGTCCATTCCTAAAACAGCTGAATACTCAATTTCAATTTCCGTTTTGTCATCAATGTGCTTCGTGGAGGTTACTTTTTGGTGTCTGTTTTCAAAGTAAGATTTTGCCTGTTCGGCTTGTTGTTTGAAAGCGTTTATTCCGTTTAGTGTTATATTCACTTCGTTATTTTGAATATTTTGGAAAACGATTTCATCATCTAAATCACGAACCATTTTTTCAATGTCAAATTCGTTATATCCGTCTATGTAATTTTGAATAATACTTTCTCTTATGCTGTCCATTTGTTCGGGTTTTTAATTTTTGGCGGTCTCCTTTTACAACGACCGCTAACCAGGGTTTGGCGTTCGTTGTTTTTTAGTTTGGATTTCATTTGATTTTAATTCATCTGCTTGATTTTACTGCCTTTATTTTCTTAGTTTTCGGGTCGTCAATATGCTTTTGATATTCGAGTGTTTTATAATTCCCCCCGAAAACAGGACAGCAGTTTAAGTTAGATT
>NZ_JAMXAY010000144.1 GCF_025460835.1 Parapedobacter soli | reverse complement strand
GAATATTGGAAGTTTTAAGGAAAATATCGACAGATCGGCAATTACCTGTGCAGCGTAGACGTCCCATGATGAGTGACCTGGAGGTCATTAGCCTGGGTTTGACAGCTGAATATATGAGTATTGACAGTGAGAACGACCTTTTCCGAAAGCTTCCATCCTGTTTGGCTTGTAAAATCGACCGAACGGTATACAACAGGAGAAAGCGTAGATTGATGCCCTACCAAAATACGATTCGTCTGAAACTTGCCGAATCGTTCAATAATTCCGAAGATATATTTATTGTGGACAGTATGCCATTGGAAATCTGTAAGATTGCCCGTAGCTCCCGCTCGAAGATCTGTAAAGAAGAACTTTACAGCGGACCAGCCAAAGGATATTGTGCTTCGCAAAAGACGTACTATTATGGCTATAAGCTTCACGCAGTATGTTCGTTAAAAGGTGTTTTTCAGGCTATTGATCTCACACCAGCGAATGTACACGACATTCATTTCCTGGATGATGTACGCCATCAGCTCTCAGACTGCACCCTTCTTGGCGACAAGGGTTATCTGTCCGCAGCGGTACAGCTGAACCTTTTTGAATATGCGAATATCAGGCTAGATACGCCGAAAAGAAGCAATCAAAAGGGATGTAAACCTCAATTTAGTCTGTTCAGAAAATCAAGGAAGAGGATAGAAACTTTGTTCTCACAGATGTGTGACCAGTTTATGGTAAGACGTAATTATGCAAAGTCTTTTGACGGATTCAGAACCAGAATATTGACAAAAATTACCGCAATGACAGTCATTCAATACATCAACAAAAATATATTCAACAGAAATATTAACAATCTAAAAATAAGCATTATTTAAAATGCACAACGGGTTA
>NZ_JAMXAY010000143.1 GCF_025460835.1 Parapedobacter soli | reverse complement strand
TTAGTAGGCAGTCGCTGGGGGTCAGCTTGCTCCGCAATATCCAGTCAGCCACTGCTACCGGGTTATACCTGAGCGATGCGTTGCGTATTTCCTCTACCGTAAGCATGTGGCTTGCCAATTCTTTTTCGAAAGCGATTATGCCCGGGCCTTTAAAATCGCGTGTACGCTGACCAATCTTTGGGAACAATCTGTTAATGTAATTGTTGTAATCAGCTAATGTTTTGGCATTTGCGTCATCTTCTTTTTGGTAGTATGCGCGGCCCAGTCCTAAGCTTGCCGAACCCAGGTAAATGGTGTTCATGCTGCTGTTTTTCATGTGTGCGGAAACATAAGCTCCGAAAAATGGATTTCCGCCGATGGGAGCCGTCTCAACGAGGAACTGATACAGGTCGTCAAAATCCCGTATGGCATCGATCTGCTGTAACAGGGGCTCAATCGGTGTTATCCCCGCTTTGTCACGTGCATCGAAATCAGTATAGGAGCGGTACAGATCCGCAATTTTCTGGGCATCGGTTCCTTTTGCATGCGGTTCGGCCAGGGTCGTTTTAAGAATTTCGAGGGTAGCCACATCCGTGTTTTCCCGTAGCTCATCGAAACTACCCCACCGCGCCCGGTCAGACGGGATCTCGACTGTCTTCATCCAATTTCCATTCACATAATTATAAAAATCATCTTGTGGCCGGATGGTGTTATCCATGAAACCGAGGTTGATAGCCTGATGGGGCTCTTGCGCAATACCCGCTGTGGCTGTAGCCGCAGCGATTGCTAAGGTTAAATAGTACTTCATGTGCAATTTCTTTAATCGGAACAAACTTAGAAAATATCTTCCACTGGGGTCAGGGATTTCGCTTTTAAGAATTTTGGGGATTGGATTTGCAGG
>NZ_JAMXAY010000142.1 GCF_025460835.1 Parapedobacter soli | reverse complement strand
TCATTCCCATTGCGCATTGGGATTGCGATTTTCCTCTTCGAGCTTGGTCTGCGGTTAGCAGGCATTAACTCATGCTTGTGTGCTTATGGCCCTATCGGGCATGTTGCATTGGTCAATTTGAAAACGGGGTCTTAGTAGCCACCACAAAGTTACCCGACCTTTACGCAAAAAATAATTACGGCTTTAACTTGGCTATCCGTTCCATTTCGCGTTGGTGGTAGCGTATCCTGGCATCCAGTTTGGCCGGTTCGTAAACAACCTGCATTGCGGGGTTGTAGGGCACCATATCATGCAGGACATTCCAGATAACCACGGTAATCTTCCGGCTAATGGCGATGAGTGCCTTCTTAGCTGACTTTCTGATGGATAAACGGTTGAACTTCTCTTTGAAAAATGAACCTTTCTTCCGAACTGCTCCCCAAGCGATCTGTACCAGCATCGGTTTGAGGTACCTGTTCCCCTTGGTGATAGCCGTGCTCTTATACTTCCCCGCACTCTCGTCATTCTTTGGCCGTAACCCGACCCAACCGCTCAATTTGCCACTGTTCTCAAAGGTTTTCATGTCTGCGCCTGTTTCGGCGATGATGACTGCGGTACTGATACGGCTGACGCCCGGGATGGTCTTCAGCAATGCGGCCTGCCGGGGGAAACTTTGTTGGCAGATGTATTCTATCTTCTCCAGATACCTATTCGATTGCCTTACCAAAAGATCGTATTCTTCCTTCTCCATCTGGAGGTTAAAGCGGTGGTGTGGCTTCATATAGCCCGTCAATGCTTCCAACAGCCTGCCGTTTTCCTTGTTCTTTCTGTTGGCATAAACCAATTTGGACAACCGGTGGGGGTCTGTTTCCCCGGCGATGAGTGCATCGATCACACCCAGTATG
>NZ_JAMXAY010000141.1 GCF_025460835.1 Parapedobacter soli | reverse complement strand
CCCGACCAACTGACACTAGACCTATAAATTTCGGGGTAAGTCCAGGCTTTCGTCATTGTTGTTGTTTTTTATTTTAAAGTTTTCAGGAAAAAGCCTTTTCGGTTGAATACAAGGCTCTTATGTGGGTTATCAAAGATAGTCAAGTAACGATTTGGTAACGGTGCTTATTGCTTTGCTTTTCAACACGTTTCCGTTAGCTCATAGCAAATATACGAATTTTTTGTTTCTCAAAAACAAATAAACATTTTATTCCCTTGTCTGGATTATAGGACAAGAAAAAAGGGCTTAAAGCCCTTTTCCATAATACTGATAGAACTATCTTCCGTCCTGTTCGTCCATTTTTTTAATAAGGCTTTCTTTTAGTGTATCTAAAAATTTGGTGCGGTTGATTTTTCGGGATTTGAGTTCCATAAACGTATGGTAGAAATCGCCTAAATCAACATTAAAGGTGCTTTCAAATACTTTGACGATTGGTTTAATATCTGCATTGCCGTTGTTGAATATACCTTGTGAATGTAGTGCGTAAATCAATTCGGTTAAAGCCGTTTTGCTTCCTGTCCAATTCAGCTTTGGCAGAGCATTCGGTTTATCGTCTGTGGCTGTTTTTGATAGTTGGGTTTCGAGGTAGTCCTCTATCAAATCGTTGGCAATAATCTTGGCTACCTTGTAATCGTGGGAAGTGGAAAAGCTGTGGTCGATTTCAAAATAGAATGTGTCCAAACCCAATTGGACATTGTGTTTGCCACGCACAAAATAAGTATGGTCAAGATACGTACTTTCGGTCCTGTAATAGCTGTAAAAAGCCATATTGTTATCAAAAAACCGTTTGAGTTTTGATAATTCTTTATTGAAATAGTCTTCCAAAACTTCTTTTCCGCCATAAGGTCTTTTGGCTTCAATCTTATAAATGGCATTGTCATTGCTGTCCCATTAAAATCTGAAATTGTTCTTTGAAATATTT
>NZ_JAMXAY010000140.1 GCF_025460835.1 Parapedobacter soli | reverse complement strand
CTTTTGGGAGATGGCCATTAAACTGAATCTGGGTAAGCTGGAGTTAAACATGTCATTCAAAGACCTGTATCGCGAACTCGATAAAAATGGATTCCGCCTGCTCCCAATAACTGCAGCCCATACGGAAAAAAATGTAACGCTCGACCTCCACCACCGCGACCCTTTCGACCGAATGCTTATCTGCCAAGCTGTTGTAGACAAACTCATCATAATCACCGCCGATTCGCAGTTCCAAAACTACAAAGTGAAGCAAGTGTGGTAACTAAATGGAAGACAAATTAAAATTCGCTGTTTTACCTAATATTCCAATTATGGAGGCAGGTAGAAAATTGGTTCCCTAGCCCGATTGCCCGAGGCAAACATACGGAATGACAATTCTATTAGCTAATAAATAGCTTAGAAGCTACCAGACTTAAAAAAGATTTATTACGTCGTGAAGAGATTTTAAAAGTTCATGCTGGTCATTGTATTCTTGTAATCTTTCCGAAAAACCGCTATGATAAATTTATGTTGTTTTATTTAACCAATTGCTAAGCCGCTTACCCATCTCTTTCAGTAGTACCATATTATTTTGATAAATCTGGTTGCTCACCATCAATTGCCTAAGTCTGTCCGCTGCTATCACTGCTGCAATACGCTCCTGCCTAACCAGTTCGTCAAATATCCATAACATGCCATGATAGTCGATGGAATTCCTTTTAGCAAAATTACGCACCACCTTATCACTGCTTAATACAATAGCATCCAGCCGTGTAGCCAGATACAGCACCGTACAATCCATTTCTGATAATGAACGCGGAAAACCAAATTTACGCATTGCTTCACGATCCGATTGCTGAAGGATATGTACGGTAAGTTTACCCATGGATTGGTATGCGGACAACAATTGGCGTTGCTCTTCATTAAGTTCGTTGAATACATCAAGTGTAATACTCCCCATTCTTTGGGCCAAAGGTTCAGTATGCTAAGT
>NZ_JAMXAY010000014.1 GCF_025460835.1 Parapedobacter soli | reverse complement strand
AAAATCTAACTTAAACTGCTGTCCTGTTTTCGGGGGGAATTATACTCCTTTTGTGGCAGCATAATCGGTGTATTCAAAAGGTGCCCCGGTCCTGGAAGCAATGGAGGAAACATTGACAATGGTTCCGCCTTCACCACCATATGTTGACGACATGCGTTTAATGGCTTCTTGGCAGCACAGAAATGGTCCCATTACATTGGCGTTAAACATCCGTTGCAATCTTTCATAATCAAGATCAACGAATTTCTTCTGATGCTCAAGTATTCCGGCATTGTTGATGAGGCAATGGAGCTTTCCAAAATGCCTATCCACTTCGGAAAATAAACGAACAATCTCATCTTGCCTGGAAACATCTGCTTGAATGGCGACGGCTTTTCCTCCTTGTGATACAATCCGATTAACTACATCGTCGGCTGCTGCTTTGTTCTTTTTATAATTTACTGCTACTGCATAACCGTTTCTTGCGGCAAGGAGCGCTGTTGCTGCACCTATTCCTCGGCTGGCGCCTGTTATTAACATTATTTTCATATTAATCACCTAACTTATAATTGTTTACATTATTTACAAATAATACTTATAGAGGATTTCTCTAAAAGTTTGAACAGTCTTCGAAATGTCGTCTTCGTTAGTTTGCCAATTACACACCGATATCCGCATACAACGTATACCATTCCATTCGGTCCCTCCCAAAAAAGACATTCCTTTGTCCAGATTTTCCTGAATGATGAAATCTGTAAACGAATTGGGATCTGGATGATCGAGATGGTTTTTGGGCGGCATAAACCTTACGAGCCCCTGATTGATGATAGGTTCGCTGACGATTTCAATGCCCGGTATTTTTCCCAATTCTTCAATTAATTTGGCACACAGGTAACAGCTTTTATCAATAATTTGACCTATCCCAATTCTGCCTAATTCCCTTATAGCGGCGTACGTTGCAAATCCTCTGGCTCGTCGTGACCATTCAGGCGTCCAGTCCATCTGATCCCTTGCGCCATCACTATGAGTAAGATAGCTCGCCCGGATGGAAAGTGCTTTGTAATGAGCAGATACATTTCTTACAAATGCATAGCCGCTGTCATAAGGTACATTTAACCATTTGTGTCCGTCCGTTGCCCAAGAGTCTGCATTTTCACACCCTTTTAAGAGATGCTTAAAGTTCTCACTGGTAGCAGCCCACAATCCAAAAGCCCCGTCAATATGTACCCAAGCGTTGTACTGGTGGGTTATGGCTATCAATTTATCAAAATCATCAAATGTTCCGGTGTTCAGATCGCCTGCCTGCAAAACGACTATGGCCGGTTGTTGGTTTGTTTCGAGTGCCTCGCAAAGTGCCTCCGGCGATAATTGCCTGTCATTGTTTGTTTCAAGATATTCGATGTTATCCGTTCCCAATCCAAGAAACCGAATGGCTCTTAAGGCGGATCCATGCAGTAATTCGCTTGTAAAAATCTTTATTTTTGGTGCACCAAAAAGACCACTTTTCTCAACATCCCAACCGTTACGTTCAAGTAGCGCGTTACGGGCAGCTGAAAGACAGGTAAAATGTGCCATCTGGCAACCGGTTGTAAACGCGAAACTTGCATCTTGAGGTATGCCGAATAATTCCTTTAGCCATTTGCCCGCAACCTCTTCGGCAATCGCGGACGCAGGGCTACTGACGTATAAGGCAGCATTTTGATCCCACAAAGATGTAAGCCATTCTGCAGCAAGAGCGGAACGGACATTTCCTCCCATAACCCAGCCAAAGAAGCGCCCTGAAGTAGAGTGAACAATTCCTTGTTCAGCATCAGCAATCAATTGTTCAATGACTTGGACACTATCTATCCCACGATCTTGCAAAGGATATTCGAGTGCACGCTCCAAGTCATTTTTTCCGCTGATAGCGTTTACTGGTAAATCGTCAACTCTATCCAGATAATCCAATGAATATTTATAAACAATTTCTAAGGTCTTTTCCATATCGATTATTCACTAACGGTCAATACTTTGTTGATGTTTCCTGATTTGTTCTTTTTGATGCGATTTCAGACTTTATTTTCGTGAGTTCACCTAATAACCTTGTCTCCCTAACGGCATCCTGCTGATGTATCTGTTCCGCTATCCTCACTATTTCAGCGTTTAATGTTTCTATTTCGGTTCTTTTATTACGCCGTATATCTTGTAAGGTCGATATCGCTTGCCCATCGGAAAACCGGCTTATTTGAACCAAACCACTCTCTACGTCATCAGGCTGAATTGCTATTCCTTTTGCATGAGCGATAGTTGTGCATTCAGCGATTACCCTACGGGCAATTTTCAGCGCATCAGGATTTCTGTGGAAGATGCCATTGTCAATTTCCAATAACGGGCAAACCGAATTGAACACGCAATTGATGATCGCTTTTTTCCATATGATATGCTGGATATGCACTTCACTCATAAATCTAAAATCAGGGGTATTTAGATGGGCGACGATATTGTTTAGTTGCTCTTCATCTCCATGCGCTATTCCCACAGGACAAGTTGCCACAGGCTTAAACCGCACAACAATTTCATCAATCAACTGACTCGTTACAAAGAGAACGCAACGGTACACCTGCTGGTATCCACACTCCAAAAAAGGTTGCTCGATGCCCAAGCCGTTTTGTAGGAGTACGATAGGTGAGTCGCCTATTTTTGATTTTAATGCGCCCGCCAGTTTTTTATTTCCAAAAGATTTGGTTGCGAGAACAACAATACCGTCAATCTCGGAAAGGGAATTCAATGTTGCAACCTCAACATCCGCCTCGTGTATAGAGCCGTTTTCCATTTCGACAGCGAAACGGCGGGTTACTGTACTACCGTCATCTACGCTTCCTCTTATCATGGTAACTTTTCTACCCGCTTGAGAAAGGAAGATAGCGAGCGCTTTACCAATAGCCCCTGAACCTACGATAAATATGTGCTTGTGATAGAAATCCATTATTACTTGCTTTTTATAGGTGTGCGATACATATTATCTTGAACAATTTCCATATATTTTTCCGAATCGGATAAACTCCTGAAGCCGTAGCGGCTATAAAGTGTTTGGGCATCTTCGGTGAATAACACAAACCGTCGTAACTGCTTTACCCATTTGATATTAACGATATACTGCAGCATTGCTTTGCTGACGCCTTTTCCACGGTATTGCTTTAAAACGAAAACATCAGACAGGTAACCGAAAGTCGCCCGATCAGAGATTATCCGGGCGAAACCAATCTGCTTGTCTTCACTATCAAAAACGCCTATGCAAAAGGAATTTTTTAAAGACTTTTCTACGATTTCAAAAGGAACATTCTGAGCCCAATAGCTTTCTTTGGAGATAAAATAATGGATGCTCCCTAAATCCATCCGATGAAATCCCGTTTTAATCTTATAGTGTCCCATAGCTTTAAGTTCATCTTGTCAAACAAAATTCGGTAATATATTTTTATGATAGCAGATGCAGTTTTATTATTTTTGCTGGTAGCAGTTAAAATGTACGAATGAAGAAAACACAAAACAAGTCGGAGTTCGCTTATATGCGTATCGCTAAAATTATCGAGCAACAAATCCTGAACGGTACGTTGCGTACCGGTGATAAGCTCCCATCGCTACGGACGATTTGCCGTGAATATGGTGTAAGTCAAAATACGGCATTGAGTGCATACTATTATTTAGAGAGTAAAATGTTGATTGAGACGCGGCCTCAGTCCGGATACTATGTGCGGTATTCAAAAACGAAAATTCCTGCGCTACCCCAGCTTACCAACCCGGAATCGGAAGCGAATTATGCCGACAGTGAATTATTGGTACGTAAGATTTATGATAGCTTGGGGGAAGATGGTCATTTACCGCTTGCATTGGGAACTCCGGCAAATGAGCTATTGCCCATAGCAAAACTCAACAAAGGTCTTATGATGGCAACAAGGGAGTTGAAAGGCAGCGGTGTCATGTACGACAAAACCGAGGGAAATGAGCGGTTACGCCGTCAAATTGCCCGATGGTCTTTCGCAATGGAGTGTAATTTGAAGCATGATGAAATCATCACCACAAGTGGTTGCCTGAACGCGCTGTCATATTGTATGATGGCATTAACAAAAAAAGGAGATACGGTAGCCATGGAAAGTCCTATCTCGTTCGGCATGTTACAACTCGCTCAGGTGTTAGGCGTCAAAGTATTGGAACTACCATCGGATCCACAGCATGGTGTTGACCTGAACGCATTGGAAGATGCACTAAGAAAAAACAAGATAAATGTATGTCTCTTTATCAGCAATTTCAGCAATCCGCTGGGCAGTTGCATGCCCGACGAAAACAAGAAACAGACGGTACGTCTCCTTGAAAAATATAACGTTCCCCTTATTGAGAATGATCTTAATGGTGACGTATATTTTGGTCAGCAACGACCGAAATCATGCAAGACCTATGACGAAAGCGGCCTGGTATTGTGGTGCGGTTCGGTATCCAAAACGCTCGCTCCCGGCTATCGGGTTGGGTGGGTTGCTCCGGGAAAGTTCAAGGATGAGGTACGGCGCATGAAGCTCTATCACAATATCTCATCGACTTCCATCACACAGGAAGTTATTGCCGGGTTTCTTGAAACAGGCCGGTATGAGAACCACCTCCGCAAACTAAGGAGTACGCTCCATGGCAATCTACTCAAATTTTCAAGGGCCATTTCGGATTATTTTCCTGACGGAACAATGGCCAGCAGGCCGCAGGGCGGGTTTGTGATTTGGGTGGAATTACCTAAAACTATTCATACCATTGCATTATATGAACAATGCCTGCGGCATAAAATCAGCTTTGCGCCGGGTAGAATTTTCACGTTGCAAAATCAATACGAAAATTGCCTTCGATTAAACTACGGTTTGTTATGGAATGAGCGATTGGATCGCGATCTTAAATTGCTGGGAGACCTTGCCCATAAAGCTTTGTAAAAACTATATCCAATTTTGGTTTCTCTTTAACACCCTAATATGAGCCAAGTGGTGATTGCAATGCCATGCATACATACCAATAACTTCGTCCAAAGGAATTGGTCGACCGTGTTCAGGATGAACGTATGTTCTTTTTAGGTCTTCGTCGTCAAGGCTTTCAAGTAATTTACTCCACCTCTCATGTAACCCTTTTAAAAGGTTTAACGAGGGCTCCAAGTGAATTTTGCTGTCCGGCAGTTCTGCCCATAACGCTTCATAATAAGGCTTGATAATGGGATCAGTTTCTGTGAGCGCCAACTTAAAACGTATAAAAGCATTCATATGGCTGTCTGCACAATGATGGACAACTTGTCTTACGGTCCAGCCACCATCTCTGTATGGGGTATCGAGCTGTTCATCCGTTAATGATAAAACCTCGTTGCCTATTTCTTTCGGGAATCCAGAAATAATCCTTATCCAGCCCGAAAGTTCCTGTTTATTGATAAGGTTCGGCTTCTCAAAATGTCCGATTGGGTATCTTACATCCATTGTTCGCTGTTTCTAAATATTTACTAAATAATTCCATCCGTGTGGGTCTGTCTTGCGCTCACGTCTTATTTCTTCCAATTCATTTTTCAAACGGTACATTACCGCTTTATCTCCCGTGTAGGGGTGATAATCAACTCCGTCAATTTGGATACTGGCTATTGGAGAAACAATAGCGGCTGTACCTGCACCGAAAATCTCCACATTTTCGTTATGAGCCAAGGTATCTGCCAACTCTGCTACGCTTATTCGCCGTTCTTCGACCAAAATACCCAAATCCCGGCATAGTTGTATGAGCGAGTTTCTGGTGATACCATCCAGAATAGAAGAGCTCAATGGTGGGGTCAATAGTTTCCCGTCGGCAATGAGCATAATATTCATCGTACCAGCCTCTTCCAAAAATTGATGTGTAGAAGCGTCTGTCCATATAATCTGATCAAAACCTTGTTGGTTGGCGAGGTAAGTTGGATAGAAAGCTCCGCCGTAGTTTCCTCCACATTTTGCATAACCGGCTCCTCCTTCAGGTGATCGGGAAAATTCGGTCTCTACCTTAACGCGTAATGGCTTATCATAATACTGCGTGATGGGAGTGCAGGCGATGCAAAACAGAAACGTATCCGAAACTTTAACGCCCAAACGTGGCTCCGTAGCAATAACAAAGGGGCGGATATACAAAGCAAGTTTATCCTTGCCATCGGGCAACCATGAATGATCCGCTTTCACAATTGCTTCCAAACCCGTTAAGAATAAATCTTTTGGAATTTCCGGCATGCACATCCGCGCTAAAGACCGATTCATCCTGGCCAAATGCCTGTCGGGCCTGAATATATTGATTGTTCCCTCGCTTATGCGGTAAGCTTTCATTCCCTCGAAGACCGTCTGTCCGTAATGGAAACATAGTGAGAATGGGCTGAGGGATAGGTTGCTAAATTCTTCGACTCTCGGATTGCACCAGCTTCCGTTGTCGTAATTAGCGAAAAATAGATGGTCGGTAGGCGTAGAGCCGAAAGTAAAATTTTCAAAATCAAACTTCTCTGCGCTGGTCAATATTGTATGTGGGGTCGTTAAACTGGTCATCTTGTAAGTTAAAATTGATATGGATTTAAAAGGTGAACGTCATCATGACATCGGCTCTTTTGTATTTTGTCTTATCTATTTCCGTTTCGTTGAAACCTAATTTCCGATATATATTCAGGGCATCTGTTAAGCGGGTGTGCGAGAAAAGTACAAGCTCTTTCACGCCAAGACGTTTGGATACGGATATCGCCTGACTGCAAAGCATTTTGCCGATTCCACACCCTCGGTAATTCTCATGTACGGTCATCTTGGTCAATTCCAAGCGATCGTCATCCATTTTTTTCAAGGCAGCTGTACCTATAGGTTGACCGTCTTTTAAGGCAAAAAGGATTTTTCCACCACTTTTGAGTATAGCCTCTTCCGGATTGGACAATACGTACTGGTCAACCGGTTCTATATCAAAATACTGGTTTAGCCACGCCATATTCAAAGCTTTGAAAGCGTCTTTATAGGCCGGGTGATAATCGGTGATTATTATTCCACTTTTGAAAAAGAAATCTACGAGGGCAGGATCTTCAAAGATATGCACACCGATATGCTGCATTTCTTGTAAGCCTCTATCGTATACACCCGATATTGTCGGCGGAATCATTGCAATCCTGTAATCCCGTTCACTCGCCTCGTACATGGTGGTACGTGGGCAATTCGGAAAATTACATCCGGCAACAAATAGCGAATTTATTTCCTTTGATTGCAATACATCATGTAATGTCGTGTTATAAAATGCACCCCACCTTGGTTTATACAAGATGTAGTCATTATCCCCACACCGGATGATATTTCCGTTAAGAAGCTCGTCATCAGAATGCGGGCTATCAATTTCAGGCAATAATTCATCAATAATTTTTGCACCCAGACTATTAGGAGCTACGATTGGTTTACCGGACGAAATAAGCTCTCTACGGCATAATTCAGCATTACTTCCGTCTGGTTGATACAAGCGTATGATATGGAACACAGGTTTTCCGTACTTCCTGAATATACTGGTTAGAGAAGCGAGGTGGGGAATTATTTCTTCCGTTCCATCGACATAGGCTTGGCCTTTAGGATTTGCAAAATCGTACTGCATATCTATAACAAGCAGCGCAGATTTATCCTGCTCTAAGTAGTTATTCGTCATACACAAAAATCATAAAACTAAATTTATGATAACAGGTACAAATTTTGATTTTTTGACAGAAGCAGTTTACCTCTTAGGCTTTGTCGTGTTCCATATAAAAATCAACCATACGCCAAAAGCAACAGCAAATCCAACCCATGGGGTTTTCATGCTCAAAGCAGCAAAGAAACCAACCGTCGCTATTATACACGTTATAAAAAACCATATTACAGCTCTCATAATTGTCAAATTAAAGTGTTAAAAGTTCTGCATGGAATATAACATCCCATGCAGCATTATCATTTCTAAGCGGCCACGTCTTCCGATATAGCCTTATCCGCAATTTTCTTCCTGATTTTTGCTTCGACTTTTTTAAGTTGCGCAATCACTCTCCGCTGTACATCATCAACGATTTTCCAATCTTTGGCGATGTAGATGTCCGTTGTACGATTACCTTCGTCAACGTGGTTGAGCGCAAGTGCCACATCGTCCTTACTCATGCGACAATCATTTCGTGCGGTGTTGGCAAATGTATGCCTTGCCCAATAAAGCGTAATATCGGGTATCCCTGCCAATTTACGTAATTGCTCCATGCCTTTAGATAAGGCCCAGTTCAGGCAGTTGGCACTCGAATAACGCTCACGCAATTTCCCTAAATACCTTTCCAATAACGGCTTGGCTTCTTCGACAATCTTAATACTTATAAAAGCATTATCCTTGCGTTTACCCTCGGTTTTGGAACGGTTGTAATCAACACGTCCGTTTCTAATATCACGTTCCGTTATTTGATACAGGTCTACGGCATTTATGCCACAAAGGTAGAACGAAAGCATATAAAGTTCCTTTGCCAATTCCGCACGACTTCCGGGGGTGGTTACACAATCCCGAATAGTTAATACTTGTTCAAGTGTATTGTTCCTTTTCTTTGTGAGGGGTGGGGAACCAACCTTGTATTTCTTGAATGGATAATGCTTGATGCGGTATATTCCGAGGTCTTCGTTATTATACATTTCTCGTGCAGCATTGAACAATGTTCTTAAATCCCTCATGTGATTATGCAGTCCACTATCCGACAATCCTTTTTCGGTTGTGAGAACTGGCTTGTTGTCTTGGTTGTAACGTGTCATTGTACGCTCTGACCTTAAATAACGCTCATACGTCATCAGCATGTTGGAATTGATTTCCTTGATGGATACCGATGGCCGTTTAAAATAATCGACAAGACTATTACGGATTTTTCTGTGGTTGTTCGCGGTTCCCGTACGCTTTTCTTTTCTTAGACGTTCGATGTGTTGGTCGCAAAATTTGATGAAATCGATATCCTCATCTTTGTCACGCAGGTAATCGCTCAGGGATTCCGCGGTAAAATAATCCAGTCGTTTGTCAAGCTCACTAATCATCTTGCGATAATCCCTAAGCTGCTTCTCGACCTTGTCGGCGATAAACGGGTCTTTGACCTTAAAGTCTTTGGTTAATTGTTTCCTGACGACANTGTCAAGCTCACTAATCATCTTGCGATAATCCCTAAGCTGCTTCTCGACCTTGTCGGCGATAAACGGGTCTTTGACCTTAAAGTCTTTGGTTAATTGTTTCCTGACGACAAAATGAGTTGTGTCAAGATACTTTCTTAATCTTTTGTGTTGCACACAAATTTTCACATTGTAGGTGCCATCGGCTTTTTTGTGATGCTCGAACACCTTTGCACTAACGGTTGCCATAGTTCTTTCGAAATTGGCACGTAAAAGAGCTGTAACACATTTGTAACACTTTTACGTGAAGTTCAACAAAAATCTATGCAAGTCACGTCGATTCGGGGTATCCGATGCGACGTAGGACAGATGTCCCTAAAGTGCCCTAAGAAACGAAAAAAGCCGTTTTCCCTTTCGGAAAAACGACTTTTCGATTTGTGCGCCCACCTGGGCTCGAACCAGGGACCAAAAGATTATGAGTCTTCTACTCTAACCAACTGAGCTATAGGCGCAGTGCAAACTATTATATTGTTTTGCGGCTGCAAATCTACATATTTGCACACAGAAGTAGAAATTTTCATGAAAAATATACGAAACATCATCCTCGATTATGGAAATGTCATTTTCGATATCGATTTCCCCAAGCTACGGCAGTCATTCTCCCAACTTGGTATTCCGGACGTAGATGCTTTTTATGGCCACAGAGCCCAACATGCCTTATTTGATGCTTTCGACAAGGGAATCATTACAGCTGCGCAATTCCGAAACGAACTTCGGGACGCCACAAACAATCACGATTTAACCGATGAAGCCATCGATGCCGCATGGAACAGTCTCCTGATCGGCGTACGGCCGGGCCACCACGAGCTGCTCAACCAGCTGAAATCCCGATACCGCACCTTCCTGCTTAGCAACAACAACGAAATCCATTACCAGTGGATCATGGATTACCTTAGCAGCGAATTCGGCCTCAACGGCAATGCGAGTTTCTTCGAAAGGGACTATTATTCGCACCTCCTGGGGATGCGTAAGCCGGATAAAGAGATTTTCCAATTCGTATTGGACACGCACGGGCTGAACTCAGCAGAAACACTCTTCGTGGACGATAGCCCCCAGCATATCGAAACTGCTGATAAAATGGGCTTCCAGGCTCACTTGCTCAACCCCGGCGATACGCTGCCCCAACTTTTGCATCGATTGGGATATACCGGGTGATTTTCCGTACATTTACCTGAACAATATGAAAGGAGACGCAGCGATGTTTAACAAAAACACCCCTCAAATAGCAAGTTTGTTGATGTCTGAGCCTTTCATGCTCGACCCCAACTTCCAACGATCGGTCGTCTTACTGTGTGAACACAACGATGAAGATGGAACCGTAGGCTACGTGCTTAACCAACCCGCTACCATCCAACTCCGCGATGTGATGAGTGAACTCCCCGACGCCGAATTCCCCTTGTTTTTTGGTGGCCCTGTAGCGCAAGATAGCATCCACTTCATCCACAAATGCCATGACAAATTGCACAGTGGCATTGGGCTGGGCAATGGGATCTACTGGGGCGGAAATTTCGAAAGCTTGCAGATCCTCATAAAAAATGGCGATATCGCTTCAGACGAAGTGAAGTTCTTCTTGGGCTATTCCGGCTGGAGCCCAGGTCAATTAGAAAGTGAACTGAAAGAGAATGCCTGGGTAATCAGCAACCATTACAACCCGGATATCACCTTCGGAAACGATGGCGAAAACCTGTGGAAAGAAGCCATTGTATCACTCGGCCCCAAATACGCCCACATAGCCAATTTCCCACAAAACCCGATGTGGAATTAAGTCGCCGCCGCGGGGACCGCCGCCGCGGTTGATTTGGGATTGCAGTGGATTTTACATACCTTTGCCCCTCCGCGGAGCGAAACACCCGCTCCTTCCAATCTGGGCAGGTATTGGGTCACCTGTTTAAATATCAATCTCCCGTATTTTATCTCACGAAGCACACTGGCACCGTCAATAGCGGATATGCCATGGCTATAAAAGAAAAAAACGATGATGTTATTAGCGACCGACCTCGACGGTACTTTTCTCGGCGGATCCATTTCAAAAAAAAGACAACTTTACCGACTGATCCGGACACAACCGGATCTTAAACTGGTTTTCGTAACAGGCCGCGGCCTGGAAACGGTTTTACCGCTATTGCACGACCCCACCATCCCCATACCCCACTACATCATCAGCGACGTAGGTGCCACCGTGGTGGATGGCACTACACTCGAACCCATTGCCGCTATCCAGTCTGAAATTGAGCAGCGCTGGCCAGACGAATACCTGCTGAAACAGCATTTGGCCAGCATCCCTGGCATCCGACCGCAGGAGGTACCCCAGCAGCGGCGTTGTTCGTTTTTTTACGACGATGGTGTCGACCTCGACGCCATAAGGGAAATTGCCGGCGGTTATCAATGCGATGTATTGCTGTCGGCCGGGAAATACCTCGACATCTTACCGGGCGGTGTAAATAAGGGAGCCACGCTCAAGCGGTTGATTGGGCTGATCGGCTTCCCCGAAGAACGGGTATTGGTGGCTGGAGACACCTTCAACGATTTTTCGCTTTTCGAAACGGGGTACAAAGGTGTGGCCGTTGGCAGGTCGGAGCCCGCTCTTATCACAGCCGTAGAAAATATGGACAATGTTTTCCAAGCTACCAAAGAAGGTGCCGGGGGCATACTGGAGGCAATGCGGCACTTCGAGCCTTTCCGAAAATACCACCCTAACCAAGAAAAGGTCACCAAGAAAAAAGATATCAGCAACAAACAGTTATTGATGGTGTACCACCGCCTACCCTTCGATATCGTTGTTGAAGACGGCAAACCGAAGCGCATTCCACCGCGTAGCCCAAACGGCATCATCCCCTCCCTACTCGGCTTTTTCAATACGGGCCGGCCGGGCGTATGGATCGGCGAAGAGGTGGCCGGGCTGCTCGGCGATAACCCCGAACTCAGCCAATATATCGACAAAGAACGTTACCCCAACCTGAAAGCATCGATCATCCCACTACCAAAAAAAGACATCGACCTGTTCTACCGGGTATTCTCGAAAGAGGCTTTCTGGCCGACGATTTTCTCGTTTATCAGTAAGGCCCAGTTTAACCACGACCATTGGCAGCACTACCTCAAAATCAATAAACTGTTTGCCGAGCGCGTGGCGGCTGAGGCCGAGCATGGCGCGTATGTGTGGATACACGAGTATAACCTGTGGATGGTCCCCGCTTACATGCGGCAACTACGGCCCGATCTTAAAATCGGTTTCTTCCACCACACGGCATTCCCCCCGGCTGATATCTTTAACATTATCCCGTGGCGGCATGAGATCATCGGTAGCCTCCTGCAATGCGACTTCGTCAGCTTCCACATCCCGCGGTATGTGGAAAATTTCGTAGATGTGGTGAAAAGCCACGCCCCTACCAAAGTGATCAGCCGTGTCAATGCAGCTAAACAGTTCCTTACCTATAGCTGTGCGCTGGGCATCGACCAGATGACCAAGCAAATCGCCGTGGGTGACAATACCATCCGGCTGGGGGCCCAGCCGGTGGGGGTAAACATGCAAAACATCCGCCGTATCTGTGAAAATGAAGAAACTAAAAGCCGAATCGATACCCTTCGCCAACAAACCGCCGGCAAACGCATTGTCCTATCAGTAGAGCGGCTGGATTATGTGAAAGGACCGCTGGAGAAAATCCAGGCATTCGGCGAATTCCTCGATCAACACCCCGAATACCACGGCACGCTGGAATTAATCAATATCTGCACGCCGCCATCGCAGGGCATGAAAGTCTATGAACGTATTCAGGAAGAACTGGAGCAGGCCGTAGGGAAAATCAACGGTAAATATGCCAGCATGGACTGGACACCTATCCGCTTCTTCTTCCGGTCTGTACCATTTGAAGAAGTCCTCGCCTATTATGCCATTGCCGATGTGGCCTGGATTACCCCGCTGCGCGACGGATTAAACCTGGTTGCCAAAGAATATGTCGCCGTAAAAGGCTTGCAGGAAGATCCCGACGGTGTACTCGTTATCTCCGAATTTGCCGGTGCGTCGGTAGAACTACCCCACGCCATCCGTACCAACCCCTACGATAGCCAAAGCCTCAAAGATGGGCTGCACAATGCGTTGGTTTTGGACATCACTGAAAGGAAACTCCGCATGCAGCGACTATTTGAAACGGTAAACCATTACGATGTGCAGCGCTGGGGTAAAGATTTTCTTGAGGGGTTGAAAAAAGCGACAACGGTGCATACGTCCTAACGGTTCCTTCCACCGGGATTCATTCGCGACTCAGGTACAAACGGCGTTTTATTACCCCGATTGGCTTACACTATTTGAACCATTTTTGAGCATTGGGACGCCGGTGTGGGCATCCGGGCCAGCAGCAAGGGCGTTTCTTGCCGCCAACGATATCTTCACCCAATCGCTTTATATGTTCTGCCCGTGTTTTTTCCTGTTTCACAATCGTTGTCCAGCAAATCCATTCGTTGCGGGCCAGCGGCGTTAACTTGTTCCATTTTTCCAATAGTTCCGCGTTGGAGCGTAGTGCTTTTTCCAAATCGCCCGGCACCTCATGAACCACTCCTTCTTCAATCGCTATGTCTGTCATTTGTTTTAATCTATTAACTCATTTGAGTTGCGGCTATTTTCCGGCTTGCGGGCCTGAAATACCACGAAACAACAATGGCCGTGAGCAGTGTCAATGAAGGCACGACTTCAACAAATGGCTCCTTCATAACGACGTGGGAAATTGCAGCCCCCGTCATCACAAAGAAAAAGCCTGCATACGCCCATTCTTTTACCAGGGGAAATCCGGGCAATAGGATGGCCACCACTCCTAATATTTTCCAAACACCTATAATGGATAGCATGTAAAGCGGATACCCCAACCGGGTTACAATCTCATTATAGCCGCCAATCTGAAGCATTTGTTGGATTCCACCTGCTAGCATTCCCAGCGATAAGAATAGGGTTGCCACCCAATAGATGATTTTATTTTTTTTCGACATATCAAGTTATATTAAGTTAGTCATCACTTGCTGCAGTTGATCATGCGCCATATTCAGGCCGTATGCAAATGGCATTTTCAATTGTATGGCCCGGTGTTCCACAGACCGGTAAATAACCTGCATCGTCAACCTACTTGTCTGCTCCGTCAATTGCTCAAACTCCAAAAATTCCAGCTGAACGCCGATTTCCGAATTTTCCATCTCAAACGTCCGTATAATCGTTTGGTTCGGAATAAATTCGTGTATGGTGCCATTGGCGCGAAACATCACATTTCCCTGGTGTGAAGTCTCAAACAAATACGAGCCATGCTTTTTGTTTTCCAGTTTCAACACTTTTGTTCCCATCCATTGCTCAATAAATTCCGGTTCCTCGTAGGCCTTAAAGAGCAATGCCAAAGGCAGATCAAACTCCCGAGTTATCGTCAATTCCTGTTTGCCTTCTTCGGCATTGATTTTTGTTTTCCGTTCCATCTTAGTTGGTTATAGATTTTTTCATAACAGATTCCAATTTATTGAACCGGTCGTCCCACATTTTCCGGAAGGGTTCTAGGAAATCGGCTATCTCTTTCATTTTTTCCGGATTTAAATGATAATAGACTTCCCGTCCCCTTTGCTCCTGTTCTAGTAAATCACATGCCGTCAATATTTGTAGATGCTTGGAAACCGTCGGCCTGGCTGTATCAAAATTTGAGGCTATCGCCCCTGCCGTCATTGCCTGCGTGGTAACCAACAAGAGGATAGCCCTCCTTGTCGGGTCGGCTATTGCCTGAAATACATCGCGTCTTAATTTCATCATGAAGCTATTTGGCTACAAATATAAATGTAGCTATTTAACTACACAAATTTTATTTGACATTTTATGGTTAACGGCAGATTGATCTGCTCCGAGGTAGATTTTCGGTATTGTTTATTGCTCAGCGAGCCGCTTCACTTCTTCCAGTCCTTCGGTAAACCCGCGGTCCATCGCCTCCATCCCCTCGTCTGGCGTTTGCACGGAAGCGCGGAGCGTAGTGATGCCGTTTTGTTCGGTGAGATAATACTCTTCCAATAATCCGGCCCAAGATTTTACTCCTCCACTCGTTATATCCTCCCGCTCATCCGTCATTTCGCCCAAATGCTCAAACACCAGTTCATAAGGTTCGTCTATGGATTTAATGGTGGTGACCATTCCGCTGCCGCTGCTATCTAGAAATAACGTTTTACCTCCTATTTGCCAATCCGTTTGCATAAACCCGCCTACCGGGTCATCCGGATTGAAAGCGTTCGTCCATTTTGAATAGGTGGCTGGATTCCAAAGCGTGTCCCAGACTTTCTGGGCTGTCGCATCAATTTCTTTCGTGAATAGTAAAGTTTTCATCCGTATACGTGCATGCCCGACTTGCTATTGATTTATAACAACTCCGCGCGCGAAGAAGTTTGGATTATTTTCCACAAACTTTTCAACAAAAAACGGTTAGACGACATCCAGCTTTTTAGTACCTTTATACCCATGATGTTTAGCACACAAACCTACCGCTCGCGTAGGAGGGCGCTGCAGGAGAACGTTTCCAACGGAATTATTCTACTGATGGGCAACGGCGAAGCCTCTATCAATTTCAGGGATAACACCTACCCTTTCCGGCAAGACAGTACCTTCCTCTACTATTTTGGCATCGCCACGCCGGGACTGGCAGCCATTATAGACATCGACGAAAACACCGCCACCATTTTCGGCGATGAAATGACAATCGATGATATCATCTGGATGGGCCGACTGGAAACGCTGAAGGAAAAAGCGGCCAAAGCCGGTGTTTCGGAAACGCAGCCGACAAAAAGGCTAGCTGCAACCCTTTTGGAAGCGATGGACAACGGCCGTCCCGTTCACTTTCTGCCTCCTTACAGGCATGCCAACCTCATCAAGTTGACGCAGCTAACCGGGATTCCCATCGAACAGCTTACGGGAGCTGCGTCTGTGGAACTTATCAAAGCTGTCGTAGCGCAACGTTCCGTCAAATCGGAAGAAGAAGTCGCCGAAATTGAACGGGCGGTAAATACCAGCGTGGAGATGCACCTTACTGCAATGCGGCTAGCAAAGCCGGGTATGACCGAGCAACATATAGCAGCAGCGATACAGCAAGTGGCGCAGCAGGCTGGCGGAGCCCTCGCCTACCCCACCATCCTCTCCGTGCGCGGTGAGGTATTACACAACCACTACCATGGAAATGTGCTGCAGGAGGGCGACCTGGTACTCAACGACTCGGGAGCAGAAACAGCGATGGGTTACGCAGGCGATCTCACACGCACCTTTCCCGCTGGAAAAACATTCACACCGCTGCAAAAAGAGGTTTATGATATCGTGTTGAATGCGTTGGAATCGGCAACAGCTGCATTAAAACCCGGCGTCCGTTACCTCGACATCCACCTCCACGCGTGCCGAATGCTTACCGATGGGCTTAAATCGTTGGGTCTGATGCGTGGCGACACCGACGAAGCCGTGGCTGCAGGGGCACACACCCTATTCTTTCAATGTGGTACCGGGCACATGATGGGACTCGATGTACACGATATGGAAGACCTCGGCGAACAATACGTAGGCTACAGCGACACCCTGCGTAAAGACACCGGCACCTTCGGCCTCAAATCGCTCCGTCTGGGTAAGCAGCTGGAAGCCGGCTACGTACTTACAGTGGAGCCAGGCCTGTACTTCATACCCGAACTCATAGATCTATGGAAAGCGGAAAACAAACTTACCCAATTCATTGATTATAGTAAGGTCGAAACATTCAGGGATTTCGGGGGTATCCGCGTAGAGGATGATGTACTCATCACCGCAAACGGCCACCGTATACTGGGCAAGCCGTTGGCTAAAACGGTGGCCGATATTGAACAAATACGGACAGAAACTGGTCAGTAACTTAAAAATGAGGCACCTAATCGTACTTATCTTATTGATTACTGCGGCTGCAGATAGCCACGCCCAACTACTCAAAGCCCGCGAGCTATTTAGCCGGGCCGACTCACTGCGTGGCCGGCTCACGCCATTGCGTACGTGTTATGACGTCAACTATTACCATCTCGATGTGCGCATAGACCCCGATAGGCGACACATCGCAGGCTCCAATTTGTTTGCATTTACGGCCGTAAACGATTTCAATCGCCTGCAAGTTGACCTATTTGATAACCTTCGTATCGATAGCATCGTGTACCGTGGGCAACAATTGCCCTTCACCCGGGAGTACAACGCCGTCTTTATCGATTTTCCGAAGGTCATGAACGCGGGCCAATCAGATTCGTTTACGGTGTTCTACTCGGGCTATCCCCTACAGGCCAAACGGGCGCCATGGGATGGCGGATTCGATTTCAAGAAAGATAGCAACGGGAAACACTGGATTGCCACCGCCTGCCAGGGCCTCGGTGCCAGCGTTTGGTGGCCCAATAAAGACCACCAGTCGGACGAAGTGGACAGCATGCTCATCAGCATCAGCGTTCCCAACGGATTAACCAACGTATCTAACGGCAGGTTCCGGGGCAGCGAAGACCTCGGTGATGGTTACACCCGCTTCAATTGGTTTGTGAGCAACCCGATAAACAACTACAACATTGCCGCCAACATCGGCGACTATGTACATTTCGCCGATACATTCCATGGCGAAAAGGGTATACTCGATCTAGATTATTGGGTGCTGCGCGAAAATGAAAGCAAGGCTAAACCGCACTTCGCCGCCAATGTCAAGCCAATGCTCCGGGCATTCGAACATTGGTTCGGTCCTTATCCATTCTATGACGACGGGTATAAGCTGGTCGAAACTGCCCATCTAGGCATGGAACACCAGAGTGCTATTGCCTACGGAAACAAATACCAAAACGGCTACTTAGGCCGCGACGGATCGGATACGGGCTGGGGCGAAAAATGGGACTTCATCATCATCCACGAATCCGGGCACGAATGGTTTGGCAACAGTATAACGTCTAACGATTTGGCCGATATGTGGATACATGAGAGTTTCACAAACTACTCCGAATCGCTGTATATCGAATACCATTTCGGCAAACGTGCAGGCCAGGAATACATACACGGCAACCGCCGTAGCATCCAGAACCTAGCACCCATGATTGGCCACTATCACGTGAATAATGAAGGCTCAGTCGACATGTACAACAAAGGCGGAGTGTTGCACAACATGGTACGAACCATCATCGATGATGACGAGAAGTGGCGGCAGATACTGAGGGGCCTCAACCGAAAGTTCTACCATAGCACGGTAGACTACGGCGATATCGTAAACTACATCAGTGAACAATCGGGGAAAAACCTGTCACAACTGTATGCGCAATACGTACGCCACGCCAGCATCCCCACCCTCGAATTTACGTTCTCGGAAGATGGCAGGGCATTCTGCCGCTGGATTGCCGACGCGCAGGATTTCGACATGCCGGTACGCGCGCGCACCAAAGGAGGCACCTATCAGTTTATCCAACCCAAGCGGCAATTTACGCCCGTCGGCATCACGGGACTTACGCGCGACAACCTGGAGGTAGACACGTTCAACTTCTACATTGGTGTGCTGGTCGAATAGCTACGTTATTTTTTAGTAAATACCACCTTGCGATGGTCAAACACGCTGACGTCGTTGATGAATTTACACAATTCCGCATAACGCTCGGCCGGATAAGTACCCCCTTTCAACACCAGTCGCCGCCGATAAGAAAGCTGGTCACCCTCCTGCTCCATCGTGAGTTCATAGCAGCCGAAAGGACTATTTAGCGTAATATCCCACGGCCCACCCACCACGGTATAACCTGTCGGCAGTGTATAGGTAAAGTGATCTTCATCGGTATATCCCCTGTTCACATAAACATCTTGTTTTCTATTGTTTAAATTAGGCATGCTAAACTGTTTATTAAAAATATTGGGCAATAGAAATGCCTGGTTGCCACTTGACGGAGCATAACGTGGCATCGTGATATCCAAGCTTTCTGCGAGTGTAGGGGAATCACCCTCCTGTTTCTGGTAATCGATATGCTCAAAGCCGATGTGGTCAACATCATAAGCAGCCTTCAACAACTTCACTTGCCCGGTACCGCTGCTTTCAGCAATATCGAGGTGGTTATCATACTGCCCACCCGAGAAGATGGTACGCATGTGGCCAGACAGGGTGCCATCCTCAGCCAGTTGCAGGTCAGCATGCCGTTCCTGCGTACTTACAGGCGCAGCGTAGGCCGGTGTCCGCAGTAGCCTGCCTCCTTCGGGCATACAGGCCCAAACAGTCCGATCGTCCGTAAACGACCCCAGAAAGCCGAACGGCAGCCGCTGGCTGGTGCATTCCAACCAAACCGTGTCCTGATCAAACGGCACGCACAGGATTACGTGGTTCCCCTGGTCCATACTGGCAAAATCAGCCCGGATGTCGCGCTTCGCGTTGCCAGCCTCCACTACACAATAATAGGAAGGGATATCTACCACCGCCAGCAGCGCACGCATGTAATTGACCAGCCCCTTGCAGTCGCCATAGCCAAGCCCCTCTACCACCGCCGCCGCCGTCGGCCTGAAGCCACCGATGCCGATCTGCACGCTCACGTAGCGGGTTTTACGTTGCATGTAGCGGTAAAGTTCCGCCGCCTTTTCCCGATCGCCTGCCAACCCGCCCACCAGCGCCTTTACTTCCGCTACTGTTTTTGCGGGAAGCGCTGTTCCCTCCGAGAGCAGTGCACCAGACATCCAGTTGCCGAGTTCCTCCCAGTTGGAATACTGTCCGCGATGTTTATAATAATCGAAATGCACAGGCGCTATCCTAACCATTGGCTTATAAGTTTCCGGATCGGGGCTATAAGGCTCATAACGCCGCGCCGGCAGATTATCCACAGCCCAGGTGAGGGCCCTTCGCCCTTTATCTAACCGACGCACCGGCTCGCCGTCGTAATTCGTGGCGCTTATCCTTACCTCATCAGCTTCCGCACAGATAAACGTGTATTGGCTACGCTGCACGGCCACATCCCAGTAGGCTTCGGGGCGCCATGCGGGGATAATCAGGTTCTGTTTCAGCACCACCTCGTAACTGTAGGCCACCGTATAGGGATAGCCCGCCATCGCCGGAAGGAAATGCTTTACCCGACTGTCTTCGTACAAGGAGAAATTGCTTACCGCACTCTCATCGCGGCAGTCGCGTTTGGTAAATTTACGCAACTGGAACCCCATCTCGTCATATACACTCCCCGAAATCTGCTTTATAGCAGTCGCCTTGTCGTAATGGATCACCAACCGCGCCCGTTCTTCGCCCGAAGGATTGAAAACGGTGACCGCACGATCCACACGATAGCGCACGTTGGTCGGTGAAAGCATATCGACCACGATTTCCTCATAGCGTACCACAGCATCGGCCCGGCTCTTCAACGCGGCAGGAATATGTGCAACCGCATAATCCGGTTGCGCAGCTGCCGGCCTCAGGCTACCCAGTACCGCCAGCACCATTAACGTTACCGCTTTCATTGCCCCTCCTTCTTTCGCAAGACCATATCGATTTTTTCCTGCTGGATGATCCGGCTGAAAAATTCTTTTAGCGCGAAGTAACTCTCCGGCGGATAGGTAGGGTGGTTCAGCGCCAGTAATTGCGAAAACGTCAGTACATTATTATCCACACCGGTTTGTGTAAGGTACCGGCCGCCCCGGTTTTCCAATACTAAGTTGTAATCATCCGGCTTGGAAACCAACTCGTAATCGGCAGGGAGCTCGATGGTCATCAATACCCGCTCTTCCATCGCCGCCCCCAAATCCACAGGGTACGTACGCTCATCCAGGTTAAACGGGTTTTTGTTGACCCGGTTGATAAAAAATGGATTAAAAAACAAGTCTTCCCGCTGTAGGCTATCGTATAATCGCACCGTGATATCATAATGTTCCACGAATGGCTTATCCAACTCTTCAGCCCCGAGGATTTCACCCGCCTCAACCTGGAAAGCAGTAAGCTTCTCATCGCGGTATTCAATATATTCCTCAAGTGTATTGTAATTGGCAAGCTCCTTGCGTTTACGCCATGCTGCATAACCATAGCTGTTGGTCGTCAGCCGGCCGCGCAATACACCATCGGCGTCCAGCTTGGCCTTCAACATATATTGGGTTGTCGATTTCTGTGATGATTCCGGGACAATCCAATACGAAGGGGCTTTCAGGTTGATGACGCGTGCCTTGCCATTGATACAGTGCAAAGGCAGCAAACCGAACGGCAATAAGGGATCTGATGCATCCAATAGATAGTACGTATCGCCGATATTGACCTTGGCAACTACATAATTGAAATCGCTGAGCACCGGGTGTACATCGTTTACCACGCCATTATCACGCGTAGAAAGGATAACGGCCTCTCCATCCAAACCCGCGGCACGCAGTCCGGCAATCAGGGCAAGGTTGATGTCGCCGATGTTCCCCGACCCGCGTTCAAGCGCATTTTTGATATTCAGTTCACTGTACTTGCCGAGGTACCGGTTCCATCTGATATGTTGCTGGATATAACGGTAAATAGCTTGGGCTTTGCCGAGGTCGTCCATGGTGTCAGTGACGATTGTAGGCAGGATAGACTTGAATACATTGTCGCGCTTCATCTGGCCACCAAAGTCCGCATGGCTCACCAACTCGCGGTCTACATTCTTCCACTCCTTGGTAATCTTAATATTGGTGCCATTAAGCCTATAAACATCGGACAACTCAAAATAAATAGCTGATTTAAAATTACTTGGAGCCGTCATATAATCTTCAGATACAAATGCAGGTATATTGCTCATCCCATAGGTCATATGGGAGCAATCAATATCACGGCCTGCAATCCGAAAGGCTCCGCGGCTCAGCTTCGCATCTTGTACGGCCAGTGGATAAGGTCCCCGTAACGTGACGTTGTAGGTATACATCCCCGGTATTGTCGCTTCAAACAAGCTGTTGATTTTCGGGATGTCATCTTGCAGGTTCCACGTGTGGAAATTGAAGATATGGGGCGACCGCAACCGATAGCTATACTCAATGATGCTCCCTTCCCGCAGATCGGGAAAGGTAAATTTCGTATCCGTACGGTACCTGCTGACCTCTTCTTTGTACAATTGGCTTTGGTCTAATGGCACCGTTACGATGCGTCCATCGGTCACATTGATGGTCACGGCTTTCACCTCCGAGATCACATCGACACGTTCCCCGCTCTCATCTTTATAAGCCGGTATCACAACCGTCGCATGGCGGTAGCCGTCGCTATTGAAGACTTTGATCCGCGCATGGTAGTCCACAATCAATTCGGTGTAGCCTTTCGTATCGTCATAAACCATAAAGGCTCTCCCATACTCGTTCAGCACGGCAGCATTTGAAAAGCTGTCCAAGTCATTCTTAGCAAGCTTAAGGTCTTCCGGATTAAGTGAACCGAATGCAAAATCCTGGCTATACACGCAGCCACCCAAAAGCATCAAAATGGCAAAGGTCAATATGGTTTTCATCATCGCTGGGACAACAGATTAATAGTCTAATACAAATCGGATATAAATCGGATATTGTGGTTAAAGTTATCAGTTTTTTTGGTAGGTTTGCACATTATTTGAAAATCTTATCATATTTTGCCGGATGGGCTTATTTAACTGGTTTACACAAGAAGTTGCTATTGATTTGGGTACGGCAAACACGCTCATTATCCATAATGATAAAGTGGTGGTAGACGAGCCGTCTATCGTGGCGTTCGACCGCACCACCAACAAGGTCATCGCCATAGGGCGCCAGGCCATGCAGATGGAAGGGAAAACGCACGATAATATCCGGACGGTGAGGCCACTGAAAGATGGTGTCATTGCCGATTTCAATGCTGCCGAACACATGATCCGTGGGATGATAAAGATGGTGAACAACGGTAAAGGCTGGTTTTTCCCATCATTGCGCATGGTTATCTGTATCCCCTCCGGGATCACTGAAGTGGAAAAGCGGGCCGTCCGTGATTCAGCCGAGATAGCCGGGGCCAAAGAGGTCTATCTGGTGCATGAACCCATGGCTGCCGCCGTGGGTATCGGCATTGACGTGGAAGAGCCCATGGGCAACATGGTCATCGATATCGGTGGCGGCACCACGGAAATCGCGGTTATCGCGCTGTCGGGCATCGTGTGCGACCAGTCGATACGGGTAGCCGGGGATAATTTCGATTCGGATATCGTGCAGTATATCCGCCGGCAGCACAACATCATGATTGGCGACCGGACAGCGGAGAAAATAAAAATCGAAGTGGGCTCCGCGCTCCCCGAGCTGCAGGAGCCGCCAGCTGATTTTGCTGTGCAGGGCCGCGATTTGATGACGGGAGTACCCAAGCAGATTACCGTATCTTATACCGAGATTGCCCATTGCTTGGATAAGTCTATCTCCAAAATCGAGGAGGCAATCCTGAAAGCGCTGGAAATCACCCCACCGGAGCTTTCCGCAGATATTTACCAAACAGGTATTTACCTCACAGGGGGCGGTGCGCTATTGCGTGGACTCGACAAGCGGATCCAAGCAAAGACCAAGCTTCCGGTACACGTGGCTGAAGACCCCTTGAGGGCTGTTGTGCGGGGAACGGGCATCGCCTTGAAAAACATCGGTACATTCAAGTTTTTGATGCAATAAGCAGATAAGCAGCCGTTCGCCAATTGCCACCCGTGGTTTACGGGGCAGAAAGCAAATGATAAAAACAAAAAAGCAGATATGAATGAAGAACCTCTGGCTCATTCTCAATAAGTATAATGCCTTCTTCTTTTTTGTGATTTTCTTTGGCTATGCTGTATACTTAGTCGTCCAGAACAACTCATTCCAACGTGCATCGGCCGTCAATTCATCCAACGAATTCATCGGCTCGGCCTATGCACGTATCAACGCATGGCAGAGCTACCTCAACCTCCGGGAGGTGAATACACAACTTGCCGAGGAGAATGCGGGTCTACGTGAACGATTGCAGCTCCTGGCAGCCCCCGACAGCATCGTGGGCGGCGCCGTTACGGATAGTATGGGAAACATACGATACCGTTACGTGGTAGCCAAGGTGACCAACAACAGCATCCACCAAAAAAACAATTACATCACCCTGGACAAAGGGCGTAAACATGGTGTCAAAAAAGGCATGGGGGTAATCACCTCCAATGGCATTGTGGGGATCGTGCTGAACGTTTCGGAGCATTTCGCCACCGTGCAGTCGTTACTCCATAGCGAAACGCGTGTCAGCGCCGCTTTGGAAGACAGCGGAGCGTTTGGATCATTGATGTGGGGCGACAATTACGATGCCCAATTGGGTATACTCAAGGATATCCCCAACCATGTGAAAGTGCGGGAAGGCGAGCGGGTATTTACATCGGGGTTCTCGTTGTTCCCGCAGGGGATACCCGTAGGCAACGTGATACAGACGGGCATTGCAGGAGGCGATAGCTTCCTGGATATCCGCGTCAAGCTCAGCACGCAGTTCCATAACCTGAAACAGGTATACATTGTGGTGGACATACTCACCGACGAAAAGGAAATGTTGGAATCTCAAAGCGAAAACGATGGCTAAGGTTTTCTTGTATAACACCATCCGTTTTTGCGTACTTGTGGCGCTACAGGTATTCCTATTCAAAAACATGGGGTATTACAATTTGGCCACCCCTTTCCCCTATATACTGTTTGTTTTACTGCTGCCGGTGGGCATACCTAATTTTGTACTCTATTGCCTTGCTTTCCTCACCGGTATCACAGTCGATGCATTCTACGATACGTTGGGTGTCAATGCCGCTGCATGCGCGGCCCTGGCTTGGGGGCGTATCCTCTTTATACGGATTACCCTGCAATCAGACCAGCATGAAAACTACATGACACCGCTTTTAGGAACGGTACCCTTCCGGTGGTATTTCCTGTATGTTTCTTTAACTACCTTGTTCCACCACTCCGTATTGTTCATGCTGGAAACGTTCACATTCCATCATTTCCATTACACCATCACCCGTATCTTTTTAAGTTGTATATTTACCGTCGTTATCATTTTATTGTTTAGTCTGCTTTTTTACCGGAAAAAACAACGTTAAAGCAAAATAGCCGCCGAGGCATATCCACATAAATGAACGCGTTTTTTGAACGAAAATACATCATACAGGGTATATTCATCGTTGTGGCCGTCATTATTGCTACACGGCTGTTTTATCTGCAACTGATAGATGAAAGCTACCTGCTGTCGGCAAATAACAACGTCTTGCGTAAGATGGTCATTTATCCGGCCCGTGGCGTCATCCTCGATCGCAACGGGCAGGTTCTCGTGCAGAACGAGCCGGTATACGACCTTCTCGTAACACCGCGCGAGGTCAGGGACCTCGACACAGCGTTGCTCTGTGAACTTGTGGGCATCGACCACGAAGGATTTCTAAAGCGGATGAAAACCGCCCGCGATTACTCGCCATACAAAGCATCTCCGTTTGAGAAACAGATACCCGCGGCTGCCTATGCCACACTACAGGAGCACTTATACAAATTCCGTGGGTTTTACGTACAAAACCGGACGGTGCGCAGTTATCCCGACAGCATCGCTGCCCAATTCCTCGGGTATATACAAGAAGTGAACGACCGCGATATCGAACGATCCAATGGTTTCTACCGACCGGGGGATTATATAGGAGCAAGTGGCGTGGAGCGGGCCTACGAGGAGCTCCTGAGAGGCCAACGCGGTGTGAAAAACGTGATGGTCGATGCGTTTAACCGACCCCAGGGTTCATTTGCGGATGGCAAATACGACACCTTGGCCGTAGCCGGCGACGGCTTGGTATCTTCGCTGGATAAAGACCTGCAGATCCTTGCCGAGAAGTTGATGCGCAACAAAATAGGAAGTGTGGTAGCTATTGAACCGGCTACCGGCGAAATCCTGACATTCGTGAGCAGTCCCAGCTACGACCCCAACATGATGGTGGGGCGCGAACGGGGCAACAACTACATGAAATTACTGTACGACCCCTATAAACCGATGTTCATCCGTCCCATCCAGGCCCAGTATCCCCCGGGCTCGGTATTCAAGGTGGTCAGTGCCCTAACCGCCCAGCAGGCCGGTGTCATCGAAGCCAGCACCGTTTTCAACTGCCCCGGCGGATACCGCTATGGCGGCGGCCGGGCCATCATGCGCTGCACACACGTGGATGGTTCTATCCCATTGGTTACCGCCATCCAACGATCGTGCAACACCTATTTCGGCTATACATACGCCCGCATGATCGACCACCGTAACCTGCCGTCACCCGAATCCTATACATTGTGGCGCGAGGCCACCATGAAGTTCGGCATCGGCCAGCCGCTCGGGATCGACTTGCCGGGTGAGCAGGATGGCCTCCTGCCTACGGCAGATTATTACACCAAACGCTACGGAAACGCACGCTGGGGATCCGGTTATAACATATCCCTATCCATCGGCCAGGGCGAGATGGGTATCACCCCCCTGCAAATGGCCAATATCATGGCCATCGTGGCCAACCGGGGCTTCTACTACCGGCCGCACCTGATCAAAGCCATCGGTGAGAAGAAAATCGTCAAACCGGAATTTACCGAAAAGATTTCTGCCGGAGTAGATGCAAAGTATTATGAACCCGTGGTAGAAGGGCTCAGCCGTGCGGTGAACGTACCGGGTGGAACAGGGTATTCCGTACGGATTGCAGATATCGAGATGTGTGGGAAAACAGGTACTGCCCAAAACCCGCACGGAGCCGACCACGCGGTATTTTTTGCTTTCGCTCCGCGCGATAACCCCAAAATCGCTATTGCTGTAGTGGTCGAAAATGCAGGCTATGGCGGAGTATGGGCAGGTCCCATCGCCAGTATGCTCGTGGAGCAATACCTCAAAGACACCATCACGCTACCCAAATACATCCAAGACCGGATTTATAACGCTGACCTTTTACCGAAACAGGACCCGCAAAAGCCGGCCGAATCCGTAAAGGCAGCACCCAAACGACCAACCGAACCAAGGAAAGACCCGGAAGAAGAATCCATATTCGTTCACCATAGCATGATAGCTAGCAGGTATGAATAGTATGCACCGAAATAGGTTCTTTGGCGGTAATGTAGACTGGTTCACCGTATTGCTGTGGTTCCTGCTATGTATCATCGGGTGGTTCAATATCCATGCAGCTGTGTTCGACCCCCAGCATCCAGGGCTCTTCAGTCTGGAAACAAACTATGGCAAGCAATCTATTTATATTTTTTCGGCAATGCTGATCGCTATTGTCATACTCATTGTCGATGCCAAGTTCTACAGCTCTTTCTCTCCCATCTTGTACGCTATTACCATATTGCTGCTGATTGCCGTGCTTATCATAGGGCGCAATGTGGGGGGAAACCAGGCATGGATCCCCATTGGCAGCTTCAGGTTACAGCCCTCCGAATTTGCCAAACTGGCTACCTGCTTGCTGCTGGCCCGGTACCTGAGTGCACATAGTACGAAAACACCCAATCTCAAAACCTTGATCGGTGGCATAACTGTCGTCGCTTTACCGGTGGCCCTTGTCCTCCTCCAACCAGACACAGGCTCAGCGCTCGCTTTCTTCGCATTGGTATTTGTATTTTACCGCGAAGGCTATATCTCAGGGCCATGGATGCTGTTCGGTGCGCTAGCTATCATGCTATTCGTACTCACCTTGGCGTTCAACCAATGGATCGTTATAGCGGGAGTTGCCATGACCGTTGGATTGGGGATTTACTATTTCCGGAAAAAACGGAAAATCATAACCTCCCTGGCTGCTATTTTCGCAATAGCTGCAGTATATGTACTCTGTGTGGAGTTTGTCTATGAAAATGTATTACAATCCCACCAGCGCAACCGCATCGATGTGATTTTGGGAAAAATAGACGACCCCCGCGGAGAAGGATACAACCTAAACCAATCGATGATCGCCATTGGGTCTGGCCAGTTCTGGGGTAAGGGCTACCTGCAGGGTACACAAACGAAATATAATTTCGTCCCCGAGCAGAGCACGGATTTCATTTTCTGCACCGTGGGAGAAGAATGGGGCTTTGTGGGGTCTATGGTGGTGATCGGTATTTACCTTACCCTGCTGTTACGCATTGTGAATATCGCCGAGCGGCAACGTACCGCTTTTGCACGCATATATGCCTATGGCGTAGCGAGTATCCTGTTTTTCCACTTTGCCATCAATATCGGCATGACCATCGGTATCGTACCTATTATCGGCATACCCCTCCCCTTCATCAGTTATGGCGGCTCCTCCTTATGGAGCTTTACCATCCTGCTCTTTATCATGCTCAAATTCGATGCGAACAGAAAGGGTATCGTATAACGGCAGGAAAGGAAAAAGAGGAAAACTAACGGCAAATAAAAATACCAAATGCGTGGCCCTGCATGGGGTGCAGGGCGCTACGCAAATGGCTGCACACATGAATGACCGCAAATTTAAGAGATTTTTAATAAACTCCTAATTTTTTTGTGATTTTTTTATTTTTATTTTCTCTCCACTACGAATCTTCCTGTTCGCCTACCGCTACTTCACAAATAAAACCACTTAATAAAGATTTACTTCCATACTAATAATATTAGTATTAACTTTGCTATGTTAATACAAAAGATATATGGTTTCACTATCCAACAGGAAACGAGCTATCATCAACCAATTGCAAACGGATATTTTGCGATGGCAGGGATTTGTGCTGCCCCAAACCCCCACAGAGCAAATCGGCCTCGGGCAGATCGAGAAAGCCTTCCCCAACGGTATTTTTCCTACGGGCTGTATCCATGAGTTTGTCGGCACCACCATAGAACAGGCTTCAGCATCAAGTGGCTTTATCAGTGGTATCTTAAGCCTTCTGATGCGGCAGCAAGGCACCTGTTTATGGATCGGCCTGCCGAGGATGCTCTACCCCCCTGCATTAAAAAACTTTGGCATAACGCCAGATCGGGTGATTTTCATTACCGTAAGGCGCGAACGGGAAATACTTTGGGCCATGGAAGAGGCCCTGAAGTGCACCGGGCTCGCCGCCGTTGTGGCCGAACTGTCCGAATTGGACTTTATCCGGTCCAGACGGCTTCAACTGGCCGCCGAAAAAAGTAAAGTCACTGGCTTTATCCTCCGTGGCAAGCCTGTACAAGTGGGCTCCACCGCCTGCGCCGCCCGGTGGCAAATAAACCACCTACCGAGCCAATTGGAACCGGGTATGCCGGGGGTAGGCTTCCCCCGATGGAACGTCGAGCTTTTGAAAGTACGCAACGGCAATCCCAGTAGCTGGCAGGTAGAATGGTTTTCCGGGCAATTCCACCCTGTCAGCCAATACACCACCAGTACTTTATGGGCCATGAGAAATCAGAAAATCGGATGATGGAAATGCAAAAACGGTATGTATCGATATGGTTCAGGTACTTGATGACCGACAGGCTTACCATCCGCCAACCCGCATTGAAGCCAATCCCGTTTGTGCTCGCAGCACCCCAACATGGCCGCATGCGCATCACCGCTGCCAATCCACTGGCAACGGCACAGGGTGTGCATACCGGTATGGCCACTGCCGATGCCAAAGCCTTTATGCCCGATCTGCTGGTTGTTGAAGATAAACCGGGCATACAGGAAAAACTACTTAACCGGTTAGGAGTAAGATGTATGTGCTACACACCTATTGTCGCCCCCGACCATCCTGATGGACTCATATTCGACAGTAGTGGCTGCGCCCACCTATGGGGTGGGGAAACAGCTTATTTAAATACCATCATCACCAGGTTACAAAACAATGGCTACCACGTGCAGGCCGCCCTGGCCGATACCATCGGGGCGGCATGGGCTGCAGCACATTATGGCCAATCCTCCACCATCATAAAAAGTGGCACCCAACGGGATGCCCTCTCACCACTTCCGCCCGCCGCCCTGCGCATAGACGGCATCACAGTACAACGGCTTCATAAGCTGGGATTACGCACCATCGGCAGCTTTATGGATATGCCGCCATCGGTATTGCGCAGACGGTTCGGCAACCATTTGGCGTGCCGTTTGCGGCAAGCGCTGGGCCACGAAGACGAGGCCTTACAGCCCCTTCACCCCCCTCCCCTTTACGAAGAACGGTTACCCTGCCTCGACCCTATCCGTACGGCTACAGGTATTGAGATAGCGCTGGAGAAATTAGTGGAGCCTCTATGCAGCCGGCTGGCAAGGGCCGGCAAGGGGCTACGAAAAGCCACCTTGGTAGGCTATCGGGTAGACGGGAAGATTATACAGGCAACCATCGGTACCAACCGGCCCACCGCCTACATGAAGCACATCCTTAACCTGTTTTCATTGAAAATACCCCAGCTAGAGCCTGCTTTGGGAATCGAGCTCTTCGTACTGAAAGCCACAGCAGTGGAAGACCTGAACCTCCCACAGGGAACATTATGGGAGGGTACGCCAGAATCGGAAGACCTTGCCATTGCCCAACTGCTCGACAAGCTGGCAGGAAAAGCCGGTATATGCACCGTAAGCCGTTTTCTTCCGGAAGAAAATTACTGGCCCGAGCGTTCGTTCAAACCGGCAAGCACCCCCACCGAAAAACCCACTTCCGAGTGGCTTGATGACAAACCACGGCCCATCCGTATGCTGGCCAAGCCCGAACCCGTTGACGTAATGGCCCCCATCCCAGACTATCCCCCCATGGTATTCCAATACCGTGGCGAGCGGCACCACATAAAAAAAGCGGATGGCCCCGAGCGGATCGAACGGGCATGGTGGCTGGACAGCGGCGAACACCGGGATTATTATTGTGTGGAAGACGACCAAGGGCGGCGCTATTGGTTATTCAGATTGGGGCATTCCGAAGATAGCCAGCCACAGCAATGGTTTATCCATGGTTTTTTTGCATGAAGCAATGGAATACACGGAATTACAGGCTACATCGAATTTCAGTTTCCTCCGTGGTGCTTCCCACCCCGAGGAACTGGTTGAACAGGCAGCCGCATTAGGTTATACAGCCATAGCTATTACCGACCGAAATAGCTTCGCCGGACTGGTACGGGCACACGTGGCCGCCAAGAAACATGGCATACGTTTCATTCCCGCTTGCCGGCTGGACCTTATGGATGGCCCCAGCCTGCTGGCTTACCCCACAGATAAAGACGCCTATGGGCAACTCTCCACCCTGCTCACCAAAGGCAATATCCGTGCAGAAAAAGGGAAATGCCACTTATACAGAAAAGATGTTTATGAACACAGGAAAGGGATGGTATTCATTGTCCTGCCTCCTAATAAACTAACCCCTGCATTCGAACTCGACCCTGGCTATATAAAACATGTAGAGGCTTACCGGAAAGCTTTTGACGGCGCACTTTACTTGGGGGCCACCCGTGATTACCTGGGCGACGACGCCAAGAAGCTATTCCGGCTAAACCAGCTTTCTGAATGGTTGGATATCCCGTTGGTGGCCCTGGGCGACATCCACTATCATGAACCGGGACGCCGCGAGCTGCAGGATGTACTTACCTGTATCCGCGAAAAATGCACGATCCAAACCGCAGGGTACCGCCTGCACCAGCACGCGGAGCGATACCTCAAACCAGTGGCCGAGATGGAACGTCTTTTCCTGCAATACCCACAGGCCATCCGTAACACGGAGGTCATCGCCCGGGCGTGCCAATTCTCACTCGACGAACTGCAATATATTTATCCCGAAGAGCTCACCACAGAAGGGCGTACCCCGCAGCAGGAACTGGAACTCCTGGTATGGCAGGGTGCACAAAGGCGGTTCGGCGACAACATCCCGGAAACCATCCGGGAGACCATCTCCAACGAACTCCAATTCATCGAGCGTAAAAATTACGCATCTTATTTCCTAACCGTATACGATTATGTCCATTTTGCACGCAAGCAGAATATCCTTTGCCAAGGACGTGGCTCCGCGGCCAACTCTGTGGTATGCTACTGCCTTGAAATCACTTCCGTCAACCCCGCCGAAGTCAAATTGCTCTTCGCCCGGTTCATGTCTGAGGCTCGCAATGAACCGCCGGATATCGATGTGGATTTCGAACACGAGCGGCGCGAAGAGGTTATCCAATACATCTACAGCAAATATGGGCGCCACCGGGCAGCTATCGTGGCCACCGTGACCCAAGTGCGCACCAAAGGTGCCGTCCGCGATGTTGCCAAAGCCATGGGCTTGTCATTGGACGCCGTAGACCGCCTTGCGGGAGTGATCGGCAGCCATTGGGACAACCATATCGACATGGAGCGGCTGGCCGAACACGGATTTAACCACAACGATCCCCATTTGCAAAAAGTGATAGCTATCACCCATCAATACATCGGCTTTCCCCGCCAACTGGGGCAACATACAGGCGGGTTCGTCATCACACAGGGTGCACTGCATGAGCTCTGTCCGATACTCAACGCCCGCATGGAAGGGCGCACGTGCCTTGAATGGAACAAAGACGACCTCGAAGCACTGGGCTTCCTGAAGGTCGATGTACTGGGATTGGGTATGCTCACCTGTATCCACAAGGCCTTCGATCTGTTAGCAGCACATTACAACCGTCCCCTCACCCTGGCAACCGTGCCGCAAGAGGAGAACGCAGTCTACGAGATGATCAGCCGCGCCGATACGTTGGGTGTATTCCAGATCGAAAGCCGGGCACAGATGTCCATGCTGCCACGCCTGCGCCCGAAAAACTTTTACGACCTGGTCATCGAGGTAGCCATCGTGCGACCCGGTCCGATACAGGGTGATATGGTGCACCCCTACCTACGGCGCCGCAATAAAACGGAGGCCATCGACTACCCTTCGGAAGAAATAGAAGGCATCTTGAAGCGGACGTTGGGCGTACCGCTATTCCAAGAACAGGCCATGGAAATTGCCATGGTAGCCGCAGGGTTTTCTGCCGACGAAGCCGACGAACTGCGGCGCAGCATGGCCACGTTCAAAGCGAAGGGTGAGGTAAGCCGCTTCCATAAAAAAATGGTGGAGGGCATGGTTAGTCGGGGCTACACAACCGAATTTGCTACCCGCGTGTTCCGGCAGCTGGAAGGCTTCGGGAGTTACGGTTTCCCCGAAAGCCATGCTGCTTCCTTCGCCTTATTGGTTTATATCTCCTCGTGGATAAAATGCTTCTACCCCGATGTATTTGCCGCTGCCCTGCTCAATAGCCAGCCCATGGGATTCTACCAACCTGCACAGATCGTTGCCGATGCCCGGAAACATGGGGTCACCGTGCTCCCGGTAGATGTAAACCACTCCCATTGGGACCATACCCTCGAAGGCAGGCCCGGCACCCGCCACGCACTCCGCTTGGGCTTCCGCCAGATCAAGGGGATGGATGAAGCAGAGGCCCATATACTGGTAGCCAGGCGCCCGGGAACATACGCCGACATTCCGGCACTATGCCGCGCCGGGGTGTCCCACGCCACACTTGAAAGACTGGCCGATGCCGATGCTTTACGATCCCTGGGCCTCGACCGCAGGCAGGCCCTCTGGGAGGTCGCCGCCGTGGCCGACAGACCCATTGCCCTGTTCGACGGGCAACCCTCGGAAAGCACGGTGGAACCCCAAATCGAATTACCACTGATGACACCTGGAGAACATGTGCTGCATGATTATGCAAACACCTCCCTTTCACTCAAAGCACACCCGGTCAGTTTTGTACGGGAAAAACTGGACTTGCTGCACGTAGTACCTACGGGCAGACTGAACACACTGGAAGACGGCATGCCGGTAAAGGTGTGCGGATTGGTAACGGTGCGGCAGCGACCCGGCACGGCCAAGGGCGTGTTGTTCGTCACGATCGAAGATGAAACCGGCTTTGCCAATGTCGTGGTGTGGGGCAATCTTTTTGAAAAATACCGCAAAGCCATATTGCAGGCACGGCTGTTCATGGTACAGGGCAAGCTGCAGATAGAAGGAGAAGTAGTCCATGTGGTGGCTACGCAATGCTTTGACCTCACCGGGCTGCTCAGCACACTGGCACCCGGCAGACCGCAGCAAGCCGGCCGCGTTTTCCACAAGGGGAGAAATTTCAAATAACCAATCAACCCACCTTCATCCCACGACCGCTCACTTCATACTTCCCGTTTCCCGATGGCGGATATGCCAGCTGAATGCTTCTTCGAGGATGTGCGGCGTATGGCCGCCCCGCTGTGCGCAAGCACGGTCGAAATACGATTGCAACGCCTTGCGGTAATCGGGGTGCACACAGTTATTGATGATGACCGGTGCCCGCTCCCGGGGAGCGAGGCCCCTTAGGTCGGCCAACCCCACATCAGTAACCAAGATATCCACGTCATGCTCGGTATGGTCTACATGCGATACCATAGGCAAGACATGCGAGATGGTGTCGTTTTTGGAAGCAGATTTAGTGACAAATATACTCAGGTACGCATTCCGTGCGAAGTCGCCCGAACCACCGATTCCATTCATGATATTGGTACCACCGATATGGGTGGAGTTTACATTCCCGTAGATATCGAATTCGATTGCCGTGTTGATAGCAATCACCCCCAAGCGGCGGATCAAACCGGGTGTATTGCTGATATTCTGCGGACGCAGCACCACCCGGTCCTTATACTTTTGCAAATTATTGAATACACGTTCATAACATGCCGCCGAAACAGTGATCGACGAGGCCGAGGCAAAGCTCATTTTACCGCTATCCAACAGGTCGAAGGTGCTGTCTTGCAACACTTCCGAAAACATCCGCAAATCATAAAAATTACTATCCTGAAAGCCCGATAGTACAGCATTGGCTACCTTTCCGATACCTGCCTGTATGGGAAGCAACCGATCGGTGAGATGCCCTTTCTTCACTTCGGCTTCAAAAAAGTGGAGCAGGTGCTGGGCAATGGCTATTGTTTTTTCATCAGGAGGGGAAATATCCGCCGGGCTATCCTGGATATCGGTAAACACAATCGCTTCAATCTTATTGATATCAAGAGGTATCGAACGCCTCCCGATACGATTCTCAGGAGCAACGATTGGGATAACATTACGGTGCGGATAGTTTTCAGGTTGGAAGATATCATGCAAGCCAAATATGGATTCGGGCACTTTGGTATTGATTTCAAGGATGACTTTCTTGGCCAGCGCAGCGAATGTCACGGAATTACCCACCGATGTGGTGGGCACGATACTACCATCCTGCTCGATGAGTGCAATCTCGATTACCGCAATATCCACCGGCGGCAAGCATTGGTTGTGTAGCAACTCCGCACTTTCACTGAGGTGTTGGTCGATAAATAGCACTTCCCCGCCATTGATTGCCTGGCGCAGCATACGGTCTACCTGAAAAGGCATCCGTTTGGCCAACACCCCAGCACGGGTGAGCTTACCATCAGTACCGTGGCCGAGGGAGGCCCCGGTCATCAACGTGATTTTCATATCTTCATGCTCGGCCCATTTGGCCAATGCATCGAGCACCACTTTACTGTCTCCGGCTTTAGTAAACCCGCTGGCACCCACCACCATGCCGTCTTCAAAGAGCTGCGCGGCCTGCTCGGCAGTGGTTACCTTATCAAATAATGTTTCTGCTTTTATCCTTCCGTAGGGCATTGTTTGTTTCGTATAAGAGGTCACAAAAATCCTGATCAATTTTATCGCGAGACAAACTTAGGCAAAGTTGCCGTAATACGTAAACGATAATCGCAGGAAATAAAAAGGAACGCTATGGGATCTGTGATTTATTAGTATCTTCATCGCGTCTAACAAATTGTTTATTTTACATTTTATTTAAGGTTATGAAAACAACGCTTATGATCGCTGCTACGCTGGCAACCATGGTAGGTGCCTGTACCAACGCGGAGCAGTCGACCAAGACGCCAACACCCGAATGGATACAGCTTTTCAATGGTAAGGACCTCAACGACTGGACCGTGAAAATTGCCAAGCACGAGGTGGGTGATAACTATGCCAACACCTTCCGCGTGGAAGACGGCCTTATGAAAGTCCGCTATGATGGCTATACCGACTTCGATTTCCAATACGGCCATATCCATTATAATACCCCCTATTCGGCTTACCTCCTCCGGGTAGAATACCGCTTCGTCGGCGAACAGGCTCCGGGCGGTGAGGGCTGGGCTTGGCGCAACAGTGGGGCCATGCTCCATGGACAAGACCCACATACCATGCTTAAGGACCAGGACTTCCCCATATCGATCGAAGGGCAGCTCCTTGGCGGCGATGGCACCAACGAACGGACTACCAGCAACCTGTGTACACCAGGCACCAACGTGCTCATGGAAAAAGATGGTGAGCTGTTCACTCCCCATTGCACCAACTCCACATCAAAGACATATCATGGCGACCAATGGGTAACGGCAGAGTTCCTGGTATTGGCCGACTCCGTAGTGCATCACATCATCGAGGGCGATACGGTATTGACGTACTACAAACCCCAGATCGGCGGCGGCAGTGTGTCGAATTACGACCCGGCGGTAAAACAGGACGGGAAAGTACTGGAAAGCGGGTATATCTCCCTACAGAGCGAAAGCCATCCTATCGATTTCCGTAAAGTGGAATTGCTTGATCTCGAACCATATCTGCACGATCAAGCGAAATTAAGGCAAGTGCTGGAAGCGGCGCGGAATGGTGGGTAAGAAGAAATGCATTAATGGCAGATAGCGTAAAATTAAAAGCCGCTCTGGATTGCAGGGCGGCTTTTCACTTATTGTATCTGTAGTATTTATTATGACAGGCTGTTCACAAGTTTAGTCAACTTCGACTTGTTGTTGGAAGCTTTGTTCTTGTGGATGACGTTTTTCTTAGCCAGACGGTCTAACATGGAAACCACACGTGGCAGCAATTCTTTTGCCGCTGCTGCATCAGTGGTGTTGCGCAATTTCTTGATTGCATTACGGGTAGTCTTCGCTTGATAGCGATTCCTCAAACGCTTCGCAGCGCTTGAACGGATTCTTTTAAGTGATGATTTATGATTTGCCATTTATATGAGCTAATTTTTCTATCAATTTTTCAGTCCGCAAAGTTACCACCTTCTTTTTAATATTCAAAACAAATGCAGCAAAATTTGAGACGCCGACTTTCCTTATCTTTGCCTGTGCGAAAATGTTCGCGCATGAATAACTTTATATGACCAACAGAACGACAAATCATATGCACATAAAACTTTCCATGGATGAGTTGAACCGTCCGTCTATCGAAGCGTTCAAAAACCAGACGAAGCTGCCCATTGCACTGATACTTGATAATGTGCGCAGTATGCACAACGTGGGCTCAGCATTCCGCACGTCAGACGCATTTGCTTTGGAACAGATCATTTTATGTGGTATTACGGGCACTCCTCCCCACCGCGAGATTGAAAAAACAGCGCTCGGCGCTACGCGGTCTGTTGCCTGGCGACACGTAACCAGTGCTGCCGATGCAGTAAAAGACCTCCGCGATGAAGGCTACCGGATTATCGCGGTAGAACAGGCCGTAGGTAGCATCCCTCTCCAGCAAATCGACCTCCCCCCTCACGGAAAATACGCACTGGTATTCGGCAATGAAGTGCACGGCGTTTCGAGCGAAGTGATGGCATGCGTAGACAGCTGCGTCGAAATACCCCAGTCGGGCACCAAGCATTCCCTCAATATCGCGGTATCCGTGGGTATTGTACTGTGGGAATTCTACTCCAAGTTACATTTGCGCACATAGCTTCTGCTATACGATTTACGCTCTCCCATCTTGCATATCAACGCAATTTTATCTAAGTTTGCGGTGCAAAAACCAGAACAATGAGTGTATTAGTAAATAAGGGTTCCAAAGTAATCGTACAGGGTTTCACCGGTAACGAAGGTACTTACCATGCATCGCAAATGATTGAGTACGGCACAAATGTAGTTGGAGGTGTAACCCCCGGCAAAGGTGGGCAGACACACCTTGAGCGGCCAGTATTCAACACAATCGAAGAGGCCGTTGAAAAAACCGGTGCGAACGTATCGATTATTTTCGTGCCCCCGGCATTCGCCGCCGATGCAATCATGGAAGCTGCGGCTGCTGGCATCGGTGTTATCGTGTGCATTACCGAAGGTATACCCACCAAGGATATGATCCAGGTAAAGTCATACCTGAGTGATAAAAATTCGAGACTTATTGGTCCGAACTGCCCCGGTATCATCACGGCTGACGAAGCGAAAATCGGCATCATGCCCGGCTTCATCTTCAAAAAAGGATCCGTGGGTGTCGTATCTAAATCGGGTACGCTTACTTATGAAGCTGTATACCAGACCGTTAAAGCCGGCTTAGGCATTACCACAGCAATCGGTATCGGAGGCGACCCGATCATCGGCACCACTACTAAGGAGGCCGTGGAGCTGCTGATGAACGACCCCGAAACCGAGGGTATCATTGTAATTGGTGAAATAGGCGGAGGTATGGAAGCCGAAGCGGCACGTTGGATCAAAGAAAACGGTACCAAACCGGTCGTCGGATTCATCGCGGGCCAAACAGCGCCCCCGGGGCGCCGCATGGGGCACGCAGGTGCAATCGTAGGGGGGGCGGAAGATACCGCCGCCGCTAAGATGAAAATCATGCGCGAGTGCGGTATACGCGTGGTTGAATCCCCCGCGGAAATCGGCAAGGCAATGGCTGAAGAGTTGGGTGTGAGCGCCTGACACGCGCGAGATACCCTACAAGATAAACAGGTGCCGGAGGTGATAAACTCCCGGCACTTTTTTATTGCTCAAAAAAACCAATCCCCACCCCTACCCAATCCATATCCGTGTTATAGCGGGCACCGATCTGTTTCCCTTTACTCAACCGCACTAGGTTATTGACCAGTACCGGGCGCTCAGCCTCCCGTTCCCAACAGTAAATCATCCGTACCTCACAAAATGCCCCACCCGTCGGTGTGTCAACCGCCGGCGCATAGCTTACCTTACGCTGCAAAATCCACTGCATAGGGTTGCGGATAGCGGCAATATCAGCTTCCATCACATCCACAATCACGCCTTGGCCCGCAAAGGAATACAACGGTTTCAACACATAGTTTTCCAAGTCGTGGGGGAGTACACCTACCTCACCTAGAAAGTGGGTTTCGGGCACATAAGGCGAATCAAGGCTTGGCAGGGTATGCTTACTGATGCGGTAAAACCAGTTGGGATGCGGAACCCATTCCACATCCGACGTTGCCGTGATATCGGCATAACGGGATAACTGTCCTTTCTGAGCTTCAAAATCGTCTGCAATAACGCGGTTATAAATACGCTTTATTGGTATTTTGCGCCCATCCCGGAAATAATGAAACGTATCGCCCTCCCTGAAAAGCTCCGAAATACATACCGGCCGTATCCCCGTGGCTTCCTCGGTAAGGTAAAAATCCATCCTGGTTTTCTGCTCATGGGGTTTCACTTCCAACAAAACGACATTTCCAGGTGGGTGCCCCCCTAGCAGCAGCCGTTTCAACAGCTGAACATAGCGTTCTTCGGTATATCCGTTGAAATAGTTATCGAAGCCGGAGGGAATATCATAACACTGCCTATAGGCACGCGCCAAAGCCGCCTGGAAGAAGAGTATGGTAGGGAATCCCTGAAGTTCGATCAATTGCGGCATAAGGCGCCCGGCATCGTCGAGACAGATGGCAAAATCGAGACACAGCACGTCACTGTGACCTTCGCTACCCGGTACACGGAAGCGCGGTGGAATAGCGCCTTCACTGCGGTGAGAGAAACCGGGTCGCACCAATGTATCTACAATCCCTTCACATGCACGAACCAATTTTTCGGCAAGCTCACCAGGCACAAACACCGGGGTTTCCGCTATGCGGAAGCCGAGTGCCCCTGGATAAGGCCCATCCAATAGCGCAAGCAGCCGCTGGTACCTCTTTTTAGAAAACCCGGCATTAAACGCATTACGGAAAAAAGGAATCATGGCGGGAGGCGATTAATCAGACAACAGCTTCCTGCCGCTGCATACGGGCCTGCCGCGCAACTTCCAGAAATTCGGGCAACACCGACATTTGGGTAAGTCTGATTTTCATGGGATCGGCCAGGCACTGGACCATATCTTCATACTTGGCTATACCGTGCTGATCGATAACTCGTTGCTTCTGCTCCGGCACCAACAAATGGTCATGCATCCGGCAAGCATCAGCCTCGGGGTGGAATTGCGTGCCGATCATCTCCGGTGAGAAACGGATTGCCATTACGGCCCGTTCGAGCGGTACATGCGGGCGTTCTTTCTCGATAGCGATAATCTCCATCCCCGATGCACGCAATCGCGTCTTATCAACCATCACTACCTGCCACTCCCGGCTGTCAATTGCATAAAACGGATCCGGTAGCCCCATAAATATCCGCTCGGATTTACCTGCCAATGTTTTGTGGACAGGAAACACTCCGAATGCAGTGGATTTGCGCCGGCACAGGGCACCTACTTTGAAATATTTGCATGCCAACTGGAATGCATGGCAGATGAAGAACGAAAATTTACGTTCGGTGGGCAACGCAACGTTGTTATGGGATATCAAGTCGCCGATCAACTTAAAATAACGGCTTTCCCAAACGGTTGCAGATTCTTCGAGCGGTGAGCCCGGGCCACCGCTCGAGATATACACGTCATACGACAAATCAGGTATTTCATGGCGCTGGCGTACATCGAATACATCGAGATAAAGCTCCAGCCCCTTTTCAGCAGCGTAGCGCTGCAGGATATCGTGTATGTTGTCTATCCCTTGGTTGGGATACCCTTTATTGAAGTCAAGTAATGCTATCCGCATATTACGTCCCGGTCGGTCCATCGGGCAAAGGTAATAATAACAGAATAAAAATGAGGGAATAAAAAGCTAGGCTAGGAATTGATCACAAACAAAATCAACCACAGCTATCAAGTTTCCGGCGTCTTCATAAACGGCCAACTGGCGGTCCGCACCCGTGCCGATTTCCAAAATTCGGGGCACAAAGTTGATTGCCTCCCTACTTCCCAGGGTATCCACCACATCGTCCACGAAATCAAGCAACTCGTAAATTAACACTCGGGTATTGACTTCCATTTCCTTGCCAAAATCAATCAGCTGTCCATCCAACCCATAACGGGAAGCCCGCCATTTGTTTTCGTTTATCAACGGTCGCTTATAAATCATGTAACTCATGTTCCGCGAACGCAGTTTATGCAGCTTCACGCAAACGGCTTGGAAGAGGGCAGCCAGTGCCATGGTTTCCTGTATGGTTAGTGACACATCGCAGATACGGAACTCGATCGTGTTGTAAAATGGGTGTACGCGGAGATCCCACCATACTTTTTTCGCATTGTCAATGCAATTGGTTTTGATGAGTAGATTGATGTAGCTGTCGTATTCCTCGATAGACTCGAAATAATCCGGAATGCCCGTTCGCGGGAATTTATCGAACACCTTCGTACGGAAAGACTTAAAGCCGGTATTTCTACCCTCCCAGAAGGGTGAGTTGGTGGATAACGCAAAAATATGGGGTAGAAAATACCGCGCGGAGTTGGCAATATGTATCGCCATCTGCCGGTTCTCCATACCCACGTGCACATGCAACCCGAAAATAAGGTTGGAGCGAGCAGCATCCTGCATCTCATTGATGATTTCGAAATAATGCGGCGTATCGGTGATCAGCTGCCGCTGCCACTCTGAAAACGGATGGGTACCAGAAGCCCCCACAATCAGGTCCAGGTCGCCCGCAATCGCTGCTACGGTGGCACGCAGAAACTGTACCTCTTCGCGCGCCTCTTCAATATTGCTGCAAATATCCGTACCCACCTCTACTACCGCCTGGTGCATTTCGGCCTTCACCCTGTCTTTCAGGATCTTCTGCGATAGTTCCACAATTTTCTGATCGTGCGATTTGAGTTCACGGCTAATGGGATCCATCACCATATATTCTTCTTCTATGCCGATAGTAAAGCGATGAGGATCCATAATGTGTAAATTTCCCTGTAAGATATCGGTTTTTTCTGAGCAAAACCAAAAATATTTTTTCATAACAATTTCCCTACCTTTGCCGTTATGCTATCGGATACCGAGGAAAACTATTTAAAGGCGCTGCTCCGCATCACGGCCGAACACGACGGTGTTGGCGAAGCAGGCACAAATCAGTTGGCCGGCAAGCTCAATGTCCGCCCCGCCACGGCAACCGATATGTTAAAGAAGTTGCGTGAAAAGCAGTTGGTCAACTACGAAAAATATGGCAAAATCACCCTCACCGATACGGGGCGCGACCTGGCAGTGGCCATTATCCGGCGCCATCGGCTGTGGGAAACGTTTCTGTTTGACAAGCTGGGCTTCAGTTGGGATGAAGTGCATGATATCGCCGAGCAATTGGAGCATATCAAATCCGACAAACTGGTGGAACGGCTCGACCGCTTTCTGGGATTCCCGCAATTCGACCCACACGGCGACGCCATACCCAAGGCTGATGGCAATTATGTACATGAAGCACGGCTTACGCTGGCCGAAGCTGACAGCGGCAACACCTACACCATCATCGCTGTCAGAGATAACAGCCCGTCGTTTCTCCAATACGTAAGCCAGATCGGCATCGGTATCCACAGCGAGATAACCGTGCTGCAACGGTATGAATTCGACCACTCGATCGCCATAGAGATCGATAGGACGAAAATCAACATATCCGATAAGGTAGCACAAAATATTTATTGCAAACTGAATTAAGACGGTGAGCTATCGACGAAAGACTTACAACTAAAATGGCATTATCTTCAACTATCCATATTAAAAACAAAAGGGCACATTTCGAATACCACATCCTCGACACTTACATCGCTGGCATCCGCCTGCTTGGCACAGAAATCAAATCGATCCGGGAGGGAAAGGCCAATATCAACGACGCATTCTGCTCATTTTTCGAAAATGATTTATATATCCGCAACATGCATATCGCAGAATATTCGCACGGTTCGTTTTACAACCATGAAGCCAAGCGCGACCGGCAGCTGCTGCTCACCAAAAAAGAACTCAAAAAGCTAAAATCAAAAATCGACGAGCGCGGTCTCACCATCATCCCGCTGCGTATATTTATCGGCAACCGCGGATTCGCCAAAGTGGAAATCGCATTGGCCCAGGGCAAAAAGGATTTCGATAAACGGGAAACGATCAAAGAACGTGACACTAAGCGCGAGCTGGCACGGGTAATGAAACGGTGAAGCGCTATTCCGCTACGTCGATACCTATATTCTTCAATAATAGCGATGCATTGAAAATCGTACACTCACCAGGCTTAAGCTTGTAATCGAAAAGCATCTCTCCCTCCTTCACTTGGATATCAAAATGGAAGTTGGCCAGTACACCAGGATATTCTTCTGCCAATTTAGCCAATTGGAGATCGTGTGTGGCCACCATACCCACGCCACCATCGGCAATCAACCGCTTGATAATCGCTTTCGACCCAAGGTACTTGTCCCTGGAATTGGTGCCCCGTAACATTTCATCAATGAGAAAAAAGGTGCGTGGCCGGGTACGTACAGCCCGTAATACGTCTTCAATCCGGTTGAGCTCCGCTTTAAAGGTAGAAGTACTCTCATTCAACGAGTCGGCAATGCGCATGTAACTTACCGCATGGAAAACCGATAGCTGCATGGATGTGCCGCAAACGGGTGCACCGCAAAACGCCAGCACTGAATTGGTACCGATAACGCGGAGAAAAGTGCTTTTACCGGCCATATTGGAACCAGTAATCAGTGCAACCCGGTGGCCGTCCATCACGTAATCGTTTGGCACAGCTGCATGTGATGGGATTAACGGATGCGATAAACCCTTAGCTGCGACATAGGGTTTCGCTGACTCCACCACCTCGGGGAAAACCCATTGCGGGTGATTGCGGCATAAAGTTGCTAAACTTACCACTGCTTCAACCTCGGCCACGACATCCAACGCGGCAAGCAACCGGCCACCGTATTGCTTACGCCAATCGAGAACCGCAAAAACCTGTTTGAAATCCCACAACGCAAACATGTTGAGCACACCCCCAACCAGCATATTCAACCGGTAATCCAGCCGATCAATCAGTATCGCCAGTTTAAGGAAAATCACCGAAACAGGAACCGATCCACCTGTACCCTGCAATACACTTTGCCCCCATTCACTTTCCCAATGGCGGTTTTCTATTTTTTCAAACGACTTGGCAAAAGCACCCAAAATACGCCCCACCCGGTCCAGCTGGCCTGCTATGCGCCCTACCTTTCCACCATAGGCCACTGCAGCCAGCAGATGGGCAAGCGCCAAAACAACGGCCAGTGGTATTGCAGGTGCCCAAAAAATGGCAAGTACGATAACGAAAGCCATCAGCCAGGGAACAATTTTCACGTATCGTCTTAGAAACTTGCTCTCCAGTGTATCTCCAGCCTCCAAAAAATGGGCAAACTGCTGTTTAAAATCGGCATCTCGGGTAAGGTTGAATATGAGCCCTGCCTGGAATTGTTGGCACCACTCCGCATCTGGTGCCAATTCGCGTACCGCCTCTTGCCGCAACAATATAGTTTCCCGGCTCGCCGGAGCAGCAAGCCACCCCGCCAGCAATCGGTTTGCTGTGGAAGTCGCGCACCGGTTGATAAGTGCAAATACGGACGATGGACCAAAAATATCCAAATCCCCGCTATAGGGGTGGCGGCGGTCCGCATAAGCAGCACCATTAGGATACATGTTAGGCCTGCCTTCAGTCATAGCTACTTCATTCCGGTTTACCTCACGGAAATCTTCCCACGCTGCTTTCTGTGCCTCGAGCTTGCTTTGTCGCCACACGAGCATCATGAAACAGACCATAATCAGCAGGAATAGGCCAATCACTAACGACACATTCTCCGTCTGCACTGCAGCAAATAGTGCCGCACCGCCACCCACGATAGTGGCTAGCCGCAGGAGCGAATTGCCATTAACCGATTTCCGTAAGCTTGCTATGCGACCATCGGCATCGGCTATATTTTTGCCGTAAGTATCAAATATGTCTTCCATTCAATTTAATTTGGCGATTACCATGCACGATCGCCCACTAAAGGAACAAATCGGAACGTATCCAGCTCGATCCGCTCGTACTCTTGTTCCCCCACCCTCAGGATGGTCATCATCTTCTGCTCCTTCTCGCTACCTACCGGAATAACCAATAATCCCCCGATACGGAGCTGTTTCAGCATCACATCGGGCACAAACGGAGCCCCGGCAGTGACCAGAATTTTGTCGTATGGTGCATGGTCGGGTATTCCTTTCGACCCATCACCCAAGAAAAAGTGTGGTTTATAGCCCATATAGGGCAACACTTGTATGGTACGATTATATAGGTTGGGTTGACGCTCAATGGTGTAGACTTCGGCTCCCAGTTCCAACAGGATACATGTTTGGTAACCTGATCCGGTACCGACCTCCAATACGCGGTCGCCCCGTTCAATATGCAACAGCTCTGTTTGGTAAGCTACAGTATAAGGTTGTGAAATGGTCTGCCCATCACCAATGGGGAAAGCGATATCGCGGTAGGCCTGGTTCCAAAATGTCTCGTCGAAAAAATAGTGCCGCGGTACTTTCCCAATAGCCGCCAGCACCCGCTTATCTGCTATCCCACGCCGCTTCAGCAGCTCTACCAATTGTTTGCGTGCGCCACGTTCGCGGTAATTATCAATAAACTTATATGCCATTATGGTCCCAAAAATACACAGATTACCCGAGATTAACGAGGCAGTAATCGATACCCGATTTTATTTATTATTTTCGCACGGTATAAACGATGCGACGAATGAGGTATTTACTTTTGGTTATTCTCCTATGCTTCGGAGCCGTGCAATTGTCAGCACAGGTAACAAACATTGATACCGTTGATTATCCGGATCCGATTATTCCAAAAAGCAATACACACAACTTCAATACCGACTTCTGGTATACTATTGCGGTTCGCGCATACGCCTACGAGCAGTTCCCGCAATTACTCAACCAGCCTTCAGGGAAACAATACCACACGTCCTATTTCAATGGTCTGCTCTTCAAAATCAACGACAACCAGATCAGTTATCGGTTACAAGCCGCGCATTTCCGTAATGACATTGTGTTTAGTGATGAGTGTGAGGGGTGCCTGCCAGACGTTGGCGGCAAACTCCGGAACACAGCTATAAAGCTGGGTGTCGAAAAAAGCGTGAATTATTCGCGCGTTCAGCCTTACTTCGGCGGCGATTTGGGCTTCATGTTCCAGCAACTCAACACACAGGGGTTCGCCAACACTTCGGTTTTTGCCGAAGACACAAAAAACGCCCTGCTATTTTCACCATTTGTAGGAGCCAAAGTATACGTGGTTCCCCGGGTCGCCGTGGGGGCTGAGGCCAATTTCAATATTGCATACACTTACCAGAAAACCAACAATTACACCGACGACTCTTTTACCGGCGCTCCTGACCAGGTGAAACGGTATCGTTGGGAGTACTTCTTCGCCCCCGTTGCGGCCATCACTATCCAGTATAGTTTTGGCTTGATCAATCAATAGGGATCCACATCGACCTGTACCCGCACGCCGCGGTTAGCTTTATTGGTTTCAAAACGCTGCAGGGCGACGGAAATCTGCTCTTTTACTTTGACAATGCTGATGCCTGCCCGCTCAATTTTGAGCAGCACACCAAAGATATAGTAATTTCGCACGCGCCCCACAAGCGGCACTTCAGGCCCGAAAACCCGGTGGCCCAGTATCTCGCGCAGCAGCGCCACTAAACGGAGTGCCCCCTCGTGCGCAGCTTGCTGTTCTTTGTGTTTCACTTCCACCTTAAACAACCGGAAAAACGGCGGATAACCAAAATTTTTCCGTTCGGCGACCTCCGCCATGAACATGCCTTCGTAGTCGTTGGCAATTACCTGTTGGATAACACGGTGGTTGGGCGCGTAGGATTGGATGACTACCTTCCCGCTGCTGTTTCGGCGCCCGGCGCGACCACTCACCTGGGCTAGTAACGAAAATGCCCGCTCATGCGCACGGAAATCGGGGTAATTAATCAGACCGTCGGCATTGATGATACCGATAACGCTTACTTTTCCGAAGTCCAACCCCTTTGCTACCATCTGTGTACCCACCAATACATCATACCGATGTTCATCAAAAGCCGTCAACACACGCTCAAACCCATACTTGCCCTTGGTCGAGTCGAGGTCGAGGCGACCGATGCGGGCCTGCGGCAGCAGCGTTTCCAGCTCTTCCTCTATCCGCTCAGTACCAAAGCCCTTACTTTCGATATGAGTTGAGCCGCATGCCGGGCAAACCTGCAGCGGTGCTTCGGTAAACCCGCAATAGTGGCAGTGCAAATGTCCGCTGCTTTTATGATAAGTGAGGCTCACATCACAATGGATGCATTTGGCGATATAACCACACGTCTTGCACTGCAGCAGTGGCGTGTGCCCACGCCTATTCTGGAAAAGGATTACTTGTTGGCCCTCAGCCAACGCCTTCTCCATCTCCTGTAAGAGTACGGCACTAAAATAGGTAAACATAGTACCTTTGCGGCTCTCTTCGCTGATATTTACCGTTACGATTTCAGGCAGCTTGGCATCGCCGAACCGTTGTGTCAGCGTGGCCAACCCGTATTTGCCGGCGCGGGCGTTGTAAAAGCTTTCGATAGCCGGTGTAGCGGAACCCAGCAGCACTTTCGCTCCGTGCAGGTGGCCAAGATAAATCGCCGTATCGCGCGCGTGGTACCTTGGTGCAGGGTCGAATTGTTTATATGACGTCTCATGCTCTTCGTCTACCACGATGAATCCCAGCGACTGAAAAGGAAGAAAAACCGCCGACCGTGCCCCTATGATGATCTGGTATTCATTTTGGAGTACCTTATGCCATACTTCAGCCCGCTCATTGTCGCTAAAGCGCGAATGGTATACCCCCAGTTTGTTACCGAAATGCTTACACAGGCGCTCGGTGATCTGTGTAGTCAGCGCAATCTCGGGCAATAGATACAAGACGTTCCGGCCACAGGCCATAGCTGCCTCTATCAGCCGGATGTACACCTGCGTCTTACCCGACGCGGTGACACCGTGTAGCAGCACGACATCCTTTTCTGCAAATTGCCTATTGATATCGTCAAAAGCACGTGATTGTGCATCACTGAAGGTAAAGCTAGCCGTTACCTCCACATCCTCACCCGCTAACCGGCTTACTGCCCGCTCCTCGGCGACAAACACCCCTTTTTCAACCAGCGAAGCGATTATGGCTGAGCTGCAGCCACTGGCCTCCATGATATCGGTCTTTGCTACTTCGGGTTGTTGGCGGCTCAGCTGGATATAAGCCATCACCGCGTCCTGTTGCTTTGGAGCCCTAGCCAGTGACTCTAACAACGCCTTTCTACCGGCATTGTCTGTATAGTCGCTGTGCAAGCTAACGAACACCTTCATCTTTGGCCGATATCTAGGTGCTATTTCTTCGGAGATCAGGATAAGCCCCTTTTCAAAAAGCCGCTTCAACAAGGGGAAAACACTTTTCTGACCCAATAGTTTTACGATGTCGCTTACCTTCAGTTCGGGCGCGATGTCAAGCGCGTCGAGGATTAAGAATTCTTTGTCACTCAACTCAGATCGATCTACTCCGGTATTTTGCGCGGCAACAATCCGCGTTTCGCTAGCCAGCTTCAGTGCTGCCGGGAGTGCGGCCTGCATCACTTCTCCAAGCGAACAGAGGTAATAGGATGATATCCAATCCCATAAGTGGAGCTGAGTGCTATCTACCACCGGTGCTTCATCCAGCACATCGAGGATATATTTCGCTTCGTACAATTGAGGGGCTTGGTCCGTCACCCGGCTGATGATGGCAGAATAGACTTTACTTTTCCCGAACTGGACGATGACACGCTTGCCCACGGCTACGTTGGCATTCCATTCGTACGGTACCCGGTAGGTGTATGTCTTGGCAATAGCCAGCGGCAATATTACCTCGACAAATAGCGTAACGCGGGTTTGTGTCTTCCCATCGGTGAACTCCAGCATAAAAAATAAAAAATCGGGTATGTGTGTTACCCCTTATTCTTGATGGTGGCTACAAACAAGCCTATCCATCCCAAAATAAAGCACAATCCACCTATGGGTGTAATAGGCCCCAGGATGGCAGCCGCTCCGAAGCCCGTAATCGCACGGGTGCTCAGTATATACAACGAACCGGAGAATAGTAAAATCCCAAGTGTGAAAGTAATGAAGGAAAAGCGAATATAGGTGTTTTTTGCTCTTGAGAAAGTAGCTAGAAACAACAGGGCGAGCGTATGATAAAACTGATAATCCACTGCCGTTTTCCACACTTCAAGGCTATCGTTGCTAACTTTATCTTCCAGACCGTGTGCCCCAAAGGCACCCAGTATCACTGCTGCCAAGCCAAAGAATGATGCGGTGAGAATAATTCGTTTATTCATCGGTATGTCTGTGATTTTTTCAAGGCCAACTTTCGATTGCAATATTTTGCCAAACTTAATTATAATTGGTTTGATATGCAAGATTGGAAACTGGCACTTTTTGTGTTAGATTTGTAAAAGATGAGAAATCTGATCATTATTATCTCGGTGCTTTTTGTCACTATTATAGCCGTTTCATACTTCTATTTTTCAAATTTAGCTAAAAAAGATGTTGTACAGCTACCAGAGCATATACCGGAAGAAACCATTGTAACAGAGGAGGAACCACAAACCAGTTATGGCGCATTGTGGACATTCGACCTCAACGTCAGGGCTATCACAGCCCCTTCTGTACGCCTGTATAGTGACAGTGGCCGCTTCATCCTGGTACAAGATGCCTACCATATCCTCCATGCCATTTCGCCAGCGGGACAAAAACTATGGAATGCACAATTACCGGGACCAATCGTGGACAGTATTTCCCAGCTACCCGATCGGAGCCTGGTATTTACCACGGCCGAAAGGCTTTACCGCATCGATACAGATGGAGATCCCCTGCCCGGTTTCTCGTTGAAACTACCACAGCGGGCTACGCAGGGCGCTCTATTGACCAGCAACGATAAGACCGTACGCATCGAGGTTGGAACGGACCGGCAGCGACTATCGTATGATGGCCGTGGAAGACTGCTCCAGCGGCAAGCGGGTAGCCGTACTAACCGAACCAACGATGTCGAGCCGCCTGACGATACGCTTTCAGAACCGCTGCCCCACGATTGCGGTCCATTGGCCTACGTCGGCCCATTATATGACGACGGTCAACGCTACCTGCTCTGCAGCAGAAGTGACGGGGAATTGCAGTGCTTCCGGTATTGACGTCCCGTCGTATCCACCGCTTGTCCGGTAAAATCATCCTATAATTTCGCGTGTTACATACGCCGTTCGTATTTCGTTAACGTCATCTGGACAACTGCTTCGTGACCGGTTAACACCTACTTCGCTACAAAAACATATTAAATCCAGTATAAGTCCAAGGTGTCAATCTGCCCCGAACGAGCATCCTACCTAACCCGGTTTGAGTCTAACCCAGGGGAAACTGATTGGGATATGGTGGGGATTAATTAATCTTTCAACGACGCCATATCAATAACAAAACGATATTTCACGTCGCCCTTCAACATACGGTCAAACGCTTCATTGATGTCTTGCATTCGAATTACTTCGACATCCGAAACAATGTTATGCCGCCCGCAGAAGTCGAGCATCTCCTGTGTTTCGGCAATACCGCCAATCAATGAGCCCGCTAAACTCCGGCGCCCGGGAATCAGGCTGAACGGCGACACCGGAAGCGGGAGTTCGGGCGCACCAACGAGCGTAAGCGTACCGTCTCTTTTCAACAACTTTAAATATGCGTTAATATCATGTTGGGCCGATACGCAGTCTAGAATGAAATGCAGACTTTTTGCATGTGTTCTCATTTGCTCGTTGTCTGTAGACAGTATAACTTCATCAGCACCCAACCGCTTGGCGTCCGCCACTTTGGAAAGTGATGTGGTGAAAACCACCACGTAAGCACCCATCGCTTTTGCTATTTTTACGCCCATATGCCCTAAGCCGCCGATGCCAACGACACCCACCCGTTTCCCGGCGCCCACATCCCAGCGCCGCAGCGGTGAATACGTGGTAATGCCCGCGCAGAGCAAAGGAGCCGTAGCGGCTAAATCCAGCTTGTCGGGTATCCTTAATACGAAATCCTCATCTACCACCACCCGTTCGGAATAACCACCAAAGGTTTGCCGGTTCAAATGTGTGTCATGCCCGTTATACGTCTGGATATTACCTTTTTCACAATACTGTTCTAACCCTCCTTTGCAACTATCGCATTCGCGGCAGCTATCTACCATGCAGCCTACACCCGCCAGATCACCTACGTTGAATTTGGTTACCCCGCTACCAACATGGGTAATGCGCCCGACAATTTCATGCCCCGGAACGTTGGGATACACCGTGCCACCCCATTCATTGCGAGCGGTGTGCAAATCAGAATGGCATACGCCACAATACAGAATGTCTATTTCAACGTCCTTGGCCGTCACTGTCCGGCGATCAATGGTCATTTGTTTTAAATCCGCCTCCGGCGCGGCGGTCCCGAAAGCCTTCACCGTGTATATGCTCATAATACCTCCAATTATTTCCAATTACGATGCAAGCTACAATAATTTACGTAAAATGCACCTGAAAAAACTTTCCAGGGTACAACTTATTTTAGTAGACTCGGGTGGCCTATTACAAAAGTGGCGAGGATACAAAAAACATTCTCTCGGCTATGGTGTTTACGATATAGAATAGCCGGATTATGTCAGATATAAAAAAATAATATTTTAAAAATGAAGAAGTTATTAACCATCACCTCTATCGGCCTTTTCGTTGTGATCAGCTGCATGAACAACAGCCAGAAAAAATCGCCGGCCGTCACGGACGAGGCTGCCGCTGACTTATTGGCACAAGCACAGGTCCTTTTCCAACCCATCTCCGCCATCGCGGTTAGCCGACCTGATTCAGCCATGGTAAAATTGGGCAAATATTTATTTTTCGACACCAGGTTATCAGGCGAAGGAAACATCAGTTGCAATTCATGCCATAGCTTAAGCAATTACGGAGTGGACAACCTCCAGTTTTCACTTGGTGACGATAAGTCTGTTGGAGCAAGAAATTCGCCCACCGTCTTCCATGCGGCTTTACACAAGATGCAGTTCTGGGATGGCAGGGCTGTTGATGTGGAAGAGCAGGCTGCCGGACCAATACTGAACCCCATTGAACATAACATCAAAGACAAACAGCAACTGGTAGACCGCCTCAAAAAAGTGGAAATCTACCAAGAACTCTTTCCTGCAGCTTTTAAAAGCGATAGCGACGCTATTACATTCGATAACATCACCCGCGCTATCGGCGCTTTTGAACGAACACTGATGCCGGAAAGCCGATTTGACAAATATTTAGAGGGCGATATCTCTGCATTGACCGCACAAGAGCAAGCCGGATTACAAACCTTTATTTCCGCGGGCTGTATCACTTGCCATAATGGGGTTGCACTGGGAGGGCAAATGCTGCAGAAATTCGGACTCTTTGAAGATTACTGGAAACAGACCGGTTCTGAAAAGGTGGATGCGGGTGTGTTTGACGTGAGCCAGAATGAAGCAGAGAAATACTTTTTCAAGGTTCCCGGTCTGCGAAATGTAACGCATACCTGGCCCTATTTCCACGATGGCTCTGTAGATAGCTTGGACGAAGCCGTCCGCATTATGGGAAAACTGCAGCGGGGGGTAGACTTATCAGACGACCAAGTAGCAGACCTCACTGTGTTTTTAGGCAGTTTATCATCCGATATTCCGGATGATGTGAAAAAGTCGCCATTTGAAGAATAAGCGCTGTAGCATTTATTCTTTCCCATGCGTTAGATAGGGTATGATGAAAAGATTGAATTTGATATTTGCCCTATTAACCACGGTCGTGTTTTTAGGGGGCTGTTTAAAGGGGACCGACCCACAGCCGAAGCAGGTCGGAGGGGCAACATTTATAAACGCATTTATCGAGACTGATGCCGTATATTATTATGTTGACCGCAATACGATATCGGTATTGAATCCGCTATTTTATCGGACTTACGGTCCTACTCCACCAATATACATGTACCCCGGGGAGGCTCGGCTGGAGCTTTATTCAACATACGAAAATAACAGGCTCGTGGATACGACCATCACCGTGCAAGACAGCGTATTTTATTCATCCTTCGTATACGGCACACATGACGACCCCCGGCACTTCATCACAGACGACAGGGTGCCTGAGGACATAGACGACGCAAGTGCTATCGCTGCTGTGCGGTTCTATAACTTGGCGAATACCGACCGGCGCGTTACGCTGCATATCGGTGACCTTACCCCGATAGCCGCCTTTAGCGACCGGCCTACGGAAACACCACAGACCGGAAAAGAAAGAGAAGGCTTTATCCCGGTGGCTACTGGCTCGTATATAGTCAGCGTGGTAGATGAAAACGGCGAAACCGTGGCGACGAGGAACGACCCGGTCGATTTGGTTGCAGGCAGTTACGTCAGCATCTTTTTAACGGGCGATGAACGCGACCCAACTACTTTCTATGTAGCCAGGGTGTACCAATGGGTCAATTAGGTCAATTAACTACAATGTGGATGAAAGCCAATTTTATTGTATGTCTATCCCTGTTTACAGGCATGGTATTAGTCGCCGGATGCATAAAAGATGAAGAACCGACACCGGATGTCCGGTCTGGGGTAACAGTGGTTAATTCATTTTTGGAAGCAGAGGCAGTGCTCCATCGGGTGGATGTCGGACTCGGCCTCCAGTCACTGGGCCAAGGTTTAGGCTACCGGGGTATTGACTTCTATGCGATACCCAGTCATGAAAACTGCAGACTGGAAATCATCTCGTCCAACGAGTCGGCCCAGCTTGTGGATACAGCTTTTACAATAGAGGAGAACAAATATTATACATCTTTTCTTTTCGGCACGGAAGCCGCACCGCTGCATTTCCTTACCGACGACCGATTGCCTGCCGGCACGGAAGACCCCACCGCTATAGCTGGCTTGCGATTCTTCAACTTGGCCGAAACACCACACCGCGTGACACTTCAGATAGCTACCGGAGAGCCTATTCCAGCATTCCAAGACAGGCCCACCGAGACATCCGAAACCGGACAGGGTGCTGCGGAGTTTATCTTGACATCAAATACAGGTACGCACGTATTAACCGTGCGAGATGAAAACGGAGGGCAGCTGGCAAGGCGAACCGGTGTTGCATTAGACCCCGGCGACTACCTGACCATATTCCTAACCGGTAATGGAAATGACTCGACGCCCTTTTATATCGGCATCGTTCGCCATCGCGGGGTTAATTAGCAACTTCCGCAACAGCGCTTCAACGCCAGCCTAGTCCGGGTGCCACGTGCTCCAAAATAGAAGACAGTACGTGCACATTGTATTCAACCCCTAAGGTATTCGGTATTGTCAAAAGAAGCGTATCAGCCTCCTGGATAGCTTCATCGCGGGCCAGTTCTTCAATGAGCTTATCGGGTTCCGCAGCGTAACTTCTCCCGAAAACCGCTCGCCTATTATTTTCGATAAATCCGATTTTATCGACACGATTGGCTTCTTGCCCAAAATAATAATGGTCTTGGTCAGTTACCAACGCAAAAATAGACCGGCTCACCGACACCCGTGGCTCACGCTGATGCCCTGCATTCTTCCAGGCCTCTTTATAAAGCCTGATCTGCTCGGCTTGCTGTACATGGAAGGGCTTGCCGCTCTCGTCGTATTTCAGGGTGGAGCTTTGGAGGTGCATTCCGTTCTCGGCAGCCCAAACAGCTGTTGCATTGGAAGCTGCCCCCCACCAAATACGCTCCCTCAACCCCTCCGAATGCGGCTCCAATCGCAAAAGGCCTGGCGGATTCGGAAACATCGGGTACGGATTTGGCTCGGCAAAGCCAACTCCCTTTAACAGCTCCAAATATTCCAAGGCCTTCCGTCGCCCCATATCGGCATCACTCTCCCCTTCGGCAAGCTCGTAACCGAAATAACGCCAACCATCGATTACCTGCTCTGGCGAACCCCTGCTGATTCCCAATTGCAGCCGTCCTCCTGAAATCAAATCAGCCGCACCGGAGTCTTCGACCATATACATCGGATTCTCATACCGCATATCGATTACCCCTGTTCCAATCTCTATTTTGCTTGTTTTCGCACCGATAGCCGAAAGCAACGGGAACGGTGATCCCAGCTGCGCTGCAAAATGATGTACACGGAAATATGCGCCATCCAAACCGATTTCCTCGGCAGCAACAGCTAAATCAATGGATTGAAGCAGGGTATCGCTTGCTGTTCGGGTTTTATATGCAGGGTGGTCAGACCAATGCCCGAAAGATAAAAATCCTATTTTCTTCATGAGCTACTCCTCCGTCTTCAGTTTCAAATCCACCGTCTCCGAGCCGGTAAGCGGCTTGATACCCATGCCCGGCGCATTGGTGTATTGTGCATGAATACGTAGTACGGTTTCTTTATCGCCTTCACTTGCCTTTTTCGCGATGATAGCACCTGTCGCCGGGAGCGATTTCTGCTTACCCGCCTGATCATCTCCCAACGACATGATCCAACGCACAATCTGGCGTGCTTCAGCTTCTTTCATGTCGGGATGTGCTGCCATAGCAACTTCGCCCCACACGCCGCTGCCACCTTTCATAATTTTTTCAGTAAGGTAAGGCGAAGCGTCTTTCTGGTTGCGGTACCGCGAAGCTACCTGCATATAGGAAGGGCCAATACTTGGCTCATCCACCTTATGGCACGATTGACAGTCGGAAGCCATCATCAAGCTACGCCCCAACACAATCTCAGATACTTGCTGGTGGCCGAGTGAGGCACCCGCCAGGTCCGAACCAGTGATATAGTCAATAGCAACCACAAGATTCGCCGTATCAATGGGCCGCCCGTGGTCATCTATCTCCACTGTGTAACCGACATGTTCTCCGGGTGTATAAAAGCCGGTGGTATTGGTAAGCACAATATTCACCACAGGGTTGTCGTTACCTGCGTAAACCAATACTGGATTACTTTCTGCCTGCCCTTTTCCGTCAGACACCGTCACGCTGATAGCATATTCCCCCCGTTCTTCCAGGGTGTAGCTGAGTGTCGGCTCATTAGTTACTTGGCTAACATCGCCAATCTTCCAGGTATATGTGAGCCGATCACCCTCATTATCGGTAGCCGTAACCGACGCCTTCACGGTAAACGGTGTGGCACCATTGAGCTTTTCGATCTCGATATCGCCCACTTGCGGCGGGAGGTTTCCCGCGATATAGTCGATCCGCGAGATACCGGCATCGGCATTCTTGGCAAACCAACCTTTACCGTATTCCAGCACGTAAATCCTGCCGTCTTTTCCCACTTCCATATCAATTGGGTTGGCGAATGACGCATCTTCCACGAAAGGCTCCATCTTGTCGAAATCACCATTCGGCAATAGGCTTACCGCTTTGATCCACCCACGGATCCAATCATAGATGATCAGTTTACCATTGTAGTATTCCGGATAACGGGTCTCTTTGGGAAACATATCGGTATAGTATACCGGACCAGCCATGGCATTACGCCCACCTGTACCCACCTGGGGGAATTGCGGCGACGCCGCATACGGGTACCAGATAAAGGCAGGCTGCGCGGGAGGCAGTACCTGCAAACCGGTATTGTTCGGTGAGTGGTTTTCCGGATGTGCCGGGTCAAAAGGTTCGCCAAATTCGCCCGTATTATAGTTAAACGGCCGGTAAGCATAATTATCACCGATGAAAAAGGGCCATCCATAGAACCCGGCTTTTCGGGCCTGGTTTACCTCATCGTAACCACGCGGCCCTCGTGTCGCCAGACTGTCGTTGGCCGCATCCGGACCAACCTCACCCCAATAGAGGTAGCCCGTTTTTTGGTCGACCGAAATTCGGTAAGGGTTCCGATTTCCCATCACATATATCTCGGGGCGGGTCTTTTCAGTGCCTTCGGCGAAAAGGTTGCCTTCAGGTATTTTATAGCTGCCATCTGCCTGCACGTCAATACGGAGGATTTTACCCCGCAAGTCATTGGTGTTCCCAGAAGAACGACGCACGTCATACTGTTCGTATCCCGGGCGTCCATCAAGGGGCGCAAAGCCATGGTTTTTATACTGAGTCGGTTGGTCAAACGGTGTCGAATTATCGCCGGTAGATAGGTAGAGTAGCCCATCTCCCCCGAAAGCGATAGAACCTCCCGTGTGGCAGCAGATTTGCCGTTGTGAATAAAATTGAAGAATGATCTGCTCCGATTCCAGATCAAGCTTACCATCGTCATAAACAAACCGCGACAACCGATTTACGGAAGTATCCACCGGGCTATAAAACGCGTAAAGAAACTTATTCTGCTCGTAGTCCGGGTCTAGCGCCAGCCCCATAAATCCTTCCTCGGCATTTACATTCGGCACACCCGATTGGTGGTACACGTCGAGGAAGCCCACTTGTTTTACGGTTTGGCTATCCTGCTGGAAAAGCATCAGCTCACCGCGGCGTTGGGCGACGAGGATATCATAATTCGGCAGTATCGCCATCTCTGTTGGCTCAAAAAGCTCCCCGGTAAGAAGTTGTCTTTTCACAAAACGCTGTGGATTGGGTGGCAGCTGGGTTCTCGCCTTATTATAATTAAGCTTCAGGTTCTTCCCAACGGCATACTTGATGCCTCCCAATATCATCTTTAAGTGCAGCGGGTCACTAAATGACTCGACGGAATGTCCCAATGCTGTGTAAAACGATCGTCCACCGTCATATTCATGGTACCATACCATGGGGTGCTCCGCACCATTATCGCCCCCTTCATAACTGCCTTCATCAATCGTCACCAACACATTGTTGTCAGGATTGAGTTTCTTAAAGTTGTACCATTCGTCGTGGTAAGTAAAGGCAGCCGGGAGCCCTTCCGTAGCCGGATGGAGGGTATCCACCACATGGAACGTAGCTTCCTGTGGATGCGGATGGCCTTTAAAATAACCGCCTACAAGCCGGCCGAACCATCCCCAATCATATTCGGTATCCGATGCAGCGTGGATGCCCACAAAACCACCTCCCGCCTGAATATACCGCTCAAACGCAGCCTCTTGGTAGTGGTTAAGGACGTCGCCAGTTGTACTCAGAAAGATAACAGCCGAATAGTTCTCCAGTGTATCTTCATTAAACCATTCGGCATTGGTAGTCGTATCGATATCATAGCCGTTTTCATGGGCAAGTTTAATCAAAGCAGCATTCCCGGCTGGGATAGACTCGTGGTAAAAAGCCGCCGTCTTACTAAACACCAAAAGCCGCGGTTTGCCACTCCGCTTATTGCATGAGTAGCTACCAAACAATAGGGCTACCGATAAAAAAAACAAAAAAGATTTTGTTATACCTCCATTACTAATTCTTTCCATGATGGGCCTCAAATATATATTGGATTGCAAAAGTGGCAAATTTTACGCTATTATTGTGATAAATATGAAATTGGTTCCGTAAGTTTCTCAATACAAAGGGCAGACATCAGCTAATAAACCTCAATTCCCAATTCTTTACAGATTTACACGGTTATTTCACTGCCGAGGAAAAAACCGCGAATGGAGGGCAAGTTGGAAGAAAACCAAGACTTAGCATTGGTGATGGCGTGGCCAGACCAGACTGCTCGTGGCGACGAGCGATGGATGGCAATACTCAAACAACTGGGTATTGTAAAAAACCTGAATTTCAAAGTGGGCCATGCAGCTATTGTATTGATACACCGTCAAAGCGGTTTATTGGCTTATTTCGATTTCGGCAGATACATCACACCGAGGGGATATGGCCGCGCGCGTTCCGCTACGTCAGATCCTCGGCTTGTGCTAAACACGCGGGCACGTTTTGATGACAATAACCATATCGATAACTTAAAGGCTATTCTGGATGAGTTACACCAAATAGAAGACGCAACCCACGGCAGCGGAAGGCTATTTTTCGCTGTCGCCGAAGGTTTATCATATACCATGGCAAACCGACTTGCTGAGCAAATCGTAAATAAAGGTCCGGTAAAGTATGGTGCCATCGCCCGTGGGAATAATAGCTGTTCACGGTTCGTTGCCCAGGTATTATTGGCTGGCTTTGTAAACAGGCACCGCGTACGACGACGGATAAGTCTGCCCGAAACCATCAAACCAAGCCCAATGAGTAATGTAGTGAACGCATCGCCCAACGGGATGGTTTACCTATACCATGAAGGTATATTGCAGTCGCGGCAGATGACCCGCTGGCAATCGCTGGGCTTCCAATTGGACCAATTAATGCATAACCTTTCCACCGACAAGTCCAAAGACCTCCCGTGCGATCAGGAACCGGGCTCTATCGCCGAACCGCAACGGCCAGAAACGGTACCGGCGGCAGCACAGTGGTTGGGTGGCATCGGAGAAGGAGCGTGGTTTATCCTTGAACATGACATGGACCAAAACACACTTGTAATAGCAAAATATGCAGCCAACGGCAGCGAAGAATATCGCGTAGCATGTTCGGGCAATCACCCCATAAATCCAAACATGCCTTATCAGTTCACCTATCATTGCCACCACCAATACCACATAATAACGCAATATGGCAAGGAAATTGAACTAGAAACATCTGAAAAACCCAGTAGACAGGCTAAAACAGCATAAAGGACGAATAACAGAACCACACACAATAACAGAAACACACACAAATAATATGGAGTTAACTATTTTAAAATCAAAAATCCACACGGTCAAAGTAACGGAGGCAAATGTTGAATATAATGGATCTATTACCGTTGACGCCGATTTACTAGACGCAGCTCAAATAAAAAAATACGAGCAAGTGTATGTCAATAATGCCATAAACGGAAGCCGCATCATGACCTACGTGCTGCCAGGTAAACGCGGCAGTGGCGAAGTATGCATGAATGGTGGTGCAGCACTGCATGCTAAAGTGGGCGATACTGTCCACATACTCAGCTTCTTCAAGGTTAGTGAAGAAGAGGCAGATAACTATCAGCCTGTTTTGGTATTCACCGAAGGCAATAACCAAATCCACAAGATAGATAAGTATACCTATTGATACCGATGCGGGCCTTACTCGCCCGAATATTTTTAATACTACTCCTATAATACTACTCCCTAAACTCGCTGGCCAACCGCCCTACCCCTTGGCAACTTATGGCAATATCGTTAGTCCTTAGCGGGCTGGCAACCAAAGATAACGACAGTGGGCCAACCGAGCATACACAGGACAGGGCAGGATGACGTTTTACCACAAAAATGGTAGCATTGCAAATTCCAATTAGCTATTGTGCTATAAGTACTAGTTTTAAATTATGATACGAAATAATAATAATCCCCATTCATGCGAGCGCCAGTAAAACCAATGAAATCTATGGCAGCAAAACGTACCATGGAAAGGTATTTAAGACCGGTTATATTCGCTGGCGTTTTCATTGCCCTGGTCTGCCTCTCCCAATGCAGCCCCCCCACCCCTGCTCCGTTGACACTGCAACGCGGAGATCATATTATTCTCATAGGCAATAACCTCGGATCGCGCATGATGGACTACGGCCACTTCGAAACCGAGATGTATTTACGGTATCCGGATAGCCTACTATATATCCGTAACATGTGCGACGGGGGGAACACACCGGGCTTCCGCCCCCATTCCGGCCGTCCCTCTCCATGGGCATTTCCCGGAGCCGACACGTTGCAGTCCGATACAGATCTGCTCAATGACCCCAATACCCAAGGTCATTGGGAAACACCAGACGAGTGGCTCGCTCGGCATAAGGCCGATGTCATCATCGCATTCTTCGGCTACACAGAATCCTTCCGTGACACAGAAGGGCTTGAGCAATACCGCAAAGAACTAGATGCTTTTATAAAGTATACCCTGCAACAACATTACAACGGCGTCAAGCCACCGCGCTTGGCCATCGTGTCTCCCATAGCCTTTGAAGACCGCTCGGACGACCACGACCTACCGGATGGCATAGCGGAAAACAAACGCCTGGCGATGTATACCGAAGCCATGGCAGAGGTAGCTCGAAACAACGATGTACTCTTTGTAGACATGTATCGTCCCTTCGGTAAACTGTTCCGCCGGAGCAGTTCCCCGCTTACCATCGACGGCACGCAGCTCAACGATGCCGGCTACAGGGAGTTCTCCACGATGCTCGCTGACGCCGTATTCGGCCGAATGAAAAAAATAGACGACACCAACCGGCAATTGGTCCACGATGCAGTGATGGAAAAAAACTGGGTCTGGTTCCAGGATTTCAAACACCCCAATGGCGTACAGGCATTCGGACGAAGGTACGATCCTTTCGGTCCCGATAACTACCCGGCCGAGTTTATTAAAATCCGGGAGATGACGGCCCTACGCGACCAGGCCATCTGGAAAGCATCCAAGGGAATCCGGATGGACCTCGACAGTGCCGATGCAACAACCACGGTACTGCCCAAAGTGGAAACCAACTACTTACCGCGGAACACCAACCAACCTCTGCCCAAATATCTCTATGGCGAAGAGGCATTAGCCAAGTTCCACATGGCGCCCGGCTATAAAATAGATCTGTTCGCTTCAGAACAGGAATTCCCCGACCTACAGAAACCTGTACAGCTCACATTCGACAACAAAGGACGCCTTTGGGTGGCCACCATGCCCTCCTATCCGCACTGGAAACCCGGCGACCCGAAACCCACGGATAAACTACTGATACTTGAAGATACCGACAACGACGGCAAAGCCGACAAACAGACCATCTTTGCCGATGGCCTACACCTGCCAATGGGCTTCGAACTGGCTCCCGAAGGCGTGTATGTATCGCAAGGGACAAACCTGATCCTACTGACCGATACGGACGGCGATGACAAAGCCGACAAACGGGAAGTCCTGTTGAGCGGCTTCGACGACCACGACACGCACCATGCACACCATGCATATACGAGTGACCCATCGGGCGCCATCTACATGGGGCAGGGCGTGTTCTTGCTGAGCGATATCGAAACGCCCTATGGACCCGTACGCGCTACCAACGGAGGGTTCTTCCGATACAACCCCGCCCGCCACAAATTGGAGTATACCGCCCAGCTCTCTATCCCAAATCCATGGGGTATCGCTTTCGATGAATGGGGGCAAAACTTCTATGCAGAAACATCAGGGCCCGATGCTACGTGGATGATGCCCGGATCACTCAAACCAGTCTATGGGAAAGCGAACCCGAAGGCGAGGAACCTGATTGAAGATGCCCATCGTGTAAGGCCCACTTCAGGGCTGGAATTCGTGTCGAGCCGCCATTTCCCCGACGAGGTGCAGGGCGATATGCTCATCAACAACACCATTGGCTTCCTGGGTATGAAACAGCATGCCATGGCCGAGGACGGAACAGGCTACAGCAGCCACCACCGCCAGGACCTCATGCGCTCGGACGACCCGAACTTCCGGCCGGTCGACATGGAATTTGCACCCGATGGATCTCTTTACGTCGTAGATTGGCACAACGTACTCATTGGCCACATGCAGCACAACCAGCGCGATCCGCTTCGCGACCATACCCACGGCCGCATATATCGGATTACCTACCCTGCGCGGCCGCTTGTAAAACCAGCTACCATCGCCGGGGCCGACATCAATACCTTGTTGGATAACCTGAAGCTGCCTGAATACCGTACCCGCTACCGCACCCGCCGCGAGCTGCGTGGCCGCAACGCCGACGACGTACTGAAGCAGCTCCGCCCGTGGCTGGATGGGCTGGACCGAAGCAGCCCCGACTACGAACACCACCTACTTGAGGGCCTATGGGTAACCTGGGGCCTCAACCGTGTTGACCAGGCGCTGCTGCGCCAACTATTGCATGCCAACGATCACCGTGTGCGGGCAGCCGCCGTACGGGTACTGCGCTATACCGGCCACCAGGTAAAAGACCAAGCCGACCTGCTGCGTGAAGCGGCGGCCGATGAGCATGGGCGCGTACGACTGGAAGCAATCGTAGCGGCTTCGTGGCTAGACAGCACGGAAACTAGACCAATCTTGGAAGAAGCCGCAAAGCACCCGATCGATAGCTGGATGGCCGATGCCTACCAAACCGCAGCCGCAAGGCTGGCAGACAAACCTGCTCCCACTGGCACCGAATCGCCGACAACTGCTAATACCAATTTGAAAGGTACCGACTTAGCCCGCTTTAAACAGGGCCAGCTGATTTTCCAGCGAGAGGGCTTCTGCATCACCTGCCACCAAGCCGATGGTAAAGGCCTACCTAACTCAGGATTCCCGCCATTGGCCGGAACCCGGTGGGTACTCAATGATGATGTCCGCCTCATTAAACTGACCCTGAATGGCCTCCATGGGCCAATCGAGGTACTGGGACAGAAATACCCTGGACAAGTACCCATGACGCCCTTCGGCGGCTTGCTGAACGATGAAGAAGTGGCTGCAGTGCTTACCTACGTAAAAAACTCTTTCGGAAACAAAGGAACGCCTATCAGCGCAGAGCAGGTAAATGCTGTCCGCACAGCAATCGCAGATAAGAAAGGCTTCTATGCACCAGAAGAGTTGCTAAAAGAGCACCCGCTGAAATAGCGAGCTCTACACGCGCGCAGCGAGGCACAATAAATGCACCGCAAGAGGCTATTCAGGACAGTACAGGATGAAATTTTGCTATATACATAGTAGCATTGTGTTCACCAGTGAGCTTTTATTTTATGTTACTAAATACCAACTACAATACTAAAATGATGTTACCGACCATACAAAAGCCGATTACAATTGGAATCGTTAAATACTTACCCGCATAGTTCAATTTTGATTTTCCATATCCAGTCAATGAACCAACCGGATCGGTGAACAGATTTATGGTAAACATACATTTTCAACGCATTTGTTACACATCATTTTCATGCTAAACAGATATATGCCAACACCTATCAGAAACAACACTCCGCTCGTAGCGCTATGCCTCTCGCTACTGCTGGCTGCGGCGTGCCAAACGGAAGACAGCGAGAAGGAACCAGAAGCCAAAAAGCCCAAAGTTGAGAAGATCACGGTGGCCCGGGATTTTGTGGTTGAACACCTATACAGCCCTTCCGAAAACAAAAAAGGCTCATGGGTAGCCATGACATTCGATGGTAAAGGAAGGATGATTGTGTCTGACCAATATGGGGCGCTGTATCGCTTGGAAATGCCCGAAATAGGTGCCGACACCCTTACCAACGAGCCGCAACAGCTTGTTTTTCCAGACGATAAATGGGAAAACGACAGCACACAAACCAAGGTAGGTATGGGCTACGCCCAGGGGCTGCTGTGGGCATTCAACAGCCTGTACGTCGTAGTGAACCACCAAGGCGATGATAAAATGGAAAAAAGCAGCGGCCTGTACCGACTGAAAGACACGGACAATGATGATCAATTTGACGAAATCACCCAATTGAAATTGTTCGATGGCCAAGGCGAACATGGACCGCACAGCATCATCCTCGCTCCCGATGGCCAGTCGCTCTACCTCGTGCTGGGCAACCATACCGATGTACCCGAGATGGACAGTTATCTCCTTCCTTCCAATTGGGACGAAGACAACATCATTCAACTCATTACGGATCCCCGTGGACACGCGGTAGACCGGAAAGCCCCGGGAGGCTTCGTTGTGGAAACAGACTCGCTGGGAAAAGAATGGCAATTTGTTGCTGGAGGCTTCCGCAACACTTTCGATATCTCTTTTAACAACGATGGTGAACTTTTTGCCTATGACTCAGACATGGAGTGGGATTTTGGCATGCCTTGGTATCGCCCTACCCGACTGCTGCACGTTACCAAAGGTGCCGAATTTGGATGGCGCACCGGAACGGCCAAATGGGCAACATATTACCCCGACAACCTGCCTCCCCTGCTCAACATCGGCCAAGGATCACCAACAAACCTGATGGATGGCGGAAAGGCCAAATTCCCCGACAAATACCGCAACAGCTTATTTGCTTTTGACTGGAGCTTCGGAATCATCTATTCGGTACAGCTAAAACAACAGGGCGCATCATACACGGTAGCGGCAGAAGAATTCCTTTCCGGTGTGCCCCTCCCGCTCACCGATGGTGAAATCGGGCCGGATGGTGCACTTTATTTCCTTACCGGCGGACGACGGCTGGAATCGGACCTGTACCGCGTTTCCTATAAAGATTACCAGAAAATCAAGGAAGCGTCAACAGCGGAACCCCGGATTACCGAAGAAATGGCTATCCGCAGGAAAATAGAGGGTTACTTCGGGTCAGCTCCAGACACCAACATCGTTAACGAGGTATGGCCATACCTGAATCATGAAGACCGCCATATCCGGTATGCAGCCACCATGGCACTGATGCACCAGCCTGTTACCGTCTGGGGTAAAAAAGCCTTCCGCGAGCGGAACATCCGTACAGCAACCCACGCCATGCTGGCCATGGCCAAAATGGGAGACCCCATACTACAGCCCGTCATTCTCCGCAAATTGATGACCATCGATTTCGGCCGTATATCGAAAGAAAACAAGATCGCACTCCTACGGACAATGGAAGTGTCGTTCTACCGGATGGGCAATGTGAAACCGGAAATCACCAACCGGCTCATCGGTTACTTTGCCGACCACTATCCGGCGAACGATAACGCACTGAACCGGGAATTAAGTAAATTACTTATCCATATCGGCGCACCGTATGCGACCGGGAGAACCGTCGCGCTTCTCGAAAACAGCCTTGATGATTCGACAACCACACAGGCTATGTTGACCAGCTCGGCAGACTTGATTTTACGCAACCCTGATTATGGAATGACCATAGCCACCGTACTGGCCAAAACACCACCGGCGCAACAGATTTATTTTGCCACTGCACTGAGTAAAGCGGATACGGGTTGGACACCCGAATTATATGAACGTTACTTCAACTGGTTTTATGATGCCTTTGGTTACAAAGGCGGCAATAGCTACGTGGGTTATATCAATGCCGCGCGGAAAAGCGCGCTCGATCTCGTACCCGACGACCAACGTGACCACTACAATGTGATTTCAGGCGACTCCCTTTTGACCAAATCGGGCAAAGACCTATTTGCCGATATCGTACCGCCTAAGGGCCCCGGTAAAAACTGGAAAATAGAAGACGCCCTCAAAACCGTCGAAGAGGACGACACCAAAGCATCGCGCAGCTACGAAAACGGCAAGTCGTTATTTGCTGCCGTAAGGTGCGCTTCCTGCCACACTATGCGGGGCGAAGGTGGCGATATCGGTCCCGACCTGACACAATTGGGCACCCGCTTCTCCGTGCAGGATATGCTTACGGCCATTATCAAACCGGGTGATGCTATCTCCGACCAGTATGGAAGTAAAGTATTCGTACTCAAAGACGGCACATCGATAATGGGCAGATTGATCCGTGAAGACGATAACACCTACTCGGTGTCCCAAAATCCCTATGCCCCCCAAGAGCTGAGGGAGATTTCGAAGAAAGAGGTAACGGAGGTCAAAGAATCGACGGTATCCATTATGCCCCCGGGCACGTTGAATGTGTTGAATCCAGAGGAACTGAAAGACCTCATGGCCTACCTCATGGCTGGTGGAAACGAGAATAGTCCAATTTACAAAAAGTGATAATGGATAACGGCAGGACAACAAATTGGGTAAAGAAGGTTTCCAATCCGCTGCAAGTGGGCGGCATTGAAACCGCGGTGCTCGATAACGGTGCCGGAAAAGGGACACGGATAGCCTGGGTAAATACAGGAACCGGGTTACGTTACAAGGTGGTGATTGACCGCGGCATGGATATCGCCGACGCCCAATACAACGCCCATGGCTTGGCCTGGATAAGCCATGTCGGCATCACTGCCCCAACCCACCGGCCCTACCGGGGAATAGAGTGGCTGCATGCCTTCGGGGGTGGGTTGCTGACGACCTGTGGCCTTGACCACATTGGCGGGCCGGAAGCGGACGGCACCGGCGAACGGGGACTCCACAGCCAATTTAGTGGCCTCCCTGCCGCGATCGAATCCATCATCCAGCCCGACCCCGCCAATGGCCAACTGGATATGCGGATCACCGGGGTGGTAAGGCAGTCACAGCCCCTGGGTACGCAACTCACCCTCAGACGAACCATCTCGAGCCGATTGGGCGAGGCCGCTATCCGTGTTGATGACGAAGTAGTCAATACCGGAAATGTGGCTGCTCCGCATATGTTATTGTACCATATGAATTTGGGGTGGCCTTTGGTGGATGAAGATGTGGATATCTGCTGGCAAGGTCCGTGGACGTCGCGCGAAGGGGCTGGCAAAGCGAAAATCTTCAAAGAAGGCTCCTCCTTTAAAAAGGGGAAACCACCGTTGGACGACCATGCCGGCAGCGGTGAGGAAGCCGCATTTATCGATATAACCGCAGATAATGATGGCATATGCCGATGCGGCATACATAATGCGCGGCTGGGTATCGCCTTGGCTGTCGAATTCGAAAAGTCCCAGCTTCCATGGATGACCAACTGGCAACACTGGGGCCCCGGTGAGTATGTGGTAGGGTTAGAACCGGGCACGCATCCGCCCATCGGACAAACGCAGGCCCGCCGTGAGGGATCGCTGATTGTATTGCAACCCGGTGAGCGGCGCCGGTATGGCGTTATGGTTAAGGTACACGAAAACCCTGATGACATCGCACAGTTTTTACGACAAACAGGCAACGGACGATAACTAATACACGATAACTGTAAGCAAACAGAAGAGCAAAAGATAAACAGAAAAAAATACAACAATTATGAATACAAAACAGTTAATTCGCGATGCATTTGATTCCGGATCCGGAATATTACGGTTGGCCCCCACATGGGTTCCGCGCTCATTTTGCGTGCCGGGGCGGCGCATCAAACTCCACCCGGATGATTACTATGTGCTCGGAGGCGTCCGGGGCGGTATAGACGAGCGCTGGCTGTCGTCTACCACTCCAGCAGAGAACGGACCACTTACCGGCGAGCATGAGGGATTAAGCCAGGTGGTGTACGATAACGATGGCAAAACCAGCCAATTCCTTCTCCGCGATGCGGTAGACGAACTGAAAGGTGAACTGATCGGGTCGCGGATCTGGGACGAACATGGCAGTTGGCCGATGTACTCCAAGTTTTTCGACAACATGGGGCCCCTACCCCACCACGTACACCACAACGATGAGAAAGCCGCGCTAGTGGGCCAGAAAGGAAAGCCCGAGGCATACTACTTCCCGCCGCAACTGAATAACCACGGCGGCGACTACCCCTATACGTTCATTGGGCTGGCCCCCGGCACCACCAAGGAACAAATACGCGAATGCTTGGAAAACTTTACGAAGGGCGACAACAAAATCACCAATTATTCACAAGCCTATCGCTTGGAACCGGGAACGGGATGGGACGTTCCCCCGGGCCTGCTCCATGCCCCGGGAAGCCTGTGTACCTACGAACCACAGAAAGCGTCAGACGTGTTCGCCATGTACCAATCGCTGGTCAACGAGGCCATCATCCCGGAGGAGCTGCTATGGAAATGTACACCTGAGGATAAACTGGGCGATTTCGACGAGCTGATAGATGTACTCGACTGGGACCTCAACCTCGATCCCAACACGATGCAGAACCGCTTTATGCCCCCCCTACCCGTTCGCAACGAAGCAGAAATGAACGCAGCAGGGTACTCCGAAAAATGGATATGCTACAAATCGGAAGCTTTCAGTGCCAAGGAGCTGACCGTCTTCCCCGGTGCAACGGTCACCATCCACGATGCTGCGGCATACGGCATGATCATGATGCAGGGGCACGGTAAAATGGGCAACTGGGACATCGAGACACCCGCGCTCATCCGCTATGGCCAGCTTACACACGATGAGTATTTCGTGAGTGAAGCAGCCGCCCAAACGGGTGTTAAAATCGTGAACCTATCGAAAACCGACCCCATCGTGATGCTAAAACACTTTGGACCCGGTAATCCCGACCTCGTGATATCATAATCCGGTAATGAACCGTTTATTTTTATAAATTTACGTACTTTAACAGCAAAGATATGGATAAGACGACTAGATTTCCGAAATTGCACAATGCAACCTGGCCGGGTATCGTGGGTAAAGGCCCCGATTCCGAACCGGTCATCCCTTTTGACGACTTGCTGGCATTTACCGCTGCCGCGGAAGTAGATGGTGTAAAATTCGATGGTGTCGACATTGGCTTGTTAGAACCCCATGTGGATATCAATGGCGGTACCGATGAAGTGAAACGACTAGCCGATAAGGTAGGCAGCCATGGTTTGAATATCGGCTCGCTTGTTGCGCCAATCTGGGCCGGCTCGGCCATAGGCAGTGAAGAAAGCCGGAAGACATTTATCGAGATGGTACGCAAATCATGCCAATTCGGCCAACAGTTACGCGAACTCGGCATCCGTCCGTATGGCGTGGTACGCATCGACTCATCCTGCTCACCGAAAGCATGGGCAGAAGACCCCGCGGGCAACACCAAGCTGATAGCCGAAACATTCAGAGCGGCGTGTGATGTTGCCGCGGATTATGGCGAGCAGCTGGCCGCAGAAGGTGAAATTTGCTGGGGTGGCATGCACAGCTGGCGTGCGATGTTGGATACACTGGAAGCTGTAGACCGGCCCAACATCGGTTTCCAAGCCGATATGTCGCACACGTTCTTATACCTGCTAGGGTATAACAAACCCGAAGACCGCATCCTTCCGAGTGACTTTGAGTGGAGCGACCGCGAAACACTCACCGAAGGATTAAAGACGCTTACCCGTGCATTGCGCCCATGGACCATCGACTTCCATGTCGCACAGAACGACGGCACCGTATTCGGCTCCGGATCGCACGACAAAACCGGGCGCCATTGCCTACCCAACGACCCGAACGGCAAGTTGGATATAGCAACAGACGCAGGGCACTGGCTCCGCGACGAAAATGGTGAACTCACCAAAAAGCTCAAGCATATCTGCTGGGACGGCTGCATGTTCCCCAATGCCGTACTCAACAAGCAGGAAACATGGAATGATATACTTGCCGCATTGGTAAGTGTGCAAAATGCACACGGGTGGCAAGAAGCATAAGTTACATCAACTAGTTGAAGTATGCATAACAAACAGCGTATGTTTTCTTTTCCGTTGGCGGTTTTATGCGTGGTTCTTTCCTGCTGTGCAGGGGGAACCACTTCGCAGACCGAACAGCAAAACCCACAATCAGAGCAGTGGGTTACCTATGTGGGTGAAACGGGGCCGGGGGTAGGCAAACACATCGTGTTGGTAAGCGGAGACGAAGAGTACCGTTCGGAAGAGGCCCTCCCCATGTTGGCACAACTCCTCGCTAAGCGGATGGGCTTCACCTGTACCGTATTATTTTCTCTCGATCCTCAAAGCGGTGAAATCAATCCCAACGAGCAATCCAACATTCCCGGGCTCCAAGCACTGGAAGACGCTGATCTCATGGTGATTTCCACCCGCTTCCGGGCGCTTCCCTCCGAGCAGATGCGCTATATCGACGAATACCTGATGGCTGGAAAACCGGTAATAGGCCTTCGTACAGCCACACATGCTTTTCATTTTAAAGATGCGGAAAACCAGTATGCCAAGTATGATTTCCAGAGCGACATCCCTGGATGGGAAAATGGCTTCGGTAAGGTTGTACTTGGTGAAACCTGGGTAAGCCATCATGGGGCCCACGGTAGTGAGGGAACAAGGGCCGTCATCAACGAAGCCCAAGCTACCCACCCGGTACTGAATGGTATAGCCGACATTTGGGGGCCAACAGACGTATATACTGTAGGTGCCCTACCGGATGCCACCGTACTGCTTTTGGGCCAGTCTACAAGTGGAATGGATGCCGACGCGCCGATCAACACTGAAAAGGGAACGATGCCTATTGCTTGGACACGGACATACCAATTACCCGGCGGGAAGCCGGGAAGGGCCTTTACCACAACCATGGGCGCATCGGTAGACTTCGAAAGCGCGGATCTAAGACGGTTACTGATCAACGCTTGTTTTTGGGCTACCGGATTGGAGGATGCCATACCCCAACAAGTGGACGTGTCGTTCATTTCGACATATACACCCACAATGTTTGGTTTCGATGAATTCAAACGCGGGCAGTTCCCTGCAGATTTCCGGTTAGCAACGGATTGACGAGCGAAAAAGTGAATCACAAAAAAAGATAAATATGCTGAAAATAGGAGTCAACACATTTCTGCTTACTTCACCGTTTACCAGTGAACAGGTTGATATCTTTGGACAATTCAAAGCCTGGGGCTGCGACGCGGTGGAAATCGCATTGGAAGATGCCTCCCATATCGATGCCGACATCATCAAACGGGCATTGGATGAATACGGCATAGCCTGTTCATCTATCTGTGCCGCCATGGGTCCCGGGCGCGACCTACGGGGCACACCTGCCGAACAGGAGGCGGCTGTCGAATACATCACCCAAGCCATGGAGCTGATGGCACAAATCGGTTGTCCGGTTATGGCCGGACCGATGTATTCTACAGTGGGCCGTGCAGAGCAAACTCCCGAGGACGAATACCGCAGGCAATGGGATACCGTGGTTGCCCACCTTCGCCGCCTGGCAGTGCGGGCAGACAACCTTGGCGTTAAGCTAGCCATGGAGCCACTCAACCGTTATGAAACCGACTTCATCAATACCGCCGATCAAGCAGTGGCACTCGTCGACGAAATCGGTCATCGTGCCGTAGGCATCCTCTTGGACACCTATCACATGAATATCGAAGAGAAAGACTCGGCCGCCGCTATCCGGAAAACCGGAAACAGGCTGCTGCACGTCCATGCTTGCGGGTGCGACCGCGGGGCTCCCGGAGGCGACCACATTAATTGGGACAGTATACGCGACGCCCTGAAGGAGGTCCATTATCGTGGAAGCCTAGTCATCGAGTCATTTACCCCCGCAGTCAAAGTAGTGGCCAAGGCAGCTTCCATCTGGCGCGACTTCGAACCTTCCAGAGAAGATATCGCAATCAAGGGGGTAGCCTTCTTACGTAACCATTTTATGACGGGTTTTTAATTTTATAAACAAAATTTAGAAACTGACGATAAACATTGTATTTTCAACGCTTCATTTATAACTAGAATTGATATTAGAAAAAATCAGGATTAACCGGTTAAAACATTAAAAAGATGAACGAGAACATTAACAGAAGTGCCTTATTCAACGGCTCTTGTTTTGCACTGATTACAACCGCTTTCACCTTCGCTATCCGCGCAGGCATATTGCCTCAGTTGGGTGAGCAATTTAACTTGACCGCCGAGCAACTCGGTTTTATCAACTCCATGTGGTTCCTCGGGTTCCCTATCTCCATGATTATCGGAGGCTTGGTTTACCATTCTTTCGGCGCGAGAAACATTATGCGGGTTGCTTTTGTCGCCCACACCCTGGGTATCCTGCTGACCATTTATTCAGGAGGGTATACCGGATTGTTGATTTCCACCCTCTTTATCGGATTTGGCAACGGATGTACGGAAGCAGCCTGTAATCCGATGATTGCCGATATGTATGAGGGCAACAAATTGGATAAGATGCTGAACCGGTTTCACATGTGGTTCCCCGGCGGGATCCTGCTCGGTGCATTAATCTCTAAATTCATGACCGATGCCGGCGGCTTTCTGCAGCAATGGCAAACCCAGATGTGGGTGTTGATGATACCGACCGTGATTTATGCCTTCCTCTTCTTCGGCAAAACATTCCCCAAACCCAAAGTGGAAGGTGTCACTTCGATTGCGCAAAACCTGAAGGCCATGGTTACGCCGACTTTCCTGTTCCTCTTCTTTGCAATGTTCCTTACCGCCATCAGCGAATTCGGTCCGCAACAATGGGTTTCCATCGTGATGAGCCATAGCGGGGCCGACAGCATGTTAATATTGGCGCTCACTACGGGTCTGATGGCTGTAGGCCGCTTTTTTGCGGGTCCCGTGGTGAAGCTACTCGGCCAAACCGGGGTGCTCCTTGGCGGCGCAATCCTTACATTGATCGGTATTTACATGTTTAGCGTGGTCACAGGCCCCATGGCTTATTTCGCAGCAGTCATCTTTGCGATGGGTGTTTGCTACTTCTGGCCAACGATGGTGGGCGCAGCAGCTAAACGGGTACCGCTCAGCGGCGCGCTTGGCATGTCGATCATCGGTGGTGTAGGCATGTTCTCATCGGCCATCTTCCAACCGATCATCGGCAGCTGGATTGACGGCGCGCGGGTTAAACATGCGGCGGCAGGCTTAACGGACTCGGCGTTGGAGCTGGCTACCGGACAGGATGCCTTGGGCAAAATGGTTACCTTCCCTGCCATTCTCATCGTGGCATTCATCATTTTCTTTATCTGGCAAAAAAACGTAAAAATCAAAACGAATGAAGAAGCGGCTCCGGCAGCGCACTAATCGTTTTACAACATATTATTCATCGGCGATGTCGATTTCCATCGGCAACGCCGGTTTTATTCACTGTTAACATTATGGACAAAAAAAAGCAACTAAGAATAGGTCTGATAGGCTGCGGCTTCATGGGCCGCACCCACTCCAATGGGTATAACCGTATACCAAACTTTTTCCCCGATCTCCAATACCAACCGGTACTTCAAGCGGTATGCTCACGACGCGAAGAAAAAGTAAAGGCTTTCGCAGCCCAATGGGGGTTTGCATCGTACGAAACCGATTGGCGTAAGCTCATCGCCCGCGACGATATCGATGCGGTAGACATCTGTACACCCAACCACTTACACGCGGAAATAGCCATCGCGGCAGCCGAGGCCGGAAAGATAGTACTCACCGAGAAACCGCTGGCAAGGAGCCTGGATGAAGCTAAAGCCATGGTCGACGCCGTTACTAAAGCTGGTGTGGCCAACACAGTTTGGTACAATTACCGGCGGTTGCCGGCCGTTACCCTGGCCAAGAAAATCGTCGACTCCGGGAAACTGGGGAAAATATTCCATTACCGTGCTAATTTCCTGCAAGATTGGACCATTAATGCCGACCTACCCCAAGGGGGCGACGCCGCATGGCGCATGGACGTGGATGTTGCGGGATCCGGCGTAACCGGCGACCTATTGGCCCATTGTATCGATACCGCTATGTGGCTCAATGGCGGCATTACCGAGGTATCGGCAATGACTGAAACATTTGTGAAGCAACGGGTGCACCTCGACACCGGAAAGCTGCAGGACGTTGGGATTGACGATGCCTGCATTTTTCATTGTAAGTTCTCAAACGGATCACTGGGCTTGTTCGAGTCCACACGCTATGCTAGGGGCCATAAAGCACTATATACGTTTGAAATAAATGGCGAAAATGCTTCCATCCGCTGGGATTTACACGACCTGAACAGGCTGGAGTATTTTGATAATGACTGTGACTCCGACGTAAAAGGATGGAGCTCAATCCATGTCACCAACGGCGACCACCCCTATATGGACAAGTGGTGGGTACCGGGACTCGGGATCGGTTATGAGCATAGCTTTGTACACCAAGCCGCAGATTTCCTCAAAAGCCTAGAGACCGGAACTCCCTGCCAACCGGATTTCAAAAATGCGTATGAAACACAGAAAGTATGCGATGCCGTCATCGAATCGGCAAACTCAAAGTCATGGAAAAATACAAATGTAGAAATATGAAATTGCCGATAATCGGTGCGATTGCCATATCAGCCTTGGCCATTTCATCATGTGGATCAGGTGCTACCCAAAACCAGCAGGACCCGTCAGCGTATATATCACTGTTTGACGGGTCAAGTTTAACAGGCTGGCGGGGTGACACATCCCTTTGGCGGGCCGAAGGCGGCGTGCTAATAGGCGAGATTGCCCCGGGTGCAGAATTGGACCACAATTCGTTCATCATTTGGGATGGTGGCAAGCCCGCTGATTTCGAATTGGTCGCCGAATACCGGATGACCGGCAAGGGTAATAGTGGCATCAACTACAGGAGCGAGGAGCTAATGGAGCCGTCTTTCGCATTGAAAGGCTACCAAGCAGATATCGATGCTGCAAATACATATACCGGACAAAACTACGAAGAGCGTGGCCGCACCATACTCGCGTTTCCGGGACAACACGTTAGGCTTCCCGAGGTAACAGGGCCGATAGCCGACTATGCGAAAGGAAATATATGGACTGTTGCAGAGGAAGTAGAATCTCTGGGTAACCGGGACTCCCTGCGCACGTTGGTTAAGGAAAATGATTGGAATGAAATCCGGATCGTTGCAAATGGCAACCAATTGGAGCACTACATCAATGGCACCTTAATGAGTAAAGTGGAGGATCACGACGTTGCTAACCGTAAACAAGAGGGGTTGATTGGTTTCCAAGTTCATGTAGGTCCCCCAATGAAAATCGAATACCGAAACATCCGGCTGAAGTACCTCGATTAAATATCGCTCTTTTCGCATTCAAAAATTCGATAATCGGATTTTTTATAGTAGGTTTGCAACCTTTTAGCAGTTGAATGTTTACACCGGAAGCGCTTAGGGAGGAACTCGCCAAACCGAAGCAGATTGTTGTCACCACGCACCACAAACCCGACGGAGATGCCTTAGGTTCATCGTTGGCAATGTATCATTGGCTGAAAGCCAAGGGGCATGCCGTCAATGTAATTGTACCGTCGGACTTCCCGACATTCCTGGACTGGATGCCTGGCCGGCAAGATGTAATCATATATACAGAAGCTAGAGAAAGCAGCGATGCCCGTATCGCGGCCGCTGATATGATATGGTGCCTCGATTTCAATGGATTGCCGCGTATCCATGCCATGGCGGATAGCGTACGAGCCGCATCCGCGCTGAAAATCATGATCGACCACCATTTGGACCCCGAGGGGTTTGACGATTATCGGCATTGGGACAGCGGAGCCGCCGCAACAGCACAATTGGTCTATGATTTCATCGTCAATGCTATGGACGACCACAATGGCATTACACCGGAGATAGCCACCTGCCTTTATACAGGAATCATGACCGATACGGGCTCTTTCCGCTTCCAGACCACTACCTCTTTGGTACACCTGATTGCGGCTGACCTCATCGCACAGGGCGCTAAAAACTGGGAAATACATGAACACGTATACAATAGCTACACCGAGGCTCGACTAAAATTCCTCGGATTCTGTTTGGAAAACCGGCTCCAAGTGTTACACGAGTACCGTACAGCGCTATTCAGTGTGTCTCGAGAAGACCTTACCAGGTACAATATCACCACCGGCGACACGGAAGGTTTGGTAAACTATGCGCTCGCGATTAGTGGCATCAAACTTGCCGCATTGATTATCGATCGAACTGACCAGGTTAAACTCTCACTGCGGTCGGTGGGCGACTTTCCTTGCAACGAGGTATGCAGAGACCACTTCAACGGCGGCGGGCACCGTAATGCAGCAGGTGGAAACTCAAATGAACCGCTACAAACCGTCGTAAAAAAATTCAAATCACTATTACCCGAGTATAAAACACGTTTAATACAATAATTAATCACAGTCAAAACATGAAGAAATCAATTTTTAGTTTAGGGCTTGCCGTCACGATAATGGGTAGCGCCTGCCAGCAGTTCGAGAAAGGCGACGGCGGCTTGCAATACAGGATTGTGAAAGACAACGGCCAGCCCAAAGCGCAAACGGGCGACCTGCTTTCCGTGAACCTGACCGTAACAACGGACCGGGATTCGCTGCTTTCCAGCACATACAAAATCGGACTGCCCCAGATTGTCAACATCGCAGCCGATTCGCTCCCCGGACTCTATCCGGGCGACTATAACTCAATGTTCAAAATGCTTGGCGAAGGCGACAGTGCCATCTTCAAGCTCGATCTTGACACGATGGCGGCAAAAACGATGCAACCTAAGCCCGATTTTGCCGATAAATACGTAACCTTCAATGTCAAGGTAAATAAACACTTCAAAAAAGGGGATCTTACTGATAGCGCATTGTATGCAGAGGTGAATACTTATTTCGACGGTGAAATTGAGAAACTGAAAGCATCGGAAGAGGGAAAAATAACAAGCTATATCGGAAAAAACAACCTTGAGCCGTTGACAACAGCTTCCGGTTTGCAATATATTATCACCGAAGAAGGAACCGGTGAAAAACCGGTGGCCGGCGATACCGTACAGGTAAACTATACGGGTGCATTGGTGGCCACAGGTGAAGTGTTCGACACATCCATTAAGGAAGTAGCCGAGGAGCACAAAATATATAATGCAATGCGCCCCTATGAGCCGGCGAAATTCGCTATAGGCGTCCGCCAAGTTATTCCCGGTTGGGACGAAGGCCTACTTTTACTACCCAAAGGCACCAAAGCGAAGCTCATCATCCCATCCGAACTCGGGTACGGTGAGCGCGGTGACGGCCGCGGTGTAATTCCACCGTTTGCCCCACTGGTATTCGATATCGAACTTATCGATATCCTGAAACCCACCGCACCGGATTCAACAGCACAGGAAAACACCCAGGAATAACAGGAAAACAGACGCCCTCCCGACACGGAGGGCGTTTTTTGCATTAAGACTGCACACCCTTGGTTTTAAAAGGCGAGTTAGCTAAGTTTGCACCATACCACAATTAACTATGGAGCTTGTAGATACACATACCCACTTATATTATCTATACGGCACTGCTGAATTGGACGCCCAAATGCAGCGCTGTTTCAAAAATGGGGTACGGTATTGCCTGCTTCCAAATGTTGATCGTGAATCGATCAGTAAAGTAATGGGTACGGTGTCGGCATTCCCCGATAATTGTTATGCGATGATGGGCCTGCATCCATGCGATGTAAAGGAAGACTACCGCGACGAGTTGGATGTGATTGAAAAAGCGCTAACAGCCCATAAAATATACGGTATCGGTGAAATAGGTATCGACCTGCATTGGGATCAATCGACACTCCCCCTGCAGCAACAAGCATTCCGCATCCAAACAGGTTGGGCGAAAGAATTGGGACTACCGGTCTCTATCCACTGCCGTAATGCGTTTGACGAGTTATTTGAACTATTGGAAGAGGTGCAGGATGGCCGCTTGACCGGAGTATTGCACTGCTTCACGGGTGATGCCAAACAGGCACAGCGCACCATAGATCTCGGACTCCACCTCGGTATCGGCGGTGTGGTGACTTACAAGAATGCTGGGCTCGATGCCGTGGTAGCCAACCTCGACCTCCGCTACTTAGTGCTCGAAACCGATTCACCCTACCTCCCACCCGTACCACACCGGGGAAAGAAAAATGAAAGCAGTTACCTACTTTATATTGCACAGAAGATAGCCGATTTACATCGGATATCCATTGAAGAAGTAGCAGCGGCAACCACGGAAAATGCTAAACGGATATTCAGTATTTAAATGAACAATGTTTTCGTAATCTATACGGGCGGTACCATCGGGATGGTCAAAGACGAACGGAATGATACATTCATGCCTTTCGACTTCGACCTGATTGCAAAAAACATCCCCGAATTGGCCCGGCTCAATTATAACCTCACGGTACATTCGTTCACCCCCATCATAGACTCGTCTAATATGCAACCAGCTATATGGGTTGAAATGGCAAATATCATCAAGGAGCACTATGACGCCTACGACGGGTTTGTTATTCTACACGGCTCAGATACGATGGCCTTTTCAGCTTCTGCGTTGAGTTTCATGCTTGAGGGGCTGCAGAAGCCGGTTATCCTCTCCGGCTCCCAGCTACCCATAGGCGAAATCCGCACCGACGCCCGGGAAAACCTAATCACTGCATTGGAGTTGGCATCGGCAAAGAAAAAGGACAAGTCGCTCATCCATGAAGTATGTATTTTCTTCGACAACAAGCTCTTCCGTGGCAACCGGTCATTCAAATACAATTCGGCCAAATTCGAAGCATTCCGTTCACCTAATTACCCCGTACTTGTAGAGGCAGGCGTACACCTTAAATACAACCGCGATGCGCTACTCGACAATAGTGGCAAGGAATTCATACTGCACACCCAGCTCGACAATTCTGTATCTGTACTCAAATTATATCCCGGTATCAGCCCCGAGGTGGTGCGCGCCGTACTGGAATCGCCTGCCCGGTCGGTCATCATGGAAACGTTCGGTTCGGGTAATACCACAACCAACCGATGGTTCCTCGACCTTATCGACCAAGCCATCCGTGGAGGCAAAAACATCCTCAATATCTCACAATGCAAGGTTGGCAGCGTAGAACTTGGACGTTATGAAACCAGTAAATACCTGAAGGAAATGGGTGTGATCAGTGGGTACGACATGACATTCGAGGCCGCGGTAACCAAATTGATGTACCTGCAAGGGGAGTTCAAACAGCAACGTGATGTGGCTTATTGGGCCGAACAGAATATCCGTGGGGAGCTTACCGCGTAACAGTTAATCACAACTCAGGAATTGTATTGCCTAGCTAATAAGGCATCGGCTACTATAAACGTACTTCCGCCGATAAATACCAAGTCCTGGGGCGATGCCGAGCGCTCCGCTGCTTCAACGGCCTCAGCCACCGTAGCAAATGCTTGGCCCTGCAATCCATATTGGGAAGCAATCGCACACAGCTCTCCCGCAGGAAGTGCTCTAGGCATGGCAACCTGGCAGAAATAATAATGGGCATCATTTGGCAGCATGGGCAGCATGTGATCCAAATCCTTATCGCGCATCACGCCGATGACCATGCGGAGGGATAGATACGGGGTGGAGGCAATGTTAGCCAAAACTTCCCGCCAACCATCCACATTGTGGCCGGTATCGCAGATGACCAGGGGACCAGTCGCCAACGTCTGCCAGCGCCCCATCAGACCGGTAAGCTGCTGTACATGTGCCAGCCCGTACTTCACATCGTTAGCGGGGATGGAAAACCCCTGCTGCCTTAATTCATCGATGGCACACAGCACTGCAGGTAGATTTTTAGCTTGGTACATGCCGGTCAGATCCAGTGTGTAGGTTGTCTGTTCGGCTGATTGATGCCGCGTAGCACGTAGATCAAGGTATTGTCCATCGCGGCCTAAATTATCTACATGCCACTGTTCAGTTGCGAACACCAACCTACTGCGCTTATCTCCTGCCACGCATTCAAAGACCTCCGCCACTGCCGGCTGCTGTTTTTCACCAACAATCACAGGTACCCCTGACTTGATGATCCCAGCTTTTTCGGCGGCTATTTCAGGTAATGTATTCCCTAATATAGCGGTGTGGTCATAACCGATATTTGTAATGATAGCCAGCAACGGTGTGATGACATTCGTGGAATCTAACCGGCCTCCCAATCCTGTTTCCACGATAGCGATATCCACCCCCTGGTTTGCGAAATAAGCAAATGCCATGGCTACCGTAACTTCAAAAAACGAAGGTTTGATAGTTTCAATCAACGATTGCTGCGAATCGACAAATTCTGCGACCCAGGTCCGGGGGATCATTGAGCCATTCACACGGATACGTTCTCGGAAATCCAATAAATGGGGAGACGTATATAAACCTATCTTATAGCCTGTTTGTTGCAGGGCAGCCGCCAGCATGTGCGAGGTAGACCCCTTACCGTTGGTACCTGCTATGTGAACCGATTTAAACCGCTCATGGGGGTTACCCAAGGCCTCGCAAAGCCGATACGTATTGGTGAGATCTTTTTTCAATGCGGAAGTGCCATCCCGTGTAAACATGGGAAGTTGCGCGTAGAGGCATTCAACCGCTTCCTCGTAATTCATTGCGGATTAGGCTTGTTTAAATTAAATCCCTATTTCAACCTGAACCGGAATGGTATCAGTCCACGTTGCTCGCGTGGTGCGCGCTCAATTTCGTTAAACCGGGCGTTCCTCACCGCACGTTCACATTTATCCCATAAGGCTTTATCGGTCAGGGTTGTTCCCTTCAAACTCACCCGGGCAAAGGTTATCCGGCCATCCCGTGCCACACGCACTTCCACCATTACAACTCCGGCCTGCTGCCCGTTGTCTTCGATATTGGGCGGCACAGCCCACCCCCTATTCTGGATGGAGAGCCCGATATCGCCATCGCCCGACCCGCCTTCGCCGTAATTGGACGCAAGCGGGTCGCCTTGGTTGCTGCCCTGGTTGCCGGCCTCTGTACCGGTACCGTCTCCCCTACCCGTTGAATTGTTTCGCTTCCCGGTGTAAAGCGCATTGGGATTGATCGCTGGTTTACTTTCTTCCTTCGTAGCGGTTGCTTCGGCTGCATTGGCCTTTTTAGGTTCATTGGCAACCACCGCCGGTGCATCTTCCATATCCTGTGTCGCCACACTTTGCTCGGTAACCTGCTGCGATGGCGTTTCCTGAATCTCCTGCTGCGGGTCAATCTTGTCGGGCCGCACATTATTGGCATTGGGATCCATCGAAGCATCATCGACTGTCATGTAATCGTCGCCCATCCCGACGTCCGAAGTACCGTAGTTCACGATGATACCCCCGGTTCCGATCTCAGGGAAGGCCGAACCGATCATAATGATGAAACTGAGAATCAATAACCCACCCATGATGCCGCTGGATATCCACAACGCTTTGGGGTAGTTATTTTCTTCCTGTAAATGATAGTAACCCATCTTATCTCCTTATCTTTTACGTTTCCTGTAGGATGCTAAACCTCACTGAATTCCATAAATCCGAACTCATTCGCGCAACGGTTCGGTAGCCAATACGAGCCTAATTCTCAACTTATTGGCCACGTCCATAACCGATATCACATTTTGGATAGGCACCGTGCTGTCTGCATAAAGCATGATGGTAAGCTCTTCACCCGGCTGCACGTATGCCTGTATCGCACTCATCAAGTTCTCATAGGGCACCTCCTCTTTATCGAGGTAGTATTTCAAATCCTGGGTAACCGATACCGTAATCGTCTTCTTCGCTACGGATTGTTCGCCTGCACTCGAACGCGGCAATAGCAGCTTCACCACCTGCGGATTTGAAACCGCCGACGCCAACAGGAAAAACAACATCAGGAAGAACATGATGTCGTTCAGGGAATCCGTAAAAACCCTTACCTCCGATTTATTTCGCTTCGCTCTTAAGTTCATTCGTAAAACAAGGTTTATGAGCCGGGTTCATCCAATAAGTCAACAAATTCAATGGCATCTGTTTCGATGCGGAGAATCAGGCGTTCGAGCATGGTATTCAACCAATGGTAACCAGCAAATGCCAAGATACCGATTGTAAGTCCGGCAGCTGAAGCAATCATCTTCACGTACAGTCCCCCCGACACACTAGCAATGTCGATGCCTCCGGCCGCTTCCACGTCGCGGAAGATAATGATCACACCGAAAATTGTTCCCACGAAACCCAACATCGGCGCAACACCGGCGATGATACTTAGTATATTAAGGTTTTTCTCCAACCTGCCAACCTCGAGCTTACCAACGTTCTCTATAGCGCCCTCTATGTCTTTGATAGGCCGACCGATACGTACCAACCCTTTCTCAAGCATCCTGCCCAATGCACTGTTGCTAGCCCTGCAAACCGACAACGCCGAGTCCAGGCGTCCTGAAAGCACACTTTGTTTGACATGCGACATCAGGCTCGGATCATATTTCGAGGCCTTTTTAATCGTGATGTAGCGTTCGATAAATACCACAAGTGTAGCGAAAAGCAAAAGCGACAGTGGGATCATGATCCAGCCCGCCTTGAAAAGCAAGCCGATGAGGCTTATTTTCTCGTTTGCTAGTTCTACCGTCTGCTGCGCTGCGCCCGCCAATGTATCTAGCGGATAAATGGTGTCTTGCTGTAAAAGTAACATAAATCGTCGTATGATGTTCCTGTATTGTTTTAATTATTATGTATTTGTTATTGATGTTCTATCTTCGCTATCCAAGCTCCGGGTTCAAATGTTTTTTGCACCCGCGCCAATTCCTTGTAGGCTTCCTCCTCCGTGGCAAATGATCCCCAACTAATTTTCTTACGGTTACCCGGCATCCGGCTGTCGATTGCATGCAGGTCGTATCCTTTCGCCTTCATTTCTGCCACAAATTTATCTGCCTGCCGCATCGTAGCAAATGATCCAACGATAATCTCATAGGTTACCGATGGCTCAGCTGGTATGCTATTGACCTCGGGTTTGGTATTTACCTGAACCGAATCAGCGTCGATTGCCATGGCTGTTAACTGCGCAGTATCTGCAACTTCCACCGAATCATTCCCGAGACCGGAGATAACTGGCTTTACTTCGTCTGGTCTACCAGCCCCGTGTTCGACTACATCGCCAGCGATGATACTACCAAACCCGGCCGGTTGATAATACCATACCAAGCCCGCTCCGATCAACAGTGCTACCACGACCGCTGCTGCCATAATCCACGGGCTCCGCCGCTTCACGGGAATGCCAGCTTCATTTGCTTCGGTCTCTTCGGGCTGAACTACCGGTTCTTCTTCGCTATCTGCACCTATCAATTCGGCGCCTATCACCTCCCCAGCATGCTCCGTATCCAATGTCTCACCGTCTGGCGGCAACGGGGCAGCAACCGGTTCCATAACTAATCCGTTAGCCTCAAATGGCTTGAATACGAATGAGGCACCGTCAGCAAACAGGTGTCCAAGCCCCTCTAAGAGCGCCTCACCATTCCGGCTGATGGTGTCCATCAATGTATTGACCGAGGCTTCCAGCATGGCCACAGCCGTTGCCTCATCCACCTGCTGCTGTGCCTTCAAGTAGGTAGTAATAGGAAACCCATGGGCAGGCTGGTCGGCCACGAGCTCTATGTGTTCAACCGGTGGATTAAAGGTAGACCGATCGGAGTCGTACGAAGCCGGGTAACGGGTCCTCTTGAAGACACCGATGCCTGGCACGTCTACCGCTGGGTACCGCCTCAACAGACTCGCAATACTCACACCCAAATTCATATTCTCACTTCTTGCTCAATCAAGCTCCTACAAAGCTAACACCTTCGACGCACAACGTCAAAATGAAAAATTAATACCGCCGATTACATTCAGGCCCAAACGGGGGTAGAATAGATATCGTTCGTAATTAGCACCCAGCATATTATTCAGCCGCACATAAATCCCAATGCGGTCGGTAGCACGGTACTCCGCTCCGGCACTCAAGTCTGCAAAAGAAGGGATAGTCGCTTTACGCATGCCCGTGGTCCCTACTTCTGTAATGGCATAATCCGACAAATCAATATTACCGTCGGGCACCAGCCCGTAGGTCTGCCCCTGGAACAGGAGCTCACCGTCGATATAAAGTTTATCGCTGATATTGAAACGGGCATTGGCAGCCATCCGCATCTTCGGTGTATACCATGCCTCTTCCTGCTGCTGGAGGTCAAACTCATTGAAGTTCACCCGGCCGCCAACGGTTACCACTTCCGAGATACGGACATTCAACTCACCCTCCAACCCAATAACGGTACTGGCGTTTTCGCCGCTTTCATACAAAAGATTGAACTCATACGGTCTGCCGGGAGCAATAGCATAAAAAGGCATCCCCTCAACGCGGCGGTATAACGCTTTTACCTTATAGCCGAACGTTGCGCCGGCATTCCCTTTGATACCACCAAACACGTACATACGGTCAACTGCATTGCGGATATCATTTGAACTTCCCAATGCTGCCAGCCACGGATTCTCGCCGGAGAGTGTCTTGAACGACGTTTTGTTCACATCTCCACCAATCCCTCCGAAAAGGTGTGCATATTTCGGAACCAATGCGAAATCCACCTCCGCAGAAGGGAAAATATTGGTCCGTGAGGAGTCGCCGAATTCCGCGACGAAATTGGCGCCTAACGTGATGTTGTAATTGGGGCCTTGGAAGCGGATATATGGATTGACACGGCCGATATGGTTAGCAAGGTTGTAAGACGCATCTTTTACCGTTGTGAAGTCTCCCGATACATTGAGACCGACGTTAAATGCATTGATCTGTTTGTTGATGTAACCTGCCAATGCAAAGGAGTTTTCCTTTGTTTCGAAGGCATTGCTGTAGATATAAGCATCTGCTTTCGCTGAATAAACAAGGGCATCTGTCGCTTGGTCGTCGTAGTTACTGGTTATCTCCCCCGTAAAATAAATATCGTTGAATGCCTGCTTAGCCGGGCTGACGTTAAGCGATGTACCATCCGCATCCGCCACCGTGCCATAAAACCGTGTACCGTACCGTTTGAAGCCCACTTCACCATCGAGCGTGATGGGACCGTACACTGTGCGGCCGAACACCCCCAAGTGTTGCGATGAGAATTTCTGCTCTTCAAATGTGCCTTGTTGATTCAAATGCTTCACATACCCCCCCACTCGCGTATCCACCCAGTAATCCGAACTAAGGTACACCTCCCCTAAAATGGTTCCAAGGTTTCCCGCTCCGAATTTGACATAATTATTTGTCAATTGCTGGGTACGTGAAAAGGGCATCTCCTGGATGGTCAACCGTTTCGTACCGGTATTGATGTCGAGTTTTTTATCGATGATGCTATAGCTAAAATCGGGTTGGTATTGCCTCTTATTGGTCATGTCGGGACTCTGCCGAATCTTTACGGCATCGGCCAAAATCGGCCTGTAGTCGCGTACCACGTCAATGGAGTCGATGGTAGCGGGCCGCTCATCCCGTTGCGTTACCTCCTGTGTGTATCCAACCAGTACTACCCCACACAGAACAGTGGTGAATAAAAACCGATATCGTATTGATTCCTGAAAGATCATAATCCGTAAAAACTCCTATCACTTATTGTTAAACATCTGTAAACGCTCCTCGGCCGTTGGGATAATGTCATCTTCACCCTCATAATTTCCGATGACACTCTCCAAGGTACTTTTTGCCTGCAGACTATCGCCTTTTCCGGCATAGGCATCGGCAAGCAGGATAAAGCTTTTCGCTACCCAGTAGTCATACTGCGACCGATCGTTAATCACGTCGAAGGCACTTTCGATTGCCTTGTCGTATCTTTTGGCTTCGTATTGCAAACGGGCGATATTGTATTGCGCTTCAGCGCCGACCGATTCGTGGCTCTTCAACGCTGCAAGATTCAACTCCTTCGTTGCTTTCGCTGGATCATCCGCTTGGAGCAATACATAACCGGTATAGAGATGGGCTCTGGCAATATCTTCCTCAGCCGATCCATCATACGCGTTAATCAATTCTGCGTATTTGAGTACTTGTTCGGTATCCCCGATTTCATAGTAGCACACCAAGAGGTTATTCAGGGCATACCCATAGCTCGCTTTGTATTCCGATGTGATTTCCAATTTTTTGAGATGCACTATGGCCTCATTATACTGTTCCAATCCGAGATATAAATCTGCTACCGCAAGCAGCGTCTTTTCGGTATACGGGCTGGTCCAATCGTTCAAGATGATATTCAGGTCGTGCAGTGCATCTTCCGGATAGCCAGCGTTGTATAAGCTCACTCCTCGGATGTAACGGGCGTGTTTCTCTTGTGCAGGATTGGGGAATTTGTCAAAATAAGCATTTACAGCTTCTACTGCTGCCTGGTATTGTTTCCGGGAGAACAGCGTCTGGGCTGCCCTAAATGCCAGATTATCCTTTTCAGCATTCGTCAGGTCTCCGAGGTTCGAGCTCGTCGCATAGTCGACATATCCCGACGCATCTCCGCTGTCCAGGTATATATTTTCGATGGAGCGTAGTGCCTGGCGGGCCTCATCTGTGGTGGAATACTCTGCTACTACCCTATTAAATGTAGCCATTGCTGCTTCACTGTCGCCCTTATTATATTGCACCAGGCCTATTGTCATCAATGCGCGGGGGGTATAACTACTGCGCGGATACTTTTCAATCATCTGCCGCAACCCCGAAATGGCTGTATCATAGTCGCCTATCACGAAATAGGTATACGGTATTTCAAAGGCCACATCGTCGGCATAATTCGAATTCGGAAATTGCTCGGTAACCGACCGCAGTGTATTCATCTTTTCCTGGTTGTCACCTTGCAGTCCTTGGATAATCCCGCGTTGGAACAGGGCGTAGTCCTGATTTGGCGCCCCGGTGCTAATCAACCGATCATAATACTGGGTTGCCCGCCCGTAATTGCGTAAGGATAAATACGAATCCCCCAAACGCGCCATAGCGTCATTTCGTATATTCTCTTCCATCGAACTTTTACCGGCCGACAAAAAGAGCTCGAAATAATTGGCCGCGGTGTCAAAGTTACTACTGCGGAATGCCGCATACGCCAGTGCATAGTTGGCATAAACGTACACTTCCGTTTCAGGCGCCGCGGACATCCGGAGGAAACGGGAAAATGCCTCCACCGCTTCCCTATACTTCCGTACTTCGTACATCGCCTCCGCTTTCCAATAGGTAGCCAGGGCAGCTATCAATGGGTCGATAGGGAATCCTTCCGACCTCATAAACAAGGAAATACTGTTTTCAAATGCTCGCTCATTGTAGAATTCCAGTCCACGGTAATATGCCACCTTTTGGTAGATCATATCACCGTCCCTATCCCTGTTGTTGATTAATTCCAGCATATTCACGGCAGCCTCGAAATTGCTCGTGCCTAGCAAGATTTCTGCCAGCAGGGTCTCGGGGGTTTCCGTTTTTTCACTATCCGGCGCCGCAGCCAAGGGTACCTGAGTGACATATTCGCGGGCGGCTTCCAAGGCAACCCGCGGGGAATCCGCTTCAAACAAAAGCTTAGCGTAATTAAACAGGCCATCCACTTTCAATGCTTGGTCAAAGTCCAGTTCCGATGCCTTGACAAACGCATCCTGTGCGGCATATTTATCTCCGGCTGCCATGTAGATATTACCCAACGCTATCAATGAGCCCTGGTAAAAGGCATCCGACTCCTCCAATTGCTTCAAAATGGCAGCTGCCCGTTCATATTCACCGTTCTCGTAGGCCATGTATCCGATCCGGTAGTTATCGATATTGTCTGGCGCTGCATCGGGGTGCCGCTCAAGCAATCTACTGTAATACGGTTTTCTGAATTTGCTCTTTACGAAATAGGCAGTGGCGACACTCCATCGCAGCTCGGTCTCCAGTGTTTGCCGGTCCATGCCCATGTCCGGGCTCCGGCGAACCTTCACAGCATCCTCCAGCATCGGGCGGTAGTCGCGTACCACGTCGATAGAATCGATCGTAACGGGATCCTGTTTCTCCCCTTCCTGCGCATAAGTTATTGCGAGCAAGGCCGAAAAAGCCCCGGTAAGCAAATATCTATAGCCGATCGGTCCTCGCGTTATCATCGCTTGTTTAAACTCTTATCCTTTACTGTTCAACTTAGCCAGCCGTTCCTTGGCCGCCGGGATGATATCATCCTCTCCTTCGTAATTCTCGATGATACTCTCCAAAGTGCTCTTTGCCTGAAAGTCGTCGCCCTTGCCGGCATATGCATCCGCAAGGAGGATAAAGCTTTTGGCCACCCAATATTCATAAGAGCCCAGGTTATTGATGACATCGAAAGCTGATTCGATGGCCTTGTCATAATCGCCCGCTTCATATTGCAACTGGCCAACGCGGTACCGTGCTTCGGCACCAGTCACCGTTTGGCTCTTCAACGCAGCAAGGTTGAGCTCCTTCATCGCAGGCGCCACATCACCTTTCCTTAGTAAAGCCCGGGCAGTATACAGGTGTGCCTTGGCGATATCCTCTTCCGACGAACGATCGTAAGCCTTGATCAAATCCGCGTACTTAACGACCTGCTCCATATCGCCGATTTTGTCGTAGCACAGCATCAGGTTGTTTACCGCGTAGCCATAGTTCGCCTTGTATTCAGACGTCAGCTCCAGTTTCTTCAAATGTACAATAGCTTCATTGTATTGTTCCAACCCAAGGTATAGTTCAGATACCGTGAGCAGTGTGTTTTCTGTGTATTGGCTGGTCCAATCATTCAGGATGATATTGAGGTCGTGCAATGCCTCTTTCGGGTGGCCTGTCCGATAGTAACTTACGCCCCGGATGTACCGTGCATGTTTTTCCCGGAGCGGATTCGGGAATTTATCAAAGTAAGCATTGATGGCTTCCACCGCTCCCTGATACTCTCCTCTGGCAAACAATGTATGTGCCGCTTGGAAGGAAAGATTGTCCTGCTCCTCTTTGGAGAGGTCACCGATATTGGCGCTTGTAGCGTAATTGATGTATCCCGAGGCATCCCCACGCTCCAGGTAGATGTTTTCGATGGAACGCAGGGCCTGCCGGGCTTCATCGGTAGTAGAATGCTCCTCCACTACCTTCCTGAACGTAGCCATGGCTGCCTCCGTCTCGTCGTTGTTATACTGCACAAGGCCGATCGTCATCAGTGCACGCGGTGCATAACTACTGCGGGGATACTGCTCGATCATCCGTTGCAAACCATCGATGGCCGTTTCATAATCGCCCATCGTGAAATAGGTGTATGGCACCTCAAAGGCAACATCGTCGGCGTAATTGGAATTCGGAAACTGCTCCACTACGGCCCGCAATGTACTAAGTTTCGCCTCGTTGTTGCCCTGCAGTCCCTGGATAATACCACGCTGGAAGAGCGCATAGTCCTGGCTTTGGGCCTTACTGTTAATCAACCGGTCATAATACTGCATCGCCCGACTGTAATTGCGCATCGAAAAATACGAGTCGCCCAACCGGGCAATCGCATCATTGCGCACGTTGGTCTCGATAGCATTCCCACCGGTTGAAAGGAAACGCTCGAAGTAATTGGCGGCGGTATTGAAACTATTGTTACGGAACGCGGCATAAGCCAACGCATAATTTGCATAACTGTATACATCCGTTTGGCGGGCAGCAGGCATCCTTAGGAAACGCGAAAACGCCTGGACCGATTCGCCATATTTGCGCACCTCATACATCGCCTCCGCTTTCCAATAGGTCGCCAACGCTTCGATACGTGCATCGATAGGGTATTGTTCTGACCTCATGAACAGGGAGATGCTGTTCTCGAAAGCGCGTTCATTATAGAATTCGAGCCCCCGGTAATACGTAACCCGCTGATAGGCAGCATCGGCCTCCGGCCCCCGGTCTTTAATAGATTCAAGGATATCCACCGCGGCACGGTAGTTACTGGTGCCGAGAAGCGTTTCGGCGTATAGCGTTTTTGCCTCTTCCAGTCTTCTCGTATTAGGGTAAGTGTCTAAGTATTCCTTGGCTGCTTCCAACGCCACCTGGTGAAACTCAAGCTCGGACGACAGTTTTGCATAGTTGAACAACCCCTCTTCCTTCAGCGCGGGATCAAAGTCGAGCTTCGAGGCCCTGAAAAATGCATTGCGTGCGCTTTGTTTATTACCTGTTTTCAAGAATGCGTCGCCCAATGCGATCATCGCGCTTTGATAATAAGCATCCGGTTCTTCCATTTTCTCCAATTCCGAAATCGCACGCTCATAATCGCCCGTTTTGTATGCGATGTACCCAATCTGGTAGCTATCCTGATTATTCTGGGTCCGGCCACGGTCGTCCGCTTGGAATTTATCGTAGTATGCAGATGCGTTTTCAAAATCGTTTTTAGCGAAATAGGTAGCTGCTATAATACGGAACATGTCGGTCTCGTGGGCCTGTTTAGTCTGCTCCAAAATCGGCAACGCATAATCTAGTACGTCGTCATACCGGTTATCAAGGTAATAAAGCGCTGTAATGTAATACGGGTACGTTGCTTCGTACGTTTTCGAACCTTTCAGTTTTTCAAACTCTGCCAGCGCAACCTTGAATTCCCGGTCCAGGTAGCATAAATAAGCATAGTAGTAGATAGATGCTTCCTGGTATATACCGCCTTCATCCTTCAGTTGTCCGAAGAGTGGTTTCGCCGAATCGTAATCGTCCGTCATGAAATACGAATACGCCATCTTATACCGGAATTCTTTACTCTCCAAGCCAGCCAGGTTCCGGCTATCCAATTTGGTAAACCACTCGAGTGCGCGCTCGTAATCTTTCTTGGCAAAATATGATCGCCCCACTTGGAAGTAAGCGGCTTTAGCATTGGCACTTGCCGGGTAATCTTTGATATAACGCAAGAATTGGCTCTCCGCATCCGATTCGCCAAGTTCCAAAGCACATATAGCCTGGTAAAAACGAGCGTTTTCTTTCAGCAGGGACAATTCGACATGTTCATCCTGTTGCAATGTCGACTTTATCCGGATAGCTTCTACCTGATCAAAATGTTTAGCGGCAGCCGCATATTTCCCTTTCTCAAACAACTCCATCCCCGTTTTGTATGCCTGGTTCACTTCCTGCCAGGCACTTTGCTGCGCTAACGCAACCGACGAAACCAAACTGAACGCAACAACTAACTGATAAATCCGATTAAACATGCCGTCAAATTATGCTACTGTTTCTATTTTTTATGCAAAGTTAGGGCCATAAAATACACCTCACCCAATTTAACCCGCTAAATTAGCGGGAAACGCTAGAGTTTTCCTCAAAAGTTGTCCACAAATGTTGATAACGTACTGCGGCGCCCTATCCTCGCTTACCAGCGAGGAGGTATAGCACAGCCATTCGGATAGCAACCCCGTTTTCCACCTGATCTAAAATAATGGAATGGTGGCTGTCGGCTACGTCACTCGTGATTTCCACTCCGCGGTTGATCGGCCCCGGGTGCATGATGGTAATTTCCTTATCGAGCGAATCGAGTATTTTTTTATTCAGACCATAAAGCATGGAGTATTCCCGCAACGACGGAAAATATGCAATATCCTGCCGTTCTAACTGGATACGTAGCATATTCGCCACATCGCACCATTTCAATGCTGCGAGCAAGTCATATTCTACCTTCACCCCTAAAGAACCGATATACCTGGGTATTAAAGTGGTAGGTCCACACACCATCACTTCCGCACCCAATTTACGCAGGCACAGGATGTTAGACAATGCCACGCGTGAATGGAGGATATCCCCGATAATAGCAACTTTCTTACCCGCTACGTCTCCAAGCCGCTCCCGGATCGAGAACGCATCCAGCAAGGCTTGTGTCGGGTGTTCGTGGGCACCGTCGCCCGCATTCACCAGCTGGGCGTTCACGTGTTTGCTCAAGAAAACACCGGCACCGGGGTATGGGTGGCGCATCACGATCATATCCACCTTCATGGCCAATATGTTATTCACCGTATCAATAAGCGTTTCACCCTTGCTTACCGACGAAGAGGACGCCGCAAAGTTGATGATATCTGCAGACAACCGCTTTTCAGCCAATTCAAAAGACAGCCTCGTACGGGTGGAGTTCTCGAAAAACACATTCGCTATCGTGATATCACGTAATGAAGGTACTTTTTTGATCGGCCGGTTAAGAACATCCTTGAAATTGTCGGCAGTCTCGAAAATAAGTTCGATATCGGTCGCCTGGAGATCCTTGATTCCCAACAGATGATTGGTACTCAGTTGCCTTGGTGATGCTGTCATTTTTTATCCGAGGCACCATCGCTTTGATGGCGCTAATTATTCCTTTCTGTCAATAATTCAATCCGATCGTACGAATCCACTTCATTCCAGCTGACAATCACCCGCTGCGAGTCGATGGAATCCACTTGGATGCCGATGTAGTCGGGTTCAATGGGTAGCTGCCTTGAAAACCGGCGATCTACCAATACCAATAACTCGATCTTCTCCGGCCGGCCAAATGCCTGCAATGCATCCATGGCAGCACGTATGGTACGCCCTGTCCACAGCACGTCATCCATCAGAATGACCTTTTTCCCTTCTACGATAAAATCCATATTTGTACTGCTGGGCACAAGCAAGCCACTATCTTTCCGCCGGAAATCATCGCGGAAAAAAGTGATATCCAGTTCGCCGTAAGCAATATTCGGCAAACCAGGTATCTGCTGTAACTCTTCAACAATCCGGCGGCCCAAGTAGATACCACGGGGCTGGATGCCAACAATAACGGAATCGGAAAAATCACCGTGGTTTTCGATCAACTGGTGGCACAGCCGCTGGATGGTAATTTGGAACTTTTGGCCTTCCAATAAAATGGATCGTTTCATCTGAGCTGAACTTTCAAATTGAACACGGGATACGGGTGCAAAACTACTATATTTTTTTCACTAATAGGGCTGCTACAGGGATATTTTTCACGCCATGGCAGCCGGTCCCACAGTCGGCCATCTACGTCGAACACAACCGGTTCCCGGGCCCGTAATACCCCGCCACTTCCCCTCCAGCCGCTATGTCGGCTAGGCCCCGACGCCCTCCTCAATACCGGATCAACTATGGGCTAGTCGGCAATCCGCCGAAAAAACGTGTCTCATATTGGCTGAAAACATCCGATACGCGCGCTGCCAACTCATCCTCGCCATTTTCTTGCGCTGCTGCTGCGAACCGATTCAGGGTAAACATACTGGATTGGATATTCTGCATCTCCAAGTTCGGCTTGGTTTCGGCTATTGCGGCATAGTATTGGAGCTGGCCTGCCAAGTAATCGACATTCCGCTCAATCAGCGCATTCGCCTTGTCGTTCTCCCCGACGGCATACAGGTTCTCTGCGACGAACGAATATCCGTACGAGTCCATAATGCGGTAAATACGTTCCGGCATGTACTCCAAAGCATTGTTCAACAGTTCTTTTGCCTGCTCCTTTTTACCGGATGCGATGAGTGCTTCGGCTGGCATAGCATATATATTATTCAATATCAAGCTAATCATCCGATAGGATTCCGGATCGATATATGAAGCATCCTTGATATTGCCCCACACATATTTGTTCATCGCATTGTCATAGACCGCTTCCGCATTCACCAGCCCCTGCGACGTATTGGGCTGCATAGCTATCGGCATCAGCCGAAGGGCAAACCCTTCTGAAACGAGATAGTCGTCCAGTCCCATGAAGTTTTCACTCGGAACCGTACTGGCGAAATAAACCGGCCGCTCCCATTTATTGTTGACCAAAATCGACATAATAGCCAATTCTGCCCGCGATACGTAATTTCGGTTATACGTCCACTGCATAACGTCTGTGATACTGTCCTGCCAGGCTTCCGGCACCACATCATTTCCGATAACAGCTTCCTTATCGATTGTTAACCGCAAGTTTTTGGTAGGCAGGAAATTTTCCGGCTGTTCGCTTTGCATCGGCCGCTTATCGTTCGGGTTGTCCGAAAGCATGAGTGCCACGATGTCTTTCAATTCCACTGCCCCGGGGATTTTGGCATCCTGATAATAAATAACATCGCGCACCCCTTTTACGTACTTTTCCTCAGGGATGTTGATCGGTAGCCCGTCGGCCTCGTTCACCTTCTTCGTCATCTGGCGTACGTACCAATCAGCGCTGAGCAAGCTTAGGTTTACCACCCTCACATCTGGGCGAACATTTTCTACCTCCTGTGCGTACCACAGCGGGTAGGTATCGTTATCACCATAAGTAAATAAAATAGCATTAGGCGCACAAGACTCCAGGTAGTTTTTGGCGATGTCGCGGGCAAGGTATTTTTGCGAACGGTCATGGTCGTCCCAACCATCGTTGGCAAGGATAATAGGCCCGGCCAGCAGACCGATGGCCGTTGCCACGCACGCGGCAGCTTTCCCGTTGAGCTTCTTTAGCCATTCGCTGATACCGATCACTCCCAAGCCGATCCAAATGGCAAATGCGTAAAATGATCCCGCATACGCATAGTCGCGCTCCCGGGGCTGCAGTGGGTTTTGGTTGAGGTAAAGCACGATTGCCAATCCGGTGAAGAAAAACAATAAGCCCACCACACCAGCGTCTTTCTGACGGCGTTTGAAATGCCAGAAGGCACCGATCAGCCCCAATATGAGTGGCAAGAAATAAAAGCGGTTGTGCGAGGGGTCAGACTTCAATGATTCGGGTAGTGCATTCTGTCCACCCACATGCAATTGGTCGACAAACTTGATGCCGCTGATCCAATTGCCAGTGGTGAAGTCGCCATGACCCTGCTGGTCATTCTGCCGGCCTACGAAATTCCAAAGGAGATACCTGCCATACATATGCCCCACCTGGTAGCTGAAGAAGAAACGCAGGTTATCGCCGAAGGTCGGCTGTTCATTCTCACCGAGGTTCAGGTAATTGCGGTAATATTGCTGATGCGACGTCTCCCGGCTACTGTGGATACGCGGGAATACGGTCTCCCGGTCGTACACATAGTCGAAGTTGCGCCCCGCCACTTCATATTTTTCCGCACCCTTACGGTAGATGTTACTTCCGTAATTTATATCAATAGGTCGCGAATCAAAGTAAGGCCCTTTTATAAGGGGGTTATCGCCGTATTGTTCGCGGTTGAGGTAGCTGAGAAATGAAAATGCATTATCGGGGTCGCTGTTATTCAACGTCGGGTCGGCTTTAGCCCTGATAAGGATCATGGTGAATGAGCTGTAGCCAAATAAGATGAATGCAAATGATAAGAGGATAATATTAAGCAACGGTTTAACCTTTTGGATGGAATACCATATCCCATACGCCGTTCCGCCGAGCACCAACAGTGCGAACACTACTACACCGGTACCGAAGCCCATGCCCAATGTGTTCACGAAAAACAAATCGAAATAAGCGGCAAACTTAATAAGGTATTGGATAATCCCCCACAAGACGATGGCTACCACCACACAGCCGATGAGCAATGCTTTGATAGCCCCTCCACTGGCAGCTTGTTTTGTGCGGCGGAAATAAATAACCAGTGCAATGGCTGGGATAGCCAAGAGATTCAATAAGTGTACACCTATGGAGAGCCCCATGATATACGCAATGAACAATAACCACTTATCTGCACGGGGTTCGTCGGCGTGTGCTTCCCATTTGAGGATGGCCCAGAATACCACCGCCGTGCAGAGTGACGACATCGCATAGACTTCCGACTCAACTGCAGAAAACCAAAAGGTATCTGTGAAGGTATATGCCAATGCTCCGACCGCTCCGGCACCCATAATCTGGATTAGCCCTGCTTGGGAAAGTTCCGTCCCCGGCTTCCATACCACTTTCCTTGCTAATGCGGTGATGGTCCAAAATAAAAACAAAATGGTGAGTCCGCTGGATACAGCCGAACCAATATTCATCCAATAGGCTATCCGCTCCGGATTGCCGAAAGCAAGGTTCGAAAAAACATTCTGTAGCATCAGGAAGAGCGGGGCACCCGGCTGGTGTACGATCTGCATCTTATAAGCGGAAGCGATAAACTCGCCCGTATCCCAAAAACTGGTGGTCCGCTCCACGGTCATTACATAGACAATCATGGCGATCAAACCACACACCCAACCCAAAATGTTATTGATTTTATTGTAGTTCATATCATTTTTCGCGTACGTTCCCTGAAAATTCACGCCCCGAAAATAAAGAATAGTCTGATAAGAGCGACATAATATTTAGATTTTTAACACATTGTGCATGCAATCAGGGCATTCTACTAAAAAACAAAATATTTTTGCATTAATTATTCCTTCCTCCTATATTTGCAAACCCATTCGAAAGGGTGGTAAAACAGTTCGGATTGCCCGATAGTATAATGGTAGTACGACAGATTTTGGTTCTGTTTGTCTAGGTTCGAATCCTGGTCGGGCAACAAAAAGAAAATTACGGATTGTCACTTGGCAATCCGTAATTTTTTAACGTATATTTATCGCAAGAATATTACAATACCCCAATCCATTGCTGACCCTCAAAACAACTACAACACCATGCCATTGCAATTCAATCCGGTGAAGCTCTTTTCAGGCACCGGCGCTATCGAATTAGCCAAAAAAATAGCAGTCGCCTACGGCAAAGACCTCGGCGAAATGACCGTTTCGCGGTTTAGCGACGGTGAAATCCAGCCATTCTATAATGAATCGGTCCGCGGATGCGACGTGTTCCTCATCCAGTCGACAAACCAGCCGAGCGACAACTTGTTCGAGCTGTTATTAATGATCGATGCTGCCAAGCGAGCCTCGGCACATTACATCACCGCGGTAGTACCGTATTTCGGATTCGCACGCCAAGACCGCAAAGACAAACCCCGTGTGGCCATCGGCGCGAAAATGATCGCCAACCTGATTACAGCCGCCGGCGCACACCGTTTCATGACCATGGACCTCCACGCGGCACAGATCCAGGGGTTTTTTGACATTCCGGTAGATCACCTGGATGCATCGGTGATTTTCGTACCGCACATCAAGTCGCTAAACCTCCCCAACCTTACCATCGCCTCACCGGATATGGGCGGTTCGTACCGCGCACGCACATTTGCGAAATATTTCAACGCCGAAGTCGTCATCTGCGACAAGCAGCGCAAACGGGCAAACGAAATCGAGTCCATGTCGATCATCGGCGATGTGACCGGCCAGGATATCGTATTGATTGATGACATCTGCGATACGGCCCGCACGTTATCCAAAGCGGCATCCCTTATTATGGAAAATGGTGCCGCCAGCGTACGCGCCGTATGTACCCACCCCGTCCTTTCGGGCGAAGCCTACGATACGATCGAAAAATCGCAGTTGACCGAACTGATTGTCACAGATACCATCCCTCTGAAACGTCAAAGCGAAAAAATCAAAGTGCTTTCAACAGCCAGTCTATTCGCGAGTGCGATCAAGAATGTCAATGAACATGGCTCCATCAGTAATCTATTCAAAGTGGACTAACGCTATAAATTAGCGTGGAGCTACAGGCGGACAAAACTTTAACGGATTCGTTTTCGAAATATGAAAACATTGCATACCTTTGCATCCTCAATTTTTTAAATAAAAAACAATGAAATCAATTGCTATTAGCGGTTCTTCAAGAAAGAACGTAGGGAAACGCGACGCGAAAGAGCTGCGCTACCAAGGTAAGGTACCAGCAGTACTCTATGGTGGGAAAGAACAATACCACTTTTCTGTGTCCGCAACTGATTTGAAGCCGGTTATCTATACACCGGATGTTCATTTCGTCGACCTCGACATCGAGGGTAAAAAATTCAAGGCGATCCTACAAGACGCCCAGTTCCATCCACTTACCGACCAAGTGCGCCATGTTGACTTCCTGGAGCTGAGCGACGGTAAAGAGGTTGCGTTGAACATCCCCATCAAACTTGTTGGTGTTTCACCCGGGGTTAAAGTTGGTGGTAAATTAGTCCAAAAACTCCGCAGCCTACGCGTTAAAGCACTCCCGAACAATTTACCGCAATACATCGAGGTAAACATCGATACCCTTGAGGTAGGCAGTTCCGTCCGTGTGGAGGATGTGCAAGTTGAAAACGGCAAAGTACTCAACAATGGTGACGATACCATCGTATCGGTTATCATGTCACGTGCGTTGCGCCAAGCAGAACAAGAAGCCGCGAAGGCTACCAAGTAAGGTTCGGTAATCAACATAGGAAAAATAGAAGAGCATCAGCCCATCACGCTGGTGCTTTTTTAATTGGTAAAACACAAATAATTGTATGTTTGCACGGATATGGCTTCAAAGAAACAGTTGATTGTCGGCCTCGGTAACATCGGCCACGAATACGCAGACACCAGACACAACATTGGCTTCATGATTGCTGATGAACTGGCCAAGCAGGCGGACGCTAGTTTTTCCACCCTACGATACGCTTACTATACCGAATACCGCCAGCGTGGCAACAGCGTTTACCTTATCAAACCCACCACCTACATGAACCTGAGCGGCAAAGCGGTCAACTATTGGATGCATGAATTAAAAATCCCCTTGCAAGACGTATTGGTCATCGTCGATGAAATTGCACTACCTTTTGGCAAGATCAGGCTCCGTCCCAAAGGCAGCAGTGCCGGACACAATGGATTGAAGAGTATCGAGGCATTGTGCGGCGGGCAAGGGTACCCACGGCTCCGCTTCGGCATCGGGAGCGATTTCCCGAAAGGCCGCCAGGTCGATTACGTACTTAGCGGTTTCGATGACGATGAACTTGCAGAACTGCCGGCCCTTATCGACCGCTCCACCCAAATCATCAATAGCTTCATCAATATCGGCGTAGATCTGACAATGTCGCAGTTTAACGGATAACGAGGAACGACAGGCCTTACACAGGGCCTCGTAATGCAGGTAAATTAAGCGTCATTTACGGCATAATAAGTTGCATATAAACGCTAATTTATCTATGTTTGCACTTCATCCAAAAAAATATGTCAGAAAAAGCTTCCATATCAATAAACGGTAAATCTCACGAATTACCCGTCATTACGGGTACGGAAAACGAACAGGCCATCGACATTTCGAAACTGCGTGACGTAACGGGTGCAGTTACGCTCGATCCCGGTTTCAAGAATACCGGTGCCACGCAAAGTGCGATTACTTTTTTGGATGGTGAGAAAGGAGTATTGCACTACCGCGGGTATCCGATTGAGCAGCTTGCGGAGCAGTCTACGTTTTTGGAAGTGGCCTATTTGCTGATATATGGCGATTTGCCGGCGCCCGACACATTGACAGATTTCAGGGCCAAAATCAGCAGGCACACGCTCATCCACGAAGATATGAAGAAATTCTTTGACGGTTTCCCGTCGAAGTCGCACCCCATGGGGCAGCTTTCTTGCCTGGTGGGGGCGTTATCTGCTTTTTATCCCGAATCGCTCGATCCAAACCCCAGTGAGGAAGAAGAAAATCTGACTATTATGAAGTTGTTGGCAAAAATGCCAACCATCGTATCGTGGATATATAAGAAATCACTAGGCCATCCGGTAATATACCCGCGTAATGAGCTCAACTACGTCCACAACTTCATGAACATGACCTTCGGCCAGATTACCGAAGACACCAAAATAGATCCTGCCGTTGTCCGCGCCATGCACAAACTGCTGATCTTGCATGCCGACCACGAGCAGAACTGCTCGGCATCTACAGTACGCATCGTTGGCTCCTCAAATGCCAACCTTTATGCTTCCATATCTGCGGGTATCTCGGCCCTTTGGGGCCCTTTGCATGGCGGCGCGAACCAAGCCGTTATCGAAATGCTCGAAAACATCCGTAAAGACGGTGGGAACAGTGCCAAGTGGATTGCCAAAGCAAAAGATAAAAAAGACCCTTTCCGCCTGATGGGCTTCGGGCACCGCGTATACAAAAACTTCGACCCCCGAGCCAAAATCATCAAGCAGGCGTGTGATGATGTACTGGAGAAACTGGGCATCGACGACCCGGTATTGGATATCGCAAAAGAACTGGAAGAGGCAGCACTGAAAGACCAGTATTTTGTAGACCGGAAGCTTTACCCTAATGTCGACTTCTATTCGGGTATCATTTACCGGGCACTGGGTTTCCCCACCGATATGTTCACCGTACTTTTCGCATTGGGACGTTTACCCGGCTGGATTGCACAGTGGAAAGAGATGAAAGCGAACAAGGAGCCGATCGGACGTCCCCGGCAGATCTATACAGGTAGTACAAGACGCGATTACATTCCGCTGGATAAGCGGTAGGTGATACGGTGAAGAACCGTTATCGTTTAAAAGGTGCTGTTGTTCATTAACAACGCTCCAAAGCTCATGAGCAAAACTTCATAGCTAATCAACGATCGCCCTCACCCATACATGGAACCATTTGCGTATATCAATAAAAATCTGGAAATTTAAACCTGAATCAAATGGATAATCAATGGCTAACAAGGCAGACAATTTACAGCAGGTATACAACATGTCGTTTGCAAGTGTTTATCCCCATTACCTTAACAAAGCCGAGCGGAAAGGCCGAACCAAGGCTGAAGTAGACGAAATCATCCATTGGCTTACCGGATACGACGAACGAAGCCTAACGCAGCACATCAACGACAAAACCAACTTTGAAACGTTCTTCAACCAAGCGCCGCAAATCCATCCAAATGCATCAAAAATCACGGGTCTGATCTGCGGCTACCGGGTCGAGGAAATCGAGGAACCCTTGATGCAAAAAATCCGTTATTTGGACAAGTTGATCGACGAGCTGGCCAAAGGAAAGGCCATGGAGAAAATTCTACGAAAGTAATCACCTGCCCGACCAACGACGTCAAAGCAGTCCGGCACCCGCGGCAAATCGATAGCTCAGCCCGATTTCGTGTGTTGTGTTGTTGATACGCCTGTTCAATGGTTCACTGCCCGGATTGAACTGATAGCTGTAACCCAAGCCGAAACGCGGGAAATTGAATTGTGCCATGCCTGCAATCTCCCCATACGTGCGCACGTTTGCGCCGATGCCGAACACCTCCTTGACGAAGAACATCGCCGAGGCTTCCGCCTGTGGCCGCAGACTTTCGGAGTAGGTAACCAGTAATGAGGGCCGGAACTGGAAGTCTGGCCCCAGGTGGAAGAGCGCCCCGGCGGTGAGGTGGTAAACGTTGGTAAATTGATACCGGCTGTCGCCGGTCAACCCGAGGTTACCCAGCATCAATCGGGGCAGCGATAGGCCCACATAGTAGCGCTCCGGGCGGTACAGCATCACGCCGAAGCCCACCAACGCATCCGTTTCCCGGATGTCCTCCTGGAACGCCGGATCCATGGGGTCCAGCTGTGAAAAGCGGCCGTCGAGGTAGCTGAATCCCGCATTCAGCGACAGCCCCAGGTATTCGTTTTCGGAAATCCGGACCGACTTGGCGAAAAACACACTCGCTTCGGTCAGTTTTTCCACGGCAAGGCTTTCATGCCGGATGTTCAGCCCCGCCGTCGATCCGATTCCTTCGAACCCGATATGTCCGCTGCCCCAGAATACCGTTGGCGCGCCTTCGATGCCCACCCATTGCCTCCGGCCGATTACTGATACCTCGCCACCCAGCTGCATCAGGCTTGCGGCAGGGTTCACCACCGTGCGCAGCTGCCCGTGTTGCGTATGTGTGAGGGGTTGCTGTGCGGGTAACTCAAGGCTCACAAATAAC
>NZ_JAMXAY010000139.1 GCF_025460835.1 Parapedobacter soli | reverse complement strand
TGTGTGAGGGGTTGCTGTGCGGGTAACTCAAGGCTCACAAATAACCCTGCCAATATGATGAATAAACTCCGTTTCATGGTCTGTTGTCTAATGTCTAGCGTCTGTTGTCTCCTGTCTGTTGTCTCTTGTCTGTTGTCTCTTGTCTATTGTCTCTTGTCTATTGTCTAGCGTCTGTTGCCTAACAATCAATACCTCAACACAAAATACCCTTTCTTGTGCTTCCATGTATCGCCGTCCCTCACCTCCACGATGTAGAAATACGTGCCGGCTGGCAGCAGTAGCTGCCCCGTACTCATGCCGCGGAAGGCCACCCGGTTGTTGTCGTAGCCACTGGCTTCCCACAACAGCGTACCATTCCGGTTGAAGAGGGTCACCCGGTTGTCGGGATAGTCCCGGATTCCTTCGATGATCAGGTAATCGTTGATCCCGTCCCCGTTTGGCGATACTGCCGGATGCACGCGTACCGGCAGGTCAGACGTGGGGTCCATCACCCGGATGGTCAGTGTCACCGGCTCGGCCGCTTCGTGATTAGCGTCGCCATCCTGTGTGGCCGTAATGGTTACCCTGCCCAGTCGCAGGATGCTCAGCGTGGTACCTTCCAATGTAGCCACCTCATTATTGTCGGCATTGAGTACTACCGGCAATCCGCTCGTGCTAAAGGCGGTCAATTCAATGTTGCCCGCGTCACGGTTCACTTCGGCCGGGCCATCCAGCGTAATCGTCTGGCGGGCTTTGCGGACGGTCAGCGACCGGCTCACCTCCGGCCGGCTGCTGTAGTTCGCGTTCTCCGGCACCGTTGCCGTGATGGTCGTTTCGCCGGCACCGATAATGGCAATCTCGCCATCGGCCGTCACTTCCGCCACATCGGGGTTGCTGCTCGTATAGCTGACGGTCTCCCCGGTACTGGCTTCCGCACCGACGTCAAAGTCTGCGTCGCCGTATGTTTTCTCCGGCAGTGCCGGGAAGTCCAGTGTACGCGTAGC
>NZ_JAMXAY010000138.1 GCF_025460835.1 Parapedobacter soli | reverse complement strand
TCTGATTATCCGTTTACGCACCTGTTATATTTGCAATGACCAGTCTGTCAAATAATTTGTCTCCGAAATACCTTCTGTTCAATTTGTAAATGAACTCGTTGAGGTACAGCTGGAGGTACTTCCTTTTGATTTTATGGTAATTGCCCAATAATGTCCGTTTTGCATTGCTGATGGCGATATGTACCCATTTCAGGGTTTCCTTGGTGGTTTTGGCGTCCGATTTCTCGGTGACGTGCAGTTCCACCAGATCGGAGATATCCACGTAAGAGGTGCTTTTGTCCGAAAAGACGATAGCCTCATCCTCCATGCAGTCCCTGACCAGCTCGTTGATACCTTCACTTTGGTGGCTATCCAGCACCCGGGCCTTGAAATAGCGCACATGCTTCTCCTTTTTGCCCGTTTCGATATCTTCCAGCGGGGTGCTTTCGGCCATCACCGCAACGTTCTGCTTGCCCTCGGCTCCACGGCCGCGTGTTCCCTTGCCCCGTTCAATCTCCTTGCTGGCCACCGAAAAATAGCCCTCATCCAGTTCTATCATCCCTTCCAGCGTATACCGGGCATCCCGGTTGCCCATCGCTTTGCGGAGCTTGTGCACCATCGCCCATACCGGCTCGTAACGCTTCAACCCCAATTGCTTCTGTATCTCGTTGGTCGAGAAACCCTTCTTGGTGCAGCTCATCAGGAACATGGTTTTGTACCAGACCAAAAAGGGCAGCTTGGAGCTCTCCATGATCGTACCGCTGCGTAAGGAGGTACGGAAACGGCATCCTTTGCATTCATAACTCCATTTGCCCTGTAACCAATAATGGGAGCTGCCACCGCACCGCTTGCAGACAACACCTTCCCTGTCACGCTGAGCCTTGAAATGTAAACGGCAATCTTCCTCCGAACCGAAATGAGCCGTAAAACTGAATATGTTCATAATTCCTGCTTTTTACACCCGCTAATATACTAAAAATATTAGGTGCGTTTGCGGAGAATCAGT
>NZ_JAMXAY010000137.1 GCF_025460835.1 Parapedobacter soli | reverse complement strand
GTATGTTTTCTCCGGCAGTGCCGGGAAGTCCAGTGTACGCGTAGCCGGAAGCACCGTCAGTGTCGCTGCCTCAAAACTAATTTCGTAATTACTGCCCAGCGCGAGGTCGCCCTGCGTAATGGCGTGAGCACCCACGTTTTCACCTTCCGCCCGGTCGAGGCCACCGGTGAAGGCGTCACCTATAATCAGCTCCGGCGTGAACGAATAGGTCAATGCCGGGTCGTCCGCACCGAACGATTTCGTCTGATCTGACGCGGTAACCGTGATTCCCAATGGCGCGATCGTCAAGGTCGCCTCCAGCTCTAGGTCCCCGTAGTTGGCACCGCCGTCGATAACCGCAGTAACCTCGTACGTGCCTGCAACCGTCTGGCCATTGCCCGAATAGGATACCGATGCCCCCGAAGGCAGGTCGCCGGTGATGGCCAGCGATCGCTCGTAACCGTCATAGGTGAAGGTATCGTCTTCGAGCGTGATGCTGGTGATGTTTGCTTTTTCAATGGTCAGCGTGGATTCTAACACTAACGTTTCGTAACTGTCGCCCGTGNCGAAGGCAGGTCGCCGGTGATGGCCAGCGATCGCTCGTAACCGTCATAGGTGAAGGTATCGTCTTCGAGCGTGATGCTGGTGATGTTTGCTTTTTCAATGGTCAGCGTGGATTCTAACACTAACGTTTCGTAACTGTCGCCCGTGATGGTGGCGGTCACCTGTTGTGTTCCGGCATCCGTGCGGGTGTTGTTAGTATAGCTGACCGCTGTGCCGTCGGGCAGGTCGCCCGAGATCGCCAGCGATCGTTCGGAACCGTCATAGGTGAAGGTGCCGTCTTCGAGCGTGATGCCGGTGATTTCAGCTTTCTCAATGGTCAGCGTGGCTTCCAACACCAAGGTTTCGTGGTTGTCGCCGGTAATGGTGGCGGTCACCTGTTGTGTTCCGGCATCCGTGCGGGTGTTGTTAGTATAGCTGACCGCGGTACCGTCGGGCAGGTCGCCGGTGATGGCCAGCGATCGCTCGGAACCGTCATAGGTGAAGGTGCCGTCTTCGAGCGTGATGCCGGTGATGTTTGCTTTCTCGATGGTCAACATAGCGGTCAGTTCCAAATCGGTGTG
>NZ_JAMXAY010000136.1 GCF_025460835.1 Parapedobacter soli | reverse complement strand
TTGAAAAGCTTTCGGGGTGTGTCCTGCATATGCAGGGCACACACAAGGGTTTTGCAAGAGAGCGGGTTAAGTGCTTCGTATGAAACTTTTTGCTAAATTTGTAGTTCGGTTCTTCGATTGAGCGTTTGTGCATAAAATCCGCTCCCTCGCAAAGCCCCGAACCGTTGGCGGTAATTTGAAGAAACAATTAACAACGAAAAACATTCAAGAAAATGAAGCTATAAGTAACTGTAAGATAGAATAAGAATTGAAATATCCTTTAATACGCAAAGTAGAAAGGGCGATTGTTAATATTAAAAAATTAGAAAATGACACAGTTACAAATGATTGACAAAACAAAGTCAATAGCTCAAAATGATAAAAATATTTCTGCCGTATTTATGTACGGGTCATTTACCAAAAATGAAGGGGACAAATATTCAGATATTGAATTCTACATCTTCTTGAAGGATAAAGAAAATTTTTCCGCTGAAAATTGGGTAAGCCAAATTCATCCTTTGGCATTATATTTTACCAACGAGTATGGAAGTGAAGTTGCCATTTTTGAAAATATGATAAGGGGGGAGTTTCATTTTTTGACAAACGACCAAATGGAAGTTATCAAATCGTGGGACGGTTTGGTAGAGTTTAGCGACTTTGACAAGATGATTTTAGTAGATAAAGAAGATTTATTGACTAACACGCTCAAAGAAATAAAAACTAAAGTACCTGATCGAACAACAAATGAAAATATCCTGTGGTTGAGCCAATCATTGTTGAATGTTTTACTTACAACAAGCAACTTAATTAAACGACAGGAATTTGCTCACGCTTACCAAAGCTTATCAAATGTTCAAAAATATTTACTTTGGTTAATAAGAATTGAAACATACCAAACCAAACATTGGGAAAGTCCAACAAAAAGCTTGGAAAAAGACATAGACCCAGATTGGTATTCGTTATTTCAGGAGACAACATCAGAATTAGATCCGACAGATATTAAAACAGCTTTCAAGAAGACATTAACATTGACTGAAAAACTTTTTGATAATCTTGGAGTTGAAGCAAAATTAAAGGGGGTATTAAGGAGAATTGAATAAAAAAAACTACCGCCAATCGAGTAGACGGCTCCGCCAGTAACTGACGGAGTGCGCCTCT
>NZ_JAMXAY010000135.1 GCF_025460835.1 Parapedobacter soli | reverse complement strand
CTTTGTTATATTGAAATTTAGTTTTGCTAAAGAGTTCTCTCAGGTTCGTTTTATCGGTCAATGAGATGCTTAATATCTGTAGCACTTCGTAAGTACTTCTGTCCAGTTTCATGTCGTACTGAACGATGGCCACCAAGCAGTAGGTACAGATGGCGGCATAGACTTGTATCCGGACGGCGTTCTCGGTAGTGCCCCAAAACTTTTTGATTTTAAGGTGCTGTTTCAGCCACTTGAAGAACAGTTCTACCTGCCAGCGGTTCTTGTAAAGATCTGCAATCTGCAGGGCTGATATATGGGTGGCATTGGTCAGAAAGACGAACTCTCTTTCCTGTTGTTCATCCCAGTATCTGACCAGCCGAAGTGTTCCGGGATAGTACTGTTTCGGGTAAAATCCGGTCAATGCTATCGTCAGATCGGAATGCACATTCCTGGGCAATCTGCGTTTCCATTTGATGGCTTTGTACTGCAGATTAGTCTTTGCCCTGATCACGAAGTAAGCTCCTATCTGATGGATCTTATACAACATTTTAAAGTTGTTGTAAGCCCGGTCAAATATATAGTATGAACCTGATTCATAAGAGATTTCTTTCATAGCCTTTGAATCGTGAACGGAGGCTTCGGTAATATGAAAGAATGCCGGTATCTGCGTTTCCACATCATACAATGTGTGTACTTTGATACCACCCTTTCTCCTGCGGAACTTTGCCCACCAAAACACGGAAAGGCAGAGATCGATGGTTGTCGAATCGAAAGCATACACGTTTCCACCCAACTCGAAGATATTGGTGGATCTGGTCTCTCTAGCCCGATTGACCAAGTAGTAGGCATACTCCTCAAAGATATGGTAGTCCCTATCCTGATTAGCTCTGGCCAACGATGATCGGGAGACATTCTTGCCCATTCCCAGATGATAGCATTTGGATTGGTGGGCATCAAGTGCGATCACCAGATCCCGGAGACTTTCACGGTTGGAAAGTTGTCCGAACATCAAAGCAAGCAACTGGTTCCAGCAGGTGAAGTGCTTCACATACTTGTCGCCATTATACTTGGCTACGATACGATTAAACTTACTGCGGTTAAGGAACGAGGCCAACTGGGCAAAAACATATTTATCTTGAAACATAGACTGTCGGATTCATCTGACGCAAAACTATGTTTTCAAGTCCGTTCGGTCTAAAAACCTCTGTAACTAACTATATTTCAAATATTTCAAAGAACAATTTCAGATTTTAATGGGACAGCAATG
>NZ_JAMXAY010000134.1 GCF_025460835.1 Parapedobacter soli | reverse complement strand
TGTAATACTCCCCATTCTTTGGGCCAAAGGTTCAGTATGCTAAGTTAATATTATTCATTGATTACGCTGCATTTTTGTTCATTGAATCTCTAAAAGCTTCCTCTGGTTTCTTTTTTATTCCTTGGTGTTTTTTCTGGTGGTAATAGGCGATATAGGTCTGCACTCCCTCAAAGAGTTCAAGGCCGGTATCGCATGGATTCAGGTATACATAGTTTTGTTTGAGGCTTTTCCAGAACCGTTCAATCCAGGTATTGTCGGTAGCTCTTCCTTTGCCATCCATGGATATCCGTATGTTTTGTTCCTCCAAATAGTGGATCCATGCGGAGCTGGTAAACTGCGACCCCTGATCGGAGTTGATGATTTCTGGCTTTCCGTTTTGAGTAATGGCATCATGCAGCACGTCCAGACACCACTTCTTGGTCATGCTATTACTGATGCCCCAGCCGACGATCTTCCGGCTGTACACGTCGATAAATGCTACCATATACATAAAGCCTTTTGCCATGGGGATGTAGGTGATGTCCACACACCAAACCTGATTGGCCCGTTCGATCTTCAGTCCTCTGAGCAGGTAAGGCCGTATGAAAGCCTTCATTGCACCTTTGGTGAGATTCTTCTTACGGTAAATGGCCTGGTAGCCCATCAGTCGAAATAAACGCCGGATCCGCTTGGGACCTACTGCATAGCCTTTGTCTCTCAACAAGTCAACCATGGACAAAACTCCTTCGGTCGGATGATCCAGCAAATGCTCATCCATCATGCGCATCATTTTCACGTTCTCGGGCTTTTCCTGGACCGGACGGTAATACAAAGAGCTCCTGGGAACCTGCAGCAACGAGCACTGTCTGCGTACAGACAGCGATTTATGAGGTCTTATGGCTTCCATTCTTTCTCGGGTATGCCCAATTTCCTGGCACTTTTTTTTAAAAAGTCCAGCTCCACCTTCAGCTGCCCGATCTGTGCATAGAGCGGATCAAGGTTCTCCGAAGCATCGGATTGTTTGCCACTGGAACGGTCAAAAACAACTGCCATGTTCTCCAAAAACTCCGATTTCCACTTTGAAATCGTAATCGGATTCACTTCAAACTGCTGGCTGAGCTGAGCCAGCGTCTTCTGATTTTTAATGGCCTCCAGGGCAACCTTGGCCTTGAATTCCGCGCTGAATTTACGCCTTGTTTGTTTAGTCATAACGTTTAGTAAAATTAAGTAAATTTTAACTAAACCGCTGGCCCAGGATTAGGGGAGTATTACAA
>NZ_JAMXAY010000133.1 GCF_025460835.1 Parapedobacter soli | reverse complement strand
ATGAAGATAAAAAATATATGCTGTATCGGTGCCGGCTACGTTGGCGGCCCGACCATGTCTGTGATTGCGCAGAAGTGCCCGGACATCACCGTTACGATTGTTGACATCAACGCCGATCGCATTGCCGCCTGGAACGATGAAGACCTCTCCAAGCTGCCGGTTTACGAGCCGGGGCTTGATGCGGTGGTTGCAGAGGCCCGCGGGCGCAACCTGTTCTTCTCCACCGACGTTGACGGGGCCATTGCCGCCGCCGACATGATCTTCATCTCGGTGAACACGCCCACCAAGACCTACGGCAAGGGCAAGGGCATGGCAGCCGACCTGAAGTACATCGAGCTGTGCGCCCGCCAGATTGCCTCGGTGGCCACCAGCGACAAGATCGTGGTGGAGAAGTCGACCCTGCCCGTGCGTACGGCCGAGACGCTCAAGAGCATCCTGCACAACACGGGCAACGGCGTGGAGTTCCACATCCTGTCCAACCCGGAGTTCCTGGCCGAGGGCACGGCCATCGCCGACCTGCACAGCCCCGACCGGGTGCTGATCGGCGGTGAGGATGCCGAAGCGGTACAGGCACTGGTGGATGTCTATGCGGCCTGGGTACCGCGCGAGCGGATACTCACCACCAACCTGTGGTCCTCGGAGCTGTCCAAGCTCACGGCCAACGCCTTCCTGGCCCAGCGGGTGTCGTCCATCAACGCCATCTCCGAGCTGTGCGAAAAGACCGGCGCCAACGTGGATGAGGTAGCCCGTGCCATCGGCACCGACAGCCGCATCGGCCCCAAGTTCCTGAAGGCCTCCGTGGGCTTCGGCGGCTCCTGCTTCCAGAAAGACATCCTCAACCTGGTATACATCGCCCGCAGCTACGGCCTGCACGAGGTGGCCCATTACTGGGAACAGGTGATTGCCATGAACGACCACCAGAAGCGCCGCTTCGCCGACAACATCGTGCAGACCATGTACAACACCGTGTCGGGCAAGAAGATCGCCTTCCTGGGGTGGGCCTTCAAGAAAGACACCAACGACACGCGCGAGTCGGCGGCCATCTACGTGGCCGACGCACTGCTGAACGAGGAGGCACAGATCGTGGTGTACGACCCGAAGGTGGGTGCCGAGCAGGTGTATGCCGACCTGGACTACCTCGGCACGCGCAGCCCGGAAGACAACCGGAGGCTGGTGACCGTGGTGAACGACCCCTACGATGCGGCCGACCGGGCGCACGCCATTGCCGTGCTCACCGAGTGGGACGAGTTCAAAACCTACGACTGGCACCGCATCAAGGACCACATGATGAAACCCCCGTTCGTGTTCGATGGCAG
>NZ_JAMXAY010000132.1 GCF_025460835.1 Parapedobacter soli | reverse complement strand
GAGACTGTAAAACAAACTGTGTCAAGAGTTATAAATGTTAACTTAGTCACAGTTTAAAATGAGAGAAAAAAAGCAAGAAGAATTCGATTACGAAGAGATGAAAACGGCTGCGTTGCGCCAGCTACGCAGCGGGGATTCACTTTATGGGAAGAATGGGGCTTTTGCGCCGCTACTAAAGAAGTTTCTGGAGTCTGCGCTTGAAGCGGAACTGGACGCCCACCTTGACGAGGAGGAACGGGCTAGCGGTAACCGCCGCAACGGCAAGCAGACCAAACGGCTGAAGACATCCGATGGGGAGCTTGACATCACGACTTCCCGCGACCGCCAGTCAAGTTTTGAGCCCTCGTTGGTCCGCAAGCGCGAGACGATCCTGGCCGACAGCCTTGAGAAGAAGATACTTGGCATGTACGGTCTTGGTATGAGTTTCCGGGATATATCTTCCCATATCAAAGAGATGTACGACACGGATATCAGTCACAGCACGTTATCCACGATTACCGACCGTATCATTCCGGAGATCAGGGAATGGCAGTCAAGAAGCCTTGACAGGCTTTACACCATCGTTTGGATGGACGCGATGCATTACAAGGTGAAAGAGGACCACCGGTTCGTCTCCCGTGCGGTTTACAATATCCTTGGCATCGATCGTCATGGCCACAAGGAGCTTTTAGGGATGTATATTTCAGAAAATGAGGGTGCCAATTTCTGGCTTGGGGTACTGACCGACCTTCAGAACCGTGGCGTGGAGGATATCCTGATCGCCTGCATCGATAACCTGACGGGGTTTCCGGAGGCCATTGCCGGTGTTTTCCCGGAAACGGAGGTGCAGACGTGTGTGGTCCACCAGATTCGTAACAGCCTGAAATACGTGTCCAGTAAGGACCAGAAAGCGTTCATGAATGACCTCAAACCGGTCTACCGTGCCGATACGCTTGACCAGGCTGAACTGCGTATGGACGATTTGGAAGCGAAATGGGGGGTCAAATACGAAAAGGTCATCGAGTCCTGGCGCCGCAACTGGGATAAGCTTACGGCCTATTTCCGCTACGACAAGGCCATCCGCAAACTGGTTTATACGACTAACACGATCGAGGGATTCCACAGGCAGGTGCGCAAGGTAACCAAGACGAAAGGTGCTTTCACGTCGGATATGGCGCTTTTGAAGCTGGTTTACCTTGCCCATGGCAATATCAAAAAGAAATGGACGATGCCCCTTGCAAACTGGGCGGAAACCTCGCAGCGGCTGGCGGTTTGGTTTCCCGGAAGAATGGTGTTAGATTTGCCTTGAGCAACAGGGGTTGAACATCGGCCCCGCGGGGCCGATGTT
>NZ_JAMXAY010000131.1 GCF_025460835.1 Parapedobacter soli | reverse complement strand
TTGCTGTAAATCAGAAATTTGTCCCATTTTTTAACGGAGTGTTGCATGAATAAATCGCTCATCATTTTCGGCATCGTCAACATAACCTCGGACAGTTTCTCCGATGGAGGCCGGTATCTGGCGCCAGACGCAGCCATTGCGCAGGCGCGTAAGCTGATGGCCGAGGGGGCAGATGTGATCGACCTCGGTCCGGCATCCAGCAATCCCGACGCCGCGCCTGTTTCGTCCGACACAGAAATCGCGCGTATCGCGCCGGTGCTGGACGCGCTCAAGGCAGATGGCATTCCCGTCTCGCTCGACAGTTATCAACCCGCGACGCAAGCCTATGCCTTGTCGCGTGGTGTGGCCTATCTCAATGATATTCGCGGTTTTCCAGACGCTGCGTTCTATCCGCAATTGGCGAAATCATCTGCCAAACTCGTCGTTATGCATTCGGTGCAAGACGGGCAGGCAGATCGGCGCGAGGCACCCGCTGGCGACATCATGGATCACATTGCGGCGTTCTTTGACGCGCGCATCGCGGCGCTGACGGGTGCCGGTATCAAACGCAACCGCCTTGTCCTTGATCCCGGCATGGGGTTTTTTCTGGGGGCTGCTCCCGAAACCTCGCTCTCGGTGCTGGCGCGGTTCGATGAATTGCGGCTGCGCTTCGATTTGCCGGTGCTTCTGTCTGTTTCGCGCAAATCCTTTCTGCGCGCGCTCACAGGCCGTGGTCCGGGGGATGTCGGGGCCGCGACACTCGCTGCAGAGCTTGCCGCCGCCGCAGGTGGAGCTGACTTCATCCGCACACACGAGCCGCGCCCCTTGCGCGACGGGCTGGCGGTATTGGCGGCGCTGAAAGAAACCGCAAGAATTCGTTAACTGCACATTCGGGATATTTCTCTATATTCGCGGTTCAGCAGGCATGTCCCCTTTGAGGGCGACCCGACGACAGGATAATCGACCTTATGGTGCGCAAATATTTCGGCACAGACGGTATTCGTGGCAAAGCCAACGAAGGCGCGATGACGGCGGAAACCGCCTTGCGCGTCGGCATGGCGGCTGGCCGTGTCTTTCGTCGCGGTGACCACCGCCATCGTGTCGTGATCGGCAAGGATACGCGCCTGTCGGGCTATATGCTTGAACCCGCGCTCACAGCCGGTTTCACCTCGATGGGCATGGACGTATTCCTTTTTGGCCCGCTGCCGACAACGTATAGGAAGAATAAACGCCCTTTTCACCCAAGTCCAACAGCTTTGGACCGCAGTTGACTCTGGGCTTCGGTACCAGGGCGGCCAGCCTTGCAATGAAATCCAATGGTTCGAAAATGACGTGCCTGGCAATTTTCCAGTCCGGTGAACTGTTTTGCGTCGCGGTA
>NZ_JAMXAY010000130.1 GCF_025460835.1 Parapedobacter soli | reverse complement strand
CCCGGATTATGCATTAGAATAAATGAGTTTAGGGGGTAGCTGTTCAATTTTCGAGAAGATTCCGTCCATCCACGGTCGTCGTTTTACGGGTAATGATATTTTCAGTGTTTTTTTGTTGGCATGGTTAGCCGTCCATGCGCCTAATGCAAAGCAATAGGATTTTAATGTTCTGTGCGTGGCATTGTTGCGCTCGTTGAGGGCAAAATGTCTGAACAAACTAATGAGATTATAAGCGACCATTATCAGGCGAAAAGAGGCTTCAGTTGCCCAAAAGTCTTTCAAACAAAAGTTCTCTAAACCAAAGTCTGCTTTGAGTTCCTTAATTCTGTTTTCACAATCAGCCCTTGAGTTATAAATATTCCAAATCTGATCCAATGGCAGCTCCATATTGGTTACATAGCAACTAAAGCGATAGCCGGGCATATCATCAAAGAGTTTGCCGCCACTCTTAGGTCGGTCTTCTACTTTCTTTTTTACAATAATGTAGCGACGCTCTTTACCATTATTATGGGCAAAGCGCATCTCTGCCAGTTCAATGCCTTTGCTCAGCGTAATCCAGTTTCGTTTTGACAATACAGCTGCCTTTATATTAGGGTACATTCTTACTGCAATAACATAGTTTTTCTGCTCCTGCTCCAGATAACTCAAAATATCTTCCGTATAAAAGCCGCTATCAGCACGTACCAGGCCTACTTTTTTACTACTTAAACAGTTTTGAAAAGTTTCCTGCATAAAAGCTACACAACTGGAGCTGGCTGCTGTATTACCCGGCCGGAGCCAGGCATTGGCTACCATACGCGTCTGACTGATAAAAGCCAGTAATGGATGATGAGAGTTGCGTCCTCTTTTGTTGGGATTATACCCCCTGGCTGCACCTTCTTGTTCTCCATAGCGAGTAATGACAGTGCTGTCAAAATCTACAGTAATATTATCTATTTCTAACTGCTGCATAAACCAATGCTGCAACTCAGGAAATACTTCGGTGTTGACAGACTGATTAAACTTACCAAAGTAGCGGCTATAAGTACTTTGGGAGGGCATATGATCCAGATCAAATATATCCTGCAATACTTTGTCGTACCGTAACCAGTCGCAGTGAATATAGCGGGAGGCGCCCGTCCAGATGCCCAACCAAAAAGACAAAATCAAATCCGAAGGATTGTAACCCCGGTTGGAACCGGGTTGAGGGAAATCCAACGCTGATAAGTGATCTACAATACCAAGTTTATCAAGCATGCGCTTCAGCAAAACCATACCACCAAAAGCTGTCACAGGCTTATTTGAATAACTAACAGGCAAATTAACCATTGGGGTGAATTATGTATAACGTACAACTATCTCAAAGTTAAGAAGTTCAAACAAATATTATATCCCTATTGCATAATGTAAG
>NZ_JAMXAY010000013.1 GCF_025460835.1 Parapedobacter soli | reverse complement strand
GGTCAACATGCCCGTTACGGGGGTCAGCATATGCGTTTTATCCAGGCTGACCTCAATCGATTGGTGAAGAATATCGATTTGGCAAAATACCTGACTGATTTGGGATTCCATACCGATACCGTTATCATCGGCGAGATAAAATATTACGAGGAACTCGACCAGGTGTTGAAGCCGGAGAACCTGGCTATCATCAAGGACTTCCTTCGTTTCCATATTGCGAATGACGCTGCCACCAGCTTAACCCGGGAGCTGGATGAGCTCAGTTTTGACTTTTGGGGTCGGACGCTCCGTGGCCAGCAGGAACAACGTGCGTTGGATAAACGTGGTCAGGAGTTTGTGAACCGCATTGCCGGTGAGGTGCTAGGTAAGCTTTATGTAGAAAAACATTTCCCCGCGGAGGCCAAACAAGCGGCTGAAGAAATGGTGAATTACCTGATTCGCTCATTTGGGCAGCATATCAACCAACTTAGTTGGATGTCTGACGCAACGAAGGAGAAAGCACTGGCTAAGCTTTCCCGTTTCGAGGTGAAGATTGGCTATCCCGACAAGTGGAAGGATTACTCCGGCTTGGAGGTAGGGGAGTCTTTGTTTGAAAATGTACTCCAAGCTAAGCGGTGGCGGTTTGAAGAGAATCGTGCTAAGCAAGGTAAACCAGTGGATAGGACCGAATGGGGGATGACGCCGCAGACGGTAAACGCCTATTACAGTCCGTTGCGTAATGAGATTGTTTTCCCTGCTGCGATATTGCAGCCGCCTTTCTACGATTACAAAGCTGATGCAGCGGTCAATTTTGGCGGTATTGGTGCTGTAATCGGTCACGAGCTGTCGCACGGGTTTGATGATAGCGGTTCGCAGTATGATGGTAATGGCAACTTGAACAATTGGTGGACGGATGAAGACCGTGCAGCATTTGAGAAGGCAACCGCCGCGTTGGTGGAGCAGTTTGAAGCGTATGAGCCCGTTCCGGGTGTGTATGTGAACGGCCGCTTTACGCTGGGCGAAAACATCGGCGACCTCGGTGGTGTATCGGTAGCTTACGATGCACTCCAGCTTTACCTGAAGGAAAAGGGCAACCCGGGTAATATTGACGGCTTTACGCAGCAACAGCGCTTTTTCCTGTCGTGGGCTACCATCTGGCGGTCGAAGACTACCGAGCAGTTTGTCGTGAACCAAGTAAAGACCGACCCGCACTCGCCGGCTCAATACCGCGCTGTGGGGCCGCTGGTCAATGTAGACGGTTTTTACGAGGCGTTCGACATCAAGGAGGGTGATAAGTTATTCCTCCCTAAAGAAAAACGCATCGTTATCTGGTAAGTTTTTTATCCGATGGCCCACTTTGGCTTCGCTTCCAATACGGCTGCGTAGGCGGGGCAATCGGGATCATGAGCACCGGGAAGGTAACCGGTGCTCATTAAAAATTCATTTACGATCTCGCCGCCTGTGAACTTGAACATTTTCTTAAATAACTTCGTCCATTCGTGCAAGGGCAGCGGATGATGGTGGTCGAGCCATTGTTCAAACGAGCCATATTCCTGTTGTAGGGTAACGATTGTTTTGGCATTTTCTATAGCTGCATTTATCTTAAGCCGGTTGCGGATAATGCCTCTATCTTCCAGGAGCCGCTTGCGTTCGGTATCCCCATATCTGGCTACCTTAATCACTTCAAATCGGTCGTACGCCCTGCGGAAACCCTCTTCCTTACGGAGAATGGTTTCCCAACTCAGGCCGGCTTGGTTGATTTCCATGATGAGCCGTCCAAATAATTCGTTGTCATCGTGTATGGGAAATCCATAATGGTTGTCGTGGTAGTATTGGTGCAGCGCCTGCCGTGAGGTGGGCTGCATGGCGGGGATGGCTGTACAGTATGACATGGTTTTTTCTATTTGTATTCCGCAAGTAACTGGGCGGTTTCGCGTCGGCCCCAACGTGGGGCTAGTGGCGCATCGCTGTCGATGGCATCGAATGCCTCCAACGCCCGGTCGAGGAACGGTTTGGCTTTCTTCTTACCGCCACCGAAGACCGCCGGGGTATGGTAGATACCCATACCGCGAACGAAGAGCGCCCTTGGGTTGTCCGGCTCTTGCTCCAGCGCAGCCGTAAGATGTGTTTTACTTTCACGCCCCATGCTGGCCCCACGTACCATCGGGTTGGCATTGATACGTGCGCTGAGCAGGTAAGCTGCCAGGATATGGTTTTCCGTGTCGTTTGGCCTAATCGCCATTGCGAGGTCGAGGTATTCCTGGGCACGGTCGCCCAGCGCATCGATCTGATCTTTCGGTGCAGCAAATGCGAGCAAGGTATACGTGTAAGCCGCATAATAGTTTGCATGCCAGCTTTTGGGATGGGCGAGTGCTATCCGCTCGAAGCTATTGGCCAACGGCTGCAGCACGGCGGGGCCCTTGGCACTGTCTAAGGTGCCGATTTCGGGGGCGAGTAATTGTTCCAACGATTGGCTGTGGGCGGTGCCGGCCAATAATGTAAAAGAGATACAGGCAAGTAGAATTAGAATAGATTTCATGGTAATTGATTTAAGATTTCGTCCGATCGGTCCCTGCCGATACTGATAAATGCAGCGATGAGTAACGACCGGCCATAGGGGCGCTCAACGGGTACCCGGAAACTGCCATCATCTGCATAATGGTAACCGAAGACTTGCTTATTGGCCAGCACATTGTTTACCGCAGCTACCACGGTAATGAACGTATTGCCCCATTTGCGGAGCAGGGCAGCGTTGATGTTTACATTGTGATAAGCGGCTGTACGATCGCCCAGAAAAACGGGATTATTTGGGTTCAAATAAGGCCTGCCCGTGGCTAATGAATACAATCCGCCGACATAAACACCTATTGGCCTGACGAACTGCTTAGCTACGGCATGTACCGTATGGGGCGTCGCAAATGTGGGCATGGCTCGGACGGGAAAATCCAGGTATGCGCGTTTGGTATGGAGGTAACTATAAGATAACCAATAGTCGAGTCCCTTGTCGCCCTGCTGGTTCCGGTAAAATACCTCCACGCCGCTTGCCGTTCCACTTCCGTTGTTGGTTCCATCGCCGAGCGTGGTTAGCAGGGCCGTATAATCTTTATAGTAGCCCTCTACGCGTACCAAGTGCCCGCCGCGGTTGTGTTGGAAGTTGGCGATGTAATGATGGGCCTGCTGGTAACCGATGTGTGGCATGGCTGCAAGGTACATATAATCCGGCTGTTGGGTATACTTGCCCCAGGCCAGCGAAAACCGATTGGCAGCAGACAATTGGTAGGCCGCAGTGATACGGGGTGATAGTGCCGCTTGTGTAAGCAGGCTACTGTAGTCCACGCGCAAACCCGGACGTAGGGTGGCTCTGCCGACAACCGGCAGTGTGAGTTCGGCCCACACGGCGCCTTTATGGTCGAAAATGGTGCTGCTGGTTGCGGTAGGTGAAAACCGGACGCTAAAGCCTTCCGCACCGACGTCTATGGAAGACGCACCTACCAACGGTGTACGGATGGCCAACCGCAATTGATGCTGTGCCTGGAGGTTTCCCGTTGCCGACGTAGCACGGTATTCATCGTGGTTGAAATTGAAGCCATAGCCCACATACATATTTCCCCGGCTTGAGAACGGCCGCTCCAGTGTGAGCAGGGATACAGCGTTGCGATTATTTACCCCCAGATAGGCCAGCTCCCCGGCGTTATTTACATCAGGTAGGTTGGCTGCTTGTGCGGACGTGTTGGCGTAGCCATACCATTTGATGACGCCACCATCCTTCATTGTATACCTGAAATTTGCATTTGCTGTCCAATTTTCAGGAGCTTGGGTCCAGTCGGTTTGATGGTTGATGAGGCGGTAATACGGTCCGAAATTGGAATACCCGAGGTCTATGCCGGCGGATGTCCGTTTGTTGAACAGCTGGTCGTGGCCACCCTGCAGGCCGTAGGGTAGGAGGGCCACCACCGTGGAACTCTGCGTGGGGTGCTGGCGCGAGTCTAGCGAAAGGATAGACGAGAGCGCACCGCCGTACGCCGGCGCATAGCCCCCCGTGCTGAAGGTGATACCTTCAAACAAATGTGGAGAATAACGGCTACGCTGTGCGATATCGGGTACCCCGGTGACATAGGGATACGTAATTTCTAGGCCGTCTATGAATGTTTTACTTTCTTCGCCGCTTCCGCCGCGGACGAACAGCGCACCGCTTTCGCCCACGGTTTGCACGCCGGGAAATTGGCGAAGCGCTGTTGTGACATCCCCATCGCTTCCGGGTGATGTATCCACGTCCATCGTGGTAAGTGTGATCGAACGGTTGTGGTCGATGGACCGGTGGTTGCGTATATCAACGGATGCTTCCTCCAATAGGGTGGATTGGGGTCTTATCCGTATGGTGATGGGTTGTATGCCTATTTTGATGTTCACCATCACTTCTGCGGTCTGCATGGCCAGATGCCGCACCACCAAAACCGTATCGCCCAGTGGGCTTACGTCAAAGGCAAAAGAGCCGTCGTCTTCGGTGGTGGCACCATATACCGTTCCCTTTACGAAAACATTGGCGCCGGCAACTGCATGGCCCCGCTGGTCTATCACGTTGCCACGTAAAGAGATTTCCTGTGCGAAGGTCATGTTCGCACAGATCAGTACGGCCCATATGACGTAGTAGCGGAGAGCGTGCATAGCTTTGCGGCAAGCTTACGCAATCGACGCGAATATGGTGTCATTGTTTGGTAAAGAGTAACCGTAGCTTTGTGTATATTGGGGAGTTGTGACCTATTGTAGTGGCACATGAAAACCCCGGTTTGAAAAGGATAGTGGCGAAGTCCTCCAAAAAAACTGATACAAGAAACAGCGGGGCGATTTTTTGCCGAATAGCTATATTAGCAGCTTGATAAATAACACAGCACATGACTTTCAACCGACGTGTAGGCACGCTATTCGGACTCATCCTGATATCACTCAACATCAGCTGTGACCAGCTGACGAAGACCATGGTTAGGAATCAGATATCTCCACATGAACGGATTATATTGATATCTGACCACCTTACCCTCACCAATATCGAAAACTCGGGTGCTTTTTTAAGTATGGGTCAAACGTGGTGGCAACCAGTGAAATCATTACTGTTTATTGTATTGCCCATCATTGTGCTCCTATTTGGGTTGTTTTACATGACGAGGCTGGGCGGAAAACAGCCTTGGCTCACGTTTGCGCTGGGTTTCGCCATCGGTGGCGGTATTGGCAATATGATCGACAGGCTACTGTATGGTTCCGTTACCGATTTCGTACACATCAGGGTCGGCCCGCTTCAAACGGGTATCTTCAATATGGCCGACGTTTCCATTACGATAGGTGTGGGTATGATGCTGCTCTTTGCCCTGCGGGGCAGGAGGCAAGAATTTATGCCGCACTGATTTTCCGCTACGTTTCCACTTCAATCCATACGGGGGCATGGTCGCTAGTCTTTACCCATCCACGCACGTCGCGGTCTACACCGGCGGTACGTAGTTGCGGTGCCACCTCGGGGCTCAGCAGGAAATGATCTATGCGCATACCGGCATCACGGCCAAACGCATTGCGGAAATAATCCCAATAGGTATATACCGTTTGATCGGGATAAATCTGCCGGATGGCGTCTGTCCATCCCTGTTCGATGAGCGCCTTGAACACGGCACGCGATTCGGGCCGGAATAATGCATCTTTGACCCAGCGTTCGGGCCGGTACACATCGGACTCGGTGGGGATAATGTTGAAGTCGCCGGTTAATATTACCGGTCCGCCTTGCTTGAGCAGCCCCTCTGCATAGCTGAGTAGTCGATCCATCCAGCTGAGCTTGTAGTCAAACTTGGGCCCTGGTGCCGGATTACCGTTGGGTAGGTACAAGCAGCCGATCAGTATACCATTGATTTTGGCTTCGATATAGCGGCTATGCACGTCGTCAGGGTCGCCGGGCAATACCCGGCATGTCTCCTCCGGCAGCCCGACCCGAGAGAGGATGGCTACGCCGTTCCAGCTTTTCTGTCCGTGCCAGATTGATTGGTAACCCGCCTCGAGCAGCGCGGCTTCGGGGAAATTCTCTTGGATAGCCTTGAGCTCCTGCAGGCACACCACATCCGGTTGTGATTCTTCCAGCCACCGCAACACGACGGGCAGGCGTGCGTTGATGCTGTTTACATTATACGTGGCAATCTTCATACAGCAAACTTAACTAAATTTGGCCGATATACAAGCGTAAAAGCGGCTTACCGCCTTATTCATTGTAGCCGTATTTTCGTATCTTTGCTCAAAAGCGCGGACCCTCGGCTAGAGGTGCCGGCTAAACGATAAATACATATACAATGAAACAAGGAATGACCCTCAAACACCCGGCAGATCCATCGTACCTCCCCGTGGCATGGGAATACCGTGAAGTAATCGAAGAAGCTATCGAGAAAAAGTCGATCGGTAAGATTTTTTATTTCTGTCGGGAGGAAGGGGTATGTGAGGCAGCGGGTACCGTTGTTGAACTGAAGGATATTGATAAGGAAGGCTTATTTGTCTTACTAGATGCCGGTACGAGGATAAGGGTGGACCGTATTATTACACTTTTCGGGAAACCCGGTGCAGCCTTCGACGAATATAACGCTTACGGCAACGCGTGTATGGATTGTACGGGCGGTTATGACCAAGACGAGCTGTCATCTTAATCGACTGGTTAATGGCCCCGCCGGCTCCCACCTTTTTTTAGCGGACCAGAAAAATAATAATCAAAAAAATACGCGACTAGCCATTATTTTTTATATTTGCAGCCCCTACAAATGAAAAATAATAACCGACTCCGTAGCTCAGTTGGTAGAGCAACTGACTCTTAATCAGTGGGTCGAGAGTTCGAGCCTCTCCGGGGTCACGTAAATAGCCGTTCTAGTTAAATAGAGCGGCTTTTTTTATAAATACTGTGCGGAAATTGTGCGAATGGAAGCAAATTAAACAAAAAAGGCCCGGATTTTGGTCCGGGCCCACGCAACTAAAAGCATTACTTTTAATCGCAGCAACGCGGCAAATATAATCAATTATTCCGGACATGTTTTGGTTTTTTCATGGAGCCTGTTCCGACCAGCAGCCAGTCGCCGGAAATATTGTGGTCAGAAACCAGAGCAGATAACAGGCGCGTAGGCAGCTCACGGCCCGGTTCAGACCGTAGCCTTGAAAGGTTGGTCGGCAGATAACCGTTCTTTGAGCAGAACTGCCGCGCGCTCTTGATCTCGCGCGCTTTGATCAACTTGTCTAGCGCCGTAAAGAAGCGCCTGTTGATTTCTTCACTAGTAGCCATGTTCTTTAGATTTTTCCATTGCTTTTTTCCATTCGTACAGCTGCTGGGCCGTGAAATCGATATCGTCACCTGTAGTGATAGCTGTCCGGTACCGTTCCGTCTCCTGTGGCGTCATATAGGGCAGGTAGCGGTCAAGCTCCAGTAGCTTATTGATCCGGGCGTGGAGCTCATGCCTGACATCCGTAGCCGCAAGGATAGGGGAATCGCCCTCTCCCAGTATGAGCCACCGCGCATCGATATCAGGAAAGGTCCGCAGGATCCGCTCCACTACGGTAAGACCGATCACTCCTTTTAAAATGTTATTCAGGTATTGAGGAGAATAATCCAACATCTCACCGAAGCGGGTTTTATTACCGGCGGCTTTGATGTCGATGAGGTGTTGGATGCGGGTGGCGAGGGTCATAACTTGATTTTTGAAAGACGTTTTTCCCAATCGGATATTTCCGGTGCTTTCGGATATTTCCTAATGCATTCCGTGAGGAATTCGCGAAGTGATTCTTTATCCTTTATTTTTCCGTACAATATGACAACTCGCGTAATTCCGTATGCAAAGTTGTTATAGCCAAGTCTTTCACTGTTTTCTGCCAATTCGATGGATTTTAGATGGTTTTTAATTGCAGGCATTAGTTTGCCTTCTTTTTCAAAATCCATTGCTTTTTTACGGTAGGACATCACCTTATTAAAATCCTTTTCCCAAGCTTTATTCTCTGCTTTTAACAACGTTAATTCGTCGTCTTGCTTCTCTGCAAACGCATCCATTTCGTCGAGCACTCTCTTATAGCTAGATAACTTCTTTTCGAAGTCTACTTGTTGCCGAAATTGATTAGCTTTCCGTTGCCTTTCTGATTGGGTGACCGATCGACTAACACCCTTGGAGGCGGCTACGCCTAACTTTACCGCTGCGCCCACGAAAGCGCCGAAAATACCGAGGTCCTTTTTACGTACCATTGTCAATTAGTTTTTTGTTTTGTTGACTAAGCATTTAAAAAATCCATGGTAGAGGGAAGAATTTTTAATATTTTCATAGCTATATGAACCCAACTTGACGTCGGTTATTCGATTTGCTTTCAGCAAGTCGACTTCGCTGTTGTTAAGATAGAATGAAAGAGTCATGCTCCATCGCGAAAATCCAGATCTACTCACGCCCAGATAACCGGTTTTAATAGGTAGGTTAGATCGAGTTATCCTTTTGCCGTTTTCCAAAATTATGATAACGCCACGCTCCTGATCAGGCATCGAATGAACGATATCGGATAACAACATAGTATAGCGAAAACTACCGGACTTTAGCTCTTTCGTATATTGGATGAAATTTGTTTTTAGTACATCGTTGGGGTCTTCAGAAGGTGTATACCAAGTATACAAATTAGAAAACTTATCCGGCCCACCTTCAATAAATGAACATGTATCAATTTCTATTTGAGAGTAACCTGAAGAGCACACAAATAAGTACAATATTGTCCAATAAATATATTTCATAACTTTGATTTGCATTTTCTGAAAATCAACTATATAGTTGAAAATCTTTTATTTAGAACCTATCAGTTCACTATTCTATTCTCCTGCTCGCCCCACATGGGGCCGGGCTTGCCCTTTAGTAGCCAAATCTCCCACATCAGCTGAGATTTTTTTCTCGTAGTTCAGGGCCTTTTCCTTCCATAGAAACATGGATTCTTCTGTGCGCTCGATTATCTTATCCTTGTCGGCGATGATACGTTCTATTTCCCTATCCTTGTCATCGACCGCTTTTTTTAGGAAATGGATTAGTTCTGATGTTGAGTTGTTGTTGTCTAAAGGCTCTGCTTGTGACATTTCATCGGCCTTACGACCATACAAAAGGATATTTATGTCAACCGCATATTTCTCATTAAGTTTTTTTGCCAATTTAGGCCCTACTTTGCGAGTACCATTTATTATAGCCGATGCGTTCGGCTGTTTCATGTTGAAGTCCCGAACCAAATCAGAGGCTGAAATCCCTTTTTCTTCAAATTCTTTTTTTATTTCGCTCATTGATTTATATCAAAAAATGATATTTTTGCTAAAACTCGTTTGTTATGGATAATGACGAAAAGATTCTTAGGCTCCTCGAAAAAATTGAGGCAAATACCTGTTCTGCCAAATCAAGCCTAAATTTAATCCTGTTTTTCTTCTTTCTTGGCTTCCTGTTTATTTGCTTCATTTCCGTATTTTCCTGATGCCTCGACGCGCGTCTTTTTTTCTTCCAAAATTCGTAGGTCAAACGAGTTGAGCCACTCCCCAAAACCCCATCCCGCTAGAAAAGATGTCGCGACTAAACTGATCCCAATTGTTAATATCTTGTAATTTGAAAAGCCATCAAATACGTTTGATTTCGGGCGTTTATATAGGCCCATTATCTCCAATTGCTTGATGGCGATATTTAAATAGTTAACGACATTCGATCTTTGAACTGCCATCATTCTCTCGGCTTCCTCTTTTCCGTACGCCTCCACTCTGTCACCTAAAAAGCGTTCATACTCTATGTTAGAGGATATTTTGTTTTCGGACCCAAAGTAGAGCCTGAGCTCCGAAGCGATGGCATTTAGTCTACTTTGAACCAGAAAACCACTATTCATGTTTGAAATACTCTCAACATGCTCGGTGATGCTCCGTATGGCTTTATGTTTTTTTGAAGCAAGCATAAATTTTTCTCGCTGATAGCCAATTGTTTGTAAATAATATCAAAAAAAGATATTAATTATATCATAACATGATATATATTTGCATGAACACAATCACAAACATAGATAAAAAACGCAAAACAGACAATCCCATAATGGTAGGATTTAGCAACATAAGGAGTTCGAGGCGGCCACACGCGGGCCAGATAGACAAGGGAGCCGATTTCTTTGTGATTGATGGCGTTCTGTATTGTTCCCATGATTTCAAAACGTGGGTGTGGCCACTGTTCCCGAAACATATCATCAAGATAATGAAGCGGGAGATATTGAATAATCCCGATGTGATGAAGTCGCTTGCGGATTGGGAGAACCTTTTGCCTGAAGACCATGTGCCACGGTTCATCGGCTGCAATTTTGCCGGATTGGACGACGTGCCCGACATTGACGTGGACGGAAATGTCCATTACACCGAATTTGTCGATTGCAAGCTCCGAGGCACCTGCCGTTTCGAAGGTAAGTTATGCAGGGCGTTGAAAGTCGATAACGGTGTGATATCCGGCGCTGAGATGGCGGTGTTGAAGCTTAGCAACAAACCCATTAAAATCATCGCGGACGAACTGAACATTTCGCAGGAGACCGTGAAGTCGCACCTGAAAAGCATTAAGGATAAAACGGGGCTGCCCGACAAAACGGAGGTAGCGATTTTCGCATATAAAAAAGCATTGATAAACGAATAATAAGCAATATGATGGAATTCAAAGAACCAATAGTAGTAACGTGGTTTGATATTTTTCAAACGTTCAAGGAAGGCGAGGAGCGCGTCTATGACACGATAAAAGAAGTGGCTATCCGGCACGCGATATCTAGGCGGGTGAAGTATGAAAGGCCCGATCTATCCTTTAAAACGTGGACATCGACCGATAGCAAAACGGGGGCACGCAAGTTCCATGTCCGCCGGCTCACACAGGAAGAAATTACGCAGCAACAACAGTCCGCAGAGCGTGCCGGGTAAACACCCGGCACATGTGGACGAAACAGGGAGGAATTATGCAACAAATACCAAATCCTTTTGAAGCCATAGATCAACGGATAGGCCGCCTTGAATCGATGATGGCGACACTCATAGATCTTACTAAGAGCCAAGCCCGGCAGCAACCAGCCGAGCAGTTACACGATCGTAGAAAGCCCGCTACACGCGAAATCGCAGCCGAATACCTCGGCGTTTCGGTCGGTACGGTGGATAATCTTGTCCGCTCCAAGCAGCTGAAGGCTTGCAGGGTCGGCAAAGCCGTTCGTTTCCGCTGGGAGGCATTGGATGAATTCATCAATAAACGCAATAAGTAAACATTTAATCGCAGCAACATGCAAAAATCAACTTTGAAACCAATGGGTGTAAGGAGTTTATATCCCTTGGAATTTAACAAGAACAATCCCTCGTTGAAGGGTTTCGCCGAATGGCGCCAGTACATCCGGGAAGAAGTGCGGAAAGCCGAGGGCGCCCGCATGATGGTCGCCGGTACTATCGAAGTATACGTGATACCGGTGGAGCAACTGGACGCTATGCTGAAAATGGAGAGCCTACGGTTACAGGCCGAGGCTGAACTGGAAAGGAGGCGATCATGACTGCCGCTAATGGACGTGAAATAGCGCGCTTCTCACCCCGTATGGCGCCTAACCTGGCAGGCCGATATTCCGCCAACGAGGAGATCGTAGCCGATAAGAAAACTGGCATAAAGAAGGCCGATTTCAAGCCCGGCCTCGTATTCCGGAAGGGAAACACCCATTACGCCATCATGGCGAAAGGTGAGGAGTGGCTATTGCTGGCCGGTACCGGTGCTGTTGTGGGCACGATCGTTCAGGACAATAGCTACAAAGGATTCAATCTGCAAACCGAGGTGATGGGGCAGAAGGTTACGGCTTTCTTCCTGTTCCGCGAACTGCAACCAGTCGATAATCAATAATCAATTAATCATGAATATATTTCTCAAATCACTGACAATCGTCAACTTCAAGGGTATCAAGAAATACCATATAGACTTCCAATCCGTAACTAATGTATACGGGGCCAACCGGGCCGGGAAATCCACTCTATTCGATGCATTCACGTGGCTGCTTTTCGGGAAAGACAGCGCCGACCGAAAGGATTTCAGCATAAAACCGCTCGATGCAAAGGGTGACGCGGCCCGCCGCATCGAAAACGAGGTAACCGGCGTGCTGGTTGTGGATGGTGAGGAAATCACCATCCGTCACATCCACAAGGAAAAGTGGGTGAAGAAAAGAGGGGAGGAGGAGGCCGAGTTTACCGGCAACGAGCACCTGTATTTCTGGAATGAGGTGCCGTTGCAGGCCGGGGAGTTCCAGCACAAGGTCAACGCCATATTGCCGGAAAGCACCTTCAAGCTGATCACCAATCCGCTTTACTTCAACTCGCTGAAATGGCAGGACCGCCGTGTGGTACTGGAGGATATAGCAGGCACCATTACCGATGAGGATATCGCCGCCAAAGATGCCAGGTTCCGCAAACTGCTCGACCAGTTGTCGGGTAAAACATTCAAGGAATACAAGGCGGAATTATCGTCTAAGAAGAAAAAGATAAAGGATGAGCTGGAAGATATTCCGGGGCGGATTGATGAGCAGCAGCGGAGCAAATTGGATCCGGTGGATGAAGCCGCGGTACAGGCGGAAATCAAAAGCCTCCAATCCGAACACGACCAGTTGGAGGAGGCTATCACCGATATCGTCAAGGCATCCGAGGCGGAGAACAAAGCGGTGATGGACATCCGTAAGGACATCAACGAACGGAAGCTGGCCAACCAATCTATCGAACTGGAATTGAAGCGCGCCTATAACGATGAGGTTGCCGCAGCCAACCGTAGCCGGGATGAGGCAGAGAGCCGTGTCCGGTCGCTCCAACAGGATTATGAAAGCAAGAAGCGTCTCCACGACCAGATCGATTCGACGAACAGATCGACTATAGATCGATTGAACAAGGAGATAGGCGATCTTAACATGCGTATCGAAAACCAGCGCGAGCTGTTCCGGGTGACCAATGCAAAGGAGCTCGACGAAAACATGACCGTCTGCAAATGCAGCTGCGGCAAGGTGCACCATGAGGTGGACGACATCGAGACCATCCGCCAGCACTTCATCGAGGATAAAACGAAAGCACTGAATGCCATCAACGAGCATGGCCAGTCGCTCGCCAAGGAGCTGGGCGCAGTGAAGAAGCAGCTTTCCGAGGTTCAGGAACGGTATGCCGAGGAGCTGTCCAAATTGGCCGAGAGTCTTGATAGGCTGGAAATTGAGCTGGAAGAGGCCCTTAAGGTACTGGATGCTGCGCATGCGAACGATGCAGGCACCGCACAGGTTGCGTCCGTTGAATTGAGGCTGGTGTCGCATACTGGATACAATGACAACCTGACTAAAATCGCCGAGCTTGAAGGTAAACTATCCAACAGACCGGCGCACGACTTCGGGGATATGCGCACCCGCAAGGCGGCTATCAGCGCTGAAATAGACGCACTGCGCCGCAAGCTCCATGTGAACGAATCCAATACCCGCGCGGACGTCCGCATCAAGGAGCTTAAAGACCGGGAAAAGGTGCTATCCCAGGAGTTGGCAGACCATGAGAAGCAGGAGTTCATCATGGAGCAGTTCGATAAGGCGAAATCGGATGAACTGGAAGTTCGTGTCAATTCGATGTTCAAGCTGGTGAAGTTCCGTATGTTCAACCGGCTGATCAACGGCGGTGAGGAGCCTACCTGCGTGACGCTGGTGGACGGTGTGCCGTTCCCGGATGCCAATAACGCCGCTAAGATCCAGGCTGGGATCGACATCATTAATACGTTGTCGGCACACCATGGGGTGACAGCCCCTGTTTTCTTAGATAATCGCGAGTCTGTCTCGGAGATACCCGATACCGCGGCGCAGGTTATAAATCTGATTGTTTCACCGGAAGATAAGGAGCTGAGGGTAGCATAAGTGGCCAAAAAAGTCGCACGATATAAACCCATTCCATTGGTTAGTTGCAATGGCTGCATATATCAGCATATCAGTGATTATCCGGGGGTGATGTGGTGCGACAAAATCAAGATGCCGAGGCCGGCATCGACATTGAAACATTGTATTCACAAATTAAAAGCAACAATAAAATGAGTAATCAACAGCAGCAGCAAACAGGGGTTCAGAAGGCTCCAACACCGACGGCGAGTGAGCGGTTCATGGGAGCCGTTATGAAGGAATTCGCAGCGACGGTAGGCGATGTGTCCAAAGTGACAAATTTCCAGCGCAAGATCATTCAGAACTACTTCATCAAATTGGACATGGTTTTGAAAGCTGCCGATACGAAAAGGCAGGAAAAGAATGCGAAGCTCCGTGAAGAGGAGCGCGACAATTTGGAGTATTCATGGAATAACGTCAACATGCAACAGTTGGCGTTGGATGTGATATCGTATTCTGTCATCGGACTTGATCCGTTGCAGAAAAACCACATCAACTTGATCCCGTACAAGAACAGCCACACCGGCAAGTATGATATTACCTTCATGATGGGCTACGACGGTATCGAGCTAAAAGCCCGGAAGTACGGCTATGAGGTGCCGGATGATGTAGTGATCGAATTGGTGTATGAAACAGATAAGTTTCGGCTGATAAAGAAAGACCTGAACAACCGTGTCGAATCATACGAATTCAAGCGGCTCGAACCCTTCAATAGAGGGTCAGTAATCGGTGGATTCTATGCACATATTTACTACGATAGGCCCGAGAAGAACGTAGTAAAGGTGTTCTCTAAGGCAGATATCGACAAGCGAAAACCTAAGTATGCGTCAGCCGAGTTTTGGGGAGGTGAGAAGCCGAAGTGGGTTAACGGCAAACGTGCCGGCACGGAGGAAATCGACGGATGGTATGAGGAGATGGCATGGAAAACCATCAAGCGCGCGGCATTTGATGCAATCACCATCGATAGCGAAAAGATCGATGAGCATTACCTTAAGGCAATTCAGGCCGAACGGACCATCGATTCCGATCCGGTTTCAGAGCGGGTGGCAACTGACATTAACCGAAACGCCAACCGTAAAGAAATGTCGTTCGAAGATGCTGAGGTGGTTGATGACGACAAGCAATCCGAATTACCGCCGGCCACGGAAAAGGTGGAAGCGCCGCAACCCGAGCAAAAGCAGCCGGAACCGGCCAAAGCTAACGGTGGGAGTGATGTAAAGGCTGGAATGCAACCGAGTTTGAATTTCTAACATGCGGCTGCACGTCATCAATAGTAATAGCGCGGGCAACTGCTACCTGTTCACCGACGATGGGGGTAATACCCTCATCGTTGAGTGCGGGGTACGGTTTGAGCAGGTAAAGAAGGCGCTCGACTTCGACCTATCTAAGGTGGTGGGTGTATGCGTCACGCATGAACATGGAGATCACAGCAATGGCGTGGCTGGGGCGGTGAAGGCTGGGCTGGATATTTGGGCCACGGCTGGGACCCTGCGGGCGTTCGGGTCGTACAGTCATCGATACAACCCGATGAAAATAGGGCGAGCATACAATCTCGGTCCGTTTGCAGTGATAGCATTTGATACGCACCACAATACGACTGAGCCGTGCGGCTTCCTGATACGCCATGCGGAAATGGGCACCACGTTGTTTCTCACGGACACGACATTCTGTGATTACCGTTTCCCTGGCCTTACAAATATCCTTATCGAGGCCAATTACAGTGAGGATATCATTGACACGACGCTATCGGACAAGAAGTTCCTGCGTGATCGAGTGATCAACGACCATATGAGCGTGGAGACGTGCATACAGACGCTTCAGGCTAACGATCTCCGCAAGGTCAACAATATCGTGCTGATCCACCTGAGCGACCGAAACAGCGATGCAAAGCTTTTCCAGCGGATGATCGAGGACGCAACGTGCAAGACGGTGACCGTGGCCACGGCGGGACTAACAATTAACAACTTTAACGTAACACCATTTTAATCACAGCAACAATGAAAAAGAACATTGCAGAGCACCTTCCGCTACGTGAGCGGGAAGGATTTCTCCGGGACAATTGCGACGCCCCGGAAAGGATGAGCTACATGAAGCAGTTCACCGAAGAGGAGATCGTGGCCATGAAAAACAGGCTTTCCACGGTATCCATAGAAATGGATGATATCGAAGATGAGAAGAAAGCGATCGCTGTACAGCTTAAGGCCAAATTCGATCCGCTGAAAACGGAAAAGAAATCGCTGCTCAAAAACATCAAGCAGCGGGCCACACTGGTATCAGAGGAGTGTTTCAAGTTCATAGATCACGAAGCCGGTCGCGTCGAGTACTATAACGCCATCGGTGACCTGATCGAATCCCGACCCATTGCCCCTGAAGAACGGCAGCGCGGACTGTTTGCGCTTCGCAACGGGACGGAGGACTAAACCAAATTTTCACCACACAAATTTTCAAAAATGGACAAAGAAGTAAAAAACGAAATCGTCAAAGAGGCGATACTGGAAGTCACCGAAAATGACACAAAATCATGCGAGCTAATCATCCGGGAAGGTAATGCATTACCGGTACTGGAGCCGATCAAAGTTAGAATCGCAGGCACATTGGATAGTCCGTTCCGGTTCCTGCAAAAACGCATTGATGAAATTGACCAAAAGAAAGCTCATATCACCGTCAGCCGGGAAGAGCTCGAATTGCATCTCTATTTCAATGAGGATAATGCCTATGATCAGGGCCATATCGTTGGCATGATCACCCCGCACCCCACATTCAAGAAGTTCGGTATCAACAGTGGCCGGTATATCACGACCTATGAGATGGCTGAGCTGATCAAGATGAACCGGTCCGCTTTCGAGAACCGGCAGGAAGCAATGAAGCTGGTGTCCGCATTGAAGAATTTCAAGGCCAAGGTGGAAAAGGACATGGAAAAGGCGAACGACGACCGTGGCAACCGCAAAGTGTTGCTCCAGCAGACCGTCGAATCCAATGTACCTGAAAGCTTCAAGGTTGTTATGCCTATTTTTAAGGGCATGCCGAAAGAAACCTTCGAGGTGGAAGTATACTTCAATCCCGATGACCTGACCTGCACGCTGGTTTCCCCGGAAGCGAACGATACACTGGAAGAAATCAGGGATAGCGCCATAGACCAGGTGCTCGACAATATCCGGCAAATAGCACCCGACATCGTGATAATCGAAAAGTAACAATCATCGGGCGGGGTAACCCCAGGGTTGACCCCAGGGTTGACCCCAGGGTTGACCCCGCCCACTTTTAACGCAGCAACAACGTTGAAATGACAATCGAACAGAAGAAAGAACAGTATACAGATTTCCTGCTATCCAAAGTCAGGGTTGCAGAGAAACACGGAATCAGAATAGATCCATCGAGACTCCATCCGTCCACTAAGCCCCATCAAAGCAAAATTATATGTTGGGGACTGGAGATCGGAGCCGCTTTGATCGCACCGGACTGCGGGACCGGTAAAACACACATGGGAATCGAAACATGCAGAATCCTCAAAGAGGACTTTGGTGGAAAGGCGCTTATCGTCACAGAGCTGGGCGCGAGCGAAACGTTTGTTAATCCCGATCCAGCAGTAGGAGAGGGTGCCCGGCTCGGAATCCCCTTGGCGTACGTAACCAGTACCGATGAGGCCATGGCCAGCCCATGCGACATCGTAGTGACCAATTATGAGCGCGTCAGGGACGGTAGGTTTGATTTCAGTGCATTTACTGTTGTATGGCTCGATGAGGGCAACTACGTCAAGAACATGGCCAGCGATACGACTAATGCCCTCGCAAAACAGCTGAAAAACGTAAAGTACAAATACATTGCTACGGCCACCCCGTCACCCAATGAGGTATTAGAATTGGTGAACTATGCCCATGTGTTGGGAATTGCTGACCGCGGCCAAATCCTTACGCAATTCTTCCAACGCAATTCAACCAAAGCCGGTGAGCTTACCCTGCATCCCCAGCACGAAGCGGATTTCTGGTTATGGGTGCATTCATGGATGGTGGCCATTGAATTTCCGTCAGACCTCGGCTTTTCCGATGAGGGGTATGAGTTGCCCGAATTGCGTGTGCACTGGATCGAAGTCAAAATGGATAAACCCATCGAGGCTGGAATCGAAAAGAACGGACAGGCGCGTCTTGTGGCAGACACCGGCGGTAATGACCTACCGATGAACGCCAAGCTGAAGAAAGCAAGCATCGATGTTAGGCTAGCCAAATCCATGGAGATAATCGGCAACAATCCGGATGACCATTTCATTATCTGGCACCATCTGAACGACGAAAAAGCTGCTCTGAACAAAGTATTCAAGGGCGATAACTACGCGGCGCTTTACGGTTCAATGAAAGAATCTGACCGAGAGCGGATAGTCGTAGATTTCACCAAAGGAGATTTGAAATACCTTGCGACCAAACCCGAGATCAGCGGTGTAGGGTGCAACTTCCAGCGCCATTGTAGCAAGGCGATATTGATGGGTATAAACAACGATTTCAACCTGCTATACCAGATGCTTAAGCGCATTTACAGACCTTTCTGCAAAGGCGGAGCCGTCGACTTTTACATCCTGTACCTGCCTGAAGAATATACCATTGTCAAGAACCTGAAAGAAAAATGGGAGCTGCATAACGAGCAGCGGACATGGCTGCGCTCGCTTACACAGAAGCACGGCCTTGACCACACATCGATGGTTCAGGAGCGCAAACGCACGTTCAAGATCGACCGGAAAGAATACGCTGGCCAAAATTACCGGCTGGTGTCGACCGATTGCACGTATGAATGGATGGATGTGCCGGATGATTCGATCCATCTGATCAACAGTTCATTCCCGTTCGGAACCCATTACGAATACACGAACTATTACAATGACTACGGCCATAACATCGATAACCGGCAATTCGCACGGCAACTGGATTTCCTTTTGCCCGAACTACTCCGTACCATGGCCCCCGGCCGCATTGTTGCCGTACATCTCAAAAATTTGCCCCGGTATATTTCGGCGCTTAATCCCGATTATGTCCAAATTGAGAATGTTGTGGAGTTCATGAGTTGGGGGCCGCTTGATAAGAACGGTAAACCGGTAAGCCGCCGTAATGGTTCGGAATGGTTGCGCTGGCGCCGGGACATCAATGCTATGGGCTACCGTGATGAATGGCGGGAGCTTAATAGCGCGGATTTCGGTGCATACACCTCGCGTAACAGGCTGTTTGGCTGCTTTGCAAAAGGTGATCTTCCTATCGTATGGCCGACACCTACACACGCCAAAAATCCTAAGAAAGAAGGTTTGTTCGGAGCAGGTTTAAAGAAGTGGATGCCGGTGAAAGATGTGCTGGACTTCGAAGATGAAGGTATCAGTATCTTCAAACGCAAAAAGCCCTTATCTCCAAGGACATTAGAGCGCATATATGCGGGATTGATTAAATACGTGGCTGGCGGCAAAGAAGCTTTTCTTTCCACCTACAACGGCGGTAAGCCTGATACGCGGAATACCGATTTAGACGGGCCATGCAGATCGGTGCTCACAGCCAACACGCATGCTAAAATACAATGTAGCTTCATTCAGAAATACTATTCCGGCAGACCCGAAGGAAAAGTGATACCCGTAACCGGCCCAGCCGGCACCGTCACAACGGTGGGAGGCCAAACGCTGGTGCAACCTTTCTTTTTGGTGAACTACAACCATTCAAGTGAATGCGCCGATATCAATAACGCATGTCCCACTTTGCTCACTCGCGATAAACTGGGGTTGGTTAACACCGCATTCCTTGCCAAATATTACGGTAACGGCGACAACATCCAATCAGTAGACGAGCCTGCGGGAACATTGACCACGAAAGACCGATTTACCAAAGCCCAGGTGGTTTGGCTGGATAAAAACTACAATGGTCCGTATAATCACCAATCAGTAGATCGGCCGGCCGGTACCGTGATGACAAACGACAAACATCAAAAGGTCCATGTTAAACCGTTCATACTTAATCCGAATTACGGCAATATAGGTAAGGATATCAGCGAGCCTGCGCCGCCACTATTGGCCAGTCGCCGGCATTATTACATCGTCAATCCGTCCCACGGGGGGCATACCATGTCAACCGAAGTGCCGTGCCCGGTAATTGTCGCCCGGCAGGATAAATCTCCTCTTTACCTAATGCAGGTGGATAATACTCCTATGATGGTATTCGATGCGCCATTATTCCTTGATGATGAGGATTGGCAATTCCTAATTACCGGGGAAGGGGAGTCGTCTATCCGCGTTAAAATCATCGAGTTCATGTTCTTGTATAACATATCCGATGTCAAGATGCGGATGCTTAAAGTTGATGAGCTGCTGCCGATACAGGGCTTTCCGCGTGATTACGTATTGGTTGGCAATCAGTCAGACCAAAAGAAATTCATCGGAAACAGTGTGGTGCCGAAAGTCGTGAAAGACTGGTATGAAGCTATGGGATTGAAGTTGGATGATTTACAGGATGCGGCATGACACAATTACAGATACAGTTTCCGACTACGCATATTCCGCAAGATTATACCCATCGCCCTTGGGTGCCAAAGGTAGGTGAGTACGTCGAAATAACCGCGAATAGCTTACCCGGCCATCGATACACCTACAGGGTTAGGATGCGTATAGATAGGGTGGATGGTGATATGGTTACAGGTACCGTCAAACATCCCTTCACGCAGGATTATTATCTGAACGGAACGGTTATCAATTGCAGTCTGGAAGATATCACGCCGCAGGTTTACGGCCTCCATTGTCCGGATTATGAAATTATTGAGAATGCATAAGAAAAGACAGCTCAACATTAACCGCGGGTCATTCAAGGTAGTGGCAGCGGGTTTCCCTTGCATGCGATTCATAGATTACGAAGCAGCTAAAGATTGCTACGATGGTTTCCGGGGGCCGGGTGGATGCATCCTGATAGGCTACGTGGCGGGGAAAACGAAATATTTGGAGTATAAATTTTTGAAAGGATAAAATGGCAAGACCTGAAAAATTAGGTTTGGATTATTTCCCCTTGGACGTTGACATATTTGAAAGTGACAAGATGTTGGCCATCTCGGGGGAGTTCGCTGTGAAAGGCGAGATAATCACGCTGCGGCTACTTTGTGAAATATACCGGAATGGTTATTTCGTGGAGTACTCGGAGCTTTTGAAAAACAAGCTCGCTCGTTTGAGCGGGTTGTCAGTAAACCTTATCGATGAGGTGATCGGTAAGCTCGTTAAGTATGGGTTCTTCGATGAGTCTGTATTTCGGGAGCATTACGTACTCACGAGTAAAGGTATACAGAAACGGTACCTGGAAGCCGTAAAAAGACGCAAAAACATTTTATGTGAACATTATTGGTTGTTAAACGGGGTTAATGTAGACATTAACCCCGCTTCAAAGGGAGTTAATGTAGACATTAGTACACAAAAGAAAAGAAAAGAAAGTAAAGTAAAGAATATCGACTACGTCGATAGCGCGGGTGCGCCCGACGGCGGCGACAACGATCCTTCGGTTCCCCCCAAACCACCGTGGAATCCTCCGACGTTGGATGAGGTGGAAAGTGAATTGCTATCCGCAACGATTTGGCATGGTGACTTCGGAACGTCGTTGGGTATGTCTGACCCGGCGGATGTGCCGAAATGGATCGCAGCTTTCGTGAGGTTCCTGCGTGGTACCGGCAAACAGCCCAGTTCGATTAGCGATGCAAAAACGCATGCCCATCATTGGGTACGGAAACAGCTCGAGCTGGGCAAGACCGCTGATTCAGGACCGTTGGCCCCTCCAAACCAACCGGATCCATCGGACAATAGCTGGCGTTTCAATAAATCCGTCAAACCGCATTTCCCCGGCGATTGGCGCTGGATAGAGAAACTCGGTCGATGGGTGAACCGCGACAACATGTCGAATACTGAGCGCAGGAGGTGCGGGATATGACCAAGACCGTGGCAATGCGAGAACATTCGCAATTCCAGCATGGAACCGGAAGGATCCCGCCCCAAGCCGTTGACCTCGAGGAAGCCGTGCTCGGAGCGATTCTGCTCGAGAAAGATGCGATGATGGAAATCGCTGATATCCTTTCCCCGAAAATGTTCTACGTCGAGGCAAACCAGCTGATTTTCGAGCAATGCGCCCGGCTTTCGCTGGACGGCGAACCCATCGACCTACTGACAGTGACGGCCGCGTTGCGGACATCGGGTAATCTCGAAAAGGTGGGGGGTGCGTACTACCTCACCGGGTTGTCCGACCGCGTGGTGTCATCGGCCAACATCGAGTACCATGCCCGCATCGTCGCCCAGAAGTACGTGCAGCGCGAATTGATCAGGCAATCCATACAGATCATCGAGGCGTGCTACGACGACACTGAGGATGTTTTCGAAACGATGGCCGCCGCGGATTTCAGCCGGGACGAACTGCTCACCCAGATCACCAGCCGCAAGGAAGCCTCCAACGTCGAGGTGGTCGGGGAAGCGCTGGAAGATATCCGCCGGTACCAGCAATCCCCAACGAAGAACCTGACCGGCGTTCCGTCGGGATTCACCAAGCTCGATGAGCTGACCGGTGGATGGCAGCCTTCCGATCTGATCATCCTGGCTGCACGGCCAGCCATGGGGAAAACCTCCAACGCGCTTACCATGGCGATCAACGCTGCGTCGGCCGGCAATCCCGTTGCGGTATTCTCGCTGGAGATGACCAGCAAGCAGCTGGCCGCAAAGGAAATATCCATCGTCAGTGGAGTACCTTTCGGCCGGATCCGCAACAAGCATCTTGGCCCCGAAGACTGGGCCCAGGTGGAACACCACATGTCGACGATATCCGCGCTACCGATCCACTGGGACGACACGGCTGGAATCAGCATCACCGAGCTATGCGCCAAAGCCAAGCGCCTGAAACGCAAGGAGGGCATCCGGATGGTCATCGTCGACTACCTGCAGCTTATCACGACCGGTGCCCGCGGCAAGAACGGAAACCGCGAGCAGGAAGTCGGCTTCGTTTCCCGGACGCTGAAAGGCCTAGCCAAGGAGTTGGATATCCCGGTCATCGCATTGTCGCAGCTCAGCCGCGCCGTGGAGAGCCGCCCCGGCAACAGCAAGCGGCCGATGCTTTCCGACTTGCGAGAATCAGGCTCCATCGAGCAGGACGCTGACATCGTGATGTTTCTCTATCGCCCGGAGTACTACGACATCCACGAGGATGAATCCGGCTTGTCGACCGACGGGCTAGCTGAGATCATTGTGGCAAAACACCGCAACGGAGCCTGTGACGACATCCAGGTGAGGTTTGATAAGAATACGACCGGATTCACGGATTGGGATGCCGGGCAAAGCTGGGATGGATTCTCGTCCCCGAGCGACGGAATCACCCCAAATCAACAGTTCGATGGTGGGTTCGGCAACGTTCCAACTTTACGGTCATCATCGATGAATGATCTCAACGATGACGGTCCGTTTTGAAACATATCCGAAAAACGAACGCAAACGATAGCGCACGACACGATAACACTTCGAGATGATACCCAATACACCAAAGAAAAATAATCGCTCTAAGGGGCTTAAAATGCCTCGAAAGAAAAAGAAGCCGAAAGCACCGGGAACAGACTTCTTTTGCGCCTTGGTCAGGTCGGATATCAAAGTCGATATCGTGACCGAGTACCGATTCCACCCGGTGCGCCGCTTCCGGTTTGATTATGCCATTCCCGAATACAAGATCGCGGTGGAAAAAGACGGTGGTGTATGGATGAAGGGAGGCGGAGCCCATTCCCGACCCTCCAACATCCTGCGGGACATGGAGAAGCTCACTTTGGCCGCCGTAGACGGTTGGATTGTCATCCGGCGCACTCCGCAGGAACTTTGCACATCGGAAACCTTAAATCTTATCAGGAAAGCTATACAAACTGTTGAGGCACAGCGAAAAAGCTCTGTATTTTCAAATCAATTGTAATCCATCGGATTATATCGCTGAAATTTGGGCAACACCACATGTGCCCGTATGCAAGCGACATCGAAACTCATACCAACCGTTGATATCTGGCCCAATGACGGCCAGATTCCCGGCCTACCTAAGAATCCGCGGACCATCCGTGATGAGAAATTCGCGAAGCTGGTCCAGTCTGTCAAGGATGATCCCGAGATGTTGGGTCTACGGGAAATCCTTGTTTTCCCCTATGCCGACGTCTACGTCGCCATTGCCGGCAACATGCGGCTCCGTGCCTGCATTGAGGCCGGCATGAAGAAAGTGCCCTGTAAAATCATCCCAAGTGATACTCCAATTGAGAAGCTTAAAGCTATTGTCATTAAGGATAATATCGGATATGGTGATAACGATTGGGATGCTCTTGTGAATGAGTGGGATGAACAGCAACTTGTTGATTGGGGTATGGATATGCCCGACTTCGCCGAGGAAGAGCCCGACGATGAACCGATGAAACTTGAAACTTTCAGGTTCGTAATCGAGGCCGAAAACGGGACATCGCTTGCCCAGGCAAGGATTGCCATCGAGGGAATCATCGGGGATATCGAAGGAGTGGAGATAAAGGGGTAACGACATGGCTGCCGGAAGAAAGACCAAATATTCCAAAACGCTCGTAAAAAAGATTTGCGAGCTCCTTGCTACCGGCGACTGGAGCGTGAAAGACACCTGTAAACAGGTCGGACTATCCGAGTCTCAATTCTACTATTGGAAGAATACCAAGCCGGAATTTGCGGAGGCTTTAAGCGCCGCCGAGGACTGTCGGCGGGAAGTTTTCAAGGATATGGCTAAGTCTGGGCTAGCCAAACTGCTTGATATCCACGAGTATGAGGAGGTGCAGACCGAATATGAGAACGACAAGACGGGTAAGCCTGTTATCAAGTCCCAAAAGCGCATCAAAAAGAAGATCATGCCGAGCACAACGGCGGTCATTTTTGCCTTAACGAATCGTGAGCCCGAATGGTGGAAAAACCGCCAGTCGATCGATGCTAAGGGCGATTTCAATCACAACATCGGCTTCAGTGATTTTCTCATGAATGCCGCGACCACCAACGATGATGAAGAACAGGAAGGAGGGGGCGATGAAGTTCAAGAGTGAGGAAGAATACCGCGCTAAGGGAGAGCAAGTTGTCAAGTCATGGATAAATGATTGGAATAAGTTCATCCATGAGGCGCTGGGTGCGAATCTTGACCGTGACCAGCGGGCGATAGTCGATTCCGTACAGCACAATCCACGCACAACAGTTGCATCCGGTACCGCCCGGGGGAAAGACTTCGTCACGGCATGCGTGGCGATCGCTTTTCTTTACCTCACGCCTAGGTGGAACCAAAAACGCGAGCTCGTCGCAAACACAAAGGTAGCCCTGACCGCACCAACTGACCGCCAAGTAAAGAACATCATGATGCCGGAAATATCCCGGCTGTACAACGCCGCTAAACGCAGGGGTGTGCATCTGCCGGGCCGGTTGAACGCGTACGACATCCGAATGGATGATGTGGAGTGGTTTCTCACGGGCTTTAAGGCGGATGAGCATAACCATGAAGCATGGTCGGGCTTCCACGCGGTGAATACGATGTTTGCCATCACAGAGGCTTCGGGTATCAGTGATGATACCTTTGGCGCTATTGAAGGAAACCTTCAAGGTAATAGCCGTATTTTGCTTGTATTCAACCCGAACACAACAATCGGATATGCAGCCAAAAGCCAAAAAGGCGAACGCTGGTCAAAATTCCGACTTAACAGCCTTACAGCGCCCAATGTGGTGGAGAAAAAGCATATCATCCCCGGTCAGGTGGACTATGAATGGGTGATTGACAAGATATCCAACTGGTGCACACCCATCCGCATTGATGAGGTCAAAGAGGAAGAAGACGACTTTGAGTTCGAAGGCCAATGGTACCGTCCTACTGATATCTTCCGCATCAAGGTGCTGGGTAAATTTCCGAAGGTAGGTCAGGATAACCTGATCCCCGAACAATGGATAGAACTAGCGGAACAGCGTTGGGAGGAGTTCCACGCCAGCTGTTCCTACGAATACTATTCCGATCAGCTGATCATGGGCAATGACGTCGCCGGCATGGGCCGGGATAGTTCGGTTGACTGCTACCGGTATGGCAATATCGTGGCTAAATTCTATGAGACGAACAGCGCCGGCGTTGCCGACCACATGGAGACGGCCGGGCGGATTGCCAACGTGCTGGCCAACGACCACGAAGCCATCAGTAGCATCGATACCATCGGTGAAGGTGCCGGGGTGTATTCCCGTCTTATCGAGCTGGGTTATGGTGACCGCGTGATCAGCTGTAAGTATTCTGAATCCGCAAAGGATGAGGGCGAGCAGCCGCTCACAGACATAACCGGCCAGTATGAGTTTGCCAACATGCGCGCTTATCTATTCTGGGCCGTACGGGATTGGCTGGATCCGAAGAATAAGACCGGGGCGATGCTTCCACCCAGCGAACGACTGAAAGAAGAAGCCATCGAGATCAAATGGAAATTCCAGTCCAATGGTTCCGTGATCATCGAACCGAAAGAAGATATCAAAAAGCGCCTTGGGAGGTCCACCGACCTCTTTGATGCATTAGCCAATACTTTTCACCCCATAAGCAGGCTCGAATCGGTGGCGAGCCCTGCCGGATATTTCTAAGCGATAAGACATGAAGGTAACCGATTTCATGCCCAAGGGCGAAAATACGATAGACGCGCTGATCGAGAATCTGAGGAAGCGGGAACGGCCGCTGCCGGATGTGGAGTTGTTCAAGAAGCAACTCAATCCGATGGACCATGACGTGATGGATCAAAACCTGCGAAGGGATAAGGATATCATCGTTGAGAAGTACAAGAAGGGCGCTAATGGCAAAATGGATGTGTATGAAGAAGCGGCCAAGGAGAAGGTTAACAGGATTGCGCTGGCATTGCAGAAGCTCGTTGTGGAGCGCGCGATCGCGTTCCTGTTCGGGAATGATCCAAAGATGTCGGGGGACGTTAATAGCGATATAGAGAAACTTGTATTCAATATCGTTTCCAAGATCAAGAAAGCCAATAAAACTCGCTCTACTAACCGGCGGGTAGCCCGTGCTCTTTTCAGTGCAACGGAGGTGGCAGAATATTGGTTTGCGGTGCCCGCCGAACGGTACACCAAGTACGGTGTCAGTACCTCCTACAAGCTACGGCACAAGATATATTCCCCACTGGCCGGGTATAAACTCTATCCCCGCAAGGATGAGACCGGGGATATGGTCGCGTTCAGCCTGGAATATACCCGCGTCGAGGGCAATGTCAGTACGACTTATTTTGAGGCCTACACAGATGAGGAAAAGATGGTTTTCACCCGTGATTCGTTGAGCGCAAACGATTGGCGGTTCAAGGAGCGTCGACCGATTCCCATCGGCAAGATACCGTTTATCTATGCGGAACAGCCGCAGGTCGAGTGGGCGGATGTACAAATCCTGATTGAGCGGCTGGAAAAGCTGCTGTCCAACTTCGCGGACACGAACGATTACCACGCCAGCCCGAAGATATTCATTGAGGGAATTTTAAAGGGGTTTGCCAAGAAAGGGGATGCCGGCGCCATACTTCAGGGCGAAAAGGGGAGCAAGGCGAGCTACCTGTCATGGGACCATGCACCGGAATCCGTCAGGCTTGAGATAGAAACGTTGCTCGGGCAGATCTTCTCACTTACCCAGACGCCCAACATATCATTCGATAGCGTAAAAGGATTGGGGGCGATTTCAGGCATTGCGTTGAAGCTGCTCTTTCTGGACGCACACCTGAAAGTCAAGAACAAAGAGGAGACGTTCACCGAGTATCTGCAGAGGCGAAACAGCATCATCCTATCTTATGCCGGCCTATTGCACACGCCTATCCAGTCCACGGCGCACGAGATGGATCTGGACGATGAGATCGAGCCGTACATGATCGAAGATCTGAAAGAAATGGTCGATACGCTGCTTGCTGCCAACGGCAACCAGCCGGTGATATCGCACGAGCAGTCAGTCCGCAGATCACCGCTCACGGACAACCCGGAAGATGATTACAGGAAGATCCAGGAGGAAACCAAAGCGCGGCAAACGGTGGATGTATTCGAGGAAACCTTTTAATCATTAACGATATGGCAACGAAGAGCAAAGCAGTGCATTATGCGGGCATCCCGTGCAACAAAACCCAGAAGCCGGTAGCAAATCCATCGTATTCGTACCAATGGGCCAACGTGACGTGCAAGAAGTGTTTAGCAGAGAAACCGAAGGAGAGATAAGTGGCCACGTTCGTTAGTAAATACGACTTCGGCGATATCGTCTACCTGGTCACCGATCCTGACCAGTTGAAATATATCGTCTGTGAGATTGAATTCAGGCCCGGAGCAGTAGTCTACCACGTTACCAGTGGCCGTGAATCCTGTGCAGCGTATGAGTTCGAGTTGTCGCATGAGCCGGACATGGTGGAAAAGCTAAGTTAATGTGGCTAAGTTCCGCAACATAAACCATAGTGCGCTCGAACGGGCGCATTTCCTGCGTATCGAGCGGTATGCGCGCGCGGTTGACCAAATCTATGCGGATGCGGTTAAAGAGTTCGCAAAGCTTGCCAAAACAGCTAATTTCGACCCAAACAAGCCATTCTCGTTTGCCACTTACCGGAATACCCAGAAAACAGCCAATCGCCTGTTCTCGGAGATGGCTTCATCCGTTGAGGCTACGGTGCTTCGAGGCGATAAAGATGAATGGCTACAGGCGGCATCCAACAACGATAGGCTTGTGGATGCGATATTCGGCTCCAGCCGCATCGGAAGGAAGCAACTGGAACAATACCGCGACCGGAATTTAGAGGCGCTTAAAGCGTTCCAAAACCGCAAATCCGCAGGGATGAATCTATCCGACCGTGTGTGGAAGCAAACGCAGCAATTCAAGTCCGAAATCGAAATGGGGATCGATCTCGGGCTGGGAGAGGGGAAGTCAGCCGCAGCGTTAAGCCGCGACCTGCGTTCCAACCTGCAGGATCCTGAGAAGCTTTTCCGGCGCGTGCGGGATAAGCACGGCATATTGCACCTGAGCAAGAATGCGCAAGCCTATCACCCCGGTCAGGGGGTGTACCGATCCAGCTACAAGAACGCCATGCGGCTCACGCGCACGGAAATCAATATGGCCTACCGGGAATCTGACTACCACCGTTGGGGGCAGATGGATTTCATCATCGGCATGGAGATCCGGCTCTCCAACAACCCGAACCATTGCCCGATGTGTGCCCAGCTGGCCGGTAAGTATCCGAAGGACTTCAAGTTCACTGGCTGGCATCCGCAATGCCGGTGCAGCGCGATACCGATCCTCAAATCGGATGACGATATCGGTGACGACATCATAGCTATTCTGAACGATGAGCCAGTCGGTCTGCCGAATGAAGCGGCGGGGGCGATCACATCCATGCCCGCCGGATACGTCAAATGGATGGCCGATAACAACGATCGCATTCTCACGGCTAAAAGCACGCCCTACTTCATCAAGGATAACTATGTCGGTGGCAAAGTAGGGAAGGGGTTGAGGTTCGTAACGACTCAACCTGTGCCCGCCGCATCATTCGTTCCTAAGGGGCTTGATGTCTACGAAAAGGAACTGGGCGTGACGGTAGACAAAACGATATTCAATCACCTGGATAGCGGTATTGAGTTTAAACTGGAAGATACTCATCAGGGGGCGTACTTCAATCCGCTCAAGAAGTATGTCCGAATTCCATTGGATGAACGGAGAAAGCAAAGCAAGTGGATGGCAGAATCAGTTGTTTACCACGAATACGGCCACGCTTTGGATTGGGAGAAGGGTTTGAGGGGAAAAACCGAAGTCAAAGACCTGATGGATAAGTATCGTAAAAAATACTCAGAAGACGGGGATAAGCTATACAAGGAATTTCATAGCGGTTTATGGAAAATGGGAAGCAAGGCTAGCATGGCGGGTAAATTTGACCGAATGAATCAAGTGGGAGCATTGGACGACACCATCATGTCGCTCAATAGCAATTTCGGCCGTGGCCATAGCAAGGCATACTTTGCGCAAAAAGGCTTTTCAGAGGCTGAATTTATCGCCCACGCATTCGAGAATAAGTTCAAGGGGAATCCGGTGTTCAAAAAGCTCGCACCAGACCTATACGAAGATATGATCAAGCTAATTGATCAGCTGCTGGGAATTAAACAATCTTAACGCCGCTGGGGTCGGAAGGTCCGACATCGAAAGGGATAGGGTAGGTAAGCTCCAGTCGCTTCTCCGCCTTTTCTGCTTCCCCCAGCACCCGCAAAAACTCCTCTTCTCCAACAATCATTAACGCTGTTAGTAATGTGTCGGCATAATTCGGGTCCTGTTTGCGGTATTTCTCTAAAATATCAATCGTTTTCATCTTGAATCAAGGTTATCGATAACTCACGCCCATCCATACGATAACTGTTTTTGTTAAACGGTTCGTGATTAAGTAAAGTCTGGGTGAGAAGTCCCCACGCGAACTCCTCTTCCTTCGATAATTTTAAAGTCTCACCTACTTGAAGACGGTGCAGCTTCTGGGTGAGCTCGCCGGTTATTTTCGCACGCTCTTGCTCTATAGGAGGGATTACTTTACACCAGTGGGTAACGCCTTCGACAACCTCATGGACATCGTGAATGATCTCATAAAATTCACCGTTTGCAAAGCCGCCCAATATGGGGCTTGAGGAAACGTAACTCCTTCCATCTTTCGATTGATACCTATCACTTTGCCAAATCAAATAATTGCCATCTTCATCCGGCCGTTTGTCCTTTACTTTAATCCAGTTCATCTTCGTAGTTACTTAAAATCTTTCAAACGACGCTCTATTGATTTGAGGTTTTTGTCTGTTTCTGCAAATTTATCACACAAATAGGCAATTGTTTGATATTCATCTTTTTTGCCATGGGCTATATCGTCAACACTTTTCCTGAAATACTTATTGGTGGTATATTTCTCGACCCCGTCCGGGAAGCGCAACAAAATTTCCTTCACTTCTGGTTCGTAATCGACCACAACACTCATAATCCAACTTTGGTAGTTCCGGAGACATTCCACCTCTTTTCCTAAATTTCGTAGCCCAGTGGACCTAATTTTTTTAAATAGCTGCTCTATTTCAATCAATAAAACATCTTCCGCAAACAGCCGCAAGTCTGTGCTGCCCGATTCTGAAAGATGCCCATCGATTAGCCTGAGCCGATCATCATCACTTTCGGCCAGTTTATAATTCGGACGGAAAACATCGCCTTTATCGGATGATAAAGACCCGTCAGGGTTTTCTTTGAGTAGATGATGCTGGGGTATATCCTCTTTCTTAAATGCTTGGTGTAACGGCAAAAAACCATCTTTATCAGGCATTTCTTTAACTTTATAAGGGGATCCTGGCACTAACTTTTCATGGTAATAAGTACCATCAGGCACGCTTAGAAAATCCGATAGACTCTTGTGTTCAAACGTCATTCTCTTAATTTTTGCTTCCATATTTTAAAGGTTAATCTCCCAAACCTTTTCCTGTTTAACCTTCGCCCCGAACTTCAACAACATCTCTTCCATCTTGTCGGTGGAGATGAGCTTTCCTTCCCTCATGTACCGCTTCCAGTTCGCTACAGTGGACGTATCGACGTCCAGGTACTTGTACAATGCCGGGACCTCCAGCAGCTTGTTAAACGCTTCCTTTGTGCCTTCTATCTCCATCACACAAAAGTAAAGAAAAAACTTTGAGAAATCAAAGTGTTGTCTCGAAAATATTTTGATCTTGGGTAAGTTTGTATTATCATTGCTGTATCCTTTAAATTAACCGTTATGGCCAAAGAAATTATACTAGTTTTAATTACCTCAGCAGTCACATTGATTGGTATTTGGGTGGGAAACTTATTGTCACATCGCAATTCTTACTTATTATTCGAAAAGCAAAAAACATTTGAGAATCAAAGATTAAGTTATTCAAAACTGATGGCTCTAAAGAATCCCTGGACGCAAACCTTGCGTACTCATTACGAAAAAAAAATACTGGCGGAGTATTATGATTATAGGTTTATAAATTTTTCCCATGAACCTCAAGACAGGGAGGATGCAAGATATAATTATGACTCAGCGATATCACTTATCTTAGAAATCACTAAAATCGAAAAGGAAATATTTGAGACGATAGGAATCATTGAAACTTGTTTCGAGCTAACGGATGAATTGAAAAAAGCAATTGATGCTTTATATAATTACGAATCGATTGAAGTTCATCCTTTTAACGGGCACCCAACCCTCCACTCGCTTGAAACAGCTAAACAACAGACGGACGCACAATTAGTTGCTTTATTGAAGCAGCATCGCACAGACTTGTTCAATAATTTGATTAACGTTATGAAACCGATGTTGGTGGTAAAGAAGCCGTAATCTTTAGCAACTCTATACAAACTTAATTGCTATTAGTCGCCTCCCTCATCCAGAATTCTTTGACGTCATGCATCACGCGACCGGTGACGGCCAGGGCATCCGATTCCGGAAGGTCCTTGACCTGATTCATCATGGCCAGCAACGCCCCAGCTCCAGCCATGAACGCTCGTTTCGTCTCGCGCCGGTGCGACTTGTCCATCTTCTTTTTGTCCAGTCCCACACGGGATAGGTAGAGGTTGTACTCGTAATCTAAATTGAATGTGCTCATATTGATTTATCTATTTAAAAGGTGTTTTTTTGATCACGATGGTTGTGCTATTACACCCTCGCGAAATACATCCGGTCTTAATCACGATATTTGTGATATAATGCAATGAAGCATTGGTTAAAAAAAGTACCATGAGTAATGACCACTTGAAGCTATCAGAGGCCGAGTACAAGGATTTTTTGGAATTCGTTTCATCGAATAGAGAATTGATTATTAAGCATTATCCTGAAAAAGGCCGATCCGACGTGAGTAATGAATTTATCGCCAACCTATTTCTTGTACAACAAAAAGATCAGCTTCCAGCCCAACATGCATACATGTTCCGACTTGAACATATCCAGTCTCGTTTTCCTGAATTTGTCAGAACATATATCAAAGATATTATTGACAGGAAGGTAAAGTAATCGAGAATTATCCGATATCCATTTTTTGACGATTTCCACATATCAGAACAGTGATTGTTGTTTGGCGTCAAAAGGTCGCGCTTTGGTAGTTGGGCGTAGCCGGCCGGCAGTCGGTATCTGATACGTTCCTTTCTTGAGCCGCTCCAACAGCCCGCTTTTGTGCATCGTCCGTAACAGGTTTCCGCAATGCTTGGCTCCGTTGCAATAGTAGGTGTTAACTCCTGGCACCGACTGGCATTGCTCGACGGTGATGGTTCCGTGCTCCCGGATGTAGTCAACGATCAGTCGTTGTTTGTGCGTTGACTTCATGGCGTTTCGATAATTTTTGGATAATCCTATGTAACTGATTGTTTTCTTTCAACAGCGCGTCGCGTTCCTGTCTTAGTTGCCTCACTTCGTCGTTGAATTCCTTGCGTTCATACTGCTTGAATGAATGCAATCCGTTGCACGTGCAGCAGCTTAAATCGTCTCTATGGAGCGAACCATAGCATCCGGGTATTAATACCTTTTTCCTGGTCTGTTCATCGTATATGAATCGGCAGCGTGACATGTTAATGTTTTATCTATATTTGTTTTCAATCATTTAATAAATCTCAATGCTATGGAAAGGAAATTTAAAAAAGGTGACGTCGTGCAATTAAAATCCGGCGGTCCCAAAATGACTATTAGTGCATTTTTACGAGATGATGATCCATTCGTCGACGAACAGGAGAAGCGCGTCACCGTATTTGCAACATGGTTTGAAGGCAGTGAAATGAAAACTGAAAAATTCCATATTGATTTAATACATTCGGTAGCCGAGTAGTTGGAAAGACGCGCCATATATATCATTAATGGCGCGTTATTTCACCTCCAATTCTTTCCCTATAAGCGCAAAAAACAAATTTTGCAGCTGGTGGACCGCTTTCACTTCAATTTCGATTAACGTCATTGCGAAGGTGCCAGTGTGAAGCCAAACTAAATGGGTTTCGCCTTGTGGGCTTATGGATACCTTATCACATATAAGTGAGCCTCCTGGCCCGCCTCGTGGCTTGAAACCAAGCCTAGCAAGCCACTCGTCATTGAGCGGGATTTCCTTAACCGGCATTGATGTGATACTGCTATTAATCGCCCTAATTTCACAGCTATTTATATCGCTGTATACCGCCTCAACCTGGCATAGACGGCCTTCACGGTCTTGAAAAAGATTTCCTAACCTCAATTCACTTGCTTTCATATGTCTCAAAATAAAATTTAACCTCGATTCCTGTTTCCTGGACCAGCCCGTAACGTTTGGAGATTTTGTACTGGTTGATGTCTCGATTCAGACTTGTGATAAACCCAGAAATCACGCTACGGAACGATTCCAGGGGTAGGCTGTTCTTCAGGATATTGCACGAAGCACATGACGGCATCATGTTGTCTATGCAATCGGCTTCGGGGTTGATAATATACTTCTCCGTTTTAATCTTGCCCCACGCGTCACGGACAAGATTGCCGTTATATTCGCGCATATTGCGTTCCGACCGCCGGATGGGGATAAGGTGATCAGCATGCCAACGCTGGCCGAGCTCACACCCGCAATAGGCGCAGCGGCCTCCGTACTTCATCCGAATCTCTTCGCGTTGGGTTTTGGTGAGTTTCATCCGGAAACCTCCTCGTTCTTAGGTTGCAGAACCATCCATTGACCTCCATCTAAATACGTGAACGCGAACACGCCCCTCACTTTGCTGTATACGTTGTCGTTGACATATTTGAGCGTCGTTAGGCGCGGAAACTTTTCGAGACTATCCATTAATAGCAATTTGCCTTCGTGGTCCAGACGGCCACCAACCATGTGAGATATCTTGTTACTCGATTCCACTTCCAAAAGTATCGGTAGCAGGGCACCGGCGGTATCTGTCTTATAGCTGAGGTGAGCATCGGGAAGTTTTTCGCCGAAATGGTCATAGTACAGCACGTCGAGGCCATACGGCTCCCAATCTTCAGCCAGCCACCTGTTTAGCTGTGGGATGGTGTTACCTGTCTTAGAGGCCTCCAGTCGCCTATCGGTGACGAAACCTAGCGAATCGAGCGCGTTTGCCACCGCGTACATGCCGCACCCGTATCCTGTGGTTTGTCTGATCATCATTAATAGATTGGTTTTGGCAACTCAACAACAGTCCGCCAGTGAGTGAAGTATTCAAGCCAGAAGTCGATGTGTGGAGGGCTGCTGAAAAATGACCATTTTTCGATTTTACCTGACTTGCCTAATACAGTGTATTGCCCGATATTACTAGGTAGTGTGTCAGGGCCGTCGATGCGGTTCCATCCGTTGTTGTTAGAAACGCCTATCAGTCTTTCCAAGCGCAGCCAAAGTCCATTGCCGGTTAATGTGATACCTTTCAGCGCGCGTCTTGAGACCGCACTGTCATAGCCTGTAATCTTAGCCTTTAGTTCAGGGTTTTGCAACGTCATGTCGCCGAATTCATCCAGGTACTGACTTACTTCGTTCCAAATAAATCCTTCGGCTTCCCACGCCTCGCGTATAGCCTTTTGCTTTGCTTCTTTATTAGTCATCATAAATACCTCCGAATTTCTCCATGAATGGAGCTTCTTTCAATTCACCCTTTTCATTCACGTGTAGTGGTCGATGTCCGGGCGCGTAGGAGATATGGGCATATGTTGCCTTTGCTCCGTACTCAAATACTGTTTTGTAACCGAAAAACTTACAGATGCGTTCCGCCTGGGCATGAATGTCCCGTTTCTTGATTTCTTTTGGGAAAAAGCCTGCTTTCTTCAATGTGTAGAAATCAAAATGTTCCTCCAGGAACTCTTTCAGAATGCGGTCGTCGTCTGTCATAATGCTTCAAACTCCTTTCTAGCCGAATCCAGCTTTGCGGTGATGATCGCCATCGATGACGCCTTAAGCGCGTCGAAGTCGACGTGTTTCTTTTCAATTTTAAAGCCCAAGATTCGGTTACCATCGACGACATTTAAATCGTCTTTCAGTTCTGTTGCGACTTTAATAGTGGCCAATTGGTTTTCCAAATCGACGATGAGGTCTTCCAGCTCAACGCCGCGAATAAGCTGTTGCCTTGTCATTCCTGTACGAATATGTATTTCCGACCATGCTGGATAATGCTCTGTTGATTATGTTCATAGTTGGCGGCAACGTAAAGAGCGGCGATCAAACGGTCATCGACCGTCAGATACCGAGTAACGTGGCCACCTTTCAAAGATGCAGCTGCATTCAGTTGGTGGATCTTGTCTGACGCCTCCAGCATTTGCCGAAGGCTGTATATTATCGGTTCCGGTTCATCCGGAGTGATACCATTATGGAACATTGCCCAGGCAATGACATGCTTATTAATGGCAATAGCGGTTTCTTTCGTCATAGCTGCAGTAATTTTGGGTTTGACTTAATCTCATTGTACAACGTATTGCCGGATTTCGTCACTGCATAGGGCAGGAACACTTCCGCCATATCGGCTATGTTGGCTTCAACGATGGCCATCTGAGCCTCGATCCAATCCTTGACTATGCGCCATGCTACCCTTTTAGCCTGCAACTCATTGCGTAGGCGTGGAGGGACTGTTTTATCCTTTTCCATGGCTTTCAAAACGCCTCGGAAGTTGGCCGGCAGCGAATAGAATATCGCTTCATCCGTGATATTGATCATAAAGGTGATGGCGATCGGCGTACCGTTGTCGTCATAGTCCGCCATGATCTTCTTAGCGCCATGCTTGACGAGGCAATTGGTTATTTCATTGATCGTCTTAACCGGATCAACCTTCGTTGTATAATTGAGTATTGCCATTAATTTTTCCTCCTTATCGATTGTACAGCCCAAACGGCGAGTATTACGCCGCCTATGACCAGGTGAATTGTTGGTAGTTGGAAGTAAGCCATCAGTACCGCATCGATGTCCAGTGGATCAACTTATAGCGCATCGGGGCGTTGAACCAGGTGAAGAACTGTTCTACGGAATCAAACCCATCATTGACGGCCAGTTCCTCGATCTGTGTGCTTTTTAGCGACACGCCATCCACGACGACCTCCCAATGCTTGACGTACTCCTCGACGCCACCATCCTTGTGCCGGTGGCTGTACTCGATACTTATGCCAGCATAATCCTTGGTGTAGGCCGAATCGATTATGTCGACCTGCTGCGTGGAAACGCACAAGAACTCGGGCGCGAACTGGAAGTAGTTCTTCGTTCGGTTGTTGATGACCGGATGGATCTTCATGCCGGGTTTCCAGCGATCGTGCGGGTCGTGGCGGATGGTGTGCAGTTTAGGCTTCACCGTGTCCACAGGAATATCCCAATGGTTTCCAAACCTCAACAAATGGTCACTAGCACAGGCTGCGAACTCCTTGAAATCAACTTGGTCGAATAGGTGTTCCCATATCTTGTATATGAAGTAATTCGGCTCCCCCGCCCATTCACCCATGGACGCGGGCCATTTCTGTGAGAATGATAGTATCATCTTATTTCGCTATTTTAGGATTTGTAATGGGTTTATCTTCCTCGCTCTTTAACCACATCACACCCTCATCATCAAACCCGAAGTCGTCGCCTTCGAATATTGATTTCCCGCTGATTTCGCAATAACCGATTACCTCATAGCTTTGGCCCACGATGTTAACCTCATCGGACGTTTCTATTTCAGTGTACGATTTCGGGTCACCAAGATTTTGGTGATGTTCCGCGAAAATCCGATCAGCATCGTACTTGTCCTTAGCTTCGATGGTAATGTGTCCGGTGTACTCGATTTCAAATTTCATAGTCATAGTCATAGTCATAGTTCAGATTTATTGATCGTTCGTCTCAAATCCAATTTTTCATACTTTTCGTATGTTTCCGTTTTGGCTTTGGCTATTAACTTATTGAACTCCACGCCGTTAATAGTAACGGTTGTATCGTTTGTTAGGGAAAGCCGATATTCATGGAAGTGGTTCAGCAATCGGCAGTGCAGGTACTCAATAGGAGCGGGCTCTTTACCTTCCCATGATTTTGCTAAATCTTCATTCATCTTTTTATCTCCTTTTTCAATGCGTCCATATTATCCTCGATATAGTCTTTCAGTGGCCCGTGGCATTTGTTTTCCTCGTAGAGCCAAATCAGGTATTTGGCGGGAACGTCGATAAGCCGTTTGCCTTTGTGTATGCCGAACGGCATGAGTGATGCGTCTGACATCATACCTTTACTGTTTATTGGTTAATCCTTTCATTGCTTCCTTTTGGTTTCTTCGACTGAAGCTTTCCGAGGACGGTGTCCTAGATGGTTGCTCCCTTCCTTGCGGTTCAGGCTCGATAAACGGGTCGTCGAAGATGTTGCCTACTCTTTCGTAGCTCCCTTCCATGCGTCTCGAGCCTGAATAGGTTAGCGATGACTTTAGCATAAATGCTGCGTAGTGAGCGTCGTACACCACGTGGTATGTGTCGCCCCGGTAATCTCTCACGATGTCGTGGGTGAATATCTTTTCGCCTGTTACCGTACAGTTCTTGCCGGTGTACTGGCCTACTGTCGCTGGAATGACGGGTACCGTGCCTGACTGGGTTAATATCTCCTTGATATTATGCCGTTCAATGTAGAATCCCTCCACCAATTGGCCGTTTGTTGTCCGCTTGCCGCGGAATAATATCTCTCTAGTCATTTGTTACTCCTTTCTCAATAGCCAGCCCAGCCTCAATAAGACCGAATACATCGAAATGCCACTTTAAAAGTAATTCATACAGGTTAACAGGGATGTGAGGAATATCCTGAACTGTGATCTCTTCTAAATTCCACATTGATAATGCTTTAGATGGAACAAACTTTTGCCCGTTACATTCAATTTCTTGTGTTAGTTGGGAGAGTGGGCGCAGGATGGGCTTGTCCTGAACGCATATAGCAGATTCAATTATAAATCCGTTAAGATGATACATTCGGCCATGTGATGTCATTTCCAACCCATACGGAAGATAAGGCGCGAGGTGTTCGATTGTTAGTTTATTCATATCCCAAAAGTCTTTTTGAATGCTCTTTTAACTGGTTCGAATTCGCGTTTGGCGTAGTGTGTGTCCATTGTGAGTAGGAGGCCCACGCAGCGGATTATTATGCTGGTGCTTATGAGAAGGGCGCCTACGATGTAGAAAGGGTAATACCCGATCAGGGCTAGCCAAAGCAATATTTTGCGGCCTCTTTTCATGGTATCTTGTACTTTATGCGATTCAATATCCATTCGCCGCATCGACGAAACCCTTCATTGTAACCGGCACTGTAGACATCGCCTGCAGGAGCTGGCGCCTGCCGGTTTGCCTCGACAATAACCTCTTGATGGGTTGGTGTTTCGATTTCTTCCAGCCACCAATCCGGCTCGTCGCAGTCCGCTGGGCCAAGCTCTTTATTCGATAAAAACCAATAGCCATTATCATGCATCTCTACGACGATACTTCCGGTTTGATCATGGTCCCAACCGCCGATAACCGGTGTGTCAGTTTGCGGCTTCCGCTCCTTGACTAATACTTTTCTGAAAACTGTCATTTGCATAGCATGATAATAGATCCAACAATGCCGGCCAGTCCGAGGCCGACGAATAACAGACCACCGATGAACACTTTGTGCATCAATTGGTGATCACGCTCGTATTTATCTTGTACTTTCATAATTTTGGTTTTTAGTGGTTCAAAAATTTCCTGCTCACCTCGATGACCTTATTGCACTGTTTGAGGTCCAGCCAACCGAGGCGGCAATCCTTTTGAGGGATGCGTAGTTTGCCAGCAAGCCATTTGAAGGCTTGCCATTTGGTCATGTGGCCTTCCGTCCAAAACGGTGAGAAATAGTAGTTCACATACCAGCGCGCTTCCCTCAACTCTTTATTCGCTACCCTGCCATTGGCTACCGTCGTGCCTTTAAACACACCAGTCCACGCGAAACAAGGCTCGCAAACCCAAACCAATCCATCTTTGGCCGTGTACTTCCGGCCGGGTGATAGGGTAGTCCGACCCCCGCAATAGGGGCAAATCAATCCTTTGTTGACGAGTTGAACGTTAGGCTTTAGAGTCAGTGTTTCCATTGTAAAATCGGGCCTTCCACCCGCTTGCAGTCTTTCCCGTTGTCCTACGCAAAACCACAACATCCGCATCTAATCAATATGGATGATCGTCATCATCATCTTCGTAATCAACCTCAGTCGGTTGATTAGCAACCTTCAATTGTAGTTGCTTTTCAGTAAACTGGCGGATATCCCAGCTATCGATCGGCTTGTTGTTCAGCTTTTCCGCGACGAACCGCGCGACCTCTTCCGTGACTGGGTTAATAGCGTATATCGCTGCGTGATTAAAGAATCGACTGAACGGAGGATTGCTGGCCGTATCAGGTACATCGACGCGTAGCATATTGGTGCCTGCGATGTTTTGTTCGGTGCACAGCCCGGCGATTTTGGAATGGCCGAACAGTTCAACAATGCACCACAATTCGAATTTGTCTTGCTGTGTATTCATAAAAGGAATTTTGTACGGTATAAATAACCGGGGGAGTATTGGGAAACCCCCGGCCGCAACCCACGCGCATCACTGCGAACGTGTTGCATAATCAACCTAAACCTAAATCATGGAAATCTTTGCGGTGGAAACCCGCACTTGTAATCTTCTCATTGCCAATACTTTTAGTTGCCTTGCTTCTTGTCGCCCGGCTAAGGGTTGTTGCTGCGATACCCGGACGACGTAGGCAAATATCAAAATATACTTTGATAAAAAAAAGTAAAAAATAAACTAATACATTTAAAACTTCATAAATAATTGTATACCAGTGTTTTAATGTGATATTATGACAAATAAAATAATCTAATAGATTATAGAAATAGCTTTGATGGTTGATTAGTTAAACTCATTTATTTAAAAATGAAAGAAAAAATCTTAGCTGCACTCAAAACCAAGCACGCCTCGGTAATCAAGGAAAAGGGGTTGGGTGAAAAAGCACTTCTGGGGATCGCTGCAATGCTGGCGATAACCACTAAAGAGGAGTCAGAGATCGAAACCGTTGTTTCTTCCGACGGGGTCGTTGAAGCATTGACCAGCATTCAGGGTGAAGTTGACAGCCGTGTCACGGACGCCGTAAAGAAAGCCAAAGCAGAGAAGAAGCCGGAAGGGGGTGACGGCAATACCAAACCCAAAAATGAAGATCCAAACGACAAGGGGGGAGATGATGATGAGAAGGTGCCAGCGTGGGCCAAGGGGCTGGTCGAGAAGCTCGACAATGCTACCAAGGAACTCGAAGCCTTCAAAGCCGAGAAAACCGCCAAAACCCTCAATCAACGCATCACCGATGCATTGAAAGAGAAAAAGGTGGATGAGGACTACATCAAGGACCAACTCGACGGGAGGACATTCGACAGCGAGGAGGATGCGGACGCATTCGCCGAAAAGGTGGAGAAATCATGGGGGGCATTGAAGCAGAAGTTTGCCGACCAGAAGCTGGGAGAGGGGGCGGAAAGCCCGTTCGTAAGCAATTCTGACGGCGAATCCGACTTCATCACCAACTTGAAGGCCGCCGCCGCTACCGCTGTCCCAAAGGAGAATTAACCCCATTTATCACGTAAAAACTTCAACAAATGAAATATGAAGTAACAGAGGCCGGTCCGATGCGCACAGAGTTGTGGAATCAGAAGACCGTCCGCGTGCATTCGGGTGGCTTCAACATCAATCCCAACGACTTTCCCCGCAGCGTAGAATACGTCAAGCAGGGCACGCCGTTGTCGATTGACTGGAGCACACGTAACGCGAAACCGGTAAAGACGGTAAAGCTTACCGCTGCACTGGGTGCCGGCGCAACCGAGATCCTCGTCAAGAAGGGTCACCTTTTCATTGTCGGCAACCACATCGGCAACGGTACGAAGGCTTCCACCATCACGGCGATCGAGTCTGAGGATGACACGACCGACAAGATCACCATCGATGCCGCCTTAGGCGCCCAGCCGATAGATACCGTGCTTACGGAATCCACCGAAGCTGGCGACAACAAAGCGCTGGTTACTGCTAGCGTGCTCAACTATGCGGATGTCAAATTGGAAGGCCAGCCTTCCGTGTCAGGCATCTATGCAGCTGATGAGGTGCGCGAAAGCCGTCTCCCGTATCCGATAACCGCCGCGATCAAGGAATCCTTGACCGTGCGCTTTTTATTCATCCCGTAAACCACTGGAGCAATGAAAACAATTTTGACGGAAATTTCGAAGGAAAAAAACTTCGATGCCTTCATCCAAGAGCAGATGAAGATTTCCACTTATAAGCCCGAGTGGAAAAAAGAGATGGACACGGAGCCTACGGCTTCTGGGGCTTACAATGAATTCGTCGGTGAATATGCGGCCGCACAGGCAGGTTCGTTCATCGCGAAAAATGCCGACAAACCGCTCCGTGAGATGCCCAACCTTGGGTCGATCACAGGCACGATCGGTCGCATGGGGGATCGCTGGCAGCTCGATAACGAGCGCCTGGATACACTCATGATGCTGGAGGGACGCTACCGCGACCGCGCCAAGAATTTCACCAATGAAAGGAAGGCGGCGGAATGGCAGAAGGTGTTGAAGTTCCTCTTCAACATGTATGAGCCGGCCGTGATCGCGCCGCACAAGCGTCTTGATCTACTGTTCTACAACGGTCTGTCAGACGGCAAGTATGAGGTGACGCTGGCCAATAACCCGGACGGCATCCAGTGGGAACTTGACCTCAAGATCCCGACGTACAAGCTGCGCTCGACGGATGTTCTGTTCAGCGATAAGGCGAACTCCGATCCCGTTGCCGTATTCCAGTACATCGTATTGGCACTGCGTGCGAAGGGTAAGATGGTAACCAAGTTGCAGATGAATTTCGTAACCGCACAGCTGGTGCTGGAGTCGGCGAAAATCAAAGCAGGCTTCACCGTCGACGTGCCGAAAGGACGGGTTACCCCATCCGGTATCGTCAGTCAGGAAATGCTGAACGGCTACTTCAAGGTGATCGGTTTGCCGCCTATCGAGATCGTGGATGTGTTCATCACGTTGCCCGGTACCAACACCGCGCCGGTGAATGCCTTCAAGGACAACCGGGTCGTTTTCCGCACCGCCTCCACCGTGGCCAAGCTCATGGTGAAGGATGCGTTGGAATCCAAGGATCCGCATCCCAATAAGGTCTACAGCGTGTATGAGGAAAACCTCATCTCCAGCTATCGCCGGGAAGAGGGCCGTTTCGTCGAGTACGAAATGAATGCGGTGCCTGTGTTCAACGGCAAGAACGATTTCGCAATCCTCAGGGTGGACGAGAAAGAATCTTAGCTGTGACACTGGCAGAGTTCATAAAGAAGAAGCTGCGAAAGTTCAAACTCCAAATCGAGGACGATGAACTGACGGTGAGGCTCGACGAGCTGGGTGGCGACCCTGACGGCGGGCTTACACCGTCTTCTTACATCATTGCAAAGCGCGTGATCGTGTCTGTAATTCCCGAGTTGCTGCTCGAACCTGATATCTCCCAAGGGGATTTCTCGAAAAAGCACAATATGGACGGGATTATAGCCTATTACGGGATGCTTTGCGACGAACTCGGTGAAGAGAATAAGCTGGCGCCGCAACCGAAAGTGTACGATGCTTCAAACCGCTGGTGACATGTCCGTGCAATACCCACATAAGCTCCAATATATCACCTCAGGTGATCCTTACCAGGACGCCGACGGCAACTGGGTCAATCCGAGCGAAAGCACCGACTGGCTCAACGCCACGTCGCTGGAAACGGATTGCCGCGACCAGCCCAATGATAAGGGGGTGAAAATGACGGTGGTGGATGGAGAGGTGCTGGAGTTCGGGTCGGTGGTTTATTGCGAGCTTGACGTGCCCGATCTCAGCCGGGGTGACCGGGTGAGGATAAACCACGGTAGCAAGGTGAGGTTGGAGGGAACGGTAAAGCGGTTCAGTAGGGATGAATTCCATTGCAGGATCTGGGTATGATACAGCCGACTTTCAATAGGAACGATATACGCAAGGCTTTGAGGCAAAACTTTGCCGACAAGCTGTATCGAATCTATTTGCGGGGTCTTCGGATCGTAGGGGAGAAGGCGGTTGCCTATGCCCGTAGCCTCAACACGTATATGGACCAGACCGGCAATCTGCGCAGCTCCGTTGGCTATGCCATCTATCACGACGGACGGTTACTGGAGCGAAATTTCAAGCAGGTGCTGGGCGGGTCGGTAGGTACATCAGAAGGCGAAAAGCACGCGGCCAGTAAGGTGCCGAGCAGGGGCTTTGCGCTGATCGTGGTTGCGGGGATGTATTACGCACTTGCCGTGCAGACAAGGGGTTATGACGTGCTGGATGGCGCTGAGATCGAAGCGGAAAACGAACTGGATAAGTACATGCGTTCCGTGACGGAACAGATTAACAAATGGGCGGCATGAGGACGACACTGGACACAACAGCGATCCTTTACGGGTTGGTTAACGTTTCCGGCGTCACCACGCTGATCAACGGCGCGGTGTACAAGGATGAGATGCCGGCGAACTCCACCAATCAGAACATCGTCTGCGTGAGCACAACGGTGGACAACGAAGGATTCCAGACCGGTATCGGCTATGTCAACATCCATGATCCGGGTATCATGCCGAACCACGTGTGGTTCAAATCGGTGACAGATGTTGTGGCAGGTATCATTAAAGCGCATTACGTCCGCAACGACTACCACTTGCTGATCACCAATATCGCCGGCCCGATGAAGAGGGAAGGGACGCAGGGCTATTTTATGAGCATCCGTGTACAGTTCAAGCTGTACTACAATAGTTAACAGAATTATTTACCACTAAAATCATAAAGAAATGGGTTTAGTAACAATTGGCCTCGAAAAAGTAGAGGTCGCACCCTTGGCAGGTGATGGCGGGCCGGGTACCGTATTTACCTCGCTCGGATTCACATCAAAGGGTACGTTTTCCTTCCAGGAAGATGATGCCACGGTGAAGAACGTGGAGGTGGAGGAAACATCGACTCCACTAGCTGCTTTCAAGACGGCCGGTGCCCGACGGGTGCTGCTTAGTCTGGCGGATCCGGATGCGGATGCACTTTCAAAGACACGTGGCGGAACCGTTGACACCGCTGGTGGCGGAAAGGTTTATTCGGAAGATGACGCCGTTGAATACGAGTGCACACTCCGAATCACTCCCAAGCAGGGATTCAAGCAGATACAGTACAACAAGGTGTCGCTGTTGGGTAAACTCAACGGTGGGCTGGGTGCTGATCAGGAGTTGCTGCTTGAGATCGCTGTGGACATCTTGAAGCCGACGAAAGAAGGCGTGAAGGTGATGGAGATCATCGAAGTGGCACCGGCGGGATAGAACTGACTATGGGGCGCATTTCGCGCCCCTTTTATCTCTCTAATTCAATATGGAAAAAAAGGAGTTTGACCAATTGGCCGCCGAGCAGCGCAACATCGATTCACTGATCGGTAAGGGCATGGACTTCGAGGTTGAAACGCGCGGGTTGGAAAGGTGGATACGGAAAAAACGTGTATTCACGATCACCGAACCCTATACCGGCACGCTGGACCTGCTTGCGGATGAGTTCATCAAGATGGAGATCGATACCGATGCGCTGGACGCCAATCCGATTCAGGAGAGCAACAGGATCGTCCATCGGTCTGCCAGACGCATGGCGCGTATTGTCGCCATTACCGTGCTCAATGGCCGGTGCTGGGTTGAGGTAACCCCGTATCGCGGATTTGTGAACCGTCCTTTGATCAATCGGTACACAAACTACTTCCTGCGACGCGTGAAGCCTTCCAAGCTGAATCAGCTAGCACTCATCATCCGGCAGCTAATGAATGCCGGGGATTTTATCAACTCTATCAGGTGGATATCCGGCGCGATGCCAAGGACAACGAATCCCAAAGCAGGCCTGGTAGAGGAAAAACAAAAGGCGGATTAAGCCCGCAGGGCCACCGGGCGCAGGTGTGTGCGCATTTCGGGTGGACCATGCAATACATGCTTTGGGGCATATCGTGGATGCAGCTGCACAAGATGCTTGTCGATCAGCCGGTCTACGAGTACGATGAAGACAACGGTGGTGCGGCACCAAAAACTGACTACGAAAGATTCATGGCGTTCAACGCCAACCTATAATAACGGGAAATGGATATCAACGGCGGACGGCTTTCATTCGATGCTTACATAAAGGATACCGACTTCAAGCGGCAACTGAACGCCATGGAGCAGCGTATCGTCGGCATGGCGGATACCACCGTGAAGGAAACGAAGCGGATGGATAAAGCCATGTCTGTGTTCGCCGCGTCCATTGCCGGATATTTCAGCCAGCAGGCGATATCACGATTCGTTAATGACCTTATCAATGTCCGCAGCGAATTCCAGCAGCTGGATATCACGTTCACCACGATGCTGAAAAGCAAGGATAGAGCGAACAAACTTCTGGCCGAGCTGGTCGACTTTGCCGGCACCACGCCGTTCGGGCTGAAAGACGCCGCCAACGCGGCTAAACAACTGCTTGCCTACGGCTCCATCGCCGAGGAAGTCACCGAGGAGCTACGTATGCTCGGTGACGTCGCTGCGGGGACCTCTCAACCGATCGGTGAGCTTACCTACCTATATGGTACACTGAGGATGCAGGGTCGCGCATATCTCATGGATATCCGGCAGTTCGCGGGCCGAGGTATCCCTATCTACCGGGAATTGGCACAGGTGCTGGGAACTACTGTCGACCAGGTTAATGATTTCGTTTCGCGCGGCAAGGTGGGGTTCGAAGAGATACAGCAGGCTTTCCGCAATATGACCGCCGAGGGCTCGATGTTCGGCGGCCTTATGGAGGCACAAAGCCAAACATTCCAAGGACAGATAGAGCGTGTACGCGATGCTTGGGACATGGTACTCAATGATATCGGAAAGTCAAACGAGGGCATCATAAACGCTACCATTTCCGGGGTTAGTACTATTATAGAGAATTACGATAAGCTGCTTGATATACTTTCGGGGCTGGTAATTGTATACGGTTCTTATCGAGCTGCACTAATCGCTACAGCGGCCGTACAACAGCTCAACATATCGTTAACGAAAGGGTGGACGGTTGTTGAATTATTGCACTTCAACGCCATGAAGGCCAAGGCTGCGTTACTGGAGTTGCTAAGATCACGGCAATTAGCACTCATGATGACGACGGCCGCTTACACAGCTGCTATATCTGCACTGGTTGCTGTCATCTATTCCTTGAACCAAATCACAGACGCAACAGCAGCAGCCAGGGTGCGGCTTAACGAGGCCGAAGAGGCTGGCGCCAGATCAGCAGACGAGGAAAAACGAAAGATAGAGCAGCTCATCGAGGTGATGAAGAGCCAGACTTCTACTGCAGAACAGAAGGAGGCCGCATACAAGAAACTACTCGATCAGACGGACGGCATCCTACTTTCCTACTCCCAGGAAGAGGTGGCCACGGGCAAGGCTACTGCAGCACTAGACGAATACATCGCCAAAATCAGGGAGGCCGCATCAGCACGAAAGGCATTCGAAGAGTTCAATGCCCTTGCGGAAAAGATGGATGAGCTAAACCGAAACGGCGTTAAGGGGATCGATATGTGGACCAAGTTCGGGCGGTCGTTCCAGAACACATTCTACAAGGGGAGCGATCGCACATGGGGGCGGTATTTCCGGGACCTGTTCAGCGGTGAATCCATGGGTGAAAGTATCGTGAACCAGGAGAAGAAGGTGCTGGAAACCTCTATGGATGAGTTGAAGAAAGTATGGGGTGACAAATTCGAGGAAATCATCACCGGCGTTAAACCGGAGGACATTACCGAGCCGGTGGTCACCATCACCGAACGCTTAAAAGAGCTGAACCAGGAGATATCGACCACGGAAGCCGAGCTTAAATCGGCATTGAGCCCTGATGCCGTATTCGATAAGAAGAAGATCGACGGCCTCAAGGAATCCCTCAAAACACTGACCGAGGAACGAGACCTGCTGATGGGTAAAACCAAAGAGGGTGAAAAAGCTAATAAGGATCTGGAGCGCTGGGGCGATAAGCGGCTGGATATCCTGCAACGGATTGCCGAGAAGGAAGCCGACATCCAAGCCAAAGGCATGACCGCCAATGAGCGTGAGCTTCAGGAAACCCGCAATCATTACGACAAGCTACGGCAGGTCATCGAGGAGCATAACCGAAAAGCCCCTGCAAGCCAACGAATAGGTCCGGGTGTGCTATCCGTAATTGACGGAATGGAAGCGCGTGAGACGGGTGATATCAAGTACCGTCAAGATACTCAATTGCTGATCACCCAGCTGGACCGACAGCGTGAACTTTGGCGTGACTTCGAAAGCTGGAAGAACGAACTGGGAGAAACGTCGGCCCGCCAGCGATATGCAAAGGAGCTGGATATCATCGACAGCTTCCGCCAGCGGGTAGAGGAACAAACGGCGCTGCTAATCGGTAAGTCAATGGCCGCTGGGCTCACGGGCCCGGAATCCGAGCGGCTTAAAGAACTGCTAGACTTGCAACGCGGCATCGTGAAACAGGAGCAGCAGGACCGTGATGCCAATACCCAGCGCCTCCTGCAAGATTATGCCTCCTACGAGCAGAAGCGCGTACGATTGCGTGAGAATGCCGCCAAGGATATGCAGGAGCTCGACGAAGAAGGCCGAAGATTACGCAAGCTCCAGCTGGATGAGGAACTGAAAGAGCTTTATAAAACCGAAATCGAGAGCGATGCGTGGTACAAGGAAATGATGAGTTCTCTTGATACGGCCGGATCCGCGGTAGCGCTTACCGCTTTAAAGCACGGTAAGGAGTATGTGATGAACCTCATCGATGCCATGAGGGGTGCTACCGAGGCTGAAAAGGCGGAGTTGAAAAAGATGTTCGGCGATTTTTTCACCGGTGCGATTGAAAATGTGGAGCAGGAGAATTTTGCCAACCTCACTGGGTTGGTAGATGGCTTTGGCCAGCTGGTTGAGTCGGCCATCCGTTTTGACGGCACGATGTCGGGCTCATTCAAAACGATTGGCGCCATGGTTAGTCAAGTCAGCCAGCTTGCCAAAACGTTGGGGCAAACCTTCCAAGATGTGGGTGGAGGCATGAGTAAGGCAGGCGGTATCGGCTCCATCATCGGTGCGTTCCTTAGTTTATTTGGCGGGATATCCGAAGCCATTGAGGCATCTTACAGCAAGCGTGCCCAGCGGGAAAAGGAGGCTAACGATTTCCAGATCAAACAGCTTGATGCGGTCACGCGTGCGCTCGAATACCAGTTACAGCTGGTTAATGACATCTACGGAACGGATAAGATTGCTGCCTATTCCAAAGCGGCCAACGATGCCGCTAGAACAGTAAACGAAAGCATTTCCGGCCTACCTTTGGGTATAGTTGCATTGCAGGGCAACAACAGGGGTAATAACCAGCTTCTGGACGAATTCAACAAGAATTTCGGTTCCATTGAGGAACTCGACAAAGCCATTGAACATGCCAGTAAAAAAGCCGACAACTTTTGGAATAAAATCAACCCGTTCAAGCGTTGGGGCACCGATTGGGAAGTAGAGGAGCGACTACTCAAAGATTTGCGCGAGCGTGTGCTAAATGCCGAACAGTACCGGTTTGACTGGAAATCCATCGAGGATATCACCCAAGAGGAGATTACCCGTCTTCGGCGAATGCTTGACGAGGGGAAGTTCGACGATGTGATGTCTGCGAAAATAAACAACATCATCGAACAGTATGAGTTATGGAAGGAAGCCAACAACCAGTTGCGCGCCGAGCTCACAGGCACCACATTCGGCGGCATCGCTGATGATATTGTAGGGATGTTCGAGCGTGGCACCATTGCCGCTGAAGATTTTGCCGACAACTTCGAGAAGATCATGCAACGGGCCATCCTGCAATCTTTGAAGCGAAATGTGCTGGAAACCCAATTGCAGGGTTGGTATGAGGACTTTGCGACCGCAGCGGAGGATGGATTGAACAGGGGCGAGATATCTGATCTTGAAAGCGCATACAACGACATCATAAACAATGCGAAAAAGCAATTCGACGACCTAAAAGAACTTACGGGAATCAGTTTTGAATCGGAAGATTCTGAGAGCAAGGGACTTTCCCGCGCCATCTCAGGCATTACTGAAAGCACGGCCAACAGGCTGGAGGCCGAATTCGGCGGGCTAAGGCTAGCCCAGCTGCAATTGCTGGAAGTCACCAAATCCAACACGAACATCTACAACGAACAATTGCAGATCATGAATGCGAAACTGGCGGTGCTGGTAAGCATCAACGCGAATACAGGCCGTACGGCTGACAATACCGATCGGCTCGCCAACATCGAGACGGCCATCGTTTCGCTGAATAACAAAATCTCCAACACTGACAGCCTGATGAGGGGGGCAGGATTACGATGAGTAACTACAGGTGGAATACATACGACCCGGCTACACAATGGGGGATATACTTCGGCAAGGGTACGGATGCCGAGCTATTGAAAGCACCGAAGCTGAAGGATAACGGCCTATCGATCAACTGGGCGGGCGAGAACGGCACGGAACGTTACCTCGGCACCCGGCGGTTTGAAAGCCGGACGCTGGTCATCCCCTGTACGCTTATGGCCACCAGCGAATCGGATTTCCACACGAAATACAACGCGTTGTGTGATTTCCTGATGACCACCGGTGAGTTCAATTTCGACATCGTCAGCCGGAACCGTCGCTACAAAGTATCGTATCAGGACATGACGGGTGTGCGGAAGCTTGGCACGTTCAGGTCGGGAAAGGTTGGATTTGAGTTCAATTTGGTTTTGGTCGACGACCATCCCACAGAGCGATTTGCGATTACGACATGATCTACGAGATTAAAAGAGGAAGTACCGTCATTGCTGCGGTCCGAGCATCCGGAAAGCAGTTCAAGGCTATCATGTCCGAGGACAGGGTGGAGATGGAATTCTCTTTGCCTTCGCCAGTCGCGTTCCAAATCGGCGACACCGTCGAGGTGTACGGCCAGACCTATAAAATCAACAGACCATCCAATATTGGCAGGCGGTTCGATAAGATAGGCTTCACGTACCAGCTCGAATTTGAGGCGCTGTATTACGACCTAGGAAAATGGGAGCTAAAGACGCTCGACAAGGATAACCAGCTGACTGAATCGGAAGTCTACATGATGTCGGATGCGGCCACGATGATTGATTTAATCGTCAGGAACGCCAATCGGGTATCAAGCGGATGGACGGTGGGCGCTGTAGAACCCACCGAGGTGATGCAATTCGGGTACAGCAACGCCAAGTTGCTGACGGTATTGCAAGATTTGGCCGACAAGTATAACCTTGAATTCTGGGTAACGGGAAAGCAGATCAATTTCGGACGCAACCAAGCTTCAAGCGGCCTTACCTGGGAGTATGGCAAGGCAAATGAACTTTATGAACTGCGGCGCGATCGTAGCGATATCCCGGTCATTAACCGACTGACTGTGTTGGGTGGCACGCGCAACCTTCCGGCCGACTACGGACACCGACGCTTGCAGCCCACCGGCGGCAATCCTATTACGGTCACGCCAGTAGGGGACGTCGTGGAGCAGACGGTCACTTTCGACAACATATATCCTCACAGGGTCGGAACGGTGAGCCATGTTACGGCTGACAACGTTTTCCGTGACACTTCGCTTGATTTTAATATCAATAGCTACCTGACCAATGAGCCGGCAAAGGTGGCGTTTATTTCAGGTCAATTGGCTGGATTTACCTTTACCATTGCCGACGCTGGTTACGACCACGCAACCAGACAAATTACGCTCAATCCAATAATTGACGATCCAGCATATCCGTCGGGCGTGCCTAACGCCGTGCTGAAGCCCGCTGTCGGCGACAAGTATGTCCTGCTCGACATCTTCATGCCACCGTCCTATGTGGCCGCAGAGGAGGCTAAGTTGCAAGATATCGGCGAGCAGTATTTGGAAGATTACAAGGTCAGCCATTACAATTGGTCGGCATCGCTCAAGCCGAAATATGTGCTTGAGGACGCGGTGGAATTGGTGCTTGGCAATACGGTGAGGATCGTGGATACGCCGCTGGGTGTTGATACCGACATACGGATTTCCGGCTTCACACGCGACCTGCAGGAGCCGTACCGATACGAGGTGTCGCTGTCTAACATCATCACAGTTAGCGAGCTGGTAAGCCAGCGAAACGCGCAGGATAGGCTTGCATACACGATCCAACGATCGGGGCTGGCTGACGGGTCATTGCAGACTAGCGAAACATTGCAATCAGTCACTAGACGGGGGTCGGTAACTGACAGGGCTATTACTGTCAGGGGCACGCGCAACACACATCTGTTGTCGGTGCCGCTTGCCGCGCCACTCACGGAAGACGTCGTTCCAGGCGAGGCTTACATTTGGTTCGGCGCGCCGGGTTCAGGTGGAGGCGGGGGAACGTCCGGCACGTTGGCGGGCTTGGACGACACACTAATAACATCGCCGCAGAACGATCAGGTGCTCACCTATGATGCCAGCATAGGACGATGGAAGAATAGCTCCTTCACCGTCGACCTTACTGGCTACGCGACGCAAAGCTGGGTGAACGCCCAAGGGTACGCGGTACTGGGAACGGCAGGCGGTCAGGTGCGGAACAACACGCAGCTGGATGCGCGGTATAAGGCGATAGGCTGGATGCCTACGTGGGCGGAGGTGTCGGACAAGCCTACCACCTTCGCACCATCGGCGCACACGCACAACGCCAGCGACATTAACGCAGGTACGCTGGCTATCGCGCGCATACCGACAGGCACGACTGCCGGCACGGTAGCGGTAGGGAACGATTCCCGTATCATTAACGGGCAAACCGCGCACGGGTGGGGCAACCACCAGCTGGCTGGCTACGCGGTGCGTGCATCGGACAATACGTTTACCGCCCACAATCATTTTACGGGCGCTTTGTCAATTCCGCAGGCTGCGCCATCTGGGCCTCATGCGGGACAGGCTTACCTATGGTTTGGCGCGCCGGGAAGCGGAGGCGGCGGCGGTTCGGCTGGTACTTTGGCAGGGCTGGATGACGTTGCGTTGTCTAGCGTCACGAACAATCAATTTCTTCGATATAATAGTTCCACGGGTAAGTGGGTTAACTCCACGTTCACCGTTGACCTTAGCGGGTATGCCGTGTTGGGTACGGGTTCAGCGCAGGTGCGAAATAACAGTCAGCTAGATGCCCGGTATGCGCCCATCAGCCACACGCATCCGATTTCACAGGTGACTGGTCTGCAGGCAGCATTGGATGGCAAGGAGCCGGCTTTCGCGAAGAATTCTGCGTTTAACAAAAACTTCGGAACTACATCCGGCACGGTAGCGCAGGGGAATGATTCCCGGATAGTTAATGGGCAGACGGCGTTTGGGTGGGGCAACCATACGGAGGCTGGGTATTGGAATATATTCAATGCGCCAGCTTATCAAGCGCTTTCTGACCTCAACGACGCGGTAAGGGGTAGCTTCGAGCTTAACACTGTCGCTAGTAACCGGCCAACTTCTCAAGCGAGTGTTTTAACAGTCAATCAATATTCAACTGGAAATAATGACCTTTTACAAGTTAACTGGCCATTTCGGGGGAACGGTGTTTTTGCGATACGCAACAAAGGCAACACCGGCGCATGGGGAAACTGGAATATCTTTTGGCACGACGGCAACCTCAATCCATCTGATTTTGGTACTCTCGCCGGATCGAATACATGGACCGCGCACAATCACTTCACGGGTGCGCTTTCCATTCCGCAGTCGGCACCCACTGGCCCGCATTCCGGTCAGGCCTATGTCTGGTTCGGTGCGCCGGGAAGCGGAGGCGGTGGGGGAACGTCCGGCACACTTGCTGGTTTGGATGACATTGCCTTGGCATCCCTCGCCAATAATCAGCTCTTGCGGTACAACAGCAGTACCGGCAAGTGGGTGAACTTCACCGCAAGCTATGCGCCAGCGTCGCACACGCACCCAATCAGCCAAATTACCGGATTGCAAGCGGCGCTCGATGGCAAGGAGCCGGCATTCGCCAAGAATTCAGGCTTCAACAGGCCATTCGGCACGACAGCTAATACAGTAGCACAAGGGAATGATAGCCGGATAGTGAACGGGCAGACTGCGTATTCTTGGGGGAATCACAGCTCTGAGGGATATTTCTCTAACAACTATTTCGTCGGTCAAAATTCTGGAGCTGTTGAGAACTTAGACGAATCATTGCCACTTGGCGGCTACCGTTCAGGGTACGGAACCAACACATGGGCTGGGGATGGTCCTTCCGGGAAATCATACGGTGGGTTCATAAAGTTCTCAAGAGGAGGCAACAACTCAGGTGTCCAATTTTACTACAACAACGGACATGGGGGTGCTGATGGTCGGTACTGGTTTCGCTCAAAAAACAACGGAGGTCTAACGCCTTGGTACGAGCTATGGCACTCCGGCAACCTCGCCAACGGCACGACCTCCCAATACATCCGAGGCAACGGCTCGCTGGCCACGTTCCCCACCATCGGGAGCGGCACGCTATCGCTATCGACGGGCACTGGTCTTTCCGGATCCGCTAGTTTCGGAGCCAATCAAACGGGTAATACGACATTTAGCGTTTCGGTTGCGTCGGGATACACTTTACCGACCAATGGGCAAGTGAGTAATTGGAATGCGGCGTATGGATGGGGAGACTATCGCCAATGGGGACTGGCGTCTATAAACTCACTTGGTAGTATCGCAGCATTTGACGGACTCGGGGCAGCAAACCAATTTATTTGCGCAAGCACCGCGGCAAATACGCCGTTTACACAGCTCGGCGCGGGCATACACATGGCATTGGCGTCAACACGCATGGCGCAGTTGTGGTTCAACACGTCAGCCCAGACAGTCCAATTCCGCACCAATCACAGCGGGTGGAATAGCGTTCATACGTTCTGGACAACGCAGAATCTTGACAAATCCGAGTTCGTCTGGTCGTCCGGTAACCAAACGGGGTTATCAGGCAATAAGACGTGGACGGGAGTACATACCTTTTCAAGTTCGGTAACCATCGCGGCATCGGCGGCAAATACTGGGGGTATTTCGTTCGCCAGCACGTCTGTACTTCGCGAAACGGCAACAGGCAACGTCATTCTTGCGTCACCTCTTGGATCTCTCTATTTGAGGCCTTCCGGGACAGGTTCTGCGACCGGTCAGGCCGTAATCTCGCCAGACGGGGCTACATCCTTTTCGGGCAAAATCACATGCCCCGTCATTGAGCCGTCCGCTATCATCGTGCCATCGGCAGCACCTTCATCACCCGAATCGGGCAAAAGATATATATGGGTTTCATAAAAGAAAGGAGAAAAGAATATGTGCGCAGCGCCAAATAGTGCATACAGAACAGAAAAATTACACGACGGCACGACCAATGCAAACTCGGTCAAAGCGGACATCGCTATACCGAATGCGACCGAATCCGTCTTAAAGTCGCGGTTCTACCTCGATTTCCTACTTAACACCACCAAGGACGGCGTAGCGGGTTTCATCGGCGGTTGCACCATCGGCAGTGACAACTACGCCATGCACAACACGGCAAGGCATTGGACAGGCCGGGGGCGGGGCCCATCCGGACAGATGATCCAGTGGTTTAATGACGCGGGGCTGAATACGCTGGGCACGGTCGCAGCGGTGCCAAATATCTCACAGCACAGCTTGTCGGCCTTTATTATAGAAGCTTTCAGCGTCCAATCGGCGTATTACGATAATGGCATATACGGCGTCCAGATTAACTCGGGGGCGGGCTGGGCAACCATCCAGTTCGGGAATATTCCTCAGAATACCACTATTTCCAGCCCCGTGACGGACATATCAGATTACGTGGAGTTCGGGCAGACTATTCAGGTTCGGTCATACCATCAGAATCCGGAAGGAGTATTTCTAAGCCCCACCATCAGAACAGTCACAGTACAGGCAGGTACGATCAATATGTATTACCACGCGACCACAGCTTCGGCAGCAGAGACGTCATCGACCCTCACAGCAAGGTACTACACCGTGAAACTATTGATAGGCGGTAAGCTCTACGCGGATTCAGGCGCATCTACACCAGTGCCTGATGGATTCTACGTCGATACCGCCGGAGGGCGTTGGTACCGTGTAACCGGGGGTGCGGGCGACGTCACACAATCCGGAAGCGCAGTGCCGGGAGGATGGCCATCTGGCGACCCAGCCAATTACATGCTATTCAGCTGGGTGGCCTTTGCCGTCAATAACGCCGCTAATGCTTGCGCAATCAGCGCACCGGCAACGACGTACAGGAGCTACTTGGATAACAAGCACTATGACGGGCCGTCGCTCACGGTGCTAGCAACCAACGGATTCTACTCAAGGGGCACCGGCCCGGCTAGGATTTGGGTGCAGATTACTGCCGGGGTGGAAGTGGCCAACGGACTGTGTGATGACCCATTATAATAAGCATGGAAACAGCAATAACAATAGCGGTAGTCCTATTAATCGCACTTGCTATCTACAAGGTGGTTGGCAAGAAAAAGGTAAATAATAGCCCCTCAAATGGAGGAGGAAAATCGAAAATCAATAAAGATTCAAGACATGTCTAAAATCAACATCACCGCTCCCATATCCGCATGCGAGCGCACCGGGCTGCCCAGGGTAGCGCGGTTTACCGACCTGTCGATCCATGCCAACGGATCGGTCCATGTCAACTACACCGAGGACACACTCGACAACAACGGCGAGGTGTTCCTGCCCGGCACGGACATCAAGACGATTAGCCACAACCCGTGGCCGGTCAATACGCCGGACGGCCCGGTCGAGCAGGAAATCACACCCGAGCTTCAGGCGGTCATTACGGCGGTGTCGCCAAAGATCACCAAAGTGCTGAAAAGCATCCAAGGCAGCGAGCAGGAAGGAGGTGGCAATGGCGAAGGCTAAGGCAACCAAACCGGAAATGGCCCAATATGGCCTTCTCGAATTCCTTTCGGGCAAGCTGGGCAACTTCAAGGCATCCGACTACGGAGCGGTCAAGCGTGCGGTCAAGCTTACCGAGATTATCGACCGGGCATTGCCGGAAGCTAATGCGAAGCGGATCGAAGTATTCGGAAAGCACGGCATCAAGCCCGGCGAATCGGTAACGGCCGAGCATCCGAAGTTCCAGGAGCTGACTGCGGACCTTGACGCCATCGCGAATGAGGAATCCTCCGTATCCATAGCAGAGCTCCGGATCTTCTCCACCGAGGAGTTCGAGCGAGACGCGATCAGAGACGGCGGACTTGACTACCGTGATGCTGGCGTGCTGGGCAAGTGGCTGGTGAAGGAGTAACTATTTAATCCCACATAAATCATGAAAACAATCTGGCAACGTCTCAACTCGGAGACACCGAAATTCTGGAAGAAGGCGATGGCGCTGGGCGCCACTCTTACGGCCATCTCGGCCGCACTGGTACTGGCCCCCGACAACATTGCCCTGTCTGAACAGGTGCGGCAGGTAGCGGGCTACGTGGCTACTGCTGGCTTCGTCCTTACGGCCGTGGCTAAGGTCACGACGGCAGACCAAGCACTTAGCGAGAAGTAGCCATGAACCAGTTCTGGCAACATATCGCGCCGAAGATCCGGACGTCATCCCAAGTGGATGGCGTCAAGCGGATCGTTGATTCCGCGCTCATTCACGCGATCGGAAGCAAGTACCACCTCGCGTACATCCTTGCATCTGTTTATCACGAAACGGGAGGCAAGATGCAACCGACCGTAGAGAATCTTAACTACACGTCAGCGGAGCGGTTAATGCAGGTATGGCCTAGCCGCTTCCCAACGATCGCGAGCGCATTGCCTTATGTCAGGCAGCCGCAGAAGCTGGCTAACTACGTGTATGGGTCGCGCAACGGTAATCGGCCCGGCACGGATGATGGATGGCTGTACCGCGGGATGGGCGATATCCAGTTGACAGGACGCAGGAACTACGAGCTGGCAGGGGAGAAGCTGGGCATCGACCTCGTGGGTAATCCTGACAAGGCGCTGGAGCCAAGTGTTAGCGCCGACATAACGGTGCGCGGTATGCGCGATAGCTGGTTCACGGGCAAGAAGCTGGCTGACTACGACCGGGAGGATGGTTACGACTACTATAATGCTCGGCGCATTGTCAACGGGCTTGATCGAGCAATGGACATTGCCGAGCTGGCGGCATTCTTCGAGCGCGCAATAATTCAGTGGAAATCCGAAAAATTCTAAGCAAATGACGCCCAACGTAATAGATGACAAAAGAGCTAACACGATTAACAAGTACCCACTCGCGGTTCTTGTGATGATCGTTACAGCGCTACTGACAACATTCATCAATAAGCTATTCTCCACATCGGACGACCGTAGCGCGGACTGCATCGAGCAGGTGATGTACCTGCGGGAGCGGGTGACGAAGCTGGAAAGGCAGGTTGATTCCTACACGACAACCATAATGGCATTGAGGGGGGCCAATACAAAGCTGGCGGATTCGCTGGCACAGAAAGGAGGCAAATAATGAAAAATTCAATCATTCTGATTCTACTAGCGTTGCTTGCTTGCGCCGCGTGGTGGATATTCCGAAACCCACCACAAGCAGAATCGCCTATCGAGAGGCAGGCAAAAGAGAATGTGAAGGTAGAGGCCGAGATCATCAGCCGAAAGGTTGATGAAAAGGGGCTTGAAGCGGTGATAATGGAGGAAACCGAGCATGTGCTTACACAGGCGGGGGTTAACCAAGCTACCGATAGTGCAGGCATCATTGACAGCATAATGAGGCTACTGCATGACGAACGGGGCGTGAGGAACCGCGTGCTGCAAAGCTACACCCAAGCCCGTGCCGAGATAAAGCGACTGCAGCTCGTGATGTCCGAGACCGACACCAGCTTCAACTACAAGGACAAGTGGCTCACCGTGGACGTCATAAAGCCGCTGGGAGACCGTCCGCCGCTGCTCAACCACACCTACAACATGGAGCTGAACTGGATGTGGTACAGTGAGCGCAAATGGCTGCTGGCAAAGCGCCGGACTTACGGCAGGTTCTGGCCGAACGACCCCAACGCCACCATCATGGGATTGAAGCACATTAGAATTGAGCCGCCGGAGCGTAATACGGGAATAGCGGTGATGGCCGTGGGGGAGTACTACCGGGGCGATGTGCTGATGGGAGGGGGTGTGTCCTTGGACATCGGCAGGTTGAGGCTACAGGGAAACTACCTGCATGATTTCGAAAGCGGTAACTGGTATCCGGCTTTCCGGGGTGGATATAAAATAGTTGACATCAAATAATAATATCATGATAACAATCACTACGACCGCCAAGACGGTCACGATCGAAACGGAAACGTTTAAATGGAACATCGTTAAATCGCGCATCAAAGGTCAGATTCCCTTTGCCAGCGGCACGAGGCTGGTGACGGAAATGGGCGAGATAGCGTTCCGTTATAATGAGGTAACCGGAAACGGGGAAGCATTCGGGAGCGCTGAAGATTTGCAGAATTGGATAGAAACCAATTGTTTTAGCGTAGGTGGGGGCAGCGGCGCGGGGCTGCAATCGATTCAACCGGGGCCGGGCATCGATATTGACGACACGGATCCGAGCAATCCGATCGTGTCTTCCAATTTCTCAAATCCGACGTGGGATGACATCGATGAAAAGCCCGAATTCATGGCCGTCGGGGCAACGGCCGCAGCTGCCCGGGCAGCCATTGGGCTTGGCTCGGCATCGACCCGCCCGGCCGGGGACTTTGATGCATCTGGTAGTGCTGCTGCGGCCGAGCTGGCGGCAAAGAACTACACGGATAGCAAGGTAGCCGGCATTTACAAATTCAAGGGATCGGTAGCAAATTATGTGGCATTACCAACAGATGATCTGACGGCAGGCGACGTGTATAACCTGCTCGATACCGACATGAACTATGCATGGACCGGAACCGAATGGGACCCGCTGGGCACGACCGTCGATTTAAGCAACTATTACAACAAGTCGGAAGCTGACGGACGGTATGCCACTGCTGCACAGGGAACATTGGCTAATACGGCTGTTCAGCCCGCCGCAATCGCTGCTATGGTTGAAAGCAAGCAGGAAGAGGGTAAGGGCTGGCCCATTAAGAACTACCTCCCTATCACGCAGGCAGACTACGAGGCACTTGCTGTCAAGGACCCATATACAGAATACGCTATCATTAACCAATATCCAACGGTATGAGATTTATAGAAAATCAGGAGGTAACGCGGCGCTACATCGGCGATACACTGGTATGGGAGAAAGAATTACCCCCTGTTCAAGATTTCAACTGGGAGGCAAGGTTTAACCTGTCTTATGATGGGGCTACGGGTGATGCGGTTGCCAGGGCGAATGTTTTGCGGCCGGTGCTGGACAACGGCAATATCCCAAACCCATTCGTGACCAGCTCTATCGTGGATACAAACGGTTCATCTATTTCAGGAGTTACTCTAACGGTTACCGATTCTAACCAGCTGAAAGGGGCGACTAACGATTCCAATCCACCGTCCACTCCTGATTCCAACCTATACAGGCATAGATGGTGGTCAAACAACGCCTATTCGCTGGTTTTCACAGGACTGGATGATAGTAAACGTTATCAGATCCAGCTTGTAAACCACGAGCCGGGGAGAAGCATGGGAGATATAATCACTTCTGCATATTATAGGATGGGTACAGAAGCGGGTAACAGGTTTGTAATTTCAGGAGACAGTGCTGCATCTACGCCAGAATCCTACGATTTTGATGACTTGGAGCAGATACGTCTCGATGAAATGAAATCACAGGGCGGACAGATAAAGATAGTCATCACGCGCGCTGGTTCTGTAAATATCAATTCATTGAGTTACTTTGTGGTTAGGGAATATGATGTGGTGATAGATGGTGTTCAAACGCTTAGAGAAGCTGGAACTACAGCGTCACCGCTGCCATTTGTGGAGTACATACCGGCTGATACAAGCACCCCGAAGCCTGCATTTATATTTCTGCACGGTTCAGGAGAGCGTGGTAACGGAACCACACAACTGCCCAATGCAATGAAGTATGGACCAAACTGGTCGGTGGCGATGGGTAACTTCAAGCAGGATGCTTATGCATTTTCTCCCCAGATTGCGACAAATGTGTACTGGTATGATAGCGGACAGAATCTCACGGATTTTATTACTTATGTCCTCGCAAACTACAATGTAGACCCTGATAGGGTGTACCTTATAGGATATTCAGATGGAGCCTCAGGAGTGGGTATTGGGATAAGTGCGGCAACCACGAGACAGGTTGCGGCAGGAGTAGCCATGTCGTACGACCCAGCTGTATGGGGGGATAATGCCGACCCTGATTATGAGGCGCACTTCGATATTGACAAAATAGCGGCGGTACCAACATGGACATTTAGAAATTCTGGTGAAAGCGTGAGTTGGGGAGGTTCTCCCTACACATTGCAAAACATACTAGATGGTGTGGCTGAATTGAATTCAATAAACCCCGGTATTGCCAAGTTTACTCAATTCAACGACTTCCTACATCAGTACCCTCAAAAAGTCTTCAACAGCACAGGCATGGGTCCAATGGTAGATAGCAACTACGACCCATTTGACCAAAGCATCTATGACTGGTTGTTGAGCCATAGTTTGTAGAGAAGAACAATTGTTTGGAGTTGTATGGGTTGATTAGCTAACTTTGTTAGCATGGAAGATTACAGTGGGGTATTGGAATTCGAATATTTCGGGGAGCGAAAACGAGTACCATATACAATGGATAACCTTGGAGGTAATACACATGTATACTTTCAGGATAAACACGGTGTACATCACATTTTCTTCTATCGCAAATCGACGGGGCAATGGATATTAAGTGGAAATTATGTCCTTAATTGGCCCAAAGATTTAATGGATGTGCTTTTTGAATGCTTTGATCTGGCCAGGAAGAAACATGGTTTATAAATAACCCCGGCTTGGTGTACCGGGGTGGCCCGCTCGTAGTACAGGCACTTTAGACATCGTTGGGGTTGCTAAGTGCACAAAAAAGCCCCGGCACTTCCGGGGCTCAATTATTAGAAGTTTTTAATAACGCTTTGGTACGTAGGTTTTATTTCCGTTTTTATTATAATAATACTGGCCGCCTTTCGGGCCTTGGTAGATGGTCTTACCCGATCCATAATTGTAAGCTTCTGGTGAATAGTCGCGGGCACGAGATCCTGTTGTGCCATTAAAATAATTATAATTTCCTTGTGTCGAGAAATTGTCGTGATTAGTGGTATTCGTGTTGGTCTTCATGTGTGGTTGCACATAAGTTCCATTTGAGCGATAGTAGCCGCTTTGGGACCTTACCGACGGATTCGTATATGATGGCGTCGGACTGTAGTATGATCCGCCGTACACCGATTTGTTCGATCGGTATCTCATATCAGGCGTTCCGTCCTTCTTGTATTGTGAGAACCCCGAAAAGCTAACCATCAAGAAGGCTGCGAGTAGAAAAGATTGCATAATTTTCATAACTTATTATTTTTTACGAAAATAAAAAAAAATTGCTTTTTTTTGTTTCTAATCTTTAGAATGTAGCATAAATACTACACAGGGATGGTAAGCATTGATATCCATTCTACCGCATTGTGATTTTTTATTCCCATTTAATCTCCTTCCACCGTTCAGCCATCATCCGCGATTTCTCTTCTTCTCCGACCCGAATGTATTTCAAGAATGATTTTTCGGTCTTGTGACCGGTGATTGCCATGATTAAAAGAGACGGTATTCCTAATCGGAACATATTAGACGCAAAAGACCGACGGGCGGTATGGGTAGATATCAATTTGTACAGCGGATGGGTTTCAAGGGTATCAACGCCCTTTTTGTTCCTGCGGATTGTGTAAGGTTGTTTTAATCCAGCAAGCCTGCACGCGACCTTAATTTGTGCATTGAGGTCGTTGATATGCATCGATGGTGGTGGACCACCATCATATTTAAGGAACACCTTCCGGAGCATCGGGTGATAAGGTATTGATACCCGGGCCTCGGTTTTGTCTGTTCGGACGCGGATAAAATCATCTTGTATATCTTGCTTCCTGATAGAGTTGAAGTCTTCAAATCGCAGACCGGTCCAGCATCCCACAAGAAATAGATCACGGGCATTCTCATACTCTTTCTGATCTGTTTCAAATATGTGGTTTTGTAGTCTTTTCAGTTGATCCAGATCGAGGGATACGGTGTCAGCCTCATACCCTGGCTTTATGAATTCGCGAGAATTATGACCTTGGTAATTATGCAGCTTGTCTGCCCCGGATTCATTCATCGCAAGCTTAATGACCTTAATCATCGTAGAGAAATAGCCGACTGAATGTCCCAACACATCATAGAAGTAAGCTGAAAACCGTTTGTAGAAATCACTGTCTACCAATTTGAACGGATAATCTTCTGTTCGTTCATGCTTTGCAAACTGTTTAAGAACGTATACTGTGCTATCGTATGGTTTGATGGTGTCCGGTTTGTACTTTTGGCCCTTACGTGGTCCTTTCGCTATCTTTCTGGCGCCCGATCGGCTCTCCGAAGCGAGGTGTTCGATATACGCAATGAGTGTTTTCGGGATATCCCTTTTTGTCTCGTCAGGAATGAAAATTTCACCGGACTTCGTGTATTGCTTACATATTTCACTAAATCGCACCGGATCAGGATAGTCCACCATTGTGTCAAACCTTGATTTGATAAATGCTTCTATCTGCGATAAACGTTCGTTTATTTTGCTGCCGTCGAACCTAGCCGTGACATCAGCCTGCTGCTTTTTCACATTGAAATATCTTGGCTCAACCTTCACATCGGTGGTGAACGGGGATCGGCAGTTGTTGAACCTGACAAAGCATCGAAGAGATGTGGGTTTATTTTTTATCCTTGTCTGCATGAGTACGAATCGGACGGAGTATTTCAAAGCCATGGCTCAAATATAATATCTTGTGCGGGAATTGTGCGGAAATATTACGACACAGTATTGGATAGTATTTTTGGGTATGACTAAAAAATGATGCAGTATGGTTTATACGGGCGACTTTTGAGTACTGTATTACTCCTTGTTTTCCGATGATGAGTATGAATTAGACCTCTCCGGGGTCACTTAAGGAGACACTACACAGTAGTTGTCTCTTTTTTTTATCAATAAAAATCTGTGAACCAAACTTTTAGGATCAGTTTTTGTTGCGCGCTGATGCCGCGTGTTGCGTCAGCTGGTGGCAGCACTTCATGAATTTATCGAGCATTTGCGTCACAGCCAAAGATACGTACATTTCGGCCAGTTAAAAAAACGCCCCCGCGTGCTTAGATGTAGACTGCGGGGAGCGTTTACAAACACATGAAAAAAATCGTTATGTCGTAATATGGGCGCCTAGTGCGGATAGCATTTCGCCTACCATGTCTTCGAATTGATATCGGGGCTTCCACCCCCAGTCGCTGCGGGCTTGCCGATCGTCGATCTGCTGCGGCCAACTGTCGGCGATACGCTGGCGGAAGTCGGGCCGGGAATACCAGGAGAACTCCGGTAGGTGCTCCTGGATGGTTGCTGCGAGTTGCTTGGGACTGAAACTGAATGCCGAAAAATTGTAGGCAGTGCGGATGCTGATCGCTGTTGATGGGGCCTCCATTAGCCGGATGGTCCCTGCTACTGCATCAGGCATATACATCATCGGCAGTATGGTGTCCGCATCCAGGAAGCAGGTGTACGCTTCGCCCCGAATGGCGTGGTGGAAAATATCAACCGCGTAATCGGTAGTGCCGCCACCGGCCATCGCCGTGTGGCTGATGAGGCCGGGGTACCGGATACTGCGTACATCCACGCCGTATACATCGTGATAATACCGGCACCAGTTTTCTCCTGCTACTTTGCTGATACCATAAACCGTGCTGGGCTGAGTCACCGTGTTCTGTGGGCAGTTTGTCTTCGGTGCGTACGCACCGAAGACGGCAATGCTACTGGGCCAGAATACACGGCATCCGGTTTCACGGGCAACCTCCAGCACGTTCAGCAGACCCTGCATGTTTAGGTCCCACGCCTGCTGTGGCCGCTGCTCGCCACTTGCCGAGAGGAACGCCGCCAAATGGTAGATGGTGGTAGCCTCTTCGGCGGTAACCAGCGATCGGACTGCATCGCGATCCATCACATCGAGCAACTGGAAGTTGGTTTCGACGGCTGGGTGACGGATGTCGGTAGCGATGACGTTGGCAGTCCCGTATCGAGCGCGAAGCGCCGATGTAAGTTCGGTACCGAGTTGGCCGTTGGCGCCAGTAATGATAATTTGCTGTTTTTGCATACGAAATCTGTTAAAAAGCAGCCTGCGCTACATTAGGGTTGCGGTATATCATTCATGTGTGATAGCCATTTGCTGGTGTAACCGCAGCCCTAAATAACGATACAAAATTGCTTTTTTATGGATAAAAACACAATAGTTATTCTTTATTTCGGGTAAATTTATTGTTTGAACTGAACAATTCCGTTTTTTTTCTACTTTTGATCAGTTCAAGTAATCATTGGCCGTTAAAGTAATTGATTAGTATTTTGGTCGACCTCGATCCCATAGATATCGAATTGCTGCGCATCTTGCAGCGCGATGCCACATTGTCAAATAGGGAACTATCTTTACAGGTGAATCGGTCTGTTGCTGCCATCCAGGAACGCCGGCGTAAACTCCGGGAACAGGGATACATCAAACGGGTGGTGGCTATCTTGGATAGGCGAAAGATAGACCGCAGCTTGGTGGCTTTTTCACATGTATTACTGACATCCCATAGCCGGGAGACGTTGCTGGGCTTCGAACGCGACGTACTTGCCTTCGATGAAGTGATGGAATGCATGCAGCTGACAGGTGCGTATGATTTCATTCTCCGGGTTGCCGTGCGCGATATGGACGCCTACAACCACTTCCTCCGCGAAAAATTAGCGACACTGCCCAATATCAGTACAGTGCAAAGCTTCTTCGTGCTCGAGGAGGCCCGAAGTGACACCGCATACCCATTGTAAACTCAATCACCGCCAGTTTTTTTCAGGATACCCCAACGCTTCTGCCATAGGGTTGTCATCGGCATTCCATTTCTTTGCGACTGGCTTATGTAAATGTTATGTCATAAGATTGGCTCTGCACATCGCTGGCGTAATTTTTCATTTGCTAATTGCTAGTTATGTTTTACTTTTGACCAAATTTTAGAAAAAGTCAAACAGTAAAAAGATAAAATGAACGCTGTGGATGATAAACGAAATCAGATAATCGAGGCTGCGTTGAAGCGGTTCTCGCATTTCGGGATTGCAAAAACGACCATGAGCGAAGTGGCGGAAGATCTGCAACTCTCTAAAGCAAACCTATACTATTATTTTCCGGATAAGTTTTCATTGATAGAGGCGATCGCCTACCGCATCATCGATGAGAGTGATACGACGGTCGAAAAAGCATTTGGTGAGGCAAAGGATACGTTAGACCTGCTCTTCCGTATACTGGACATGAAGAAGGCTTATTTCGAGAAATATTATATGCTCACTCTTAACCTCCATGAGATGAACATCAACGAAGATAAGTGGAAAGGATTGGCCAAAAACCTATTTCAACGCGAGGTGGATACCGTGTCGCGCGTGTTTAAACAGGGCATAGCTCGCCATGAGCTTGTAACATTTGACGTTGCTTCTACGTCTGAGCTTTATGTATCGATGATGCGGGGGCTTGCCATGTTCTGTGATCGTGCTACGCCCCTTGCGCTGATTGACCGGGATGAACTTGCCCGGATGTTTGAAAAGCAAAAACAGGCTGCTGCAATCATTATCAATGGTCTCCGAGAAAAAGAATAATATGAAGAAATCAATAATGAATATACGATTAATTATCGGTACGCTGCTCGTCGCCTTAACCGGCACACAAACCGTATCCGCCCAGCAAGTACTTACCCTGAAGGATGCACTCCATTACGCGCTGACTCATAGCGAAGCGGTGAAAAAGGCCCAGTTGGACGTGGAAGGAGGAAAACACCAGGTCGCAGAAGTCCGGGCATCGGCATTACCCCAGATCGAGGTCAATAGCGCGTTGAATTACAATCCCGTTATCGGTAAACTCGTCTTTGCAGGCCAATCCGTTACCATTGGCCAGCCGTGGGATTCCTACGTAGGGGCACAATTGAACCAGCAGGTATTCAACCAGCAGGTATTTACCGGGCTGAAAGCCGCGAAAACAACCGGTGAGTTTTATGAGTTGAGCGCGGATCTTACCGAGGAGCAGGTGATTGAACGGGTAGCCACCAACTACTACCAAGTACTGGTAAACCGCGAGCAGCTGAATGTGATCGATACCAACCTTAAAAACGTGAGGGTAATCTACGAGATTGTATCCAATCAGTACGAAAATGGGTTGGCAAAGAAAATCGATGTGGACCGGATCCGGGTAAATATTACCAACCTGGAAACGCAGCGCGAGGAGCTCGTAAATGGTATCGTGATGCTTGAAAACCAATTGAAATACACCATGGGCATGCCGATCGAGACGGCCATCGTCCTACCCGAAACGGAGCTGAAGGAAGTCCCGATGGCACTGGATCTGCCCGAGCAACCTAACGGGATGGACCATTTGGTGGAACTCAATTTGATGTCCAAGCAACTGGAGCTGCTGGATCTGCAGCATAAAGCCTATAGGGCCGAATACTTCCCCACGTTGGCGCTGGTAAGCAACTACACCTACACGGCGATGTCCGACCGGTTCAACTACCTGTATAAGAGCTCGGAGGATCCGATAGCTGCGCGGTTCGGTTCGATGGTTATAGGTCTCAGCCTGCGTATCCCCATTTTCAACGGGTTTGCCACACGCGCCCGCATGGGCCAGGCTAAGGTTGACTACCTCAAGGCCGAACAGGACTTATGGAACACGAAGCAGTCACTGAGCCTCGCCAATGAGAACGCGCGGATACAGTTACGCAATGCATTGAATACAATCGGTTCCCAACGTGAGAACGTACGACTGGCCCAGGAGGTGTATGAGAGTACGCAAAACAACTACAACAACGGACTGGCGCCGCTTACCGATTTGCTTGATACTGAAAATGCGTTGACACAAGCGCAAAACAGCTATACACAGGCCCTGCTGAATTATAAAATCGCCGAGATTCAATTGAAGAAGGCGAGCGGAGAGATTAAATCATTGATAAACGAGTAAACACCATCACACACACTTAATATATGAAACGGATCATTATCACCATCATCGTCGTTATTGGCCTGTTGGGCCTTATCGGGTGGGTATTAACCAATAACAAAAAAGAAAACGAGGCGAAGACGGCTGTCGTTGCCGAAACGGGCGGCGCTGTCGTCGTTAAGGTTGCCACGGTGAGCCGGCAACCGATTGTGCTGGACTTCTCGGCCAACGGCAACTTCGCCGCGAACCAGGACCTGAAGCTGCTTTCGGAAGTGAGCGGCCGCATCACACGCATTTTGGTCGACGAGGGTTCGCGGGTGCGTGCCGGCCAGGTGCTGGCACTGGTCGACCCCGAAATCCTCACCCTGGATAAACAGGCTGCCGAAGATGCCCTGCAAAAGTTGAAAACTGATCACGAACGGTACAAGAGCTCGTTTGAAACCGGCGGTGTTACGCGGGCTCAACTGGATGAAATCGAGCTGCAGCTCCGCAACGCAGAGGTTAGGCTGCAGCAGGCCAACCGCCGCGTGGCCGATGCCGCGGTGAAGTCGCCCATCAATGGCATCATCAACCGCCGGTCCATTGAAGTGGGGGCCTACCTGTCGCCGGGCACGGAGCTCTTCGAGATTGTAGATCTCTCGCAATTGAAACTGCAGGTGACCGCCAACGAAAGCCAGGTGGTCCACCTAAAAGTAGGGGATAAGGTCACCGTTACCAGTACGGTATTCCCTGCCGAGGAGTTTAACGGTAAGGTACGGTTCATTGCTGCCAAGGCCGATAACGCACTCAACTATCCGGTAGAGATTGTTATTGACAATAACCACTCTTCCGAATTGAGGGCGGGAATGTATGGCACAGCCAATTTCAAGTTCCCACAGGCGGCTCCTGCCATCCTCGTTCCACGCGGGGCTTTCATCGGTGGGGTAAACAGCAACCAGGTGTATGTGATGGATGCAGACAGTACAGCGGCAGTCCGCGATGTGGTTGCCGGACGGATCTTCGGCGAACAGGTAGAAATCATCAAGGGGCTTGAAGAGGGTGAAACCGTAATCACAAGCGGGCAGATCAACTTGGTGGACGGCGCCAAGGTAGCTGCGCAGTCCGACGCGGCCCAAGGATAATTATTTGTTTCTAATAGCTCATATCTCAAATCATGAAGATAGCAGAAATATCGATAAAGCGCCCATCCATCGTCATTGTGGTATTCACCGCACTGACCTTATTGGGCATCATGAGCTACTTCTCGTTAAACTACGAGTTGCTCCCCAAGTTCACCCCGAGCGTGGTGTCTATCACCACCATATACCCGGGGGCGTCACCCAGTGAGGTGGAAAATACCGTAACCAAGAAAATCGAGGATGCCGTAGCATCGTTGGAGAATATCAAGAAGCTCGACGCAACATCGTTCGAGAGCCTTTCCATGGTCATCATCGAGCTGAATAGCGGCACCGATGTAGACTACGCGCTCAATGATGCCCAGCGTAAGGTAAACGCCATCTTGTCTGAATTACCAGACGATGCGGAAGCACCCTCGTTGGCCAAATTCTCCATGGACGACCTGCCAATCCTTTCACTCGCAGCCACCGGCGATATGGATGACGCAGCGTTTTACGACCTGATAGATAAGCGTGTGCAGCCCGTGCTATCACGGGTGCCGGGGGTGGCGCAGGTAAACCTTATCGGCGGGCAAGAGCGGGAGATACAGGTGAGCATAGACGCCTCAGAGCTCGAAGGCTATGGACTGTCTATCCTGCAGGTGCAACAGGCAATCCTGACATCAAACCTCGATTTCCCCACCGGGAGTGTCAAAACGCAAAACCAGGACATCCTCGTGCGGCTGGCCGGCAAATATAAATCGGTAGAGGAACTGCGCAACCTCGTTATTTCCACAACCCCAACCGGTGGCCAGGTACGTATCCGCGATATCGCCGATGTGCAGGATACGCAAAAGGATGTTGAAAAAATTGCCCGTGTAAATCGGCAGAGCGCACTGTTGCTGCAGGTACTCAAACAGTCCGATGCCAATGCCGTGGAAGTTAGCCGCGGTACGCAAGAGACAATCGCCACGTTGATGGATACCTACCAGGCGGAGGGCTTGAAAATAGATGTGGCAAACGACAGCTCCACCTATACACTGGAGTCGGCCAATGCCGTGATATTCGATTTGTTCTTGGCGGTTGTACTGGTAGCTGTGGTGATGCTGTTCTTCCTGCATAGCATCCGTAACGCGGTCATCGTAATGGTAGCCATCCCGGCGTCGCTGATTGCCACGTTCATCGGTATCAACCTGTTTGGTTACACACTCAATCTGATGTCGCTCTTGGGTCTGTCGCTAGTGGTAGGTATCCTTGTAGACGACGCCATCGTGGTAATCGAAAACATTTACCGGCACATGGAAATGGGCAAGAACAAGGTGCGCGCATCCTACGATGCCGCTAAAGAAATCGGGTTTACCGTTATATCCATCACACTGGTTATTGTGGTGGTATTCCTCCCGATTGCCATCAGCACCGGCATGGTGTCCGATATATTGCGTGAGTTTTGCGTGGTGGTAGTGATAGCTACCTTGCTTAGCTTGCTGGCCTCATTTACGATTGTACCGCTGCTCACATCGCGCTTCGGTAAGCTCGACCGGGTGTCTGACAAGAATATTTTCGGCCGGTTCGTGCTGTGGTTCGAAAACCAGCTGCATCGGTTCACCAATTGGGTGTCGGGTGTGTTGAAGTGGTCGCTCAACCACAAATTCATCACGTTGGCACTGGTGACCGTTATGCTGATCGCCTCGTTTGGACTGCTGGCCGGGGGGTATATCGGTGGTGAGTTTTTTGCACAGGGCGACCGTGGTGAGTTTTTGGTGCAGATAGAGATGCCCAAGGACGCGTCCATTGAGCAAACCAACCAGATGGCCCAGCGTGCGGAAGCATTTCTGGCGACTAAGCCCGAGGTGGTATCGGTAATCTCCACCGTGGGGCAGTCTAGCGATGGTTTCTTAGGTACGCAGGCTACGGCATACAAGGCCGAGCTCACCGTGAAACTGGTGGGTAGCCAAGACCGGGAAGATCCCAGCAATATCTATGCAGCGAAGTTGAAACGCGAAATGGAAGATATATTGGTGGGGGCTAAGGTGAAGACGGTACCCATCAGTATCGTTGGTTTTGCAGAGCAGGCACCTCTCGAGATGGTGGTGATCGGTTCTGACCTGGATTCGGTACTTACGTATGCGGAAGGTATCTTGCAAGAGGTGCGCAAAATTCCGGGTACCTCCGAGGCCAAGCTATCGATAGAGAGCGGAACGCCCGAAATCACCGTGGAAGTGGACCGCGACAAGATGGCCGCGTTGGGTCTCAACCTACAAACGGTGGGTGCTACTATGCAAACCGCATTCAATGGGAATACCGACGGCAAATTCCGCTCTGGAGAATATGAATACGATATCAATGTCCGTTTCGATGACTACGATCGCCAGAATGTGAGCGACGTGAGCAACCTAGCGTTTACAAACGATAAAGGGCAGGTAGTGCGGTTGTCGCAGTTTGCCTCCGTCCGAGAGGGGTCGGGGCCGAGCCAGCTGGAGCGGCGCGACAAAAGTACATCAGTTAAGGTGCAGTCGCAAGTTGTAGGTCGCCCCGTGAGTGCCATCGCCGCCGATCTGGAGGCGCAACTCGACCAAGTTCGGCGCCCCAGCGGCGTAAGCTATGTCTGGAGCGGCGATATGGAGCAGCAGTCTGAAGGGTTCGGTACCCTGGGTATCGCACTGATCAGTTCCATCCTCCTTGTCTACTTCATCATGGTGGCGCTTTACGATAGTTTTGTGTATCCGTTCGTGGTGATGTTTTCCATACCCTTGTCTATTATCGGCGCGTTGCTGGCATTAGCGCTGTCAAATAATACCCTGAATATATTCACCATTCTTGGGTTGATCATGCTGATTGGGCTGGTGGCCAAAAACGCCATCATCCTTGTGGACTTCACCAACCACCTCAAGGCCGAAGGTAAGTCGACCCGCGAAGCACTCCTCCTAGCTAACCAGGCACGGCTGCGTCCTATCCTGATGACTACCATCGCTATGGTGTTCGGGATGCTACCGATCGCCATGGCCACGGGGCCAAGTGCCGAATGGAAAAACGGGCTTGCGTGGGTCATCATCGGCGGACTGATCAGTTCGTTGTTCCTGACGCTGATTGTCGTTCCGGTTATTTACCAGATCATGGACAATATCCTGCATCGCCTCGGCTTGGATAAAAAGGGACAGCCCATCGAGGAGTTGATGGTGGAGGACTATGTCCATAAAGAAGTGAAAGAATACGAAGAGGAGGCGGTGTAGCCCGAAAATCTGTGTATCTTTACGCACTTTAAAGGATTTACGATGAAGCAATACCTCGATTTGATGCGCTATGTGTATGAAAGCGGAGTGACTAAGCACGACCGTACGGGTACAGGTACCCGCAGTGTGTTCGGCCACCAGATGCGTTTCGATTTGAAAGCGGGATTTCCCCTGGTAACGACCAAGAAGGTGCACCTGCGCTCCATTATCCATGAGCTGATCTGGTTCCTCCGCGGCGACACCAACATCAAATACCTCAAAGAAAACGGGGTGAGCATCTGGGATGAATGGGCCGACGAGGCGGGTAACTTGGGCCCGGTGTACGGGTCGCAATGGCGGTCGTGGCCTACCCCGGGTGGGGAGCATATCGATCAGATCGCGAGGGTGGTACAGCAGTTGAAAACCAATCCCGACTCGCGCCGCATCATCGTGTCGGCATGGAATGTGGCAGAGATCGAAAACATGGCATTGCCGCCATGCCATGCCTTTTTCCAATTTTATGTGGCCCCGGCAGACCCCGCAAATGGCCTGCTCAAACCACAGCTTTCCTGCCAGTTGTACCAGCGTAGTGCGGATATCTTCCTCGGCGTTCCATTCAATATCGCGTCTTACGCATTACTGACCATGATGATGGCACAGGTATGCGATATGGAGGCGGCGGATTTTGTGCATACATTTGGCGATGCCCACCTATACAGTAATCATTTCGAACAGGTGGAGCTCCAGCTGAGCCGCTCGCCGCGGCCGCTACCGCACATGGCGATCAATCCAGCGGTTACCGACATACTGGGCTTCCGCTATGAAGATTTCGAATTGAAGGATTATGATCCGTATCCACGTATCAAAGCGCCGGTAGCGGTATAGGGTTTCAATATGGAGCATTCAACAGCACGTCCGCTTGTGTCGGCCATTGTGGCTGCTGCCGAAAACAATGCCATTGGCAAAGACAACCAGTTGCTGTGGCACTTGCCGAACGACCTGCGGTTTTTCAAGCGAACCACTACAGGCCACCCCGTTATCATGGGCCGCAAGACGTACGAGTCGGTGGGCAAGCCGCTTCCCAATCGCCGGAATATCATCATCACCCGGCAGGCCGAGTATGCGGTAGCGGGTGCCGAGGTGGTCCACTCGGTAGAGGCCGCTATCGGGAGCTGCCCGGGCGAACCGGAAGTGTTTGTTGTAGGGGGGGCTGAAATCTATCGGCAAGCCCTGCCGCTCGTGGAGCGTATCTACCTTACGCGCGTGCATGTTTCCTTGCCCGGTGATAGTTTTTTCCCCGAACTGGATGAGCGTGAGTGGCGTCTGGCATCGGAAGAAAACCACCCCGCAGATGAGCGGCATGCATATAGCTATAGCTTCCGGATTTTAGAGCGACGTCGGTAGGTTTTCCAAATCAAATGCTTATTTTTATCGCATGACACGGGCGTCTGATACGGGAAAAGAGCGGCCACTCGGCGGGTGGTTCTTTTTTGCGTTCAAAGTGGTTTTATGGGCTACCATTACCATTTCCTTTGCGGCAAATGTCGAAATGTATCACCAGCACCCATATCTGGCAGGGGTAGCCTATGGCCTAAATACCTTCCTTACCGGGAGCATCCTGATTGCTATCGGCAGGTTTACACTGATTTCGATTTATCGGCGCCGCAACAAGAAAAACAACCGGATCCGTGGAAACTACATACTGGGTATCAATCAGATAGCTACCCTGCTGAATATCGTATTCGCCATCCTCGGGCTGATGATTGCGCTGGGTATCAACCCGAAGGAGTTCCTGACGAGTATTACCATCGTGGCGATGGCTATTGCCCTGCTGTTCCGCGACTATATCACCAACATGATCAGCGGGTTGCTGATTATGTTTTCTGACCAGTACACGATTGGAGATACCGTCCGCATCGGTGAGCACCAAGGCAAAATCATGGACATCACTTTGTCCAACATCATGGTTAAGAACGACGATGACGATGTGGTGCTCATTCCGAATAACACGGCTTTTACAACAAATATCATCAACCAGTCGCTCCAGAATTCCCGGAAGTTGACCGTTGAATTCGAGTTGCCCCTAGCTAGTTCTCGCCATAGGGATGCTCTGGAAAAGGAGGTGCACGACGTGTTGCAGCGGTATGGCCCCGATGTGGTGCTGGATAGTTTCCAGCTCAGGGTGGTGGGGATTACCAAAGACGCAGTGCACTATAAATTGCAGTTTTCTACGTTGAAGAAAGACGCCGGATTACGGAGGAAGCTACGCAACGATATCTATCAGCGAATCATCGCGTTTGAGGCCACCCAAAGCGGCAGAACCGACAACAGGTAAGGCGGTTAAACTTTCCTCACTTTTACACTTTTTACGAAATGGTGGCCGCCTTTCTCCAAAATCAGGTCAGCCCGGAACCGTGTGGGTAGGATATTTTTCAATAGATTAGGCTTATTGATCTCATTCCATATGTTGGCAGCCATCGTTGCGCTCTGTTGCTCATCGAGGTCGGCGTAACGGTGGAAATAAGAATCGGGGTGTTGGAAAGCTGTTTTGCGGAGCCATTCAAAGCGTTTGGTGTACCATTCTTCCAGGTTTTCGGGCGAAGCATCAACGTAGATGGAGTAGTCGAAAAAATCGGATACGAAAACCCGTGGCCCGCGATGTTTCCCCTTCACATTTACCTGCAACACATTGATACCTTCCACGATAAGGATATCGGGCTGTGCTACCCATTGTAGTTGGTCCGGTACGATGTCATACAGCAAATGGGAGTATACCGGTGCCGAAACCAACTCCTTGCCCGACTTGATGTCGGACAGGAAGCCGAGCAGCCGCCGTGTGTCGTAACTCTCGGGGAACCCCTTGCGGTTGAGTATGCCCCTCGACTCCAAGTAGCTATTCGGATAGAGGAAGCCATCGGTGGTGATCAGTTCGACCTTGGGGTTGTGGGGCGCCAGCGACAGCACCTTTTGCAATACCCGCGCGGTAGTGCTTTTGCCAGCAGCCACGCTTCCGGCTATGCCGATAACGAATGGCAGGTGCTTGGTATGGTTGTCGAAAAACGAATTAGTATGGCGGTGCAGCTCCTGATAGCTTTCGATGTGGAGGTGCAGCAAATGGCTGAGAGGAAAATATACCTCCTCGATCTCCTGCATCGTAAGCGGCTCGTTCAGTGCATTGAGCTTCTGGATATCTTCATCGGCCAGCACATAGTTGGGGTGGCCGTTGAGTGTTTTCCAAGTGTCGCGTGTCACGTTGCGAAAGGGAGAGTATGCGATGCCGTTCTCTGTTTTTACCATTCCCGTGGAGTTGGTGAAGCCGCAAAATTAACTAAAATTGTTTGTGGTTTCAGGCTTTGTTTTGGCAAAGGCCTTTCAGTATCAATTCTGCTGCTGCCGGATTGGTGCCCAGGGGCACGTCGTATACGTCGCATACACGCATAAGCATCTGGATATCGGGTTCGTGCGGGTGTTTGCCCAGGGGGTCGCGGAAGAAGAGGATGGCGTCAATCTGCCCCTCGGCGGCCAGTGCAGCGATTTGTGCGTCGCCCCCCTTCGGGCCGCTCAACTTCAGTTCGACATCCAGGCCTGTCTGCCGGATATATGAGCCCGTAGTGCCGGTAGCGATAAGCTTTGCTTTACTCAGTATATCAAAGTGGTCTTTTACAAACCCTACCATTTCCGGTTTTTTTCCATCGTGCGCTATTAGTGCAATCGTCTGTTGTTTCATTCGCTATTTATAAATTTATGGGTTGCTGTTTTGTAAAATACTACACGTTGCTCAGTTTTCATTTTGTCGATAAGAACCGCCAGGGGCTTTTAGGTTGGGAGCCGACTTTGTCTTTAACCAACCATGTGGCGAGCTTGCCGATCAGCTCGTCGTTTTCACTGACCATACGGTCGCCTAGGGCAACCAGCTTCTGGATGTTGTTGGGGCTGGCTGCATCGAGCTCCTCTTGGATGCTGTGCAGATTTTTGGGTTCTATCCGGGTGTATTGGTCTTTTTTTCCTACCGATCGGTACAATTGATGGAGGAAGAAGTCGCTGCTTTCGGCTGCACCGCTCATCATGATATCGATCAATGCGGGGCCGATGGATATGGCGCGGCTCTTCTTGAAATGCTCATAGTCGTACGACTTCCGGGAGCGCCCTGTGCCCAGCGATAGGATTGTGATGTCATTGATTTTTGTTTGGTTGAATGCTTTCGTTACTTCCACCAGCGCGCTCATCGATGGGTTGGGCGCGAATACGCCTCCGTCCAACAAGGGGTAGCGGGTGCCGCTCATCGAGTATATTTCAGCGACGCTGAAATAAGTGGGGGCGGCCGATGTTGCCCGGCATACATCACGTAGGTAGAAATCCCGTGCATCGCCACGTGCAATCGCGGTTTGCTGCCTGAAGAAATGTGTCTTCCGTAGCTCGATGTTGTAAGCGGTGATAATGCAGGGTTTCAATAACTGGCTGAGCTTACATTCGCCGAAATACGATTCGAGCACACGCTCCAACGTGGCACTCGGATAACGCTCGCTGAGCAATCCGAATTTAGCAATCAACCGCCGGAAAAACCCAGCCTTGAAAATATCACTACCGTGGGTTATGTAAATGTCTAAGGTTTCCTGAGCCGAAAATTTCGGCCGCGATGGACGCTCGTCGTCGGGGCAAAGCAAAAGGCATGTTAATATGCCACCAGTACTGGTGCCAGCAAAAAAATCGAAGTAATCTACTATTGCCGAACCGGGGTCGCCGCTAATGCGTTGCAGCCGCCGCTCCAACGCAACCAACAGCATGCCCGGAATGATGCCACGGATCCCGCCGCCGTCAATCGAAAGGATTTTCTTCATTGTTTGCGCTTTGTCCGTAAACTTAGATAAAGTTGTCTCGAAATACAAACGATAATCACTTAGAAAAATAAAAAACAATCCAGCGACACTGTGGCTGCTGGTAAGCTGTTTCATTCGCGTTTCTTGGGCTATATCGGATATTTTTTCCTGCGATTGTCATTTTAGGTCTATTATTTGGTTTTATTGTATGATTTTTTCTGAAAATTACTCATTTGTTATTAATGTAGCGTATTTGATGGTGTTTATTTATTTTATAATGTATGTATCTGTTTAAATTTTATGAATTAATGTTATTTTATTCTTTTGTGTGTATATTTTAGGTAAATAAATGTGTATTTTATGTAGTTATTTTGGTTTTTTACATTAAAAATTGATATTTATTTGAATTTTTTGTCATTAAATTATTGTTTTTATGAAATATTTATACACTTTTGCATTATTAATTGCAGTATTAATAATAAAAGACAGATTAAATTACTAAAAAACTAATGTATGGAGACCAAAAAATCTATTTTACCCTTTATTGCCCTGCTTGCTGTGGTGGTATTGGCATTTTTCTTTCCGTCTCTTCCCGATGATGCGGAGGTGGCCATTGACGGATCTGATGTCGCGTGGATGCTTACATCCACGGCACTTGTATTGATTATGACTCCCGGACTTGCATTTTTCTACGGTGGCATGGTCAAGAAAAAGAATGTGATATCCACGATGCTCCAGAGTTTCATCTGCATGGCTGTGGTGGCTGTGATATGGGTAGTGTTTGGTTTCAGCTTGGTGTTTGGTGAGTCGATCGGCGGCATCATCGGTAATCCGGCTACCTATTTCATGTTCGAAGGCGTGGTTGGCGGCCCCAACTGGCCCGGTGCGCCCACCATTCCCTTTGCCCTGTTTGCCATGTACCAGCTTAAATTTGCCATTATCACGCCGGCACTGATCACAGGTGCATTTGCCGAACGCATACGCTTCAAATCGTATGTGCTCTTCCTTATCCTGTTTTTCGTATTTATCTACGCTCCCTTGGCCCACGCTACCTGGCACCCGGACGGATTATTGGCCGGTATCGGAGTGCTCGATTTCGCGGGTGGAACGGTTGTACACATGTCTGCGGGTGTCACTGCACTGGCTTCCGCACTTTATCTGAAACGCGGCAACGGTTCGAGTGGTTCGAACCCTGCCCGTATTACCTATGTGATGTTGGGCACGGGGCTGCTTTGGTTCGGCTGGTTCGGGTTCAATGCAGGGTCTGCATTCGGCGCAAACGGCCTTGCAGCCTCTGCGTTGGCCACAACCAGTACGGCATCGGGAGCCGCCGCACTGGCGTGGATCTTCTTCGACGCCGCACGGGGCAAGAAGCCGACGGCTATCGGGGTTTGTATCGGGGTGGTTGTGGGCTTAGTGGCCATAACGCCGGCTGCGGGCTTTGTTACAGTAAGCCACTCGCTGATTATCGGTGTGGTTGCAGCGATCATCAGCCGACTGGTTGTTGAATGGCGTACCCATTCCCGTGTGGACGACACCCTGGATGTTTTCCCAAGCCACGGCGTGGGCGGGATGGTCGGCATGATCCTCACCGGCGTGTTTGCCACGCACACCATCAACGGGGCTGTTACCACCGATGGACTGTTCTTTGGCCAGACGGGGCTGTTTATGGCGCACCTGCTGGGGTTGGTAGGAGCTGTGGTATTTACCTTTATCATGGCCTTCGTATTGCTGAAAGCCACCGATTTGGTAAGCAAGCTCCGCGTTTCCGTCGAAGAAGAGGAGGAGGGGCTCGATATCACCCAGCACGGGGAAAGCCTTTAGTAACCGAGGATATATTCAATCAATTACCAAACTCAACCGCATTACTTAAGATGGCAAAAACTACGCTTAAGATAAGGCGAGCTACATACACAACGATGAGAAAGATTTTTTTAGCATTTAGCTTATTGCTATCAGGCTTCATGACCTACGGACAAGACAATGGTTTAACGATTTCAGGTTCGGTCGACGCTTATTACAAATATGACTTTTCGGGCTACCGCGATGCGGATGGCCTTAGCAACATCCCTACATCTTTTGCCAATGAACAAAACTCCGTGTCGCTTGGGATGGCCAATCTCATCGCTACAAAAACGGTGGGTAAGGCGTCTTTCGTGGGTGACGTGTCTTTCGGGCCGCGTGGCGGATACCAGTCGCTGCTGAACGGGAGCGATGGCAATTCCTTCCATATCCAGAACCTGTACATGACCTACGCGTTTACAGAAAGGTTTTCCATGACCGCCGGCTTTATGGGGACATTCGTAGGATATGAGGTTATCTCGCCGACGGCAAACTTCAATTATTCCACTTCGTATTTGTTTTCGGCGGGGCCATTCCAGAATGCGGGTATCAAGGCCGAGTATGCTTTTTCAGACAAGGTGGCCTTGATGGTGGGATTGTTTAACGATTGGAATGTTTACCAAGACTTCGACGGCGTGTCGGACTTCGGCGCACAGCTGTCCGTCTCACCTGCGGATGGATGGGATGCATGTATCAATTTCCTGACCGGAAGCACGGGCACCATCGTTGACCTCACCACGGCATACCAAGTCACCGATGCATTCAAGGTAGGGCTGAATGCTGCCGACTTTTCTGACACCGGCAGCGCTGACGGCGGATACTCCGGCGGTGCATTATACCTACAGTACGGCTTTTCGGAAGCCTTTGCCCTGGGCGCCCGCGGCGAGTACTATAAGGAGAAGGAGGCAGGCTGGGCATTCGTCCCCGGCGGTGAGTCGGTCATCGGGCTGACCCTGTCGGCCAACGTCAAAGCCGGCCCGCTGACGATGATCCCCGAATTCCGTTTGGACAACGGCTCCACGGAGCTCTTCTATAAAAGCAAGGATATGGATATCACCAAAAGCGCCTCGCAATTCGCGGTGGCTTTGGTGTATACGTTTTAACACAGGCTATGCCATAGTTTTCACCTGCTGCTGCGTTTGTTGCCATAATGTCCTGCCATCCTGACGTTATGAGGCTATTGGAACGTATATTGTTTAGGTCACAGCATTGACTAGTAATGTACAATTTATTCCATAGTTAGCTATATGAAAAAGGAAAAAGGTAGTATATCCATCCATACCGAGAATATTTTCCCGGTAATCAAGAAGTTCCTATATTCCGATAATGAGATTTTCCTTCGGGAACTGGTTTCCAACGCGGTAGACGCCACCCAGAAAATCAGAAGGTTGGCCTCTCTGGGGCAGTACAAGGGTGAATTGGGCGATGTAACCATCGATGTAGCGTTTGACGAAAAGGCAAAGACCATCACCATATCGGATCGAGGCATCGGCATGACGGCAGACGAGGTGAAGAAATACATTAATCAGATTGCCTTTTCTGGAGCCACTGAGTTTGTTGAGAAATTCAAGGAAGCAAAAGACGCCAACGAGATCATCGGCCGGTTCGGCCTCGGGTTCTATTCGGCGTTTATGGTCGCCGACGAGGTGGAGATCCAAACACTGTCCTACCAGGAGGGTGCCGAACCCGCCCGCTGGATCTGCGACGGCAGCACATCCTATGAATTGTCAACAGGTAGCCGCACCGAACGCGGTACAGATATCATCCTGCATATCAACAAAGATTCTGAAGAGTTCCTGGAAAAGAACAAACTGCAGGATATCCTTGAAAAGTATGGCAAGTTCCTACCGGTGCCCATCCGATTCGGCACGCGTACCACGAGTGAGCCCGATGGGGAAGACGACGAGGGCAAACCGAGGTATAAATCGGTAGAGGTAGACAACATCATCAACAATACCAGCCCGGCATGGACTAAGTCGCCATCTGAATTGAAGGATGAAGACTACTTGGCATTTTACCGCGAATTGTATCCCTACTCCCTGGATGAACCGTTGTTTTGGATACACCTCAACGTAGACTACCCGTTTAACCTTACCGGCATCCTGTATTTCCCCAAGCTCAAGGAGAATTTTGAGGTGCAGAAAAATAAAATCAAACTTTACTCCCGCCAAGTCTTTATCACCGATGAGGTGAAAGATATCGTGCCGGAGTTTTTGATGCTGTTGCATGGGGTAATCGATTCACCCGATATACCGTTGAACGTATCCCGTAGTTTCCTGCAAGCAGACAGCAATGTCAAGAAAATCAATGCCCACATCACCAAGAAGGTAGCTGATAAATTAGCTGAGCTGTTCAAAAGCGACCGGAAAGGGTTTGAGGAAAAATGGAAGGACATCGGTCTTTTTGTTAAGTACGGGATGCTGAGCGATGATAAGTTCGCGGAAAAGGCGAGCGACTTCTGTTTGGTCAAAAATACTGACGACGAGGTGTATACCATCAAAGAATACGCCGAGAAAGTGAAGGATATCCAGCAAGATAAAGATGGCAATGTGGTGTACTTGTATACCAACGATGCCGCGCAGCAGGATGGTTACATCGCTACGGCCAAGGATAGGGGGTATGATGTGCTGGCGATGGATTCGCCCATCGACAGCCACTTCGTAGCGTATCTGGAGCAGAAAGCGGAGAAGACACAGCTCAAGCGTGTCGATGCCGACGTTATCGACAAGCTGATCCAAAAGGACGATGCCAAAGAACTGCAGCTGAGCGAAGAAGAAAGTAAAACGGTGACATCTCTTTTTGAAAAAGCGATCAGCAGAGATAACATGAAGGTGGAGGTAGCTGCGCTGGGTGAACAGGAGCTTCCCGTTACGGTGACCATCGATGAGTTTATGCGGCGGATGAAAGACATGGCGCAAACCGGGGGTGGCATGAGTTTCTACGGCACCATGCCCGACAACTACAAGGTCACTGTCAATGGAAACCACCCGTTGATTAAGCGGGTGCTCTCGTCGGAAAACGAAGAGGAGCAGCAGCAACTGGCGAAGCAAGCGTTTGATTTGGCGCTGCTTTCGCGTGGGCTGCTTACCGGCAACGAACTGACGAATTTCGTGAAACGGAGTGTAAGTCTGATCGGTTAATTGTTTTTTATAAAACTATTGTTGGATTGTTGTTTAATTGCTATTTTTGCAGTCCAATAATACGGTGGGTATAGCTCAGTTGGTTAGAGCACTAGATTGTGGTTCTAGGGGTCGTCGGTTCGAGCCCGATTATCCACCCCGAAAAACGAAGGCATCTGCAGATTTGCAGGTGCCTTTTTTCGTGGCTGCCGCCAGTCGGTTATAGCGTCAAAACATCCGGTCAGCCGTGCCCAATAACAATGTGTTCCCTTCCGCATTAGTGGCAGAAAGCAGGTAAACCGCATGTAAATTGTTAAAAAATGTGAAATTATTTTTGAAAAATTAGTGATTTTATACTTTTGCCCATAACTATTTATCATTTCTGAATAAGTCTTTTTTTATGTTAACACGTGCCATTACTTTACCAAAAGTCATTGTTTTGCTATTGGTGTTGTGCGGAGTGTTTCCAATTCCGCCGCTGCAACATATTGCCGTTGCACAGAGTTTATCCCTTTACACACCTTATACTAAAATTTCAGTTCCGCCGGGCGAGTCTATCGACTATTCCGTCGATGTAATCAATAATGGCGGCGGTATCCGCAATGCCGACCTGGCCGTTTCCGGCTTGCCCGAAGGCTGGTCTTACGAGCTCAAATCGGGTGGCTGGACCATAGAGCAGCTTTCGGTATTGCCAAAAGAAAAAAAGAATATCTCTTTTAAGGTACAGGTGCCTTATAAAGTGGAAAAAGGTACTTACCGCTTCCAGCTTGTGGCAAAAGGAGCAAGCAGCCTGCCACTCACGGTGGTTGTGTCTGAACAAGGCACATTCAAGTCGGAGTTTAATACCGACCAGGCGAACATGGAGGGTGCGGCCAATTCGACATTTACCTTCAATGCAACATTGCGCAACCCGTCGAGTGAAGAGCAGGTTTACGGGCTCCGTGCACAGGTACCCCAAGGGTGGAATGCGTTATTCCGGGCGAACGGCAAACAGGTGTCGTCGGTCAAGGTAGACCCCAACCAAACGCAGAACATCACCGTTGAGCTTGATCCACCCGACCAACTCGGTGCCGGTAAGTATAAAATCCCGGTAGTGGCGTCGGCCAGTGGCATGTCTTCTAACTTGGAGCTTGAAGTGGTAATCACGGGTTCGTACAACCTGGAACTTACTACCCCCAGTGGGCGGCTGAACACCTCAATTACCGCGGGTAGCAATGAAAAAGTAGAGCTGCTGGTCAAAAATACAGGGTCTGCCGCACTGAAGAATGTGGAGATGAAATCCTCGGCACCGGTCGACTGGACCGTTGAGTTCCAACCTGCAAAGATTGATGTGATTGCACCCGGCCAGCATGCGCAGGTTGTGGCTACTATCAAAGCCAGCAGGAAAGCCGTGGCGGGCGATTATGTAACCAACCTGGAGGCCCGTACCGTGGAGAAGACAGCAACGGCCTCGTTGCGCGTATCTGTCCGCACCCCGTTGTTTTGGGGGTGGTTGGGCATCATGGTCATAGCCGGCGCCCTTGGCGGTGTTTATTATTTATTTCGGAAATATGGAAGGAGGTAACCTGTGGGCGAATCGATCATCGAGCTTAAGGGACTTACCAAACGGTATGGCGGTTTCGCAGCCGTAGACCATCTCGACCTCACCATAGACAAGGGCGAAATTTTCGGCTTGCTCGGTCCAAATGGTGCCGGCAAGTCGACCACCATCCTCATGATGCTGGGACTTACCGAGCCCACATCTGGGGTAGTCCGCGTATGCGGCGTAGACTCCACGGTCAATCCCATCGAGGTGAAACGCCGGGTGGGATACCTGCCGGACGACGTCGGGTTTTACGAAAACCTGAGCGGGCGTGAGAACCTGATATATACGGCAAGGCTCAACAGGCTCTCGCAGAACGAGGCGGAAGCACGCGTTGACCGCCTGTTGGAGCGGGTGGGGCTGCAGCAGGCGACCGATAAAAAAGTGGGTAAATATTCGCGGGGTATGCGCCAACGGTTGGGGTTGGCCGATGTATTGGTGAAAAACCCCGAGGTCATCATTCTGGATGAACCTACGCTGGGGATCGACCCCATCGGTGTACGCGAATTCCTGGAACTCATTGTCGCGCTAAGCAGAGAGGACCGGATAACCGTACTGCTCTCTTCACACCACCTGCATCAGGTGCAGCAGGTGTGCGATCGCGTGGGCATCTTTGTTGCGGGGAGGCTCTTGGCCGAAGGTAATGTGGCCGAACTGTCGCATAAGCTGTTTTCGGATACCGAGCCCTATATCATTGAGGCTACTTTGGGTGCCACCGGTGTAGGTAATGGCGGTACCCATACGGAGGCGTTGAAAGACGCCCTGCTTGGGCTGAACCACGTAAAGTCTGTCACATTTGATGAAGGCAGGCTACGGGTTGGCGGCGCGGAAGATGTCAGTGCTGACGTAGCCCAGGCCGTGGTCAATTCAGGCTTTAGGCTCCATTCGTTGACCATGAAGGAGTATGGACTCGACGATATTTACACCAAGTATTTCGAAGGAGGCGAGGTTTATGGAAAAATTGCATAACGCGATCGACCGGTTGAAAACCAATGCGTGGTTAACCAAAACCAGTGATGCTGTGAATCGGCTTTTTACGGGGGCACGCGAGCGGAGTGCTAATCGCGTAGTCCATCCTTTCTGGATCATCGTACAGAAAGAAATATCAGACCATGTGCGTAGCTGGCGTTTCAATGTGCTGTTATTTTTGATCCTGCTTACTTGCTTTGGGTCGCTTTACACGTCTATCACCACATTGGTTGATGAACTTTCAAAATCCAAGAATGCAGACGATCCGTTTTTCTTCCTCAAGCTGTTTACGCTGTCTGACGGGTCATTGCCGCCGTTCCACGTGTTTATCGGCTTCCTGGGACCGTTGCTGGGTATCGGCTTAGGCTTTGATGCCATCAACTCCGAGCAGAATTCCGGTACACTGAGCCGCGTCATGGCGCAGCCCGTCCATCGCGACTATCTGATCAATGCCAAGTTCGTCGCTGCGCTCACGGTAATCGGGGTGCTGTTCTTTGCGCTGGGTTTCCTGGTAATGGGATTCGGCATGTTTATCATCGGAATTCCGCCCACGGCGGAGGAATTCTTGCGGATTATTTTCTTCCTGTTGCTGAGTGTCCTGTACGTAGCATTCTGGCTCAATTTGGCCGTATTCCTATCCATCCGGTTCCGGCAGGCGGCCACATCGGCCCTCACGGCGATAGCCATCTGGTTATTTTTTACGGTATTTTACCAGATCATTGTCAACCTGGTGGCCAGAGCCATGGCTCCCTCGGAAATGGCATCGCAAGAACAGCTCCTGGGCTACCAACAGTTTATCGTTAACCTGATGCGGATCGTTCCCAGCCAATTGTATACCGACGCCACTACCACATTGCTGGTGCCGTCGGTACGCAGCTTGGGGCCGCTTACCATGGAGCAGGCCTATGGGGCCATTCCGAGCCCGTTGCCGTTGGGCCAGAGTTTACTCATTGTCTGGCCACAGCTTACGGGCTTAATAGCCGCCACGGTGGTCTGCTTCGCGATGTCGTACGTGTCGTTTATGCGTAAGGAAATCCGCTCCCGCTGATAATCGTCACCTGTAGGCCAAGCTTGTAATTGAACGCTGATTTATTTAAGTTTGGCAAACTTTGAGAGCGATGAAGCGGAAGATTGTTGTTGCTATCACCGGAGCCAGCGGTTCGATTTATGCTAAAGTGCTGCTGGATAAGCTGATGGCGCTCGCGGCACAGTGGGATACGGTGGCGGTGGTGATGTCTGACAATGCGAAGGATGTGTGGCGATTTGAACTGGGTAGCGATAGCTACGCCACATATCCGTTCACATTGTACGAGAAGAACGACTTCTATGCACCGTTCGCATCGGGATCTGCCCGGTTCGACACGATGATTGTATGCCCATGCTCAATGGGTACATTAGCGCGGATAGCGCATGGTACCTCGTCTGATTTAACTACACGCGCAGCAGATGTTGTCTTGAAAGAACGGCGTAAGCTTATCCTCGTGCCCCGCGAAACGCCGTTAAGCACCATCCACCTCCGTAATATGCTTACCGTTACCGAAGCCGGGGGCATCATATGTCCTGCAAGCCCGTCGTTTTATAGCCTACCTGAGCATGCTGAAGGTATTGCGGCAACAGTGGTAGACCGCGTGTTGGGGTTAGCCGGTTTCGAAACGGACGGCTATGAGTGGGGGCGTGACAACAAATTCTGAAAATAACTCGCTGCATTACGACCGATTTTGTACTTTTGTTCTTTAATGAATGCGCACATCGCCATAAATCCATTAAAAATCAACACTCCGGTCTACTTGATGCCCTTTATGTCTTTTCATTACACCCATGGATAGCCTACTCATCAAATCTGCTAAAATCGTTTTCCCCGATACGCCCTTTCACGGCCGTGAGATGGACGTCCTTATCGAGGGTGGGGTAATCGCCCAAATTGCCGGCCGTATCAAGGCTGATGGCAACAGGCAAACCGTTATTGATGCAAAAGGGCAGTACCTTAGCCCGGGTTTCTTTGATATGAACGTCAATTTCGGGGAGCCCGGACTGGAAACCAAGGAGGACATTGTTTCCGGTTGTGCGGCCGCGGCTGCCGGCGGGTTTACTGGTGTCGCGGTGCGTCCGAACACGCAGCCACCACTGCACAGCCGCTCGGAGGTCGCATTGATCGTGAACCGCGCTCGGCCGCTTCTTGTGGATGTGCACCCGATCGGTACGATCAGTAAAAAGCGGATGGGAGAGGAGCTGGCCGAATTGTACGACATGAAGCTGGCCGGGGCTATAGCCTTCGGCGATGGCGACAGACCGGTGCAACAGGCCGGATTGATGAGTCGCGCGCTGCTGTACAGCAAAGGGTTCGGTGGACGCATCATTTCCTATCCCGAAGACATATCGGTGGCGGCAGGGGCCAAGATGAATGAAGGGGTTACCAGTACATACCTTGGCATGAGAGGCAACCCGAACCTGGCAGAGGCACTTATGGTGGCGCGCGACCTATACCTTGCGGAGTATAACGATGCGCCGATCCATTTTTCAACGATAAGCACCGCCGAGAGCGTAGACCTGATACGTCGGGCCAAATCCAAAGGCTTGCCGGTAACCTGTGAGGTGGCTGTCCACCACTTGGTAATGACCGACGAGCTGGTTGCCGGGTTTGATAGCAACTATAAGGTGAGCCCACCGCTGCGTACGGCCAAAGATCAAAAGGCACTGCTCAAAGGCATAAAGGACGGTACGGTGGATGCCATCGTATCCCAACATACGCCACACGAAATTGAACACAAGGAGGTGGAGTACCAGATAGCAGCGGAGGGTATCATTGGCCTGCAGACCGTATTGCCACTGGCGCTAAGCGCGGGGTTGACCGTAGAGCAACTCGTCGACAAGCTGGCAATCGGGCCACGGCGCGTGCTGGGCCTGCCCATCCCGGAGTTTGGAGAAGGCGCAGTGGCCAACATGGTGTTGTTCGATACCAGCAGGGAGTGGCGCTTCGATCAGCAAACAAACCAATCGAGATCATCCAATAGCCCATTGCTGGGCGATACACTGAAAGGTGCCGTAACAATGGTCATCAACAAACGTCAAATGGCAAACACACAACTATAATGGACCAACAGATTTATAACGCACTGGAAAAATGCCTGCGGGCCTATGCCGATACCGCCCAATTGGAACGGTCGGATGTTTTTACTCGGCTGGCCGGCGTATTTGATAGCGATGGAGAATTTTTGGATAAGATGGCCCAAGTAGATGCCGTTTTTGACGACTATCCTCGCTTCGAGGAACTGCGGGAGGTGGTGTTCGACCTATTGTTGATGAACTTCTTCGCTGCAGACGTCGCGAAATTGGAAGATGATTACCTCGAATCGGAAGCTTGGGAGGAAATAGAGGAGCAGACAATAGACCGGGGGACAGAGCTTCTGAACCTGCTGTTATATTTCCGTGAGTGCGCAGATGAACAGATTGAGCCCGAATTGAGCGATTACCTCAAAGAGTTCTTGCTCGTCGATGAAGACGAATTTCAGGATGAGCACCGCATTTACGAGCCGGTTATTGCAAACCAGCTGCTCATCGACAGTTCGTATAATGAAATCGCTGAGGTTAGGTCAAAAATACCAGAAAACCAAGAGCTTGCTGATTTGTTCTATCCTATAATGAGTTTCTTTTATGAGCCACGTCCGTCGGATGCGGAGTGGGAAGAATATGCGGCCGAAAGTACAAATCCGGCTTTCGACAATGCGGTATACGGCCTGTTGGTAGCATATAATTATTAAATCCGTAATCATTAATCAAAAAACACACATAGCCATGACAACGAATCTAGACACCGAAGAAAAAGTAAGCGCCAAGAAAATCGCCGTCACCAATGCCCTTATTTGGGCAGCAATAAACATCATTATCTTTTTACTGGTGTATTACGCGTCACCGAAATTGATGGCAAACCCTGCCTTTGGATTCATCACCATCGCCATCGGCATCGGGCTGGCAATTTATTTTACGCTGGATCTCCGCAAAAAAATTGGGGGCTATTGGTCGTTCCGCGAGGCGTTGGGCAATATCTTTATCATGTTTTTTGTGCAGGTAGTGATTTATTCGATATTCACCACGGCTTTTGCCAAGTGGATTGAACCTGACTACGCCAACATGATGCGCGAGGTTACGCTCAACGCGACTACCGAAATGGCTGAAGCATTCAGTTCTGATCAAGAGGTGGTCGATAAGATGATTGAAGAAGCGGAAAAGAGCATCGAAAAGCAGGTAAATCCCAGTTTCGTTGACTTCATACAAGGACTCGCCATAGGCGCCATCTTCTACTTTATCGGGGCACTTATTTTTGCTGCTATCTTTAAACGCGAACGCCCGGTTTTCGCACCGGTAAATGAGGAGTAATAATCTCTGATGGATATTTCTGTTGTTATCCCCCTGTATAACGAAGCGGAATCGTTGCCCGAGCTCGCGGCCTGGATTAGGCGTGTGATGGACGACAACCGGTTCAGTTATGAGATTATAATGGTGGATGACGGTAGTACCGACGACTCTTGGATGGTAATTGAAGGTCTTAAAGTCATCAATCCAAAGATATCCGCCGTTAAGTTCAGGCGCAACTACGGCAAATCCGCCGCCCTTAATGTCGGGTTTGCCGCGGCGCAGGGTAACGTGGTGATTACCATGGATGCCGACCTGCAGGATAGTCCAGATGAGATACCCGAATTGTATCGCCGGATTAAGGAAGGGGGATTCGATCTGGTGTCTGGGTGGAAACAGAAGCGTTACGACCCGTTGAGCAAAACAATCCCCACCAAGCTTTTCAATTCCGTTACACGAAATATGTCGGGTATACACAATCTCCACGACTTCAATTGTGGACTGAAAGCGTATCGGAAGGAAGTGGTTAAGAGTATCGAAGTATATGGCGAAATGCACCGCTATATTCCGGTTATTGCCAAATGGGCCGGCTTCCGACGCATCGACGAGCAGGTGGTCCAGCATTTTCCCCGCAAGTATGGCACCACGAAGTTCGGACCGGGGCGGTTTATCAAGGGGTTCCTGGATTTACTTTCCATTTTCTTTGTCGGGAAATTCGGAAAGCGGCCCATGCACTTCTTCGGTACGATGGGTGTATTGAGTTTTCTGGCCGGTTTTATCATCGCCGTGTGGCTGGTCGTGGAAAAGCTGGTCAGCATCGCCAACCAAACCCCTTATCGGAATGTAACCGATCAGCCGCTGTTTTTCTTTGCGCTGATTGCAATCATTGTCGGCACGCAGCTGTTCCTGACCGGGTTTATTGCCGAATTGGTGTCCAGGAATGGGGTGGATCGTAACAATTATCAGATTGAGAAGTTCATTTGATTCATGTTTTTCTCGATAATCATCCCGCTTTATAACCGTCCGCAGGAGATTTACGAACTGCTTGATAGCCTCACCCACCAAACCTACGCCGGGTTTGAAGTGCTGGTCATCGAAGACGGTTCGACCCTCGACGCGCAGGCTATTGTAGCGGGGTATGAAGATCAGCTCGATGTGCATTACTACTTCAAGCCGAATGAAGGTCAGGGGTTTGCGCGTAACTTCGGATTTGAACGGGCACGCGGCGATTACTTCGTTATTTTTGATTCAGACTGCCTTATCCCGCCAGATTATTTCGCCAACGTAACTGCATTTTTGGAAAAGACACCGCTTGATGCGTATGGCGGTCCCGATGCTGCCCAGGAATCGTTTACTGCCATCCAGAAAGCAATCAGCTATGCGATGACATCGCCGTTCACCACCGGTGGTATCCGGGGTAACAAGCGGCATATAGGCTCGTTCCACCCCCGCAGTTTCAATATGGGCGTTTCTCGCAAGGTTTGGCAACAAGTAGGAGGATTCAAGCTCACACGCCTCGGTGAAGACATTGAATACAGCATCCGTATCCAGACCGCAGGGTTCCGTGTTGGGTTGATTCCCGAAGCGGTGGTATACCATAAACGGCGCACAGATTTCAAGCAATTTTATAAGCAGCTGCATTTTTTTGGCCGTGCGCGGATTAACATCTACAAACATTTTCCCAACGAACTGAAACTTGTCCATTTCTTCCCAAGCCTATTCGTTCTTTTTCTCGTGGCGCTGCTGTTACTGAATATATGCGCTGCGTTGTCTGCCGGTTCGGGCAGGACCTGCGCCAGCAACTTGGCTTTTTTTGGCAATACGCTGCTTGGTGGATATGTTTTATTGCTATTTGTCCATGCATCGATAAAAACAGGCCGCCTACAAGTGGCGCTACTGGGTGTGGCGGCCGCTTTCATACAGCTCGGTGCCTACGGACTGGGGTTCCTGCAGGATTTTTTTAAACGGTTGGTGTTGAAGCGGGGTTGAAAGATGAGGTTCTGTTGATAATTCGGCTTTGTTATTTCGTGGGATGAATCGTATTTTGCATGCCGAAATCTGATTGCTTTTGTTACCCAACACCCAACATAGCCTCGATAAATTGGAAACCTTGTTTAAAGACTTAGGCTATAAGGTGCGTTATGAGAAAGGTAATTTCAAAACTGCGGCTTGCATGCTCGAACATAGTAAAGTGGTGGTAGTCAATCGGTTTTCAAATCTTGAAACAAAAATCGATTCCCTGGTGGCTATTCTGCGGGAAGTGCCCACCTCCGGCTTGGAACTGGATGAAAAACAACGGCAGTTTTTACAAAGTATCAAACAAATTCGACTCACGATTTGACGGTTAAATTTTTAGGCACAGGTACGTCACAAGGTGTTCCGGTCATTGCTTGCAATTGTTCGGTTTGCACTTCTCCAAATAAGAACGACAAGCGTTTACGGTCGTCCGTATTGATAGCGCTGGGTGATAGGAATATCGTCATCGACACCGGGCCGGACTTCCGGTATCAGATGCTAAGGGAGCACGTTACCCACTTGGACGCGGTGCTTTTCACTCATTCTCATAAAGACCACGTGGCCGGATTGGATGACGTACGGGCATTCAATCGGCAGCAGGGGGGGGCAGTTGATATCTATGGTACAAAGGATGTGCACGAAGCATTGCAGCGTGAATTTTATTATGCGTTTTCAGCAAAACGGTATCCCGGTGTACCTGTATTGACCCTCCATGAAATCACGACCGAGCCCTTCCATCTCTTCGGGCATGAGATAATTCCCATTGAAGTAATGCATTATATGATGCCGGTATTGGGCTTCCGTATTGGCGACTTTACCTATATTACCGATGCAAAAACCATCGAAGAGAGTCAGGTGGAAAAAATTATCGGTAGCAAAGTATTGGTTGTCAATGCGCTTCAGCGAGATGCACACATTTCTCATTTCACGTTGGATGAGGCGGTTGCTTTTGCACAACGGATCGGTGCCGAACAAACCTATCTCACACATATTAGCCATCGGCTTGGCCGGCATGACGAAGTGGAAGCGGAGTTACCGCGGGGTATCCATTTAGCTTACGACCGCCTGCAGCTTACGATTTCTTAGGATTCGGTCGGCTTATCGCCGCAAACTTTTTCCCGATGTTGATGTTATTTTAGGTAATTGTTTCATATAAACATTAATGGTTATGGGAAATTTACTTTATTTAATCGCCGTGATACTAGTGATTGTCTGGGCGATAAGTTTCTTCGGTGGTTACTATACGGGAGGGATTATCCATATTCTGCTAGTTATCGCCATCATTGCGATATTACTGCGTATTATCCGAAGCGCCGCCTAAGCGCTCGTTTTTGGCGAATAACTCCGCAATACGCAAATCCTTAGGGAAAGTCACTTTAATATTTTGGACATCCCCATCTACCAAGGTGATGGGGTACCCTTTTTTCTCAACAACCGATGCATCATCGGTAAAATAGGATTCGTAGGCTTGGGTATATGCGTCGAACAGTATGGTGCCGCTAAACACCTGCGGAGTTTGCATCAGGTACACGTTGGCCCTGGGGAATGCATTGTTTTTTGATCCATTGCTGCTAATGATCCGGATAGAATCGGTACTTGGCGTAGCCAGTGCAGCAGCACCGGTAAGTGCGGCCTGTTGGTAAACCTTGTCGATAAGGGCAGCCGGAATCAACGGCCGCGCGGCATCATGCACCGCTATCAAGCTGGTTGCCAGCGCGGTTTCTGTCGACTTTATAGCGGCGAGGCCGTTCTTTACGCTCTCAAAGCGGCTCGTGCCGCCGGCAACCACCGTTTGCGGGATTTCGAAATGATGTTTCTCACATAGAGCCGACCACGTATCGCGCAGCGAAGGGTGGATGACCGTAATGATGTGTGGAGAGCTGCTGCTGCGATGGAATGCTTGGATGGCGTGCATCATCACCGGGAGGCCGTTCAACAGCAAAAACTGCTTCGGCGTATCGGAACCCATACGGGTCCCTGTTCCCCCGGCAACGACAATCGCATAATTCATGCTTAGTAAATCTCAATACTACCAAGTACTAAATACTCAGTACTAAACACTAAATACTCAGTACTAAATACTAAATAATCAACATCGCATCACCATAACTGTAGAAACGGTATTTTTCCTTTACAGCCACCTCATACGCATGCATTACATTTTCATAGCCACCGAATGCGGCGATCATTACGAGCAGTGTTGATTCGGGCGTATGGAAATTGGTAATCATGCTATTAGCGATACTGAAGTCGTATGGTGGATAGATGAATTTGCTGGTCCACTCGTTTGCCGGCTTCAGGTGCTTGTCGGCGGATACGGCAGACTCGATAGCCCGCATTGAGGTAGTGCCCACTGCGCAAACACGCCGTTTCTCATCGATGGCGGTATTTACGGTTTTTGCGGCCTCTTCGGGGATGAAAAATTGCTCCGAATCCATTTTGTGCTTGGTAAGGTCTTCCACTTCTACCTGCCTGAAGGTGCCGAGGCCCACGTGTAGGGTTATTTCCGCAAATTCAATTCCTTTCAGCTCCAGGCGTTTCATGAGCTCACGGCTGAAATGCAGCCCGGCAGTAGGGGCAGCCACCGCACCTTCGTGCTTAGCAAATATGGTTTGGTAGCGGAATTTGTCTTCCGGGGTTGCTTTGCGTTTGATGTATTTCGGTAGCGGTGTTTCGCCGAGTATTTCGATGTTGCGGCGGAATTCCTCGTCGGTACCATCAAACAAGAAGCGGATGGTACGGCCCCGGGAGGTGGTGTTGTCTACCACTTCGGCGACTAACAAGTCGTCCTCCCCAAAATATAATTTATTTCCCACACGGATTTTGCGGGCCGGGTCTACCAAAACGTCCCAAAGCCTGAGCTCTTTGTTCAACTCGCGCAGAAGGAACACCTCGATAGTGGCGCCTGTTTTTTCCTTGTTGCCATACATCCGGGCGGGGAACACTTTCGTGTTGTTGAGGATCATCACATCTTTATCGTCGAAATAATCGAGCACGTCCCGGAAAATTTTGTGCTCTATTTTCCCCGTTTTCCGGTCGAGTACCATCAATCGCGATTCGTCACGATTCTCGGTGGGTTCGGAGGCAATTAAAGATTCAGGTAAATTGAACTTAAACTGTGATAGCTTCATTGTTGATGTGAAATTTTAGATAGCGGCACGCTGACTGTGCCTACGTATAAATTAGCGTGCAAAGATACGAAATTATTTAATAATAGAATATGTGTTTGTAGTTGTAACTTTATGCGACTTTGGTCGTCTTACGGTATATGATGATGTTCCTTCGATTAATCGGTGAGAGTTTCGGTTTTGCATTTAGGGCATTGCGTGAAAACCGTACGCGCACATTTTTATCGTTACTGGGTGTAACCATTGGTATCCTCATCATTATCGGGGTGTTTTCTGCGGTAGATACGCTTCGGGCCAACTTGGAGAGCAGCGTTGAGAAGTTGGGCAGTAAAACGCTGTATGTGCAAAAATGGCCCTGGGGTGGGGGCGAAGACTACCCTTGGTGGAAATATGTTAACCGTCCGGACCCTGATATACGCGACTTTGCCGCGTTACGCACCCGGATGACCACAGCCGAGGCCATTAGTTTCAATATCGACATCGGAAACCGCATGGCCCAGTATGGGAATAACAACGTATCGGGAATCACGGTGTCTGCTGCTTCGCACGACCTCTTTGACATCCGTAAGCTGGAGATTGTTCAGGGCCGTTATTTCACCGAATCTGAATCCAACCGCGGAAGCAATGTGGCTATCATCGGGGCTACCATCGCCGAGGGCCTGTTCCCCGGCGGCACAGACCCCATCGGTAAATCAATCAAGGTGCTGGGACGGAAGGTGAACGTCATCGGGGTTTTCAAGAAAGAAGGCGAGGGCATGATTTTCGACGTGTCTATGGATAACGCTGTGCTTATCCCACTCAATTTCGGCAGAAATGTCATCAATATCAGGCGGGCCGACTCATACATTATGGTAAGCGCACTGCCTCATGTTTCATTGGATGAAACCGAAAGTGAATTGCGTGGCATGATGCGGTCTATCCATCGGCTCAGCCCGCAGGAAGAAGACGACTTCTCGCTCAACAAAACCACCATCATCACCGCCCAATTGGATGCCATGTTCAAAGTAATCAATCTGGCAGGTGGTTTTATCGGTATATTTTCCATTTTGGTGGGTGGCTTCGGTATTGCCAATATCATGTTTGTCTCGGTTAAAGAACGGACACATATCATCGGCATCCAGAAATCACTTGGCGCCAAGAACTATTTCATCCTATCGCAATTCCTCATTGAGGCCATTGCCCTGTGCATTATCGGAGGGCTGGCGGGCTTGTCGATCGTATACCTCTTGGCATTTTTGGTCAAGCTGATGTTCGGGCTGGCCATTGTGGTCAATATCGGCATGGTTATCCTTACCATCGTGCTTTCCACATTGATAGGGCTCATAGCAGGCATCATACCTGCCGCCATGGCCGCCCGCCTGGATCCGGTGGAAGCAATCAGGAGTAAATAAATAATGATTCTGTGCTGCTAGGCCAGCTTTGCCAGTGCTTCTTTGATGCGCCGGAGCGCTTCTCGCAGTGCGTCGTCAGATGCTGCATACGAAATGCGGATGTAGTTGTCGTTGCCGAAAGAATCGCCGCCAACTGTTGCCACATGCCCTTCGTTGAGCAGGTAAAGGGCAAGGTCTGCCGAATCCCTGATTTCGTTGCCCTGTAGATCTTTTTTGCCGAAGAATGCGCTGATATCGGGGAAGAAATAGAAAGCCCCCTGTGGCAGGTTCGTTTTCACACCCGGGATGTCTTTCAGTAGGTTGTACACCAGTTCGCGCCGCCGTTCGAATGCGTTTTTCATTTCCAATACCGTTTCCAATCCCTGCTCGTAGGCGGCTATCCCTGCCCGCTGTGCAATGGAGCATGTACCCGAAGTGGTTTGCCCCTGCAGCTTATCGTTAGCTGCGGCGATTTCCCGGCTTGCGGCCAGGTATCCCAACCGCCAGCCGGTCATTGCAAATGCTTTGGAAAAGCCGTTGATCAGGATTACACGGTCTTTGATGCTTTCAAACTGTGCAATGGACTCGTGCTTGCCGATGAAGTTGATATGCTCATATATTTCGTCGGAAATGATATAAATGTGGGGATGTTTTTCAAATACCCTTGCCAGCCCCGCCAGCTCATCTTTACTATACACACTACCGGTGGGGTTGCAGGGAGACGAAAACATGAATAGCTTCGTTTTCGGAGTTATTGCCGCTTCCAATTCTTCCGGCGTGATTTTAAAGTCGCTCTCTATCGTTGTGTTGATGAATACCGACTTACCGCCGGCCAGCGTAACCATTTCGGAGTACGATACCCAGTAGGGGGTAGGTATGATGACCTCATCGTCCGGATTGATTAGCGTGAGGATCGCGTTGGATAACGATTGCTTCGCCCCGGTGGAAACCACGATTTGGGAGATGTCGTAATCCAGGTTATTCTCGGTTTTCAGTTTATTGGCAATCGCCTTCCGCAGATCGGGATACCCCGGTACCGGCGAATAGCGCGTGTAATTTTCATCCAATGCCTGCTTCGCAGCCTGCTTCACATGGTCGGGTGTATCGAAATCGGGCTCGCCTACACTGAGGCTGATTACGTTGATGCCTTTTGATGCCAACTCACGGCCTAACTTGGTCATTTTTAAGGTGGCCGACTCAGACAAGTTGTTGATCCTATCGGAGAGAATAGATGGTGTACTCATGAGGGGCAAACTTAGGAAAAGTTACCCATTATTTTTCAATAATTGGGATGAAATTTCACTTTTCATTTCGCGCGGGGCTTTCCCTATCTTTATCCCCCAAAACTTTAGATCGTCCATGGAGCAATTTCAAACCATTATCCTCATCGTATCGGCGATTGCGCTGTTTGTCTACGGCTTACAGAGCTTCAGCCGCGAACTGCAGGAGATCGGTTCCGACCGGCTGCGGCGGTGGATAGCCGGTGTAACGGAGAAGCCGTTGGGCGGTTTTTTCCTGGGAGCCTTCGCCACCGCCATGGTGCAGTCTAGCACGATGGTTTCATCACTCACGGTAACATTTGTGGATGCTGCTGTCATCAGTTTCCGCAGCAGTTTGCAGATATTGCTTGGCGCTAACATCGGCACGACATCTACCGCGTGGATTGTCACGTTCCAATCGGCGCTGTTTGGTCCTGTGTTCATCGTTTTGGGTACCTTGGTCAGCATGGTTCCCGCCCGGATTGCCACATTGGGCAGGGCGATATTTTATTTCGGATTCATCTTCTTCTCACTCAGCCTGATCAGCCAGGCAGTCGAGCCACTTAAGTCGGACGCCATGGTTCAAACATTGCTCCTGCAGGCCACCCAACCGCTACTGGGCATATTGTACGGCATCATCCTCACCGTGGTGGTACAATCCAGCTCGGTGGTTATCGGGGTATGTATCGTACTGGTCTCCCAGGGGATCATGACCATCGATGCCGCCGTGCCCATTGTGATCGGCGCCAACGTCGGCACCACCTCCACGGCGATGATTGTCAGCCTGAAAATGTCTAAGGCTGCTCGTTTGTCGGCATTTGCCAACATCGGCTTCAACTTCATAGCCATGTTGCTGATATTCCCGTTCATCGGGTGGTTCATCGATCTGTTGATCCGCCTGACTCCGTTGCCGGCCATCCAGATCGCGGCAGCCACCACGCTTTTCAGCGCGTTTACCTCACTGCTTTTCCTCATCGTGCTCAATCCGGTACACCGGCTGTTAACCGGGTACCTTTCTTCTTGATGCCTGTTCGGCCACCGTGATTCCGTTGCCGATCTCCCAATATTTTGTAAAGCGGCATTATTTTTTTGCCGGCCGCTTCGTTTCGATAACCAGCACCCAATCCCGCTGCTCCGTATCCGGCGGTGTAAAGGTGCCCTGTGTACCGCGGTAGCGCTTGGCCGCCGAAGTATATTTGCCCGTAACCGGGTTGAACCATGATATTCTCTTCGGTTTATTTCCCAATCTCGAAAGGTCGACCACAACCGGATCGGGATTGGGGAGGTAGACCATTGCCCATGTACGGGCCTCGTTCCGCATTGCAACGACCAGGTCGCGGTAATCGGTCCCGGCGTCCGAAAGCACCAGTCCGGGATCTTCCGTCCGGTTCATATCGTGTCGGTCAAGCATCAGGTCCTTTATGTAACGGATGTGGTTTGCTCCCTTCGCGTGCAATGCCTCCTGCCATGGGATATACCGATCGGCGATGTAGATTGGCTCATACCGGGCGCTGTCTGAGAACTGCCAGATGTGGTGGTGTCCATAAGTGGTGCCGCACCCACCGGCAAACACGCCACGGTACATACGTGCCCGTACGTCGTACGCATCGAAATACCCACGCCCTTCGGCAGTCCATTTGCCATCCCAAGGGTTCACCCCATGGTCTTCGTAGCATGGTTCGATATCCATGGTCGGCTTGGTGGGCATCAGGGCCAGGTCGTTTCTGATCGTATCCCATATCTCATACTGGCGGCTACCATGGCCGCTCTGTATTGCATTCATATCCAGCCAATCCTCATCATGGAACCACGCAGAGCTGCTTCTCATGGTACCTCCCGGGTGGTAGGTGATGAATGCGGCCTCGCCCCATACGTCTTCGATGCCGCGTGCCATAGCACGCCATATTGGGCGGTCGTCATGGAACTTACCCTCCCGTTCGTAGGTGGGCGGGCGGTCCCCACCCAGTATCCAAAGCACATTCCATTGGCCGCTGTACCGCTCGGCCAACTTCTTGGCATAGCCAAAAGCGTTTGACGCATTGAATACCTGGGGCCCGGCTCCCCACATGTAGGCCACCTTGTCGCCCCAGGTGGGGAGCAGCCCCACATACATGTTCCGCTTGGCTGCCTCACGGATGATGAAATCCACATGGTCCCAATAATCGTATTCGTCCGGATTGCCGGGGTCATTGCCGGAGGTTACCGCCCAGTTTAGCGGGTCGAGGTCGACGAAGGGCACATCACCCTGGCGGTTTGGCGTGCGGAGCCCGTCCATTTCGGCCAGCGACACGATCTGGATTACGTTGAAACCCTGGCTCTGCCGGGTGTCCAGGTAAGTGATGGCTTCCTCGCGCGTCAACCGTTGGAAAAGCTCCCAGGCTGTGTCGCCAAGCCAGAAGAACGGCTTCCCTGATTTGGTTTCAACCAGGTATTTGCCTGATTCGTGTACTGATATTTGAGCAACAGCAGCAGCCGTTGAGAGCAATAAAAACAAAGAGAAGATGGTTTTAATGCACGCGTTCGTGCGGTTTTTCTTGTGTATCATATTCATTCAATTATAATTTGCCTTAACGTTAGGGTGATTCTGGCACCTCATTTTACCCGAACAATCCTGAAGTTGTCGAATGCGGCGTCAAGTAGGCTTATCGATCCACCATCCGTGGTAATCCGGTAGCGGAAACTTCCCAGCATACCGTCCGCAGTGATGATATCGCCGAGGGTTTTCATCGCATTACGTTCGGGGCGCAGATCCCCCCAAACATCTTCGACCTGTTTGAAAGCGCTAAGTGGAATCGTGTATGTCACCCATTGGTTATTCGTATGGAAGGTGTTATCTTCCCGCAGGGTATTGGGTGCAAAAACATACCCGTATTGGTCGTTGAACAAGAAAACAAAACGTGCCCCGTTGTCCCAAGGTTCGCGCGTATTGATCTCAAATTTGAACGCGAAGTTATCTGCCGGGCTTGATAGCGCCGCGGGGTACTTGGCCACATCCCACACCGGGATACCCGCTTCGAAATTAGCGGTGCGGCTGTCCTCCCACCATGCGGGGTTATACGGCCCCACATTAGTCACCACGCTGCGTGCAAAGGCCCCTTTACTTCCGGCAAACATCGGTGTGGGGTCGGTCGGCACCGTCCAAGGCCAAGACAGGTAATGCTTGTTGTCCAAATTGGTGATGACTCCGAACCCATCGAACAGGTTAATGTCAAAAACAGACTCACTGGTGCCGTAAGGTGAAACCAATTCGATTTTTCCCGGTATGCTGCCCAAATCGGCGGAGACGGTAAACCGCAACTCGGTACCGTCTGCATTTTTGACAAAACCGGTACCTTGGACCCCGCCGGGTAAGTTGACTTCCGTGACACCACCCAGATACATTCCCGTAATGGTAACCGTCTGGCCTGCTACAGGGTTCTCATTGCTGATTGTCTGGATAAGTGGTGGCGGCGGCTCAATAGGGAAATCGTATATCGCTTCGCCCTGTGGCGTGATGACTCTAATCTGGCCCGGTACGTTTGGAAAGCGGTCGGGTGTGGGCGTCGAGTTCGGGATCTGCACAAAAATATGCGTAGCGGTGTTGTACGTTGAATTGAAGGGAGCCTCCAAATCGTTGAACAGGACCTTCCGTGTATTGGCCAGATTGCGGCCCTCGATGACAATGAAGGTGCCGGGCAGGGCTACCACGACGTTGCTGTCAGCCAGCGCAGCCTCCGGTACCCGTATGCGCGTAATCGTGGGTGCACTGGGATTTTCGTTTTTTTCTTTTTGGCACGACGTGAATGGTGCGAAAAAAGTAGCCAGCATTAGGAACAACCCAAAGTTCCAGACCGACTGTTTATGCTGTATGTAGTTCATCTTTTTCACGTATTAATAAGTTCTATCCGGTATCTCTTCTAGTTGCCTGAAGTATAAGGCACGGGGGGCTTCAACAGGTTGGGAGCCCTCACAATTTATGCGTCGGGAATGGGAATATAAAAATTGTTCGGGCCCACAGCCACATAATCGTGTTGGTCTTCCCGATCACTCTCCCTTATTTCCCACGAAGTCGCGTTGTTGATATTCGGGAGTGGCGTTATCAAGTAATACCCGCGGTTCATCTCGCTCAGCATCGTATAGGCTTTCTGTGGGTTATAATAATGTAAACGTGAATAATCAAAAGCCGAGACGTTTTCCATTGCAAACTCCAGAATACGCTCTTTGTAAATATCGTTCCATGTAATGCTCGATTTGCCGCCAAGTCCAGCCCGTCTTCTGATTTGATTTACTGCATCCACCGCTTCTGCATCGGAAGTAGAGGTTGCATTGCCCAGTATGGCTTCGGCAAGAATGAGGTACACTTCCGAGAAGCGCATTAGATACGTGTTGATTTCGGTACCCATAAACAGCACCTTACCCTCATTGTCTTCCGGCCGGCCTACCACATATTTCTTGACCCAGGCAAATTCGGATTCCGTGCCATCGTAGCTGTTTTGGGCGTTGAAGGGTACAACGAGTGGCACTTTGATTCGCTGTCCGGGGTTGTCCGGGTCGTCGATTTCATTGGTGATGTAAGGGTAGCGGTCTCCCGGGAACATATACGTGGCCCGCCGCCTTTTATCCAGTGCGAAATCCTCGTATAGCCTTAATGTATTCAATCCGGCACCGATCTGTCCGCCCCATCCGTCGCCGACACCGGTAATGCTGCTGCTGTAGGCCAAGTAAGCTTGTGTCGCATTTTGCGTGCCCCACTCACCATTGTATACCCACTGCAGGGCCAGGATGCTTTCGTCATTGCTGGACTTACCCCGAAAAATAGGCGGTTCTCGATCTAATTTCCTT
>NZ_JAMXAY010000129.1 GCF_025460835.1 Parapedobacter soli | reverse complement strand
TAACCCCCGCTTGCGTTCAAACCGCTTGTTGGCAGTTCGTTGTTTAAATAGTGAATGATTTGTTTGCAGGCTAAGATAGGAAAATGATTTTATCGGAAACGTTTTTCCGGAAAATAATGATCCCTATTTTTAGTGCCGCTGTGTGGTTTTCTGTCTTCGGAAAACGGCCAAAAAAGTGCCTTTAATCAGATTGGTTATCCATGATCAGGTGTTCTTTCGATTGCTGAAAGGAACGCCGGTATTCTTTAGGACTTTGCCCGGTTATTTCGCGGAACTGGCGGTTGAAATAGGAAAGGTTTTTGAAACCGGATTCGTAACAGATGCGTAAAACATCCCAGTCTTCTGTCAGCAGCAGGTTCATGGCATGGGTAATGCGGACGCTGCTGACGAACTGAGAAAAAGTCTGTTCCATGCGCCGTTTGAAATAGCGGCAGAAGGCGGCATCGTTGAGGTGGATTAAGCTGGCGGCAGTTTTGCTGTCCAGCTCGTCACGGAAGTTTTCCATGACATATTTAAGCACCGGCTCCAGCCTCGCCGAGTCTTTATTAGTCAGTTTCATGGCCGACTGTGTTTCGTTCAACATCCTTGCCCGGGTTGGCGGGATTTTGGAAATCTCGTTGAGAAGCTGAAGAAAAGTGACCAGTTTGTCCATCCCTTTCTTTTGGGTAAGTGAACCGAACAGATCGTAGAGATGACCCGGCCCGTTTGCAATATGCAGGCCAAAGCCTGCTTTGTCCAACATTTCTTTGATGTTTACGTACTCGGTATTTCCGAAAAACCCGGTACCTAAAAAATCCGACCGGAAAAATATGGCGATGGCATGCGCTTTCTCTCCCAGTTCTATGAATGCTTTTTCGTTGTAGAAGCAGTGGCCGAATCCCGGTCCGAAGAGGTAAATATCCCCATCCTGGAAATTCATCATATTTTTGCCGGCGTACAGTTTCCCATGGCTTCTTTTGATCCAGATCAATTCATGTACGTCATGAAAATGGAAGGGCGACGTAAAATAACGTTGTATGTACTCTTTTACCAGGAAGCCCTCTCCCGACGGGTTGGATTGGTGTTCAAAAATGACTTTCATGAGTCAGTTCCTTTTTGAGGTGTACCGTTGGTTTCTATATGACATAGATAGTGCAAAATTTCTAAATTAACAAATTGAATTATGTTTTTTGTCTATAAGTAAATAATGTATCGGTAATGGCAAATAGGGTGGTGTTCAGCTTACCGAATGATCTGTTACATTTGCAATGGTATAGGTTTGATAAATCAATTATGAAGAGAAGCGTCGCACCCTTTACCTGGAAACGAACGGGCCAAACCGAAGGAATAGCGGAAGGATTTTTTCTGGTATAAATAATGGCAGTAACGGTCTAATGAAATGCAATATCAAAAAAATATAGGAATGGGAAGTGTCAACAATGCGGGAAAA
>NZ_JAMXAY010000128.1 GCF_025460835.1 Parapedobacter soli | reverse complement strand
ACCGGATAAAATAAAAAAGGAGTAAGCCTGCTTGAGGCCCACTCCGAGATGTTGTAAGTTTGTTTTTGCGAAAGAAACTACAACATGGGTAAAAATAGGGAAATAAATTTTGTCGGACAGCCGGTTTTGAAACAGATCATGGAATTAGCGACAGCTATCGATATCAAAGGCATCATAGGCGAGAAGCAGAGCGACCGTTATTACAAGTCATTCGGCAGCATGACACAGCTGGTTACAATGCTTTTCGGCATCCTGAGCCGTTGCGACTCGATGACGGAAGTATGTGAAGGTCTGCGTGGTATGGGTGGCAAGCTGAATCACCTTGGGCTTAAGAAGTCCCCGGCCAAGAGTACGGCCAGCGACGGGTTGCGCAACCGGGACAACGGATTTTTCGAAGCGGTATATTTCTCGCTGGTCAAGCATTACCGGAGTTTTTTGTCGGACAGCCGGACTTTCGGGCTGACGTTCAAGGAGGTGCTGCTGGTTGACTCGACCACCATCCGGCTGTTCAGCGACATCCTGAAGGGCGTCGGCCGCAACCCTAAAGGCGACGGGAAAAAGAAAGGCGGGTTGAAGGTACATATGTTGATCGATGCGGTGCAGTCGGTTGGCCGGTTCGTGAAGATCACCGAGGCCAAGGTGCACGACAAGAATTTCCTGTCAGGTTTGGAGCTGGTGCCGCATAGCGTGGTGGTTTTCGACCGGGCGTACAACCATTACCTGATGTTCGCCCGCTGGACGGAAAAGCAGGTCTATTTCGTAACGCGGATGAAGAAGAACGCGGTCTACACGGTGAAGGATACCCTGCGCAAGCATTATCGGAAAAAAGGGCAGGCCAAGGTGCTGCGTGATGAAATCATCTCCGTGAGCTACCACCCGGAGGATGAAAACGGGAAGAAAATCACCAAAGAGACGTGTGAGCTCACCCTGCGCAGGGTATCCTACCAGGACGAAAAGAACAGGCGTTATGAATTCCTGACCAACAATATGGACATCACGGCCGAGGAAGTTGCCTTTCTGTACAAGAAGCGTTGGACCATCGAGTTGCTGTTCAAAAAGATGAAACAGAACTTCCAGCTGAACTACTTCTACGGCGAGAACACCAATGCGATTTACACGCAGGTATGGTGCACGCTCATCGCACAGCTGCTGCTGACGGTACTGCAGAAAAAGGCACAGGTGAAAAAGGCCTTCTCGGTGGTGGCCACATTGGTGCGCATCCACCTGATCAGTCTGCTGGACGTTTACCAGCTGCTGAAAAGCGGAAATCGGGATTACAACGCCAGGGAAGGTCCTCAGGATACCGGCCAACTGGCCCTGTTCTGATCTCTTTGAAGGGGGAGGTCTTTTTTGAAAAATGAATAAAAGCGGCCTTGACGGCCAATTTCATAGTTAAATATGAACAATACTGACTTTAGTCGGACAATAGTGATT
>NZ_JAMXAY010000127.1 GCF_025460835.1 Parapedobacter soli | reverse complement strand
CTGGACTTACCCCGAAATTTATAGGTCTAGTGTCAGTTGGTCGGGCGGTTGTCCTTTTTGGGTTACATTCTTGTATGATGCGGTTCGGGGCGATCTTCTGAATATATTTGCCAGCCCGTCGCTTATCGCATAGTATTTGAAATCCGGTACACCGAATACGCGTTTGGCCTGTTTCAGCACATGTGAGACCATTATCCTGAGCTTGGTTTGGGTATCCAGCCTGACTGCGATGAAATAGAATACAGCGAGCAGGATGGCCATCATATTACGCAACCGCGTGTATTTCAACACCCTGATGTTCTCCACGTCATAACTCTGCTTGAGGAAGCGTATGGTCTCCTCGATGCTCCACCGTTTGATGTAGCTGGCCAGCACCCGGCGTAGCAGCTTTCGGTTTCTGCGCAGGGGTATGGTTGTCAGCAGCATCATCGGTTTCTCTCCGAACCCTTTGACCACGAGCATGTACAGTGTTTTCTTCGGATGTGCTGGCAGACGGACGGTTGTGTATCCGTATTGGATATGCCTTGCCTTTTCCTTTCCCTCGTCCACCCTGACGATGGTTTCGCTGTAAGGGCAGGAACACCGCCGGGCCACCTCCAGCACGTTTTTCTTTGTCCGGCCGTGCAGCACATCGCGTGTGCCCTGTAGCCTTACCACGAACTGCAACCTGCTTTTCAGCAGATGGCGGAATATCTTCCCCCGGTCGCCCCCGCGGTCGATCACCCATGTGCCCCGGCCATCGCAGTGGCTGCTCACCATGTCGATGGCATCCAGTATCTGTTGGTTTTCACTGACGAAATCCGGGCTGCGTGATGAATAGAGTTCCTGGTAGAGCGGGAGTACCTCCCTAGCACCCAGTTGGGAAGCGATGATCTGGTTGGTATGGTAACCTTTGACTATCGCGCCCGAGGCACTCCCGTCCCGTACATAACCCAGGTGTTCCATGTCCGAGGCGTATTTCTTATGGATATCCCCAAGGTCAAGGATCAGCAGCGTATCTCCCTTTACCCGGCGGCAGCCTTCTTCAAGCACCCGGTTTTGCAGAACAGGCCATATGTCTTCCTTGGCCAGCTGGCGGCAGAAGCGCTCCTCGATTTTCTTCAGACTCACACCCTCTCCCAGCGAACGGCCGATCTCCGTCAGCAGCACCGACTGCGAGCCCAGCATCCCGTAAACAGCCTCCGATACGAACCTGCGGCAGGTTTTGTCCAAACCGGAAGAAACATACCCCGAAAATTCATTAATTTTACCGCGCAGTTTAAACGCAAGTTTACTGTATTGCATAAGTGTATCCCTTGTTTTTTAGTCAATTACAAAGATTGCACTTATGCTTTTTTATTTGAAAAAACTTACCCCGTTTTTTCAATCAAAAAGACCGATTCCACTTGGAATACGACCTAACAAACACGGTACAAGGAAATTAGATCGAGAACCGCCTATTTTTCGGGGTAAGTCCAG
>NZ_JAMXAY010000126.1 GCF_025460835.1 Parapedobacter soli | reverse complement strand
AGCGTGCAGTTCGCGCGGAATACGTAAGCCCGGGTCAACTGGTTTTGGAGGGTTTCGAGAGCCCTTTCCATCGCCAGCTGGACGCTGGGAACCGCTGGGTTGTGTTGGCAAACCGGATACCGTGGGATGAGATCAGCAACCTGTACCTGAAACATGTTGGTGTAAGTGATCTGGGTCGTCCGGGGCTTAGCCCCCGAGTAGCGATCGGTTCGCTGATGATCAAACACCTATGCAACCTTGACGATCGTGAGACGGTACAGCAGATTTCGGAGAACATGTACATGCAGTACTTTTTGGGGTATTCGAGTTTTACGGCAGCGTTTCCTTTTGACGCCTCGCTGTTTGTTGATTTGCGCAAACGTGTTGGCCAAGACCTTCTTAACGCGATAAACGAACGGATCGTGACACTTCATCGTCAGGCGGTGGGACGCCAGGGCGGCCCGGGAAACGATGGTGGCCCCGATGACCAGGGCGGTGCAGAGCCCGGCGGTACTCCGGATACGGGTTTTTTAGAGTCCGATACCCAACCGGCCGATGGGGCACCCCGTGGCCGTGTACTGTTCGATGCGACGGTCTGCCCGCAGGACATCGCCTATCCCACGGACCTGGGATTGCTGAACGAATCGCGGGAAAAGACCGAGGAGCTGATCGATGCGCTGTACGACCGGTCGAGACACACCGAAAAGCCACGCAGCTATCGTATCCGTGCCCGCAAGGAATACCTAGGTGTCGCAAAGAAGCGTAGGCGCAGCAAGAAAGAGGTGCGCCGTGCGGTCGGCAAACAGCTGAATTACGTGAAGCGTAACCTGGGGACGATAGACCGGTTGCTGGACACCTATGGTTGGTTTCCCCTGGATGCAAAGCAGCAAAGATACCTCCTGGTGATCCGTACCCTGTACGCCCAGCAGCGGGAGATGCACGGCAAACGCACCAAGAGCATTGCCGACCGGATTGTTAGCATCCACCAGCCGCACGTGCGCCCCATCGTGCGCGGCAAGGCCACAGCAAACACGGAGTTCGGTGCGAAGATCCATGTATCCCTGGTGGACGGCTACGCGTTGCTGGACGAGGTGGGCTGGGATGCCTATAACGAGGGGAGCCACATGGAAACCTACATCGAACGTTACCGGCGGCGGTTCGGCCATTACCCGGCCGAGGTGCTGGCCGACCAGATATACTGTACCCGGGAGAACCGGCGTATGCTACAGGGGAAGGGGATACGGCTGATGGCCAAACCCCTTGGCAGACCCCCGGCGGTGAAAGTGCAACACGTAAGGCCGGGGGAGCGCAACCCGGTGGAGGGCAAGTTCGGGCAGGCCAAGACGGCCTACGGCATGAACAGGATCAAGGCCCGGCTGAAACCCACCAGCGAAGCGTGGATTGCCGGCATCATCATGGTGCTCAACCTGGTCAGATTGGCCGGGTGGGCATCCCTCTGCCTGATTTTCCGGGTGGTAAAGCGGTCCGTGACTTTTTCAGCAAAGGGTGGTTATGCGCCTGTGATGGTACCCGGGTTCCGAAACTGTGGAAAGTATGCGCCGCAGCGCCAAATTTTTAAATGGAAAATGGCTGGCTGACTTTTTCAGCAGGCCCTA
>NZ_JAMXAY010000125.1 GCF_025460835.1 Parapedobacter soli | reverse complement strand
GCCCCTGAAACTAAAACCAATGCTGGTGGTGGTTTCATTCGAATATGTTTAAATCATTTATTTGTTTATCAATTAATTATAAAATCAGTTAAGGAATATAAATTTTCATTCACATGCTCTAGGCGATACTCTTTTGTGCTTAACTGATCAGGTCAGTTTCATCTTCGTTGTCTATGCTTACAGTAAAAATCGACCTTTGTTATTTTTGCTCTTTTTATGCCGCGCTCACGTCAAACTCCAGATTGGGTTCCAAGTGCTGCAATTGTTTTTTGTAATACGCGATCAGTTTGTCCTTCCTGAAGTTGTCCAGGTGTTCCGGCCCCAGTTCTTTGAATTCCATGTTGTCTTTGATGATAAAGTAGGCGGCTACCAGGATCTTGTGTCCCAATGCGATGATGGCTTTTTTCTTGCCCCTGCGGCCTACCAGTGATTTGTATTTAGCCCCGAAGTACGTACCCTTGGTCCGTGATGCGGCCCAACCCAATTGGGTCAATAACGCCCGTAGGTTTTTGTTTCCGTGGGTGATCCGGCCGCTTTTGTTCTTCCCGGCGCTTTCGTTGCTTCCCGGACAGACACCGGCCCAGGAGGCCAAGTGGCGGTGCGTAGGGAATTGCCCCATGTCAAGGCCGATTTCGGCAATGATGCCGATAGCCCCGTCGTGGTCGACTCCCGGTATCTCCGATAGCCTGTCCACATCCAGGCGGTAGGGTGCGCAACCCCCCTCGATTCGGGCAGTGACCTCGGCGATAGTGGTCTCCAACCGCGCCATGTTCGCCAGGATCGTCCGCAGCATGAACCGGTGGTGAGGGGTCACATGGCCCCGGAGCGATTCCACGATGTCCGAACGGCTCGCCTTTACACGGCCGTGGACAAACTGCAACAACCCTTCCGGACGGTAACCGCCCTCATCCAGGATAGCGCTGATCATCTTCATGCCCGTAACCCCGAAAACATCCGTCAGCACCACCGAAAGCTTGATGTTCGCGTCCTCCAGTATTTTCTGGAAACGGTTCTTCTCCGAGCTCACCTGCCCGATCAGTTTCCGGCGGTAACGCGTCAGGTCCCGCAACTCCCGGATATCCCGCGGGGGAATGAAACTCCCCTTCAGCAAGCCGCACAGCAGCAGCTTGGCCAGCCAGCGACTGTCCCGCTTGTCCGTCTTGTGACCCGGGATGTTTTTCACATGCCTTGCGTTCACCAGCAATATCTGGAAATCATCCCCCAATACGTTGAAGATCGGCTTCCAGTAAACACCCGTGCTCTCCATGGCGATGTGCGTGATGCCGTGCTTTCTCAGCCAGTCTCGAAGCTTTTCAAGAGAACCCGTGAACGTGCTGTAACTTTTTGTAATCGTTTTTATACCTTTGCCCTGAATGGTCGCCACAACGTTCTCCTTGTGGACGTCCAGCCCACAGCCCCGTTCTACGACCTGCTCAAACGAAATTGATCCTTTGTCCATAGCTGTCCTGATTTTAATGCTGTTTTTCTTACACAAAATTAGGCAGCTATGCGACATATTCATCCCCTTTTGTCTGATTGCCTGATAAACTAAAACCGTAGCTGGTGGAGGTTTCATCAGAATATGTTTAAATCATTTATTTGTTTATCAATCAAT
>NZ_JAMXAY010000124.1 GCF_025460835.1 Parapedobacter soli | reverse complement strand
TTTATTTAATTTTTAAAACGTCCCAATTTTAATGGGACACTAGTGCCTATTTCTGTGAAAAAAGAAATTGCATTATCAAGGTTTTCTACAACGATACCAACGTTGTTCATTTCAAGTAAGTTACTTTTTGTCATATTGTTTTTGTTATGTCGTTTGTTTGTTGTCTGCGGTGTCGTCTTTTACAATGACCGCTAACGGGTCGGGTATTGCCGAAGGCGGGGATAAGGAAGCACAAAAATTGAACTTAGCACCGCAATTAGCAAAACCATTTTTTATTTGCTAATTTACACTTTTCGAGCAAATAAAAAATGGTTTTGCGGAATAGAAGTACAAATGTTGAGTTTTAGAATTCAGCCCCGCTTTTGGCAATACCTTGTTGGCGGTATGTGGCTTTCAATTGTCCGTTGTCTGTGTCAGCTTGTTTTTTTTACTTTTCATTTACGCTATAAATTTTACCGAACGCCATTCACAAAATCAGCTATATCCTTTAATGCCTCTTTGGATTTTTCCGAATTTATGTCGGTCAATAGCCAAACGTGAGTTTGATTTTCGTATTCTTTGAAAGCTGTATTGGGCTGAATGGTTTTTATATAGTCGTAAAAGTTTTTTGTATCATCATATAATATTTCGTTTGTTCCTGTGAGTAAAAAAGTGGGTGGGAAACTGTCGAAAACAAGTTCATTCGGGTCTGCATTTTCTGAATTTCCTACATAATATTCAGCATATTCCAACAAATATGGTTTGGTTAAAAACGGGTCAAGTGATTGCCTTGTTTTATATGAATTGGTATTGCATTTTAAGTTGAGCCAAGACGAAATCAAAATTGTTGCAGACGGAAGTTTCAGTTTATTTTCAGCTATCGAATAAATGCCCGAAACCACCAAACCACCACCTGCACTATCACCCATAAAAATAATTTTACGATTGGGATACGTTTTCAGCAATTCTTTATACACTTTCACTATTTCGTTTATTGCAACAGGAAAAGGGTTTTCGGGTGCAAATGAATATTCAATAAGTAGAATTTTTGAACGAGTATTTTCGGCAATATGACTCACCATTGCTTTGTGCGAATTGATACTTCCAAAAGCAAAACAGCCACCGTGCAGATATACAATAATATTATCCGAAACTTCATTTTTTGGTGTAAACCAATAACATTTTACTTCGGCAATTTGTGTGCCTGAAATTTTCACATTCTGACTGACAGGATAAATGTTGCCGAGTGTTTCAAAAAATGTTCTGTCATTATTCACTTTGTCCAATATGTCCGTTGTTTGAGCTTTCATTGTTGTTGAAATAAAAAGGGTTAAAAGAATTTTGATTGTTGTTCTCATTATATTTCTATTTTTTGGGCAAAAGTAATTTTAAAAATATACTTATGAAAGTAGTGAGAATAAAGTATATTAATATACTTTTGTATAGTTTTTTGATATTTCAATATTTGAGTGTATGAAAAAAAATGAATTAATTTGTCCGATAGAACATTCCGTCAAACTTTTAGGCGGAAAATGGAAGTTGACAATCATTCACGTATTGGTTGTAAATGATGTTGTTCGCTTTAAAGAATTGGAAAGAATGATAATTGGCATTACGCCCAAAATGCTTTCTATGCAGTTGAAAAGTTTGGAAGCGGACGGTTTGGTAGAACGAAAAGTTTATGCAACCGTTCCGCCAACTGTTGAGTATAAATTGACAAAAGTTGGAAAGTCTATAAAACCAATGATGAACGAATTGGAAAAATGGGGATTATATCATCAAAATTTGAAGAAGTAATTTTTGTATAAAACGCGGGTCGGCTAAAAATCTTTTCTTTGTCGGATTGTGTCCTTTGGTCGTAGAACTGTCGAGACTGTAAAACAAACTGTGTCAAGAGTTATAAATGTTAACTT
>NZ_JAMXAY010000123.1 GCF_025460835.1 Parapedobacter soli | reverse complement strand
CTGGATGACCAATTTACCTCTTTTTGCGCTAACGGCGCTGTAGGAGATAAGGTTCCGGATAGCCGAACCCACAGGAAGGTTGTTCGGGCTAAGGAGCAGCAGATGGCACGAAAAGCGCAGCCAGTTTGACATCGCGCTGCACCAGGTCGTGATAGTAGCTGTTTGGCTGCACACCGAAGGTGGTAACCATGGCTAATGATACACTTTTTGTGGCCGGAAGGACAGACCGGACCGCGCTGATTTTAGCCTGTAGGTTAGCAGCATATCGCTTGGTAATCGTAAAGACATCGTGATGGAATTTGACTTCCAGTATATTGACTATATGATCCGCCCTGTCGAGTAGGAGGTCTACTTGTGCTCCGGATCGCTCATCGCTCCCCCGGTCCATGAAGCCACCTATTGCTGTATATACGCCACTAATCCCTAAGGCTTCCCTTATTTGACCCATGTGCCCTAAACATACATTTTCAAATGCATATCCACACCATTGCTTCCATACACCCATTTGGGCCAGACTTTGAAAACTTCCTTTACCTGATTTGCGCCGCTCTTCCATAAAGCGGAGATAAAACAACGAATAGTTGTCGGTAAGCCTGTAAAGCGTATCTTTTTTCTTTTTGTTAAAAGGCCGGATTGAAGTGATAAAATCGGACTGCTCCAGCTCATCCAATAACCTGGTAAAACCACCTCCGTCGGAGAGCTTGGTAGCCTCCACGAGCTCGGTCCGGGTCATACCCATCCATTTGTTGCCGAGTGCGCGTATGACCGCGATATGATTTGCCGGATGGTCATACAGCGATGTGTACAGCTTATCAAACTCATCAAACAGCAGTCCATATCGTGTGAAACAAAGCCGATCAATCGTTTGGGCTACACTGTCGCCCTTGGCCACTTCTTTAAGGTAATGCGGGATACCCCCCAACGCCATATAAAGTTGGGTAATGCTATAATCTGACCAATCCACTCTGTGGTGAACGAGGAATTCCTTGGTTTCTGCAAGGGTAAAGGGTTGAAGGTGGATTATTCGCGTGATACGATTGTGTAAGCTTCCCTTGTGGTGGATGACATGTTTGACCATCCAGCTGGCTGCCGATCCGCATATTACCAGCACAACGTTGTGGTAAGCCGCCCAGTCGTTCCAGAAATGGCCCAATGCTTCCAGAAAGCCGGACCGGGCTTGTGCAATCCAGGGAAGTTCGTCAAAAAAAATGACCTTTTTCCGCGGCTTGCCTTTTGTGCCAAGATGTTGTTTCAATAAATTAAAAGCTTCCAGCCAGTTGCGGATATCCCGTATGGGTAAAGACGGCTTGGCATATTCGTTAAGCTTATTGGCGAAATTCTCCAATTGCAAAGCATTACTTGATTGCTGAAGGCCGGTTATATCAAAATCTATCGTGGGCCCGTATACCTTTCGAACCAGATGAGTCTTTCCTACCCGTCGCCTTCCGATAATGGCAATCATCTCGGAATGCTTACTAGCCAAAGCCTCTTTAAGCACCCCGATTTCTCTTGTTCTGCCTACGAAATAACTGTTCATACATTGTAATATTTGGCGAAATGACGTGTAAATATATTACATTCCGCCAAATAAAAAAAATATACTTGGCGGAATGTGGTTATAAAAAGACACATTCCGCCAAGCAAATAAATGTCTGAGCCGTTTTTTATCGCCCTTATCGGCTTTTTTCAGCTCTTCCCCTTACAAAAAAATTATCTTTACCCTATGGTTTACCTGTTGATAGCTATTGTACTATTTGCTGCCATATTGGTGTATTTCCGTGCAGTTGAAAATCTGATTCGGCACGCTGCTGGAAGGGAACGTCATTTTTCAGGAATTCAAAGGCGCACTCACCGAACAGTATGTACTGCAGCAACTTGCGGCACGGGATGACCTCGCCATCTATTACTGGT
>NZ_JAMXAY010000122.1 GCF_025460835.1 Parapedobacter soli | reverse complement strand
TGTGTGTGCCCTGCATATGCAGGACACACCCCGAAAGCTTTTCAAATAGTTCAAAAATACAAATTTAGTTTTACGAACCAAGTTTTCGGGGTGTTATTTTTCCAGAGGGTGCAAGTCCCTTACGAGCGGATTGAAACCCCGAATCGTTAGCAAGCTGCAAGGTGGTTTATCGTGAGGTATGCACTGAAGGAAGCAGGACTGCAAAAGTCTGTACCGACGAACAGAAAGTACATAAGAGGCATAGCAATAAGGATGAGTATCCACAGCAATACGAAGTCCAAAACAGTGTTCTGAACATGCTATTAAATCAGATTATTGTTATGTAGATGTACCGGCGATAGACGGAAGGAAAAAGCATTTACCAGGGGAGGTCTTGGCGATTACGAGTTAATCAATCCAAGAAGTCAGCAGAGGTCATAGTACTTGAGGGCAAACGAGGTGCGAATAGATACCGCATAGGTCTCACAAACAAGGAAGGACTGAACGTAAAGAGGTTTTCAATAGGTAACGGAACACATAGTAGCCCTACTTAACGAAAACAGGTTAAAAACAACTAAAATGATAACAAGAGTAGTACATCCGTTTAATCTTCAAAGAGCATTGGAACACGTGATTGCCAATAAAGGCAGTGCGGGTGTCGATGGTGTTTCTATAAGAGAGCTCCGCAAGGTGTTTTCTGAAAAGAAACTACAACTGATTGAAGCAATCAAACAAGGCAACTATCAAGTACAACCCATTTTAGGTATTGCAATTCCGAAAGGAAATGGGAAAACTCGATTATTGGGTGTTCCCACCACTACAGAACGTGTGTTGCAACAAGCCTTAGCACAAACTATTGCACCACTTTTTGAGCCCGAATTTAGTAATTACAGCTATGGATTTAGACCTCACAAGAATGCCCGACAAGCCGTTGGACAATCTCGGGATTACATCCATTCAGGATTAAACCACATTGTGGATATTGACCTGAAAAACTTCTTTGATGAAGTTGACCACTGTTTATTACTGAATTTAATCTATCAAAAAGTGAAATGCAAAGCTACCATGCAACTCATACGCAAATGGCTCAGAGCACCTATTAAAATCAACGGAAAGCTACGAAAGAGAAGAAAAGGCGTTCCGCAAGGAAGCCCTTTAAGTCCATTATTGTCGAACATTTTACTACATCAACTGGATAAGGAAATGACTCGAAGAGGACACAAATTTGTACGTTATGCGGATGATTTTAGTATTTATTGCAAAAGCCACAATCAAGCCAAGGCAACAAGAGTGGTAATTGAAAAGTTTTTGAAAAACAAACTCAAATTAACTATAAATGAAGAAAAGAGTGGTATCAGAAAACCAATCCACTTCACAATTTTGGGTTTCGGATTCGTACCTACGTACGAGAAAGGAAGTAAAAATCAATACCAACTTATTGTATCGGAAAAAGCTTGGAAGAAACTAAAAGAACGACTTAAAACAATCACCCGAAAAACCACACCAGCCACATTTGAAGAGCGTATTGCCAAGATAAAAGAAGTGCAACGCGGATGGTTGAACTATTTCCAAGGCACGAGTATTTTGGGCAAATTACGAGATTTAGATGGTTGGCTTCGCAACCGACTGCGCTATTGCATTTGGCATCATTGGAAAAAACCCGAAAGGAAAAGGAAAAACCTGATTCGATTAGGTGTAGACCAAGACCATGCCTACGCTTGGAGCAGAACACGGAAAGGCGGTTGGGCAATAGCACAAAGTCCTATTCTAGGCACTACCATTACTTTACAACGCTTGAAGAAAAGAGGATATGTTTCCTTAACTGAATTACATTTACAACTTAACCCATCTCTTTGCGAACCGCCGAGTACGTGACCCGTACGCTCGGTGGTGTGAGAGGCGCACTCCGTCAGTTACTGGCGGAGCCGTCTACTCGATT
>NZ_JAMXAY010000121.1 GCF_025460835.1 Parapedobacter soli | reverse complement strand
GGTCAACATGCCCGTTACGGGGGTCAGCATATGCGTTTTATCCAAGAACTTCACGAATTTCATTATCGACCGTTTTTCAATCGAAGAAGCTATAACGGCAGCTGCTAAAGTTGCCTATCTGACTTCATTGCTAAATAAAGAAAATCAGGAAATAGAACGGTTTAAAAATCCGTTGGAAATTAAGGATTGGCTGATTGAAGACCAAGCCTACAATAAATTAAACAAATTGAAGAAGACCAATCCGGAGGCGTTTTTCTATTGGTATAAAGCATTAACAATTAGAAGCAAATCTTTTGGAAAAGATTTAAAATGAAAGAACAACAAGAAAAATATAATTTACCTAAAGGTTGGATTTGGACTACTATTATTTGGACTACTATTGGAGATATCACAATATTATCTAGTGGACAAACCAAGCCAAAGCTTTCGAGCCGCTACTGCTCAACTATGAACGGTATGCGGAGGTTGACCGGTTTATCCAATCGGGACTGAGCGCCGTACAACGAGAGCGGCTTCAATCTGTTTTGAAACTTATCGAGGGCTTTGAGTCTACTTATGCGCTAGAGCTGTTGGCTTCGGCCGATTATGCCAGCAAGCAACCGGGGGTAGGCAATGTAGAGCAGGTAATAAACGCCATTAAGCAATGGAACCCACCAAAGGCCAACCTTTTCCAGACCGAACATGTGAAATTAGCTTATGATTCACCTGGAGGCATTTAAGTCTGCGGCATTTTCATAAGGTTACATTTATAATCGCAGGTGTTTTTAGGGAGATTACAGTTATGACCCCCTCCCTGAAAACTGGAGTATTTAAAAGTAGAGGATTCGGGATTGAATTACTAAATTTAAACGGGAGGAAACCGAATGAAAAGATCAAAGTTTACGGAGGCCCAGATTGCCTTTGCGCTCAAGCAGGCAGAGAGCGGCACACGTGTGGAGGAAGTCTGTCGGAAAATGGGGATCAGCGAGGCTACGTTTTACAACTGGAAGAAGAAATATGGCGGTTTAGGCGTAGCGGAATTGCGCCGACTTCGGCAGCTTGAGGAGGAAAATGCACAATTGAAAAAGCTGGTTGCGGNTACAACTGGAAGAAGAAATATGGCGGTTTAGGCGTAGCGGAATTGCGCCGACTTCGGCAGCTTGAGGAGGAAAATGCACAATTGAAAAAGCTGGTTGCGGACCTGAGCCTTGACAAGCAGATGTTGCAGGATGTGTTAAAAAAAAAGCATTAAGGCCTTCTCAACGCAGAAAGATGGTTAAAGGATTGATTGATGATTATCAGGTTTCACTTCGTCGAGCATGTGCGGTATCGCTGTTGAGTACTTCGGTTTGGTACTATCAGGCACATGGTCGTGAAGATCGACCATTGCGTGTGCGGATTCGTGATATAGCAGAAACCCGGGTTCGTTATGGTTTGAGGCGGATTTATATTCTTTTGCGTAGAGAGGGCTGGAAAGACAACCACAAGCGTGTTTATCGCATTTATAAAGAAGAGGGGCTGAACCTGCGGGTAAAACGCCCCAGGCGTTGCCGGGCTGCTTCACACCGCTCCGAACGCCCTGTGTTTTCCAGTTTACACGATTGTTGGAGCATGGATTTCGTAGCAGATGCGCTGTTTGATGGGCGAAAAATCCGCTGTTTAACTATAGTGGATAATTTTAGTCGAAAATGCATAGCGATTCGGGTCGGACAGGGGTTAAAGGGAGGTGATGTGGTTGCCGTTTTGGAGAAACTACACGTGTTGAGCGGGGAAAAACCGAAGAAGATTCAGGTGGATAACGGATCCGAGTTTATTTCTAAAGAACTTGACCGGTGGGCTTATGAGCAAAAAGTTGAACTTGTTTTTTCAAGACCTGGAAAACCAACGGATAATCCGTATATTGAGTCCTTCAATGGGAGCTTCCGAGATGAGTGCCTGAACACAAACTGGTTCCTCTCACTTGATGATGCAAAAGAGAAAATAGAAGCCTGGAGGCATGAATACAATACCTTCAGGCCTCACAGTTTCTTGGGTGACCTGACCCCGGAAATGTTCATTGAAAAGCAGGTCAAAACAGCCGAATTTTCTATTTTAGAATGACTCGGAAATTGGGAGGGGGTCACGGCAACTAAATTTCTATTTACTACCGTAGCTAGGGCCTGCTGAAAAAGTCAGCCAGCCATTTTCCATTTAAAAAT
>NZ_JAMXAY010000120.1 GCF_025460835.1 Parapedobacter soli | reverse complement strand
TTAGTTTATGAAAAATCTGTCCAACGATTGGGGGGAATTATATTTATTCCTATGTGATCATGAGAATTAGCTTTAGAATTCTATTTTTTGATTGAGGAATATTGGCTATTATACAAATGGAATTCCAATTACTCAATCCCTTGAACAATTCTTTTTCTATGTTGATATCCCCATTTCTCCATAGCTACCAAAACATCATTTAAACTGTGACTATATTCGGTCAATTCATATTGTACCGTTATAGGTTTGGTATCGCAGACTTTTCTGCTGACCAATCCGTTCATTTCCAATTCTTGTAATTCTTTCGACAAAATACGAGGGGAAATTCCCGCTTCTCTCGACAATTCATTAAACCCTTTTTTACCGCTTCGTAACACCGAAATCAGGATTAACTTCCATTTACCTCCTACTATATCAAGTGTATCACGTATTGCCAAATTAGCTTTTGCACAACTTTCTATCGTATGTTCTTTCATATACTATTCTTTTTGTAAGTACTATCCTTTTTGTAACAGATAACAAATGTATAGTAATTATTCGGAACTTTGCTGAAGAATAATAAAATATTAAAAATTATGTCACAAAAAGCAATCAAAATTACGGGATGGGTAATGACCATCGTTTTAGCACTTGTGTTTACAATGAGTGCTTTTATGAAACTCACACAAAACGAAACGGCCTTGGAACAAGCTTCTTCTATTGGCCTTGATGCTTCCACGTATCAGTTTATTGGGGTTATTGAAATCATCTCGCTGATACTCTTCATTATTCCAAGAACTGGAGTTTTGGGAGCAATGCTGTTAGTAGCTTATTTGGGCGGTGCTATCACCACACATTTGCAACATCAGCAACCGATAGCGATGGCAGTTACTTTTCAAATGCTGCTTTGGGTTACGGCATTTATCCGTTTCCCTGAACTGAAACAAAGAGTTTTTTCAATTAAAAAAGTATAATAATTATGATACGCAGAAATATTTCAAAAATAACCCAAAACCATTGGCATAATGGTTTTTTGGGAACAGGACATCGTGCAATGGCGGTATTGGACGGTGTACCTTACAAAGACAGCGACCCTTTTATTTTGTTTATGGACGACAGCCTTAACCTTCCTGGTGGAGAACCCGTAGGAGGAGCACATCCACACGCTGGGTTTGAAACCTTAAGCTTAGTTTTGGAAGGCAATGAAAAAGATTGGAAAACGGGAAGTTTTGAACTAATGACCGCCGGAAAAGGCATTATCCACACCGAAGAAATCACTTCCAAACAAAAACTTCGTATGCTGCAAGTGTGGTTGGTACTACCGCCCGAAAAGCGATACGCTCAACCTTTCTTACAAAGAATGCTATTGGAAGACGTACCCAAAATTAAAACCGATACATACGAAATTCGTGTGTATAGCGGAAGCAGTAACGGATTGACTTCGCCATTAAAAAACCATACGCCATTTACTTTGGTGGACTTTAGGTTAGAAGAAAAAGCTGTGGTAACACAAGAAATTCCATCGCACTACAATGGTTTGGTATATGTATTAAAAGGCAGTGTTAAAGCAGGCGACAAAATCATCAAAGCCGAACAGGCAGGTTGGCTTGAAAAAATCACAGAAAATGGTGAGAGCGAATTACAATTTGAAGCATTGGTAAACGATACACATTTTGTGTTGTATGCAGGACAACCGCATAATGTTCCTGTGGTTCATCATGGACCTTTTGTTGCAGACACAATGGAAGACATTGCACAGATGTATAGAGATTTTCGTTACGGTAAATTCCCGCATTTGAACGATTTGCCAAGCATTCAGAAAACATCCTATTCTTCACAAATAAGTAATTAAAAAATAATGTTTAGCGTTTTAAAGTTACTTTTTCGTGCTGGATTGAGCAATTTCCTAAAAGAACGGGAAAAAAGGTAGTGAATTGCGCAAAACCGCCTGATAGGCAAAGGTCACTAGAGCGACTGAATATATCAGGCGGTGCATCCTGCGCAAGGATGTGACGAAAGGAGCGAAACTGATTTATCACATTCATTCATTTATAAGATTCAGTTCTCTCAATATGAGGTCAACAATCTCCGTTCTGGCGTTTATAAAATGTTCATAGTCTATGGTTTTGGATTGAATACAATTTGCGAAATAATAGACATTGGTTTTTGTTTCTATGTAGTCAACCCTTAAAAAGCCCAATATTTCTTTTTTGAAGTCAAT
>NZ_JAMXAY010000012.1 GCF_025460835.1 Parapedobacter soli | reverse complement strand
ATTTTTAAATGGAAAATGGCTGGCTGACTTTTTCAGCAGGCCCTATTTTAGACACCGCTTGTCCCTCCACAGCAAAGTCGCTGATTGTGGCAATGGCATACCCTGCAGGATTTCCCTGGGCGTCCAGTGCTTCTGCCGCAATGATCAGATCGTCGCCATCGGGCGAGAAAGCGAAATCCTTGACATGCGGAACCATCGCCAGGCTTTTGCCTGTATGGTCCACCAAATGGAAGTCTGTACGGAGTAATGGCTCATCGGCCGATTTTACCAACACCCCCAAGGATTCACTGCCTGGCCTGAAGTCTGGTGTATTTTCAATCGCGTAGGATGTAGTGAAGCTATCGCTGGATTCGATGTTGTCGAAGCGATGGATATGGACGGTAGACTCGCTTTCAAAGGCGTCATAATCGAACCATAGGAACATGCTGCCGTCGGCCGAGACGTTGTACCCATACCCTTCTGAAAAGGCCTTTCGTTCGGTTTTATCCGCAAAGGAGTACACTATCAGCTCATCGGCCGAGGGGTACACCAATGTGCCTTTCATCGGCGGGTTTTGGCCGGTATCTCCCCGGTTATCGTCTTTGGTGCACGACATAAAAAAGGCAAAGGTGATGAACATAGTCAATGACATCTGCATTTCGGTAGTTTTTAAGAACTGTTACAAACATACGCAATCCGACAAGCCCGATAAATCCACGGAAACAAGGAGTTTTTTCAAAATAGGTGCCTACGTCCCGCCACTTAGGCTGCATATCGTGTAACAATCCTGGAGGCCCATACCATGGACCGGCAAGAGAGACGCGATACCCTTTGTCAGTGTACGCTTGCGGCGCCGTTGCTACCGTTGGTTGTGGACTCTCTTGCCCGGTGGTTTTTCTGCTGACTCCATCTGTTTTAACACGGAGACGGGTTCGGGATGTGCCGTACTGGGGTCAGGCCATACCGACATGGATTCATGTTGTGCCAATATGGGTCCATGTCGCGTCGACAGGGGTTCAGGTCACGCCGGTATGGGTTCAGGTCGNACCGACATGGATTCATGTTGTGCCAATATGGGTCCATGTCGCGTCGACAGGGGTTCAGGTCACGCCGGTATGGGTTCAGGTCGCGCCGGTATGGGTTCAGGTCACGCCGGTATGGGTTCAGGTCACGCCGGTATGGGTTCAGGTCACGCCGGTATGGACTCATGCCGCATCGGTATGGGTTCAGATTACGCCGGGCGGAATTCGTTCGGACGAGCGTTTAGACCGGCTACATTCTTCAGGGGTTCGGGTAGGCTTCATCCGGCTCCCTTTTGGTTCCACCTGGATTCGGTCGGGCACGTAAGTAAACCACGTGAGCTCCGTGTTGACCCATGGCTGTACCAGCTTAACTCAAAATGACCCTACTTTAGTCCAGCGTGGTACAACCTGAACCCAAGATAAGCTCACTTCAATCCAAGATGGCCCCACCGCAACCCAAGGCGACTTAACTGCAATCCCCTCAGCGTGCAATCGGCCCTGGGTGTGTTAGGGATGAACCCTTGTCGGTTCCATATAAATCGTTGTCCATTTCACCTGAACCAGAGGAGGTGTCGCCCGAGTTCAGGTGGTAGAGGGACGGAACCAAGTTGTGTTGTACCAGCTTTGGGCCGGTGTTTCCTGAACCCATTGCGGTGTTTCCTTAATCCAATGACGGAGTTGCTATGGAGACATTCACTTTCCTTGCAATTTCCAGCATTTAGGATAGCAGCGCTCTGCTATAACGGACTTCGAGGTGTGTATTGGGTAATTGTTGAATCGCGTGTGTCGGATGCAACTTGTTGATAGGTGAGATTTGTTAACCTTAATTTGAGCCTTGCATTATACTTGTCGCATAGTTTTGCGCCACAGTGAACTTCTGGGGCTTCTACGTTAATATATAGTACGAATTGTTCTATGAACTTTATTTTTCTAACTGCGACAGGATTGTGCGTTTTTTCGTTTCATTAAAAATGTGTTACTTTACGCAAAATAAAGAACCAGTTTTTACCTGATCGCATCATGACGAAGAGTGATTTCCATCTGCAGGCATTGCGCGAAGGGCAGGAATCTGGCCTTCATCATTTCATGGCTATTTATGGTAAGCCGTTGCGGTTCTTTGCGTATTCATTGGTCCGTAAAAAAGAGGTCGCCGAAGAAGTTGTTTCCGATGTGTTTTATAAACTCTGGAGTAACCGTGAAAATTTCCATACTCCCCAAAATGTAAAAGCATTCCTATACATTGCCACCCGAAACGCATGTTATGACTTTTTGGATTCCCCTAAAAATAAAATCCAGTACGACCCTGAAATTACCGACGAGTTGGCCTATCCCCAAAAGGACTTGTTGTCGCAAATCATCGAAGTCGAATTGGTTGAATTAATCTATCAAGAGATTAATAACCTGCCTGAGCAGCAAGCTTCGGTGTTTAGGATGAGCTATGTGGAGGATTTGACCACCGAAGAAATCAGTGATAAGCTGGGTATATCCGCCAATGCAATCTTCCTAGCCCGCTCCCGCGCGCTTGCTAAGCTCCGCGTCGTTTTCAAGGATAAAAAGGCGCTCTGGTACCTGTTAATTCTATTGCCCTTAGTCGATCGTTGGGTAAACTAAAAAGATTTTCAGAAAAAATGTAAAATAATGTGACAGGTTTTGTCGTCGTTCCCGTTTCTATACCAACACGACTGAAAAAACTATGTTGGATACCCATTATATTGCAGAACTGTTAAAGAAAAAGCTTTCTGGTGCATTGTCTGCCTCAGAAGAAGCTGAACTCATGCGTTGGGCAGGCAGTGATGCGGTATACCAAGATTTATTAGCGCAAATTGAAGAAGGGAAAAGCATCGAGGAATTGGTGTTGCTGCGCTATGAGTTAGAACAGGGAGACGAGCAAGATTTTACCGATAAGCTTCGAAAAAATGTGGGCAGTCGCATTTCCGAAACTGATCCATCTTCCAAGCCGTACAGCATCCGACGAATGCTGCCTTATGCGGCTGCCGCGGTATTGCTGGTGGCGGGCACCGTATCCTGGATGATGCTTCGCGATGATGTGATATCTGTTGAAAATACCGTATATACAGAGATGGTGAATGATATCGCACCGGGTGGCAATAGGGCTATGCTCAAGTTAGCAGACGGACGAGTTATCACACTCGACGAAATCCAAAGGGGGATTGTTGTTGACGATGATGAGATTCTGTACGATGATGGTACGTCATTGCTGTCATTATCCCCGAGTGATGCCGATGTAGAACGGTTGGCGGTGCCTTTATTAGAATTGTCGACCCCCATGGGCGGTACCTATTATGTTGAGTTGCCGGATGGTACGCAGGTGTGGCTCAATGCCGCTACCACGTTACGTTATCCCGCCAAATTCGGATTAACGGAACGGATAGTAGAAGTAGAAGGCGAGGCCTATTTCCAGGTGTCACACGACGCCAATCGTCCTTTTAAAGTGAACAGTAGTGGACAGCTCATTGAAGTGTTGGGTACGGAGTTCAATGTTACCGCTTACCCAGATGAGGCAGGTGTCAAAACCACCTTAGTGGAGGGACGGGTCAAAATTCAGGCGGCCCCAGAGCAAGGAGCCTCAGCAAGCACAGACTTCATTACACTTGTACCCGGCGAGCAATCCTTTGTGGACAATGGTAATTTAGTAAAATCCCTTGTCGACGTCAGTGCTGTAACCGCTTGGAAGTCGGGTAAATTCCATTTTGACGGAAAGTCTTTCCAACAAGTTATGAATGAGGTCTCACGATGGTATGATTTAGATATCGTGTATCCCGGGGGTGTGCCATCCGGCCAATTGGTCGGTGATGCCTACCGCAGTCAAAACCTTTCGGTGGTGTTGAAGATGCTCGATGTGCTGGAGGTAAATTATGAGCTGAGTGTAGCCGATAAGAAATTAACGATATACGATAAAAAAGGAGGTAAGCCGTAGGTCTCTCGCAGACCGAGCTGACAAAACGTACAAGGAGACCGTAATGACGTAGGCTGGCGTCAAAAAAATAAGGGAAGTGCTACCAACACCTCCCTCAAACAGTCGGGATAGCGCTAAATACTTTAAACCATCCAAACTGTTCAAAGTTAATGAATAAGAATTACTTAGTGAGGGTAATGAGGTTACTTTTACTCTTTATGTTGGCAGGACTGCTGCATGTCAGTGCCGCGACAAATGCCCAAACGGTAACCCTGAAAGGAAATCGCCTTTCATTTGATAAGATATTGCAAGCCATCAGGCAGCAAACTGGGTACACCGTCTTCACCGCGGAAGCGGTAGTGAAAAACACCAAACCCATCTCTGTCGACGCTAAAAACATGCCCGTCGACCAATTTTTAGAAACGATTTTCACGGGGCTTCCGCTGGAGGCAACCATCGAAAATAAGACGATAGTGATCAAAAGAAAAAGCACTGTGGTGCCTGCTACCCGCAGCGATCGGACGCCTGAGATCGAATCGGTGCAACAACGGGTAATTTCGGGACAGGTCACCGACACCGAGGGAGCCCCCTTAGCGGGGGTGACGGTACGGGTGGCAGGAACCAATGCCGTGACCACAACGAATACCAGCGGCAGGTATGAACTCCAAATCCCCGAAGGCGGGACAACCCTCACATTTACCAATATCGGGCATGTCTCAGTCGAACACATTATCGGTACGCAGACTACGCTAGATGCCGTGCTGCAGAGCAGTGTAAGTGATCTCGATGAGGTGGTCGTGGTGGGTTATGGCACGCAAAAGAAACGAGACATCACCGGAACGGTTGCTTCACTTCCGATGGAACGGCTGGAAATGGCTCCAAACGTCAATCTGACCCAAGCCATACAAGGCGCGATCCCCGGCGTACAGGTCTCTACTTCGTCAGCCGGAGCCGCACCCTCGCAATCCGTCATGATGCGGGGCCGGAATTCCATAAAAGCCAGCACGTCCCCGCTGGTGGTCATCGATGGGATCGCCGGAGGGCTTGGCGACGTCAACCCCAACGATGTTGCTTCCGTCGAGGTGCTGAAAGACGCCTCCGCTGCGGCAATTTACGGATCCAGGGGAAGCAACGGCGTCATTCTCGTCACGACAAAATCGGGAAAGGGCGGAGACACCAAGATCCGATACAACGGCTATTATTCCATGCAGCGGTTTGCCAACCTACCGGACATCATGAAGGGAGAAGAATTCTACCGTTTCAAAACGGAACGGAATCCCGAAGCCTTCACCTCTTCGGAACTGGACATCTACGAATCGGGGGAATGGGTCGATTGGCTGGACCTGGCGCTGCGCAATGGAAAAAGCACGCAGCACAATCTTTCTTTTTCCGGCGGATTCAAGGAGACGCAATATTACATTTCCACCGGGATAACCGATGTAACCGGACTGGCCGTCAATGACGATTACCTGAAATTGACCTCCCGGATCAACGTGGATACCAAATTCAAGAACTGGCTGACCGTGGGTACCCGCACCCAGCTTGCCTACACCGATGCCGGGGGTATTGCGCCTACCTGGGATGGAGACCAGGGTGTATTCTGGATGAACCCGTTTACCAAAGCATACGACGAAAATGGCGAACTGACCATTTACCCATGGCCTGAAGACACCTATTTCCGCAATCCGCTGATGGGGACGCTTGCCAAAAATATTGACGAATCGTACCAAGTAGTATCCAATAATTATGCGGTGGTCGACTTTCCGTTTGTGAAGGGGCTGCAATACCGGATCAATGCGGGAATCCGGTTGGGGTTCTCCAACGATGCCACCTATTATGGGCGGAATACGCAGCGCGGACTTTCCAACAGCGGCGACGCCGCAACGAGCCGGGGATTGTCCAGAAACGTGGTGATCGAAAATATCATCAATTATAACCGGGAATTTGGCAAGCACAGTGTTTTCGCTACCGGACTTTACAGTTTTGAAAACTCCCGAAGCAACACCAACAGTGTGGACGCACAGGGTTTTCCCAACGATTTCCTGACCTGGTATTCCGCACCCCAGGCCGAGCTGGTTGTCCCCGGGTTTTCAAATACCGAAACCTCGCTGCTATCAAGCATGCTGCGCATCAATTATGCCTACGATAGCCGGTATCTGCTTACGCTGACCGGGCGCAATGACGGCTATTCCGGGTTTGGCGCGAAAACAAAATGGGGCTTTTTCCCTTCATTGGCTGTTGGCTGGAATATTTCCCGGGAAGACTTCTTCGGATGGAACGACGTGGTCAATGAGCTGAAACTTCGGGCTTCGATCGGGCTCAGTGGAAACCAGGCGATTTCGGCCTATGAGACCATTTCCCGTCTCTCTTCCGAGGATATCGTGGCCGGATCAACCACGCTGCCGGGGTACGTCCCCAGCAAACTGGGGCAGGACGACCTCGGCTGGGAGACCACAAGAACGTTGAACCTGGGCCTCGATTTTGGGATCCTGAACAACCGGATTATCGGAGACGTCAATTTTTACAAGTCGAACACCTTCGACCTGCTCCTTGACCGGACCATCTCTCCCATATACGGCGTAAGCTCCATCACCCAGAACATCGGGCAAACGGAAAACAAGGGACTGGAAGTATCGTTTACCTCCCGGAACCTCACCACGGAGAATTTCCAATGGGAAACCACCGGAAATATCTCTTTTGTAAAGAACAAAATCGTTTCCCTTTACGGGATGCTGGATGAAAACGGAAATGAAATCGACGATGTTGCCAGCACCTGGTTTATCGGAAAGCCCATTTTGGTGAACTACGGCTATAAATGGGACGGTGTCTGGCAATTGGACGAAGCCGAAGAAGCCAAGGCGTATGGAACCCAACCGGGATACATCAAAATCAAAGACGTCAGCGGCCCGGATGGTGTACCGGACGGCGTGCTTTCACCCGATTACGACCGGGTCATCATCGGGCAGCGGGATCCGAAGTACATCTGGGGAATGAACAATACGTTCTCCTATAAAAATCTGACAGTGAATGTGTTTATCCACGGCGTTCATGGCGTCACCAAAAACAACACCCTACTGAACGATACGGACGTAGATCAAGCCGTTCGGATGACCACCACCAAAAAGAACTGGTGGCGGCCGGATAACCCGACAAACGAATGGTACATGAACACATGGAATGCCAACCTTCAGGACGGGAAAAGCGCAGCTCCTTATGAACACGCAGGCTTTGTCCGGATCAAGGATGTTTCAATCGCATACGATTTCGCGAAAAGCGCTTTGTCGCGTTACGGTATCGGCAAATGCCAGCTTTACCTTACTGGCAGGAACCTCTTTACCCTCACCCGATTCGGGGGGATGGATCCCGAATTGAACGGACAGCGGAATATTCCCCTGCAAAAGGAATACGTGATCGGCTTAAATCTTGAATTTTAATTGTAAACGCTTCATAGTATAGCTAATGAAAAAGTTGTTAAACATTGCCTTTGTTTCCGCCATCGTATGGATTGCGGCAGGTTGTTCCCAGGGTTGGCTGGACGAAACGCCACCCCACTTGATCACCGCTGAAACCCTGTATACAAACCTCGATGGATTTGAAGCAGGCCTGAATGGATTATATTCACTGGTTAGAAGGGAAAGAGAAGCAGTTAATGGTGCCAGCAATAACCTGACTGCGATGATTGCGACCGTTGGAACGGACAATTTAGTCGCCCACAATTCCGCTTATATCGGCTCCATCACGCAAAATTGGAAAAGCCTGAACGTTTCCACCAATTCGGGCCTCTCAGGTGTTTTTCTGTGGTTATACAAAATCGTGAATGCCGCCAATACCATTATCAACCGGGCAGAAAGCGGAACGGAAGTTGACTGGACCGGCGGCGGTGCAACCCCCGAACAGAACAAAAACCGGGTCCTTGCCGAAGCCAAAGCATTGCGCGCATGGGCATACCGGCACTTAACGTTTTGCTGGGGCGATGTACCCCTGTCGCTGGAAGAAGCCCAGGGATCTGACATAAAAACGGACTGGGAACGTACCCCCCGGGCGGAAGTCCGCAACCAGATAAAAGCAGACTGGCTGTTTGCCGAGCAATACCTATCCGCAGAACCTGCCATACGCGGAAAAATTAGCAAAGGCGCTGTTCAGCATTATCTTTCCGAATTATACCTGACGATAGGCAAGCCCGACAGCGCGTTGTATTGGGCCGACCAGTGCATCAACACCCCGGCCTATAAACTGATTACCGAAAGGTACGGCGTGAAAAGCAATGAACCCGGTTCGGCTTTCATGGATATGTTTTATGAGGGCAATTCGAACCGCGAAGAAGGCAACACCGAAGCCCTTTGGGTATGGCAGTGGGAGTATAATGTGGTAGGAGGCGGCGGGAGCCTGATGCGAAGGGAATACAGCAACACCAATTTCAACAACCAAATCAAGATCGGCGGCATTGCGCCGCTGCAATACACCGTGGAGCGGGGCGGTCGCGGAATCGCACGTGCCCTTCCGTCGCAATGGGCCATTAATCTGTACGATCCCGATGACGTCCGCGGTTCCAACGACGCCATACGCACCTATTATATCCTGAAGGATGCCACCCAGAATGCGCCCGGCGAGGCCGACAGATTGCCCGCGGGGTATAATTACGGAGATACTGTTAAGTTGGATTGGTCGGAAGATCTGGTGTATACCACCAAGAGTTCCCGCAACGATTGGCCATTTATCCGGAAATGGGATAACACCATTTCCGCCGACCTGCAGGCATCTTTTCAGTATAACGACCAGGTTTATCTCCGGCTGGCTGAAACCTACCTGCTTAAAGCGGAGGCCCAGTTTAAACTGGGTAACAACGCCGGGGCAGCAGAAACCATCAACATCATCCGGAGAAGGGCGCATACCCATGACATATCGGCCACCGATGTCACCCTTGATTTTATCCTAGACGAGCGCTCGCGGGAATTGATTACAGAAGAACACCGGCGTTATACCTTGCTCCGGACGGGAAAATGGCTGGAGCGGGTACAAGCCCACAACTTTGCCGGCGGAAACCAGACTGCCACAGCGAGGGATACGCTGTACCCGATTCCCCAGGTGGTACTCGATGCCAACCTGACGAAAGAAATGCCGCAAAATCCAGGTTTTTAATCATGAAACGGAACCATATAATCCTGTCTGCCACGATCTGCCTGCTGGCGTTCGGCCTCCGTACGGCGGCCAACCAGATTGTGTATCCCTGGCGTGCCTGCCCGGCGATTGCACCGGTAGGCAAATCCATCGACATTCTCTATGACAACCCGGCGGCGCTGCCGGTAGACTCGATCATTCTCTCCGGGCCCTATAACCGGGTAGTCCTTTCTGCGGACACCGTCCAACGCGGGCGGTTCGAATACGATTCCTTCACCCGAGCAGCGGTCGGTACGCTGATCCGGATTACGATACCCGAGGGCACGCCCGAAGAACTGTACGACCTGATTGTCAAAAGCGGGGGCGAAACCAACGTCTCCAGGCGGTCGGTCAAGGTGCTCAACGCCTTCCGCAACCCGCATCGCTTCATCCACATCAGCGATCCGCATATGTCGCGGCAATGGGTCGGCACGCCGGAAAATGGATACGCCAAGGAACTGGAACTGCTCGATCGGTTTATCGAGGTGGCCAACATCATCCATCCCGAATACGTCATCGTCACCGGCGACATCATCCACGATTATACCCGTTTCGATGCCGATTCATTGGGTTGGGGCGGTGTCGTTCGCTCCGGATTTGACCATCCGCCGCTGGCGGAAGAGAAATACAAGAATTTCTTTGAAGGAGCGCATGGATTTTCGGGCGTTTACGGATTCGACGCCCCGGTGTTCTCCATCCCCGGCAACCACGATTTCTACGGCCCCAAGGCAGATGACTATACAGCCAAAGCCGCACAGTGGAATAAGTTAATGGGAAGGCGGGTGTATGGATTTTCGTACTTCGACACGCGTATTGTTGCCTCCGACGACTACCTCGGTGACCCCGTTATCGATATCCCCAATCAGGCACCGATGAGTGGACTCCAAGGGAGGCTTTTAGACGATTTCCTGAATATACATGGATCTGGCAAATTGCGTGTCATGGCGCAGCACCGTCATGACCGTGTGGATACCTCATTTATGAATCGCCACAGAATTAACATCCTACTCAACGGGCACAATCACCAGCCCCATGAAGAGTTTGTAGGCACGACGCCCACACTGAGTATCCGACCAGGCGCCGTTTGTAGGAGTGGGGAAATTGCCAACTGGGAGAAAATATTGGGTTTCTTTCGTCTATTCACGGTCGATGGCGACACGTTTCATTATACACCGCCCCTACGGTTCTGTGAAAATCCCACAGCACCTTACGACCAGCTTGTGATGAAGTTGACGCTCGAGTTTAGCAAGGATAATACTGGGTTGTCTGATTCCAACGAAGCGATACTAACTAACTGTTTTAATTTGGATCTTCCAGGTTGCCATGTTCGGTTTGTGATGCCCAAAAACAAAGACGGGTATCGCGTGACGGGCGGCGAGGTGTATCAAACCATCGAAAATTCGCGTGTGGTAGTGCTGGATGTTCGTGCAGATGTAAGCGCCAACAGTCATAAAACTGTAACTGTTTCTGCTCGCCGGTTGCCGGACGGCTGACATACCATGATACAATTCCTGGCCCGGATCGTCACCAGGCCAGGAATTAAGCCTTAGGGGTCTCCTCACTTGGAGCCGGTCTTCCGGTCCGTGTGCGCAGCGTGGGCCCTACCCGATTAGTGTCTACCTAGAGATCGGTATAGCACGAGCAGTAGCCCCCCGGCAACCAGCGCAATGGCCAGCCACCTGAATGAGTATCCCCAAACGGGCTGTCGGTCTGTCCTCGATTCGTGTTCCTGTGCGTGTGTATGCCTTGCTGAGGTATGATGCTGTGCCGATGATGCCGCATCCCGTTGGGCCGCTGTATGGTCAGCTAACACCTGGGTATGTTTGTTTGTTGAATGGGCTAAGAGAATGGCGGTTGCTTCGCCTTCAAATCCATAGACAGGGTGGTATGATACCGGCCCTGCCGGGAGGATGACAATGTCAGCTGATTCGGCAACCCATTGTTGCCAATACTGTCGGGTGGATTGTGCCGTCGCTTTTTCGACGTGTTCGATGGAAGTTGCTGTTTGTGTAAGGCTGCTGTCTTGTTGGGATATGCTCCGTAGGCGCTGGGTTTTGCAGGCACACAGCGATAAGAGTGCTAACAATAGTAATCGTTTCATAATCGTTTTCTTATTGATTAATCAACCCCGCCGGCGGAACAAAGTCTGCCGGCAGGGTTGGGGTTCATGGTTCCACGCTGTTCGTGGTTATCGGGCAATCTGTGATGCTGGCGCGCTCCAGTCGCTTACCCCCTGCGGATTGCGGGCGCGCACGCGGACGTAGTAGGTTACCGCCGGGGTAAGGTCGGCGATGATGTTATCGCGTTTGTTCCGGCCATTCCGGAATGAGGCGATTTCACCCCAGACGATTTCCCTATCGACCATGGTACCCACCTGGTACTCGAACTCCGTGGCATTAGGTACCGGGTCGAACAGCAGGGCCAGTTGTCCGCTCAGATGGCCATCTACGAGGCGGGCGCGTGTCGGGGTGGTTGGTACGGTGAGAACTTTGGGCAGGTCCTTCAGGCGGAACCCGGAGCTGAGCAATTTGTGCGTAACGCCGTTGCACGTGGTGTTTACATAAAAGGCCAATCTGCGTAGGACATCCACTAGCACCTTCTTACTGGCGTTCTTGGCTTCTGAGTCGTAGGGGCTACCCTTCCTGTTGGTAAGCTGCATCTTCTCGTCGTAATCAGCTAAGGCCAGTTCCAGTTCTTCCAGCGGTGGATTGGGTTCGGCAAAGAATTCCGTATTCCCACCTATTGCTTGGAGTACGGTGCTGGCGAGGTAACCCAAGTCAGCATCGCGGTAGTCACCATAATTGATTTTTACTTGTCGTTTCATGATTGAAAAAAATTAAAAGTTATTAAATGAATGAATTAATGGGTGTCCGGCGCCGATAGCCAATCGGCTACGGCATATAGGCTCCCGATGGGGCGCCGTTTCCGGCGCACCTGGTTTTCGGCATTACCCTCTACGGTAACCAGCCAGTTGCCCTCAATCTGATCTATGAACCCCACATGGGCAATGCGTTTCAACGTGGGGTAGTAGATGCCGAACACATCGCCATGCTTCATCGTCCCGCTGTGGCCACCTTTCGTCCAGACCGTCCGGCTGGCTGGGAAGAGTGCCGGGCTCCAGGGGTTGCGTGGCTGGGGGTACCCCGCCCTGCCGAAGCACCAGCTTACAAAGGCTGCACACCACGCGTGCCCCGGCCCGAGGCCGCAGTAGCGGAGGTACGCCTCCACACGGGTGCCGTCGTTGCGGCCGGAAGCCTCCCTTACACCCAGCTCGGCCAGGTAGATCGCGCGCAGCCGTTGGCGCGCATCAGCTACGGCCATTTCGCTGTTGGCGCCTGTGGGCGGAGCAATAGCTGGTGTATTTATAGCAGTACGATAAGGACCAGCATAAAGCCCCAGAACAACGAGCAGAACAAGCCCAGCAGCATAAGCAGGTGTTGCCATGGTTTCATCGGATTTAAGGGTTTAACCATAGAAGGGATCGCGTGACGTACCAGCGCTACCGTAAGTACACGGGCCATCAAGCCGGCAGCCAGTACCGCCGCGGCGGCAAAAGCCAACGCACTCAACAGGCCCAGGTCGAACGGTGCCGCGGTGGCATCCACCTGGCGGAGCAATGGTCCGCTGAAGGCGAATGCCAGCACTGCAACCAGCAACGCCGACACATTTCGTGCGATACGCCCACGGCTCCAATGGATGGTGCCGGTTGGGGCAGGTAATGGAATTGATTTTAACATGATTGTTGTTTTTAAAGTAATTAACTCGCTCCTACTCGTATTCGCAGGTTTTCGGATTTCCCCTGGTCGTTGCAACAGACATGGGCAAACATAGAACGGAAGCCGTGCGGGGTCAATTTTTTAGACAAGGATGAACTTACTTGTACTGAAATGAACTTACTTGCACTTCGGAAGCCGTTACTTCCGGCTCGGAAGCGATCACTTGCGGGGCGCAAGCCGTTGCTTCCGTTGCATCGGCTACAGCTTGTGTATCGGAAGCCGTTACTTCCGGCTCGGAAGCGATCACTTGCACTTCGGAAGCCGTTACCGGCGGGCCGCAAGCCGTTGCTTCCGTTGCATCGGCTATGGCTTGTGTATCGGAAGTCGTTGCTTCCGGCTCGGAAGCGATCACTTGCACTTCGGAAGCCGTTACCGGCGGGCCGCAAGCCGTTGCTTCCGTTGCATCGGCTATGGCTTGTGTATCGGAAGTCGTTGCTTCCGGCTCGGAAGCGATCACTTGCACTTCGGAAGCCGTTACCGGCGGGCCGCAAGCCGTTGCTTCCGTTGCATCGGCTATGGCTTGTGTATCGGAAGTCGTTGCTTCCGGCTCGGAAGCGATCACTTGCACTTCGGAAGCCGTTACCGGCGGGCCGCAAGCCGTTGCTTCCGTTGCATCGGCTATGGCTTGTGTATCGGAAGTCGTTGCTTCCGGCTCGGAAGCGATCACTTGCACTTCGGAAGCCGTTACCGGCGGGCCGCAAGCCGTTGCTTCCGTTGCATCGGCTATGGCTTGTGTATCGGAAGTCGTTGCTTCCGGCTCGGAAGCGATCACTTATGGGTCGCAAGCCGTTACTTGCGTTGCATCGGCTACGGCTTATGTATCGGAAGCCGTTACTTCCCAATCGGAAGCGATCACTTATTCTCCTTTTTTTTCCGTTCGGTGTTCAGTTTTTTGAACCCCAGGTGCTTCTTTTTACGTTCCGTCATCAACTCAATCACGTCGGATTTCAGGTAATAAGGCCGGCGGCCGATATTCAGGATAGCTTCCAGTAACTTGCCATCCACCTCGTTGTAGAAGGTGCCTTTGGAGATGCCGAAATAGTCGGTTAACCACGTGATGTCGACGTGCTCGGGGACTTCCTGGGTCGGTTGCTGCTCCAGTACCATCGGGCGGTGCTTTGGTATGCGGTCAGCGAGCAGGTCGTGGATTTTTTTGGTTTCTTCCAACAACTGGGTCAATGTCGTATTTGTTTCCATAATAGATAGTATAAATGATTCGAAAGCAAATATCATCCGTTATGCAGTTGGTGGGTAGTGGATTACGGACATTTCATACGGTTTATTCCGGACGGTAAGGTCCGATTACGGATAAGGTTTGTTCGGCGAAGCGATGTGCTTCCGATGGCAAGTGGTTCCATGCTTTGCGATAAGCCTTGGTGAAGGCCGAGGTGTCTGCGTACCCCAACAGGTCTGCCGTTTCTTGAACCGATACGTTTTCATTCCGTGATAAGAGCCGGTGGGCCGTCTCCATCCGCATGCGCTGGAGCATCTGACCGGGGGTGATGGTGCCGTCTGAGACGTTCCGAAATGCGCGGTTCAAGGTTTTCGGTGAGACGTGTAGGGCCGTCGCTACTGTTTCGACACTCAAACGCTCCTGGAGGAGCAAGGCGTGTTTGCAATGGCGGAGAAAGTCGCGGACGACTTCCTCGTAATTGCGCCTGGATGCGCTGGCTTTCCGGGTCCGGGCCAGCAGACGGTCGTAATAGGCCATGATGCGGTTCAGTTGGTGAAAGTGATCCAGCTCGGCGATCGCGGTTTCGTCGCCCGATTGGTAGGTAAGGGAGAGCAGGTAATTCGCTAATATATCGGGCAATTCATACCGTGGGAAAATCAGCGCTACTTGATGTGGCTGCATGGTGGCCGATACTTCGTTGATCAGCGGCAGTGCTTGCTTGATACGCTTGATCCACTCGGTAGCGGCGGCGAAACAAACCAATCGGTGTTTACCCGGCGCAAAGGCAACGGAATAATTGCCGTTACAGAGGTACAAAGCTTGGCAGTGGTTGGTTGATTGATTTAGTGGAATTGGGTCTGCACCGGTGCGTTCCATAAGGAGACTGCCGGTGACCAGCACGATAAGGTACAGGCCCGTTTCCGGTATTTCGACGGAAGCCCGGGTCGCTACGGGCAAATCCATGGTAACCACGGTTTGGGTATAATGGATGATCGTTGTCGTTTTGGTGGTTGCTGCCATTTCATCAGAGGCGGTCTGTACAGTAATCTTCGCGTCAGGATCGGACAAGGCCGGGAAACGTATCGCCACGGTCGGTGTCATGATAGATGTTTTTTGTTCAACAAGGTAAATCGGTGCGAGGAAGATAATGAATTTTGTTTTAAAACTGGGAGAAAACGAGGCGGAAAGTGGATTTATGCTTATCTTGCAGAGCAACTTAACGAGCTAAGCAATGAACCAGATCAGCATAGCATGATGGACAGCGAAATCATCATATATCAAACCCCTGACGGTAATATCAAAATAGATGTCCGATTGGAAGGAGAAACCGTTTGGCTGACGCAAGACCAGATGGCCACACTTTTTGGAAAGGGCAGAAGTACCGTAGCTGAACATATTGGAAATGTTTTTGAAGAGGGTGAACTGGAACAAAATCGAACTTGTCGGAAATTCCGACAGGTTCGTCAGGAAGGTAATAGAAAAGTCGAAAGGGAGATTGACCATTACAACCTCGATGTCATCATTTCCGTCGGTTACCGCGTGAAATCGCCTTTCGGAAAGATTCTTCTATCAGAAAATCAAAGATATTTACACCACCAGTATAGACTATGACCCTAAAGACGAAAAGACGGTTGAATTTTTTAAGGTGGTACAGAATAAATTGCTTTGGGCGATCAGCGAACAAACGGCTGCAGAATTGGTGTATCGTAGATCCAAAAGGAATTGGAGAAAGAACACAGCTTGAAGGAACTTGAGGCAGATCTTAAAAAATTTGAACCTAGGAAATGAGAAGGTAGGATAACCAAGTGATGTCGACGTGCTCGGGGATGGGGTGGGTCCGTTGTTGCTCCGGCACTATCGTGCGGTGCTTTGGTATGCGGTCAGCCAACAGGTTGCGGATTTTTTTGATTTCTTCCAACAAGCGGATCAATGTCGTATTTGTTTCCACAATAGATACGCATATGACTTGTGGGAAAAAACTGTTACCTTTGGATAAAGGAAAGCGATTAGCTATGCATGAAGTCATTATAAAATACAAGAGCCAGAAAACGCTCAAAGTTTTAACTGCGTTGGGGGAGTACTTGGGTTTTACTATTTCCGCCCCGGAAGTTAGGAATGAGGCAGCTACCTATTCGATTAATGGTGTGCCAGTAGAAATCGGCGATGCATCTATTGACATCCGCGAATTGGATACGGTATTCACGGGTAAAAATATAGATGCGGCATCATTGCGAAAATCGGCATGGCAGCGGAACGGATAATCTGCGATACCGATGTCATGATCGAGCTTTTAGACAGGGATAAAGCGAAACATGCGCAGACGGACCAACTTCTTGAAAAAATCGGTTTGGATAACATCCTTATCTCGGCTATCACCAAGATGGAGCTTATCAAGGGTACGGTTAACAAGGAACATAATCAACAAGTCTACAAAAAGCTGAAACGCCTTGACACTATTCTTCTTAGCCCCGAAATTACGATACGTGCCGTCGAACTATTGAATAATTATCACCTTAGCCATGGATTGGCTATACCTGACGCATTGATTGCTGCGACTGCGTTGGAAACCAAACTCAAACTGTTCACTTACAATCTTCGCGATTTTACGTTTATAAAAGGGTTGAATCTGTATACCTAAATTTTCAACTCCTCATCATGGAATTACCGTGTATGGTTACTATGATAGGCTTCGGTTCGATTAACCCTAATTAGAGGAACGAATGGAAAATGCGGAATATCATCGCAACCTACTCAACGTTGAAAATAACATAAATGTTTTTTTTACACAAAAAACGAATTGCATGAATTTGAAAAGGATATTAGATACATAAAAGACTAGCGTTGCTATAACGTTTCTCTTCTCGCAAAATCACCAAATTTTAAGAGTATAGGGAAAAATACTGGCCAGCAATCGGCACAAAATTATTCTATTTTTCTAGAATGTTCAGTAATCGTAATCCTGCTTCTGTTATCCTATATCTTTGATTAGGATGAGTTGTGTTATTGGGAAATTCTTGTTCCACCCAACCACATTTGATCAATGGATCCAAATACTTCGCTCTATTTTTACTTTGATTGGTCAAGTTCATAGATTCAAATAATTCTTGTCTGCTCATGTATTCAAAAAGTACAGAAAGCATTTCCACTACACGATCATGGACATCGTCTGTCAATATTTCGAGAGCTGACTTGTGAGCTCCGTTACTAGCTCCGTTACTAAATTCCGTTAAATGGACTAAGTCCTTAAACTTCAGATCATCAACTCCGTTACTAGCTCCATTACTAATGTCAATCAGAGAGGGTAACACAGTCAAAAAACACGTACTTTGATCATCCGTCTCAAAAACAGGCTCTGGTGAACCGTTATTGCGCATGGCTCGATAAATAGTCGGAATAGTCACTCCGTAGCCACTATCTGAAATAGCAAAAAAGCAGCTGCCTACTCTATTTTACCCAGTGCCTTATTTAATTCATCAATCATAGCCGGCCGATGCTTATACATTGTCTTCCACCGAAGCATCTGTTGCATTAATGTTTCCTGACCGGAAACTAGGTCTTTGTAAAGGGATCGTACCGTATCGAGCAAGTTGCAGTACGCTTTACGGTTGTTTGCAGCTTCCGCGTGCTTGTCTAGGAGTGGTACGTACAAAGACAGCAGCTCCGTGGGATACGACTTATAGAGGTGTTTATGATAGGACAAAACAGTGTCTAAGTTCGTTTGTTGCCGTACCAGTGCAAATAGCCGTTCGAACAGCTGCTCCTCTACATATAACGGTCCGAGTTTTTGCAGTTCCCACTGCACTTCATCCACCCAAGCGTTAGCTTTTTTTCGCTTTTTGATCTCCTGTTGGATAGTAGCTATCTTGTCTTCAATAACCGAGTTCCATGCAGCATCCGTAAAGGTTGCCTTCCATTGCCTATAATATCGTTGATTGAAATAACCACTAAACGCAAATCGTTCGGTGTAGTAACGGACCATTTCGACATCGTCTTCCATTTCTGCTATTTGAAGCAACTTCACTTCCCAGCCATGTACGGTGCCGGGATGCCCTTTCTCTTCAGCCAAACGAATACCTTCTTGCAGGAGCACCTTCGCTTCGTCCAACTTTTTATTGTCAATAGCCTTTTCTACGAGCAGGTCCCTTACCTTTGGCAGGTCGATCTGTTGCTCCATCAGTTGTTGTGCTTCTTCTGTTCGATTGGACTTCTCCAAAACCCAGGCTTTCAGTTCAATGAAGAAACTACTCCCATAATCGAAGTCGTCGTTTCGGAATTCATCAATGGCAGCGTCGGCAAAACGAATGAAGTTGTCTACCTGTCCGATATCCACACAAAGTTGCGCATACAAATCGGCCATATCGTAACCGAAATTGCCATAGTCGAAGTAAAGCTCTTCCCCAAGTTCAGCTCTTAAATAATCCGCTACTTTTTCTTTCAGGCTCGTCGGGGCCTGTTGCGCGATGTCAGCCAATAAGGATATCGCGTTATCGATAGCATCACTTAAGTAGCCGCTGCTATCGTCGGCATAGGTAATGATAGGCATTACCTCATTTATAAACACCATGCAGACCTTGCTGGCGTCCAATAGGTTTTTTTGGGACATATAGTGTTCCCCTCGCATCAAAACTTTACCCAGTTCGCGCCCGAGCTTACCACTTGACCCATAATCGACAAACTGACGTTTGGTATATGACTTGGTTGTTTTACGTATCAACTCACGTATATGTTTTTCGACGTCGAAGTGATCATCCTTTTCCGCAAAGAAAAGTTCGAAATCGGATTTGAAGCTATTATTCGTTTTGCTGTATTGGAGGATAAAGGTTTTGAGCTCGTCGGCACTGATTCTATCCAGCAATCCGCGGAGTGCTAATTTCGGTTTCTTTTTGTTGGCCTTTTTCTTATCTACATCCGGACCGACCGTGTTTTCATCCCTGATAGCATACAAGACAGCGACGACATGTTTGCATAGGTCTCCATCATAGGGGCAGTCACATTGGTACTCGCTCACTACCCCACGTTTGTTTATCTCCACTTCCACGGAATACTCCTCCGACCCGGTAACCGTAGCGATCCATTCACCTTTTTCAACCTCTTCAAGAGATTCGACATGTTCGTTTTCAAAATACGCCCTTCCCCGTTGTAAGATCGGGCGTCCGATATATTCTTCAAATGATGCTAATTCCATACTTTATTTTTTGGCAAAATAAACAATCGTATAGAGAAATGGGGTGTCAAAAAGCATTAACGTGCTGCGTAGCCGTATCCTTATCCAGTGCACAGTGTGAAACCACATGGCATGTCAGAAGAAACGCTATCTTTGACTGAGGGAGAACTTTTCAGTTATGCATGAAGTCATCATAAATACAAATGCCAGAGTCCGACAAGATTCGATTACATTGCGGAGATACTTGAGGTTTACTATCCCCGATCCGAAAGCGAAAACTAAAGCGATTCTAGGAGCGAATGAAAGATAACCACCAGCTCATCAAAATAGCCGTAGTCGGCCCCGAGTCGACCGGCAAATCCACCATTGCGGAGCAGCTGGCCCGGCAGCTGGGTACGGTGTGCGTGCCGGAGTATGCGCGCGAATATTGCCGCCACCTCAACCGCGAATACACCTTACAGGATGAAATGAACATGTTCTATGGGCAGGTGGCCCTGGAGCGCAGCCTGGTGCCGCTGGCACAAAACAATATATTGGTTTGCGATACCATGTTCCTTACCATCAAAATATGGTGCGACCATCTTTTTGGCCAAACGCCGGATGAGGTGCTGGATGCACTTCAAGCAAGCTACTATGACCTGTATTTACTGTTGGATATCGACTTGCCGTGGGTGGACGACCCATTAAGGGACTTCCCCGACTTGCGCGAACATTTCATGGAAGTGTGGCATAATGAACTGAAAGCTCTCAACGCGAACTACCGGCTCATATCAGGGCTGGGTGAGGAGCGGCACCGGAATGCGCTGGAAGCTGTGAAAGGATTTCTGGATCTCAGATAGTATTAATACCGATAGTGCTCCGGCTTATAAGGCCCTTCTACCGGCACGCCGATATATTCCGCCTGATGGGGGTCCAGTACGTCCAGCTCCACCCCGATCTTTGCCAGGTGCAGGCGGGCTACTTTTTCGTCGAGGTGTTTAGGCAACGTGTACACCTTGTTTTCGTAGTTTTCCGTGTTGGTCCACAATTCAATCTGGGCCAGCGTCTGGTTGGTAAACGAATTACTCATCACGAATGATGGATGCCCCGTGGCACATCCGAGGTTTACCAAACGGCCTTCTGCCAGCAGGATGATGTCTTTGCCATCTATCGTATATTTATCCACCTGCGGCTTAATCTCCACTTTGGTGTTGCCATAGTTTTCATTGAGCCACGCCACGTCGATCTCATTATCGAAATGCCCGATATTACATACCACCGCTTTGTCTTTCATCAGCTTGAAGTGCTCGCCGCGGACGATATCACGGTTGCCTGTTGTGGTTACCACAATATCGGCTTCTTTTACCGCATTCGCGAACTTTTTCACTTCGTAGCCCTCCATTGCGGCTTGCAATGCACAAATCGGGTCGATTTCGGTGACGATGACACGCACGCCGGCACTGCTTAGCGATTCCGCAGAGCCTTTGCCCACGTCGCCATATCCCGCTACCACGGCAACCTTGCCGGCCAGCATCAGGTCGGTAGCACGGCGGATGGCATCCACCAGCGACTCGCGGCAACCGTATTTATTGTCAAACTTGGACTTAGTGACCGAATCGTTGACGTTGATGGCAGGCAGGTGCAATGTACCGTTTTTCATCCGCTCGTACAGGCGGTGCACGCCTGTGGTGGTCTCTTCGGAGAGGCCTTTGATACCGGGAATCAATTCGGGAAATTTATCGAAGACCATATTGGTGAGGTCGCCGCCGTCGTCCAAAATCATATTGAGTGGCTGGCGATCTTCGCCGAAGAACAACGTTTGCTCGATGCACCAATTAAACTCGTCTTCCGTCATGCCCTTCCAGGCGTATACTGGTATGCCCTTGGCGGCAATTGCTGCAGCAGCATGGTCTTGGGTAGAGAAAATGTTGCACGACGACCAGCTTACCTCGGCACCCAATTCGATGAGGGTCTCGATAAGGACAGCCGTTTGGATGGTCATGTGCAGGCATCCAGCGATACGGGCACCTTTCAGTGGTTTGGAGGCGCCGAACTCCTCGCGGAGCGACATCAGGCCCGGCATTTCGGCCTCGGCCAACTCGATTTCTTTGCGGCCCCATTCCGCGAGGCTGATGTCTTTGACTTTATAGGGTACGTATGCGGTGTCTATCGATGACATAATGCGATAAGCTAAACGAATTAATAAGTGCAAAGGTACGCCATTCGCCACGGATTTTCAAATTCAGAAAACCCGTACAATGCATAAGCTGGTTAGAAATCGATGTTGTACACGCTTTCGATAAGGGTAGTCGGAAAGCAAGACAATATTTCCGCTGTTGAAGTATTATTCATGCTATAAATTCAATATTGTACAACAATGAGCCAAATGAGTGGAAGTATTGCCTTCCTTCTTCCGTTAGTTTTGCTTCTGTTAACGAATCGGATTAATCAGGTAAGTGACGAACCTCGTTTACAGCTTAGGATACATAGGTGTCCGCATCTGAACGGGATAGTTTTGTGATTTGGCGATTGGGGCAATGAGCGGGTATAAACGAAAAATTATGGGTAGTTCGTGTCGGCCTAAAAATTAGGATAATCACTGGGGCGAATGAAACGAGTAAATACACCTTATTTATGGCAACTAATAATAGGTACGATGCGATTGTAATCGGATCGGGGATTTCGGGTGGATGGGCGGCAAAGGAGTTAACTCAGAAGGGGCTGAAAACCATTATGCTGGAGCGAGGCCGCGATGTGAAGCACGTAGAAGATTACCCTGCTGCGACTAAACATCCGTGGGAATTCCCGCATCGCGGTGGGCGCACGCAGCAGATGATCGCGGATTATCCGGTATTGAGCCGGGATTACCCGTTGAATGAGAAGAATCTCGACTTTTGGGTGACGGAAAAAGACAGTCCTTATCGGGAGGTCAAGCGGTTCGATTGGTACCGGGGGTACCACGTAGGGGGGCGCTCGCTGATGTGGGGCCGGCAGAGCTATCGCCTGGGTGACCTTGATTTCGAAGCAAACGTGAAAGACGAACATGGCGTAGACTGGCCCATCCGCTACAAGGATATCGCACCATGGTACAACTACGCAGAGAAATGGGCAGGTATTAGTGGAAACCGTGATGGATTAGATGTATTGCCTGATGGCGAGTACCTTCCCCCCATGCCCATGAACGTGGTGGAAAAAGACCTGGCCGATCGCATTAAAAAACATTACGGTGGTAAACGCCATTTTATCATTGGGCGTGTGGCTAACCTGAGTGTTCCTCACGAAGGCCGCATCAATTGCCAGTTCCAGAACCAATGTTGGCTGGGGTGCAATTTCGGTGCGTATTTCAGCACGCAGTCGTCGACGTTGCCGGCAGCGATGGCCACGAATAACCTCACGCTGCGCCCATTTTCGATTGTGACACGTATCCTCTACGATAAAGACACCAAACGGGCGACGGGGGTGGAAATTGTGGATGCGGAGACGCACCAAACGTACGAGTATTTTGCCAAGGTGGTGTTTGTGTGTGCATCGGCCTTCAACTCCACTTGGGTATTGATGAACTCCGCAACGGATGTGTGGGAAGGAGGATTGGGAAGCAGCAGCGGCGAGCTTGGCCATAATGCGATGGATCACCATTTCCGCTGTGGTGCCCGAGGCCGCATCGAAGGGTATAAAGACCGCTATTATTACGGGCGAAGGCCTACGGGCTTGTATATTCCGCGGTTCCGGAATGTGGGCGACGATCATCGACCTTACGTCCGTGGCTTCGGGTACCAGGGCGCGGCGACAAGGGGCAGATGGAGCGGCGAGGTGGCCGAGATGAGCATCGGCGGGGCGTGGAAGGACGCGCTGTGCGAACCGGGCGACTGGTCTGTCGGTTTTACCGCCTTCGGTGAAATTTTGCCTTACCACGAGAATCGCATCTTCCTCGACCACGACATGCGGGATAAGTGGGGGTTACCTGTTTTGGCAATGGACATGGAAATCAAGGCAAACGAGCGGGCCATGCGCAAGGATATGGTCCAAGACTGCGAGGCGATGTTGGATGCGGCCGGCGTGAAGGATGTGGAGGGCTACGACCGAGGGTATGAATTTGGTATGGGCATCCACGAAATGGGTACCGCCCGTATGGGGCGGAGTCCGAAATCGTCGGTGCTGAACGCCTACAACCAGGTGTGGGATGCGTTGAATGTTTTCGTGACCGACGGTGCATGCATGACTTCGGGTGGGTGTGTAAACCCCTCGCTTACGTATATGGCACTCACGGCCCGAGCCGTCGATTTTGCAGTTGGAGAACTGAAAAAGGGGAACTTATAATCGGAATGATCGACTGGAATTTTAGCCACCTAATTATCGGAAAAAATGAATAGACACAAGGGAAATGATCACACGCGACGGACTTTCCTGAAAACGGGCGCGTTGGCGGCCACAGGATTTATGATTTTGCCCCGCCATGTACTGGGCGGAAAAGGGTATACAGCGCCCAGCGACAAGCTAATTGTTGCCGGAATCGGGGTCGGGGGGAAGGGCTCGACCGATTTGAAGGCCTTTCACGAAAGCGGCAAAGCCGAAATCGCCGTGCTGTGCGATGTCGATGACCGCGAGGCGGCGACTTCGATTAAGCGCTTCCCAAAGGCGAGGTATTACAAGGATTTCCGGGAAATGCTTGATCGGGAACATAAACACATCGATGCCGTTTCGGTTTCGAGTCCGGATCACAACCACGCCATCCAAGCATTGGCCGCGATGCAGTTGGGTAAGCACGTGTATGTGCAAAAACCGCTTGCACACGATGTCTGGGAGGCGCGCGTGTTGACACATGCGGCTAAACGATACGGGGTCGTTACCCAAATGGGCAACCAAGGGGCGTCCGGTAACGGTGTCCGGATTTTACGCGAATGGTTCGACGCCGGCCTTATCGGAGATATCCACACCATTTACTGCTGGACCGACCGGCCGGTGTGGCCGCAGGGCATCCCCTGGCCGGCCCGCAAAGGCCGGATACCGAAGGGATTGGACTGGGACTGCTGGTTGGGTACCGCGCCCTACCGGGACTATGTCGATAACATCGCTCCGTTCAACTGGCGGGGCTGGTGGGCGTATGGCACCGGCGCATTGGGCGACATGGGATGCCACATCATGGAAGCGCCCTTCAGTATACTCGGCCTCCAGTATGTGAAAGATGTACAGGCCAGCGTGGGCACCGTATATCAGGGCCGGTTCAATCGGGCAGATTTTCCCGATAGCTGCCCGCCTTCAAGCTATGCGGTACTGACGTTCCCGAAGACGGAAAAAACGGCCGGGGATGTCAGAATCCATTGGATGGATGGGGGAATGCAGCCCGATAGGCCGGAGGAGCTTGGGCCGGACGAGGCCTTCGGCGATGGTGGGAACGGCATTCTTTTCATCGGGACAAAGGGTAAAATGCAAGCGAACTGCTATGCGGAAAACCCGCGGTTGTTGTCGGCATCGTCCGGCACCTCGAAACCCGACGTGCCGGTTAAATACAAGCGGGTGCCGGGCGGGATTGCCGGCCACTATGCGCAATGGGTGGAAGCGTGCATCGCCGGTTACGGCAACAAGCCGGTGAGTGCGCCCTTCGAGATCTCGGGTCCGCTCACGGAAGCCCTGTTGATGGCCAACCTGGCCATCCGCGGCGCCGGCCTGAACATCGACGGCAAATACCCGGGCCGCAACAGGCGCCTTCTTTGGGATAATGAGAACATGAAAGTGACCAACTTCGATGCCGTTAACCAGTTTGTTAAACGCACCTACCGTAAGGGATGGGAACTGAATTACGACTTATGAGGACGCCGGGAATGATGACCAGAAGGGAGGCACTGGCCTGCGTCGGATGGATCCTGGGGAGTGCGGTGGTGGGGGGGCACCTGTTTATGACCGGCTGTACGCGCCGGCGTACCCCGCGCGTGGACGATCTTTTTGAATCATCGACGATGGATTTGCTGGGGGATGTAGCCGACACCATACTGCCGCCTACCTATACCCCGGGCGCAAAGGAAGCGGGGGTGGGGGCGTTTATCCCCGTCATGGTACGGGATTGTTACGACGAGAAGCATCAGGTTGTGTTTGTGGATGGAATGGATGCGCTCCAACGGGCGTCCCGTGATCGATACGGCAGGGAATTCCAGCAACTGACGGCCGATGAGCGGACGGCACTGCTGGCACCGATCGATAAGGAGGCCAAGGCGTACCAATTGACGAAGGAGACAACGGATGCGGACCACTATTTCCATTTATTCAAGCAACTGACGCTGCTCGGTTACTTCACCTCCGAAATCGGTGCGACCAAGGCGTTGCGCTACGTGCAGATTCCCGGGCGTTATGATGGCGATTACCCGTACCAAAAGGGCGATAGGGCATGGGCATTATGAGGCAGGAAATGGCAGGCGGAAATTGGCTATTTTGCGGTTGCAAATAAACGAATTGGAAGATGAAAACAATGAAAGGACCGGGCATTTTCTTGGCACAATTCCTCCGGGATCAAGTGCCCTACAACGACATGGCCTCGATTTCAAAGTGGGTGGCCTCCCTGGGGTACAAAGGGGTACAGGTGCCAACCTGGGATGCCCGTGTGTTTGATTTAAGTATGGCGGCGGGTTCGAAGGATTACTGCGAACAGTATCTGGGAATACTGCAGGCGAACGGATTGGAATTAATTGAGCTCGCGGCTTATCTGCAGGGCCAGGTGATGGCCATCCATCCGGCGTATGAAATGCTGTTCCAGTCGTTTTACCCGGCTGGGCTCAGCGGAACCGAACGGGCTGAATGGGCGGCCAAAGCGCTTCGCGACACGGTCCTTGCATCGGCGCATTTCGGAACAACCTCCATCTCGGTGTTATCAGGGGGGCTTGCCTGGCCCTACATGTATCCCTGGCCGCAACGATCGGGCGATCTGATCGACGAAGCATTCGGCGAGCTAGCAAAGCGATGGCTCCCCCTGTTGGATTTTGCCCACGACCACGGGATTACCTTTGGTTTCGAACTGCATCCGGGGTCGGACCTGTGCGATGGTGCTACGTTTTTACGGTTCCTGGATAAAGTGGGCGGGCACTCGGCAGCATGCCTGACGTATGATCCCAGTCACTTCTTGCTGCAGCAGCTGGATTACGTGGAGTTCATAAAACTATTTGCCGACCGCATCCGGGCATTCCATGTTAAAGACGCGGAGTTTAATCCCAGTGGGCTCGTGGGGGTATATGGCGGCTTTAACAACTGGCAGCAGCGCGCAGGTCGATTCCGTTCGTTGGGGGATGGACAGATTGATTTTAAGCGCATTTTCACGCTATTGACGGAATTGGGCTACGACGGCTGGGCAATATTGGAGTGGGAGTGTTTTGTGAAAAGCCCGGAACAGGGAGCCCGGGAAGGGGCTGAATTTATTAATCGCCACCTGATCGAAGTGACCCCGTATGCCTTTGACGATTTCGCGGCCAGTTCGATGAGTCGCGAGATGAATCGAAACGTACTCGGACTGAGGGAGTGAGCCTTCATATCAGCCCCGGCACATCGTGGTCCGGGATGAAAATAAATGGGTAACCAAACGTGAAACCTTATGCATGAGTTAAATAAATACAGTAGACAAGTAACCCAAAACGATACGCAACCGGGCGCACAGGCGATGCTACATGCGATTGGATTGACCAAAAATGACCTAAAAAAGCCGCAGGTGGGGATCGTAAGTGCCGGCTGGGAGGGTAATCCCTGCAATATGCACCTGAATGCCCTTGCGTTGGAAGTAAAAGCCAGTGTATGCGCAGCGGATATGGTGGGCCTGATCTACCATACCGCGGGCGTAAGTGATGCGATCTCCATGGGATCAAGCGGCATGCGCTATTCGCTGCCCTCGAGAGACCTCATAGCCGATTCGGTTGAAATGGTCGGAGGAGCACAATGGTACGATGGTATCGTAGCGGTGGTGGGGTGTGACAAGAACATTCCAGGGGCCCTGATGGGCATGAGCCGGCTGAACCGCCCGGGTATTCTGATGTATGGGGGGACCATACAGCCCGGCTACCACAACGGCCATAAGCTGGACATTACGTCTGCCTTTGAGGCCACCGGCAAGAAAGTGGCGGGCGAAATCGACGAAGCGGCATTTGATGATATCGTATTGCACGCTTGCCCGGGACAAGGAGCATGCGGCGGCATGTATACGGCCAATACCATGGCGTCGGCGGTAGAGGCCATGGGGATGAGCTTGCCGTTCAATTCATCCTACCCTGCGGTGAGCTCGTACAAACACCGGGAAGCTGGGGCGATCGGTAAGGCCATCCGGTTGCTGCTGGAGCGAGACATCAAGCCTAAAGACATCCTTACGCGCGAAGCATTTGAAAATGCAATCCGGCTGATTATTATACTGGGCGGTTCCACCAATGCGGTAATCCACTTGATTGCACTGGCGAAAACCGTGCGTGTTCCGCTAACCATCCACGACTTCCGGCGGCTGGGCGACAGCACACCCGTACTGGCCGATTTGAAACCGAGCGGCAACTACGTCATGGAAGATTTATTTAACGTCGGGGGCGTACCTGCCGTAATGAAAATGATGCTGCGGGAAGGGCTTTTGCACGGCGATTGCCTGACGGTTACGGGCAAAACATTGCGGGAAAACCTTGATGGGGTGCCCGACTTAAAGGCGGGCCAGGATATCGTCCGCCCGATTCATATGCCGTTGAAGCCCACCAGCCACTTGGAGATTTTACAGGGCAACCTGGCGGAACAGGGTGCAGTGGCTAAAATTACAGGGAAAGAGGGAGAGGTTTTTACGGGGCCAGCCAAGATTTTCAATTCGGAGGCGGATGCCAATGAAGCGATTTTCGAGGGGCGGGTCAAACCGGGGAATGTCGTGGTCATCCGGTATTGCGGCCCCAAAGGGGGGCCAGGCATGCCCGAGATGCTGAAGCCTACCGCCGCGCTGATGGGGGCTGGGCTGGGCAAGGACGTGGCCCTGATCACCGACGGGCGGTTCTCGGGAGCCACACACGGGTTTGTTGTCGGACATGTGACGCCCGAAGCCCAGGATGGTGGAAACATCGCGCTGCTGAAAGATGGGGACACCATTTCTATAGATGCCGTTGCCAAAACGCTTTCCGTGCAGTTGAGCGACACCGAGCTGGCGGCGCGCAGGGAGCTGTGGCAGGCACCTCCGCTGAATGCCGGCCAGGGCATCTTATTCAAATATGCGTATTCAGTTACTTCGGCCTCCGAAGGATGTGTAACCGATGAAAAAATAGAACGATGACCGATCGATCATTTCTTGCAGCGAAAGCGCTTAAAACCCGGAAATCCATCATTGAGATGGTGCACCGGGCGAACTCGGGCCATGTGGGCGGAAGTCTGGGGGCAGTGGAAATCGTGGTGGCACTGTACTACTGCCTCATGCGGCATCGGCCGGAGCAGCCTGACTGGCGTGACCGCGACCGATTTATCTTGTCAAAAGGACATTGCACGCCGGTGGTTTATGCGGTTTTGGCCGATTGCGGCTATTTTCCGGAAAGCGATCTGCAAACGTTCCGGCGCCCCGGATCCCACTTGCAAGGGCATCCGTACCAGCCCAAAACCCCCGGTATCGATGCATCGACGGGGACACTGGGATTGGGGATCTCCACCGGAGTTGGGATGGCATTGGGCGCAAAGCTGCGAAACCAACAGCACCACTACTACATTCTTTGCGGCGACGGAGAGCTGCAGGAAGGGCAGGTGTGGGAAGCGGCCATGTTTGCCAATAAGTACAAGCTCGGCAATATTATCGCGTTTGTAGACCGCAATTATTTACAGACGGACGGCCACTCGGAAACGGTGATGCCGTTGGATCCGCTTCGTCCGAAGTGGGAAAGCTTCGGTTGGGATGTAGACGAAATTGACGGGCATGATTTTGCCCAGATTATCGCGGCCGTGCAACGGGCAAAGGCGAACGCCTCGCGCCCGACCATGATTATTGCCCATACGGTGAAAGGCAAGGGGGTGTCGTTTATGGAGCATGAAGCGAGTTGGCACGGTACGCCGCCGGGGAAGGATGATTTTCGCAAAGCAATGGAGGAACTGGGACATGGAGTTTAAACAGACACGACAGGGATATGTGGATGGGTTGCTGGAACTGGCAGCCGAAATACCGGATTTGGTGGTCTTGGATGCCGATGTGGCCAAAGCAACGAAAACAGTGGATTTTCAAGCAGCTCACCCGGATCGCTTTTTTAATTGCGGAGTGCAGGAGCAGCATATGCTTTCGGCAGCGGCCGGGTTGGCACTTGAAGGTTTCCTGCCCTTTGCGTCTACGTTTGGGGTATTTGCTTGTTGCCGAGCGGGCGACCAAATGCGAAATTCAATTGCCTATCCACAACTGAATGTTAAAATCGGCGCTACACATTGTGGTATCAGCACGGGGGGCGACGGGGCCTCACACCAAAGTATTGAAGACATCGCGATTGCCCGGTCATTTCCGAATATGACGGTACTTGTACCGGGCGATTACGAAGAAGCCAAGCAGGCGACCCGGGCAGCGGCGTACCACGTGGGGCCGGTGTACCTGCGGTTTGGGCGAGATACCTATCCGGTGGTCGCGGAGATTCACGGGGATTTTGAAATCGGGAAAGCTAAACTGCTCCGCATGGGCTCGGATGTTACCATCATCACCACCGGCATTATGGTCAGTGAAGGGCTGATGGCGGCCGACAGCTTAACGGAAAAGGGCTATAGCGTACGGGTGCTGCATTACCCAACGATAAAGCCGTTGGATGAAAAAGCTATTATCGCCGCGGCTCGGGAAACCCAAGGTATTGTCACAGCAGAAGAGCACTCCGTCATCGGTGGATTGGGCGAGGCCGTAGCCGGTGTGGTAACGCAGTCGTATCCCTGCCCCGTACACCGTGTTGGCGTAATGGATGTTTTCGGCGAATCCGGACATGCCAACGAACTGCTAGATCAGTATGGCTTGCGGGCAGTTAATATTGTGGAAGCCGTGCTTAATATTCTTTCTGAACCCCTTAAAAAAGAATCGTATGGAAGCCTTAGTTAAATTCGATAAAGGACCGGGAAATGTGGTGCTAATGGATGTGCCCGAACCGCGGTGCGGGAATACGCAGGTCATGCTCGAAGTACATTGCTGCGGTATCTGTGGCACAGACCTGCATGTGTACAACGACACCTTTCGAAACTTCCCTCCTGTCATACTCGGCCACGAGTTTGCGGGAACTATCGTGGAGGTAGGGGCGCACGTGCAAGGTATCGACCCAAATGGCTCTTTCGCCGTATTGGGAGCGACTGCCGTCACATGTGGGCTATGCCAGTATTGCCATAACGGTCAATTCATGTTTTGCGAAAAAAGACGAGGAATGGGCCATGGCGTTAATGGAGCCTTTGCAAGATACGTGGCGGTACGTCCTGATCAACTGTTCAAGCTTCCAGCTAAAGTAACGATGCAAGAAGGTGCATTGGTCGAGCCGCTTGCTGCCGCTGTCCATGCCGTGTGTGACATCGCACGATTCAAGCTGGGCGACGTCGTCTTGTTATCGGGCCCAGGGCCAATAGGATTGCTTTGTCTCAAGCTGTTGGCGGCCCAAGGGCTCAAGACCATTGTAGCAGGAACGGCTGACGATAACGTACGCTTGGACAATGCGCAACGATATGGCGCTGCCCGGATCGTGAAAATCGATCAAGACGACCTTGAGGCAGTTATTGCGGAAGAGACCGGTGGAAAGGGAGTCGACCTTGCTATCGAATGTGCCGGTGCAGCGGGCTCCGTCCGGAATTGCTTGCAAGCGCTGCGGCCATTAGGCCATTATGTGCAAGTAGGCCATTTCGGTAAGGATTTGAGTATGCCGTGGGATCTTGTCGCTTTCAAACAACTGACAATTAGTGGGTCGGTGGGCTATACCCGCGATACGTGGCACCAGACCTTGCGAATTTTGGAACAGGGACAGCTGGATGTGCATGAAGTGGTTACACACGAATTGCCTCTGGCGGATTGGCGCCTTGGATTCGACCTGTCCGAACAGAAAAAGGCAGTTAAAGTATTGTTGTATCCCAACTTACCCAAACCCATGAATCGTGATGCTTGATACTGAGCAACCCGATGCATTTATATAGAAACCATATTTAACAAATTAACCCAATATGTCTCTGAAATTTTCAAACAAATCAGCAATTATAACAGGAGCAGGCAAAGGCATTGGCTTTGAGATCGCTCATCAACTGGTAAGGAGCGGTGCCAATGTAATGCTGAATGATATTGACCCTGAATTGGCAAAATCAGCTACCGAAAAGCTCTCGTTAGAAGGGCCCGGCACATGTGTTGCGTTGGCAGGGGATGCCGGCGACGTTGCATTTATACAGCAAATGATTGCCCAAACGATCGCATATTTCGGCCGGGTTGATCTGGTGGTTGCGAATGCAAGCTATACCTTGTTTGGCGATTTCTTTGCGTTCACGGAGGAAAACTTCCAGAAAGTTGTCGACCTCAACCTTAAAGGGCCGTTTTTTATAGCTCAACAAGCTGCCATACAGATGCGGAAACAAGGGAACGGAGGTCGGATTCTTTTAATGTCATCTACCATTGGCCTGCGCGCGTACCCGCAGCTTGCTGTTTATTCGATGACCAAAGCGGCCTTGCATATGATGGCCCGTAGCTTGGTACTTGATTTATCCCGCCATGGCATCACCGTCAATGCCATCGCTCCGGGAGCGACCATTACTGAACGTACCCTTTTGGAGGATCCGGCGTATGAAAATAAATGGAAGCAACTCATACCCGACAGCAAGACGGCCTTTCCTTGTGATATTGCAAAAGCCACGCTTTTTCTCCTTTCCGAAGATGCAAGCCATATCACCGGCCAAACCATCGTTGTTGATGGAGGTTGGACGGCTGTGGGCCCTTATCCTAATGCTGCAAATCTCAGTAAGACCGAATCATGAATGATACCTTGGTTTCATTTATGGCCTAATATTGAACAATAATACCGCGATTTCTTTGTTGTGGCGCACATGGATTCAATATAGTGCAAAGCTCGACCAATATAATGTAAGTTTACGCATTTTCGGTTCACTATCTTTATCCCTAAGTTATAAACAGGTAAATACGATTGATATTGAAAATCCATCGGCGGCTAAACCCGGTTTAACAAATACAATTACATAACGATATATGGAGATAGATAAACGAAGCAAGGAAAAACTATTGTCAAAAATTTAACACAAAATAAAAATGGAAAGAAACAAACACCTGTTAATTTTCAGCGCGTGGATCGGTGTATTATCGCTGTTCTGCGCCACGGTAGCGCATGCCCAGCGTACCAACGCCGAGTTCAAGGGCATCGTTTTAGACCAGACCGGGGCACCACTATCCGGAGTAACGGTAAAGGTGCAAAGTTCGGTAGGCGATCACGTGCAAACCACATCGACTAGCGACGGAGGGCAGTTTAGCTTCAGGAACCTCAACGTAGGGACGAGGTACGACGTTTTATTCAGTTTACTGGGATACGAAAGTTATGTGGAAAGCGCCTTTCTGATACGGGATCAAACCGATAACTCGTTATCGGTGACGCTTAGTGAAGTAGCGTCCAACTTAGATGAGGTGGTTGTTGTCGGGTACGGAACACAACGAAGGGGTAACGTGACGGGAGCTGTTTCAAACATTGTGGCGGAAGACTTACGGACAACGACACATAGCAGCTTAGCCCAAAGCCTGCAAGGAAAAATGCCGGGCTTACAGATTAGGCAGCAAACGGGTGAACCCGGCGATTTTAACACGATGATCAATATCAGAGGCTATGGAACGCCGTTATACGTAATCGATGGAATTCCCCGCGACGGGGCAAGTGAGTTCCAAAAACTAAATCCGGAAGATATTGAAAGCATTTCCATCTTGAAAGATGCATCAGCGGCCATCTATGGATTAAACGCCGCGAACGGAGTTGTCATCGTGACGACCAAGAAAGGTACACCGGGTAGAGCTAGGTTTACCTACAGTCACGTTTCCGGCTTGCAGTTTCCAACAGGGATGCCGAAGATGACCAATGCTGCCCAATATATGGAAATGCTGAACGAAGCGACTGTCAACGGTGGCGGAACCCCCATTCTCCCTAAAGAGGAACTGGAAAAATACCGGCAGGGATTGCCCGGTTATGGGTCGACTGATTGGTATGACGAAACATTCAGGTCGTATTCGTCGCAAGCGGAAGATAACATTTCTGCTCAGGGAGGCTCCGAGGTAATGTCTTATTTCCTGAGTTTTGGCTTTCAAAACGATAATGGATTACTGCGATCCAAAGACATGAATTATAAACGGTATACGTTTCGGTCGAACCTCACGGCAAGGTTGGCAAAAAACTTCACCGCTGACGTATCCCTTTCGGGTAGAGCAGATCGGCGAAATAAGCCTGGCACGGATTTCTTTACCATTTTCAAACAGACCCGAACCAGTTTGCCGATTGAACAGGTGTATGCGAACAACAACCCTGATTATCCTGCCTTGGTGCTGCCATTGGATAACCCGGTTCTTCTTGCAGATAAGAATTACACCGGATATGACGATACCAGAAATAAGTCGTTTCAGTCGTCTATTTCATTTACGTACACCACCCCGTTTGTAAAAGGGTTACAATTGAAAGCTACGGCGGCCTACGATAGCAACAATGAGCTCGTCAAGTACCTCGGAAAATCTTACCTGGTTTATTCGTACGATAAGGAGGATGATGTTTACCTGCCTTTCGAAAAAAATAATCCAGCGAGGATCTCCAATACAAACCGAGATTTCAATCGGGTGAATTTTCAGTTGCAAGCGGGCTACGATACATTGTTTGCCAACGGACACCGGATCGGGGCTACTGCGGTTTATGAGCAGCGGGAGAGTTGGTTCCGTAGCTCGTTCCTTCAACGCGAATACGAGTTTTACACCAACGACCAAATTGACCAAGCCAGCCAAAATAACCAAACCAACCGCGGGCACGAGAATGAAACCGCGAATATATCGTATATCGGCCGATTCAATTATGCGTTCAAAGACAAGTACCTTCTTGAAGCGGCCGCTAGATACGACGGATCGTATCGTTATCATCCCGATAGGCGATGGGGGTTCTTTCCGGTTGTCTCGGGTGGATGGGTGATTTCCGAAGAGCGTTTTATGAAAGATCATGTGTCCTTCCTCACCCACCTTAAAGTTAGGGGTTCGTATGGGATAATCGGTGAAGATGCGGGGGCACCCTTCCAGTATGTGCAGGCTTTCTCCACAGCGGGTGGACGGGGTTATGAATTTATTGATGGCACCTACCTCAGTGGTGCCGCTTCTCCATCTATTGTAAATGAATATCTTACCTGGTTCCAGTCGCGCACTCAAAATATCGGATTGGACTTGGCGTTGTTCCGTGGCAAATTGGCGTTTGAAGCCGATGTGTTCCGTCGCGATAGGACGGGGTTATTAGCATATCGCAACGTATCAGTACCCAACACGTTTGGCGGCACGTTACCTCAAGAAAACTTGAACAGTGACCGGACACAAGGCTTCGAACTTGCTGTATCCCATCGGAATACAATTAATAAAGTCAGCTACGGGATCAGTGGCAATTTCAGCTTTTCAAGAACCATGAACAACTATGTGGAACGGGCCCCTTTCAGAAGTAGCTGGGACCGGTGGAGAAATGGCGCCGAGGGCAGGTGGAATGATTTGATATGGGGTTATACTGTTGAGGGGCAATTCCAAAATCAAGAGGAAATCTACGTTGCTCCATTGCAAAATGGAAACTTGGGCAATGCACGGGAACTTCCTGGTGATTTTCGATATCGGGATGTTAACGGCGACGGCATTATCGATAGCCGAGATATGTTGCCACTTTTCCGGAATGGCCAACCAAAATACTATTACGGACTAGTTTTGGATGCCGAGTGGAAAGGGTTTGACGTGAATGTCGTGGTACAAGGCGCTGGAAACTATACCCTGCGATTTGGGCAAACGTATGCCGGTGTCTTTAATTTTAACGGCAACTCGCCGGCGTTTTTCTTCGACAGGTGGCATCAAGCGGACCCGTATAATCCGGATAGTGAGTGGATACCGGGTGCATGGCCCGCTACACGCTTTGATCCCGATAGGGGGGCGATAAGCAATGAAAGTGAGGTTTGGCGGAAAGATGCGACTTACCTACGTCTGAAGAGCATCATGATTGGTTATACGGTCAATTCGCCCTTCATCCGGAAAACGGGTGTAAGAAACATTCGGGTATATACAAATGCTCACAACCTGTTCACGCTGGCGGATCGTTTTGTGAGGCCATTCGATCCCGAGAAGATCGAGGGCGATTATAGCGGTGGATATACGTATCCATTAACCATGAGTTTTAATCTGGGTGTTAGTGTCACCTTTTAATGGAGTAAATGATGAAAAATAAGACAATCCGTACCACTATTGGATTAATAATGTTGCTTTTCCTATCGGAAGGTTGCAGCAAGAATTTCTTGGACAGAATGCCTACAGATAAGCTTGACGGGAACACGCTTTTCGCAAACCCAATGGGCGTAAAGGTCTACATGGCAAACTTATATGGGCAACTTCCCATAGAAGATTTTAAATTTTATGACAGGGGTTGGTCTTATGTCGAATGGATGGCCCCTTCGGTGTTGACCATGGCTTTCTTGACCGATGAAGCCGTTCACTCGCAATGGGATGTGATGCTTAATAATGGAGGCAATAGTTGGTGGGACCCGGGATATAAACTAATAAGGGATGTTAATCTGCTTATTGATATTATTCCCACGCTTGGTCTCACGGAGTCCGAAGAGAAAAGCATGTTAGGAGAAGGTGCTTTTATTCGGGCTTTCACATATTACGGCTTGGCCAAGCGATATGGCGGAGTCCCGCTTATCCGTGAAACGCAGGTATATGATGGCGATGTGGAAAAGCTTAAAGTTCCGAGAAGCACAGAGCAGGAAACTTGGGATTTCGTGTTAAGCGAATGCGACCTCGCGATCGCGAACCTCCCCGATACCTGGCTGGGCGGCGAACGAAGGGCTACGAAGTGGGCTGCATACGCGTTAAAATCGAGGGCCGCCCTCCACGCGGCGTCTATTGCAAAGCATTGGGCGAGATCACCACTCTCGGGGCCTGCCGTTGACCAAGGGTTAGTGGGCATACCGGCCGGTGAGGCTAACAGGTATTATGAAGCTTGTATCGATGCTTCGGCCGCCATTATGGAGTCAGGCAAGTTTGGGCTGTTCAAACCGAACCCGACTAATCCGCAGGAAGCGGCAGAAAACTATCGTGTTTTATTTGAATATCCCAATGCTGCCGGCAACGAACCCATATTTATCAAGGGTTTTGCGAGGACCGGGGTCGATGGACACAATTACGATGTCTGGTATAACCCAAACCAAACGGCAAACGGGTGGGGGTACCCGGGACGACTGAACCCATCACTCGAGTTCGTCGATTTGTATGAGAGTTATACTAACCCAGGTCATAGTGCGCCCATTGTCACGACGGAAGACGGTAATGTGAATGACTATAATGGCTATCGCAAAGACCGATCATATCTGCGGTTCGAAAACCCATATGATATATTTAAAGACAAGGACGCGCGCTTATGGGGCACGGTGGTCCTACCGGGCACAGAATGGAAAGGTGAAACCATCATTATTCAAGGGGGATATGTTCAGCCGGACGGAGAGGCTCAAATCGAAATCGACAATGCAATTACGGTGGACGGCACGACTTACTACAGTTATGGTGCGCCCGATTGGACACAGTATTCTGGTTTTAACCCAGCGAATATACAAATGACGCGATCGGGGTTCAGCTACAAAAAGATGTTATCCTCGCAGCCCATAACCCCTGCGGATAGGCAGTCTATTACCGACTGGATGGAATTTCGCTATGCAGAAATCCTGTTGAATTATGCAGAGGCCGTTGCAGAAAGCGGCTTCGCGGCTAACAATGCCCAATTAACTGCCGAACAGGCCATCAACGCGCTCCGGCGGCGCGCAGGCCACACCGTAGACATTCCCCTGACCATTGAAAGTGTGATTCGTGAGCGAAGGGTTGAGCTGGCATTTGAAAACAAGCGGTTTTGGGACTTGATCCGTAGACGCGAATTCCACACGCTACTAAATAACACTCCTAGAAGAGCATTGGTGCCCCTTCTTGACTTACGTACTTCTCCTGCAACTTATATCTTTGTGCGTAGAACGGTGTCTAGGACAATTACGCGTACATTCAATCCAAGGCACTATTACGTTTCCATACCGGGCATTGGCGCAAACGGATTGGTTCAAAATCCTCAATATTAAAAGTTATGACTAAGAAAGTAATAAAATTAAACACGATATGGATGATGGTAAGCGTGGTTACCTTCATGTCTTGTGAGTTGGATAATTATGACATGCCGAACGCCGTATTGTTTGGGTCTATTGTCGATGCTGAAAGCGGCGAGCTTCTAGAGCAAGATATCATTAACGGCACACAAATCGAGTATATTGAGCTGGGTTTTGACGACCCAGCAACCCAGTATCTCGTGGTCAAAAACGATGGTACGTTCAGAAACAACCTGGTTTTTGCAGGTACGTATACGGTGCGGCCCGTTAGAGGGAATTTCTTTCCAATCGACAAAAAGGAAATCCAGGTGAAAGGGGATACGCAAATTGATTTTCAGGTACAGCCTTACATCCGTGTGAAGAATGTATCCATCGCGAAAGCGGGAGATAAGGTGATCGCTACGTTCAATTTAGAACAAACGGGGCCTAATAATGTAAGGAAAATTGGGTTATACGCACATCCCGAAGCTGCTGTCGGAGAGCCCTTACGGAAAGTAGCTGTTGAAAAGGTTCTGAATGAGCCAACGGATCCGGATGCGACTTTCTCACTTGAAATCGACTTGCCATCGCACCCCACATTAGCGCCCGGGCATCCCTACTTTTTTAGGGTAGGGGCGCTGTATGATGCTCCAGAGGCCAAGCTGAACTATGCGAAAGCGGTAAGGTTGGCGTTGTAAGCCATCGACGGTTTCCTGGCCACAAAACCAAATGCCGCAGCAGGCACCTAGCCAAGGGTGAGTGCTGCGGCATTTGGTTCGTGATAAAAACGTCGGCGATAGTCCATCGGCGAATATTTCGTAATCAGCTTGAACTTTCGGTTAAAATACGATAGACTATTATAACCGCATGCATAACAGACCTCTGATACGGAGATGTCTTGTTCAATAAATAGCCTGCAAGCATGCCCAATCCTTATTTCATTGAGAATATAGGTGAATGTCTTGCCGGTCCGACTTTTAAAAAATTTACAAAAAGCAGAGGCGTTCATATGTACGTGGGCCGCCACTTCAGCTAAGCTTATGTCTTCAGTAAAGTGCTGCAACACGTATTCGAATACACTGTTGATCCGATCCGCATCGTTAAGTGAGAATGAATTTTCATACCCTATTGACGATAACATACGTTGCTCACTGGAGTGGGCGATCAGCTGAAGAATGTCCAGCAGGCAGATAAGACGCTCATAACCTTCTACGGTCAATAGTTCTTCCATTTTCTTCGCTACCACCTGTTGGGTTTCTCCATAAATATGGATTCCCCGAAGCGAATTGTTCAATAATTTTTTTACCATACCCATCTCGGGAATATCAAAGAATTGACCGCCGATAAAGTCCTCGGTAAAATGAACCACTATAGCCCTGATCCGTAAATCAGAGTCGTTTCGGTAATAGATTTCATCGTTACGCATGTAATGTGGCAAGTGAGGTCCGATCAGTAATAAATCGCCCGGCCCGAAACTATCGGTGTGGTCGCCGACAAATCGCTTCCCAACACTTTCTGTAAAAAGCGTCAGCTCGTATTCGGGATGGAAATGCCATCCAATCTTGATGTGTGGAAGAATTTCTTCTTTAAGTGCAAAGGAGCTGTTGGAGCTGACAGTGACCTTTTCTAAAATAGGGTTCATAAGTCGATTAGTTTGAACAATAATAACTAATAAAAAGCACCAATATAGGAAATCGATTCAATATAATTCATATTAATACCAAAATAATGTTAGTCGGCCGTCTTCAGGTATCCTATCTTTGTCTAAAGTAATAAGCTTGATGCCCTTGATTAATAGTGCATCAGCTGGCAAAATGTATTGCTTTTAAATTAATTGGATTAAATTATTGGCATTTATGGAAACATCCCTCGGTAGCTTGGCGTTTTGCATGGTTATAAATTTGTTGTCGGGCAATCCGCTTACCATCGAAGAAGAAATCTATAATGATAGGTCGCATTTTGTGGTATCGACCGAGTCGGCGATTTATTACTTGGATAAAGCCGGGGGTGGATTATCGAGCATAATCGATTGCGATGGGATAGATTGGGTGCATTACAATGGTAGCCCTCACGCCAAGGTGCCTGATGGTGCCTCGGGAGGTTTTCGCGGTCTCCCGAATTTTGTTTTCCGCTCTGATGACGGCGGCGCAGGGCACCCCGGGTTTGACCAATGTATAAGCGAGCAGATCGATAGCAACGCCATTCGTACGAAAAGCAAAAGCGGAAAGTGGGTTTGGTTATGGAGGTTTCATGATGACCATGTCGAACTCACCATGGAACGGACGGATCCAAACCATAGCTATTGGTTTTTGTACGAGGGGCCGGTTGCCGGTAGTTTTAACCCTTACCTCAAATATTGGGGAACTGATCTTGGCGGACCGCGATATGAAGTGCCTTCATTGAACCATGGTGAAAGCATTGCGGATACTTGGCAGTGGGCTTACTTCGGCGACCAAGAAACAAACCGGGTCTTTTTTGTGGCCCAGCAAGAACACGATCACTTGAACGACATTTTTTCTTACATGGGGAATAGCGGTGCAGGTAAAGATGCGGAAGACGGGATGGTTGTTTTTGGTTTTGGTAGGGGTACGGGTGCCCAGTCGCTGATGACTGCGGAAAATGTCACGTTCAGGTTTGGCTTTCTTGAACGTAAAATTATAACCCAAGAAGACCATGAGTGGGCGGCAGCTTGCATCGAGCAAATGCACAGGCATAAATCGAATTTGCATTAAACAAACACGATAATTAACGATTATTTCGACACAACCATGAAAAGAATATCTTTTGCTGCGATTGCACTTATTGCACTGCTGAGCACAACACTTCATGCCCAAGAGACTACTCCGGGCCAGTTCATCAAACGGTACTGGTATCAACAGGGCCTCGAACATGGCAATCCGAACTTCAACCAATCCATCCGGGTAAGCTCCCCGGATATCATGTTGCATCCCCTGTATGGTAAACGAGTCGAAGCGCGTGGCAATGGAATGATTCAAGTATTGGCAGAAGAGGAGCTGGACCAAATCGAGAGTGCCGCCCTATATTTGGAGCTGTGGGGAGGGCATCCCGGAACTGCCGCTAAAGCCATGACCGTTAATGGACGAAGTACCTACGCGATTCCGGAGGTGGGCACCGCGAAAGGACACTGCACGTATCATTATCCACTGATTCCGGTGGAGATAACGGATCTGGTCAACGGATACAATGTATTTCAGTTTTCGTGTCAGGCGGGGTTTTCCTTTTGGGGCCATTTCCTGATGGACAACGCGTGCTTGGTGCTCACGTTGAAAGGGGAGCATACCGATTTGGTTGCGGCCGGACTGCAGGGCTTTGAAGCGAGTGTGGTCGCCACGGTCCAATCGGCCGATGCTATTGAATTGCAGCTCGCCCTGTCGGAAATGCATGACGCAGAAATCGACTACGTGGAGTATTATGGCTATTACGAAGGCTTTGACGAGAATGGAAATGGATTGGAGACGGACTGGCATGGATATACTAAACGCAAGGTGCCGCAACATCACCTGGGCCGCAGCGACACGGCACCGTTCAACGTGGTGTGGAACACGGCAATGCTCAAACCGCAGCATGGCGTTAAGGTGAAGGCTGAGGTCCACTTCAAAGACCGGGATCGCATCAGTTACCTCACCCCAGAGACGACCGGTCTGAAAATACCAGTGCGCACCGATACCCGCATCGATAGGTTTCGGTCGCACGACCTGCCCGTTCCCTTTTGGTCGCGGGCGAATAAACTGAATACGTGCACCATCGTGGCGGATGTGGTTCCGGGTAAGATTGATAAAGCCGAATTACACATCCTGATATGGGACGGCGGCGAAGGGGGGGTAAAAGATCATTTTAAATTCAATGGCGTTCCGCTGCAGTTGGCCAGCGGTAAAAGTGCACATGATGTGATATATCGTATTTTCGAATTGGACCCCGCATGGATTCGGGCGGGGGAGAATACGATTGAGTTGCTTTCGGATACGGAGCATCATGGCATTGAGGTCTTGTTGCCCGGACCTGAATTAGTAATAAAAAGCACGAAATAAACCGAACAACCCGATTATACGACGTTTTAATAGTACCATTATGTTATCAAACATCACAAAAGCGGCCCTAGGGCTATATGTTGCATGCATCACCCCTACGCTAACCCATGCCGCACCTTCTCAAGGCGATTTAACAGGAATCCATGTACGGGATACGTCAAAAACCCAGTTAGCGAAATCGAATCTTGAATATACTTGGGAGCACGTTTCTACTGCGCATGGTGATTTTCCCACGCCGAATGCGGGTAACCAACAGACCGCAACGTTGGTGATGGACGTCGACCAGGACGGCATCAATGATTTTATCATTGCCGAGCGCTCGGAGGCGCCGGCGGTGGTGTGGTACCGGAGAACGGCGACCGGATGGGACCGTTACGTTGTCGACCAAGAGCGTTTGCCCATCGAGGCGGGATCGGCGTTTTATGATATCGATGGCGACGGCGATCTGGACATCGTGTTCGGGGGCGACAGCCAGAGCAACCAGCTCTGGTGGTGGGAAAATCCGTATCCGAATTATGACCCGGACAAACCTTGGGTACGCCGCTTGATTAAAGACGGTGGGGCGCCGAAACATCACGACCAGCTTTTTGAGGATGTTGACGGCGACGGGAAAACCGAATTGGTTTTTTGGAACCAGGGGGGCACGACCTTATTCTTAGCGAAGATTCCTGACGACCCCAAGCAAACTCAACCCTGGAACTGCGTACCCATTTACCAATGGAGTGCTGACAGCGAAATGGAACAGCGAGGCTCCTATCCGGGCTGGCGCAAAACAAACGAACACGAGGGCTTGGCCACGATCGATATCGATGGTGATGGTCAGCCGGATATCGTGGGCGGCGGCCGGTGGTTCAAACACATCGAGGGGACCACGTTCCGCCCAAACATCATTGACGCCGGATATGCGTTTACGCGGACTGCCGTAGGTGATTTTATTGAAGGTGGCCGGCCGGAAGTGTTGCTGATTGCTGGGGATGGCACGGCGCCGTTGGTGCTGTACGAATGGCAGCGTGGCGTCTGGAAGAGTAAAATATTGATTGAAAACGTGATGGATGGCCACTCCATTACCGTCCTCGATTTGAACGGCGACGGGCACCTGGATGTCTTCCTCGCGGAAATGCAATTGGGTAAAAACCCAGACCCAAAGACCCGGGTATTGTTTGGCGATGGACAGGGTAACTTCGCGGAAATGCGTATCCATTCGGGTTTTGGCTTGCATGAGGGCGTTATGGTCGACCTTAATGGGGATGGTTTGCCCGATATTTTGGGGAAACCTTATAACTGGAAGGCACCCCGGGTGGATATTTGGATAAACAAAGGGATAAAAACAAGTAATTAATTCATGAGAAAATTAAACATTACAACTTGGATGGTGCTGTTGGTCGTGACGGCCAGCGCATATCGGTGCGGTACCGCGACCGGCAATCGTGATTCACAACCTATTGTTTCACTTAATCAATGGCATTACATCCAGGTAGATGATCAACGTGCGAAGTGGGGCGACTGGGCACAGCCCGAATGGTTGCGCTATTTCGGGCTTGATATGGCGGACGTAACGGGCGATGGTTTCAAGGATATCGTCGCCGGCCGCTATTTTTACCAAAATCCGGGCGGCGATATGACGGAACACTGGCATCGGATAGACCTGGGGATGAATGTGGACGGGATGTTGTTTGTCGATGTGAAGGGGCATCAATATGGCGGCATCATTGCAACAGCCCTTCCGGCCGTATATTGGTTCAAGGCCCTGGATGAACAGGGAAGTGCCTGGCAAGGTGTACAGATCGGTGAAGTGCCCGCCACCGGCCATGTGAATGGACAGGGATATGCCAATGCCCAGATCATACCCGGGGGGAGCAAAGAGGTTATGCTCGCGACCGGCGAGGGTATTTATTATTTTGAGATCCCGGATGATATCAGCCGGCACGAAGGGTATTGGCCGATGACCCACGCCGCGCCCGACGCATCAGACGAAGGGTTCGGTGTCGGCGATATCGACGGCGATGGGCTGCTGGATATCGCGGCCGGGCGGCGGCAGGGAGAAGACGAGGGGAGTGGTATGGAAATTTTTTGGTGGAAGAATCCGGGAAATGGCCAGGGGAACTGGGAATCTTTCCCGATCGGACAAACCTTGTTTGACGCAGACCGGATTGCTGTGGCAGACATGAACGGCGACGGCAAAGCCGACGTCGTGGTATCGGAAGAACGGTATCCCGGACGGGAGCCCGATGCGAACCTCTTTTGGTTTGAACAGTCTGTTGACCTCACCAATGGAGGTTGGGAGCGGCACACCGTCGTGACCCAGTACTCGATGAATAATATGGATGTGGCGGACATGGACAACGACGGCCATATGGATATCATCGTGGCTGAGCATAAGGGGAAAGCCCTAAAACTTCAAATTTGGAGAAACGACGGCACGGGCAATTTCACCGAAAACCTGGTGGATACGGGCAAAGAGGGGCACCTCGGCGCACGTGTGGCCGATCTTGATGGAAACGGCACGTTGGACATCATCAGTATTGGATGGGACAAGTATCCGTATTTGCATGTCTGGCGAAACGACGGTCTTGATAAAGCCGACGATACGCAATGATGCTCAGATACGGGCATTCGGCAAATGGAAGACAGGTGGGTTTTATTATGTACGTCAGAATTATGAAACATCGAATTATAAGGGGGCTCATGTTCTTAATGCTGGTTGCGCATGCGGCAGGAGCACAACCCGGGGCACGGTCGGCTCAGCCGTTAAAAGTAATGAGCTACAACGTTTATAACGGCTTTGATTACGGTAGGGATAAGGCACGTGCCCAAGCACTAGGGGCGTGGGTTGCTTCGCAGCAGCCCGATGTGGTCGCCCTGCAGGAGCTTTGCGGCTTTACCGACAAGACACTTCAGGAGCTCGCCGCCACATGGGGGCATGACTATGCGGTTATATTGAAGGCGGACGGCTTCCCTGTTGGACTGACCTCCAACAAGCCGATTACCGTCAAGAAGAAAATGATTGAAGGGCTTTGGCACGGCATGCTGCATGTGACTACCCATGGTACGGACTTTTTCGTGGTCCACTTATGCCCGTCTGATTTCGCTACGCGGCTTCGCGAATCTGCCAGGATTACCCGGTACATGCGCAAAAACCTATCGTTGTCTAACGAAAAGTACGTGGTCTTAGGCGATTTTAATGCACATTCGCCGTTTGACGCGCACTTGGATAAGCAGTATCCAGAGCTTATGAAGTGGTATAATCAGTTAGACGCAGAACGGAAGCCAAAAACCCGTCAAACGCTCAGCTACGGCCAGCTTGATTACAGCGTAATGGCCACTTTCTTGGCTTTTCCTTTAATCGATGTGTGCGAGCGGTTCGTGGATGGCAGCGATCGGTTTAGTTTTCCGTCCCCGTTGCATTTCAACCCCGTCCGTACACGGGAATCACTTATCCCCATCCGCGAGCGGCTGGATTTTATCCTCGTCAGTCCGTCGCTCGCAACGCAATGTACGGATGCAACGATTGTCAACACCGGGGTGGCTGACGCATTTTCGGACCATTATCCCGTTATTGCAACGTTTGCTTTGGGCAACTGAGCTTCTCGCTGCCAATGGCGCACATCATTGCAGCATTCACGATCGCTTCTCGGTTTGTTAGGATGTAAGAAAATAAGAACAAAATCGGGATCGGGTTTGAAAAAATACATGTTATCCATTTGCATATTGCCGGTGATACATGAATTCTGACATTTCAGTGAAACAGCGGTTTGTTATGGCAGCTATATTGCGTTATCTTTGCTGGGAATTTGAGTAAACTAACAGAAAGGACTGAACAATGTATCCAGAATACTTGGTAGCGCCGATGCGCGATGAACTTACCCGTGTAGGTTTTGAAGAATTGAAAACACCCGAAGAGGTAGATACAGCCATCAAACAGGAAGGTACTGTATTCGTAGTGGTTAACTCGGTATGTGGTTGTGCGGCTTCTAATGCACGCCCCGCTGCCGTAACGGCTATAAAAAATGAGAAACACCCTGATAAGGTGGTAACGGTGTTTGCCGGGATGGAAAAAGACGCCGTAGATCGGGCGCGTTCTTATATGTTACCTTATCCGCCCTCGTCGCCCGCTATGGCGTTGTTTAAAGACGGCAAGCTGGTGCATATGATTGAGCGCCATCAGATCGAAGGACGCCCTGCACAGATGATTGCTGATAACTTAGTAGCTGCTTTTGACGAATATTGTTAAGCAGTGGGCTTAACGTAATTTACACGACAGTTAGTTAACAAAAAAGGTGCTCCGGGAAACCGGAACACCTTTTTTTGTTTATCAATGTTGTTGTTTAGTAATCAATCGGTATTCTGAGTTCCACCCGGCTACCGCGTTGCGGCACACCTACGATGTGGATGATGCCGCGCTCAGAATTGGCGAGTGCGGATTCTACGTCGTCGGCACTGTTAACCGACTGCCCGTTTATCTGGGTAATCACCAAGCCGCGCTGCACATTGAAGTAATCAAATAACCCGTCGCGGTGTACTTGGGTAACCACTACGCCCGATGAGATACCGAGTTCCTTCTTTTTCGCATCGTCTGCAGGCACAAAGCCAGCGCCTAATTTATTGTAGATTTCTGTGGCGCTCCGTTTTGCACTGCTGTCTGAGTCCCTATCGCGTTCTGATGAGCTGGTGTCTTCTTTCAGTGTCACCGTCACATCGCGTTCTTTACCATCGCGTTTGTAGGTGAGTTTAACCTTGTCGCCGGGGCGCAACCGATAGATGCGTTCCTGCAAATCCGAAGACGAAGTGACGGTGCGTCCATCCAGCTTCGTGATGATATCCCCCTTCTTGAGACCAGCTTCTTCTGCTGCCCCCTTGGCTACAACATCCATAATGTATAAGCCGTTCACATCATCGATTTCCAGTTCTTTTGCGGCGGCAGGGCCCAATTCGCGGAATGTGATGCCGATCAAGCCGCGTTTAACCCGGCCGAATTTGATGAAATCATCTGATATTTTCTTGACCAGATTGACCGGTACGGCAAAGCCGTAGCCGGCATACGTGCCCGTGGGGGTCATGATATTGGAGTTGATACCGATCAGTTCGCCATCGGCATTGACCAATGGCCCGCCGCTATTGCCCTTGTTGATCACCGCATCCGTCTGGATGAATGATTCGACAGCCGTGTTCAAGATGGGCTCATCGTCTGATTGCGGGTATCCGCCGCGCTCTTGGTACTGCCGCTGTTGAAGCTCACGGGCAATGATGCCCGTAGAGCGGCCGGTAGCGCTGACAATCCCTGCCGTTACCGTAGATTCCAACCCAAGGGGATAACCTACGGCCAGTACCCATTCGCCGATGCGCACTTTATCCGAATCGCCGAACCTCACGAAAGGAAGACCGCTCTCGTTGATTTTGACCAGGGCAAGGTCGGTGTTCGGGTCGCGGCCTATCACTTTGGCTTCGACAACCCTTTTGTCCGTGAGCTGGACCTCTATTTTATTGGCGCCTTCCACAACGTGGTTGTTCGTTACGATGTAGCCGTCTTGTGAAATGATGACACCCGATCCCGTGGCTTGGGCAGGGGGTTGCGACCGCGGTTGCTGCCGCTGCTGGCGGGGTATGCCGAAAAATTCTTCGAATAAATCAAAGGGCGCACCGGAGCCCCTGGAACCAGACCGGCCCGGGTAGGTGGTGGTAATGTGGACTACGGCCGGTGCCACCATGGCAGCGGCCTGCGTAAAGTCTGGATTGCCGGTGGAAGATACCACATTCGGCATCGGGTTGCTGGCGTAATGTAACTGTTGCCGCTCTTCGAACGACATTCTGCTCTCCTGTTTGCTTTCAAACAGCTTATAACCGCCCACGGCAATTAAGCCTCCTACCAGTGCGGTCAATAATGTTAATCCTAGTTTTCTCATATCCTGTTTTTTTAATTTACCAGAAGGAACCACCATTTAATCGCTTGTCGCAAGCCATTGTTCGTGCAGGTTTCAATGATGATTCCAGTCGTTATAAGTCGAAAAATTCCGATCTTTCAAAAAGATGTTCAAATGTAATACCATTCGGGTGGCTAAAGCAAGTGGAAAGCCGGGTTTTTCTGTTAAATAATGTTAAAGCCGATTACCCGCGGCGCGATGCGGCGTCATGATGGATTATTGGATGGATATCAGTATCTTTGCCAGCGCTAATGGTAATAGATGTCTACATTTACGTTCTATAAGTATCAAGGGGCAGGTAATGATTTTATTATCATTGACAACCGTAAACCGTTGTTTAACAGCGAAGATGAAGATTTAGTGCGCCGCCTGTGCGATCGGCGGTTCGGCATCGGGGCAGATGGCTTGATGCTGTTGCAGCACGCTGATGGCTATGACTTTGAAATGGTGTATTTCAATGCGGACGGCCGCGAGGGGAGCATGTGTGGCAACGGCGGGCGCTGTATCGTCGCTTTTGCTAAAGATAGGGGCCTGATTGATAAAAGTGCTGACTTTTTGGCAGCCGATGGGCGCCATTATGCGACAATCGACGCCGGTGGGCGTAGCGTGAGCTTGCAGATGATCGATGTGGGCCGGATCGGCCGCGATGGTGAAGCCTACGTGCTGGATACCGGCTCGCCGCATTATGTGGCATTGGTAGACGGGCTTTCGTCTTTTCCGGTGGTTGCCGAGGGGCGCAGCATACGTAATGGTACGCGCTATAAGGAAAAGGGTATCAATGTCAACTTTGTTGAAGCGGATGGAGCGGGATATTATGTGCGTACTTACGAACGCGGTGTCGAAGATGAGACGTTGGCTTGCGGTACCGGGGCCACAGCAGTGGCTCTGGCGATGGCCAAGCACGAAGGCAGGGATGGCTCGATGACGGTACCGATACGGGTGGCGGGCGGCAACCTGAGGATAAGCTTTGTTAAAGAGGGCGACCGTTTTACGGATATATTCCTGGAAGGCCCGGCTGCATTCGTCTTTAAAGGTGAAATAACACGATGACGATGACCCTGGCCCGTTTTATCCTGTATTTCGCCGGACTTTCATCGGCCATAGTGGCGGTAGCGGTAGTATTGCCGCACCTGTTCGAGGGCGTTTTGATTTTAAGCCCCCACTTTTGGTTGCTTTTTGCGGTCGTATCCATAACCACTTTGCTGGCCTATGTGGTCAGCGATTTGGGGATCAAAAAGGGGGGCGAAGGGTCCATCCTGAGCTTGATGGTGGGCCTTTTTGTCAAGCTATTGGCGTGTTTGGCGGTGGTAGCTGCAGTGATAATTAAATATCCTGATAATAAAGTGATTACGGCACTTAATTTTTTTTCATTGTATTTCTTGTTTACGGCCTTTGAAGTTACCTGTTTGTTGCGTAACTTGCGCGACCAAAATCAGATGTAAAAAATTGGGATTAGATGGATTTTAGGCACTTTTTCAATTCAAAAAAAATTAGCTTCATCGCGATTTTCGCCGTTTTTACGACCTTTTCCGTTGCACAAACTGCCGACTCCACCAGCACAGCAGCCGCTTCTGTGAGCCATGAAACCCATGGTGAGGAACCGTATAACGCCACAGAGGTAATCATGGAGCATATCGGTGACGCCTATGATTGGCACCTTTGGGGCGACCTCTCGATTCCGCTTCCTGTGATTCTTTATACCGACAAGGGATTTGAGTTTTTCCTGTCTTCCCAATTCCACCACGGTGAACATGATTACCAAGGAAAACATTATACCTACCGGCTGGTAGACAAGAAGAAAATACGGGTGGTCGGCTCGAACGGGGCCGTAGATGAGGAGGCATCGAAAAATGTTTGGGATTTCTCTATCACCAAGAATGTGGCTGCAATTTTCTTGTCGGTATTCCTGTTGGTATGGATTTTCTCCTCGGTGGCCCGCGCTTACAAAAAGCGTGAAGGGAAAGCTCCCAAAGGTTTCCAGTCGCTCATCGAGCCCATCATACTTTTTGTCCGGGATGACATCGCACGGCCCAACATCGGGCATCGGTATGCGCGCTTCATGCCGTTGTTGCTCACGATTTTCTTTTTTATCTGGATCAACAACCTATTGGGGTTGATACCTATTTTCCCGGGGGCGGCCAACGTTACCGGTAATATCGCCGTAACGTTCGTGCTGGCATTCATTGTGCTGATCGTAGTTAATATCAACGGCAATAAGTACTACTGGAAACATATCCTGGCGCCGGATGTTCCCTGGTGGTTGTACCCTATCATGATTCCGGTCGAACTGGTAGGGGTGATTTCTAAACCCTTTGCGTTGATGATCCGTTTGTTTGCGAATATCACAGCGGGGCACATCATTATCTTAAGCTTGATTTCACTGATTTTCGTCTTCAAGTCGTTGGCCATCGCGCCGGTGTCGCTGGCGTTCGTGTTGTTCATGAACGTCTTGGAACTGCTTGTAGGCGTTTTGCAGGCATTTATATTTACGTTGCTCACCGCCTTGTTTATCGGCATGGCGGTAGAAGAGCATCATTAATGGGTCTTTTACTATATAATATACATTAAATTCAAATTGTTATGGTAGGTTCAATTGCGGCAATCGGTGCCGGATTAGCAGTAATAGGTGCCGGACTCGGCATCGGTCAAGTTGGTGGCAAAGCCATGGAAGGTATTGCCCGTCAACCTGAGGCTGCTTCTAAAATTCAGACCGCGATGATCATTGCGGCAGCGCTTATCGAAGGTGTTGCCCTCTTTGCAGTCGTGGTAGCCTTGATGGGGAACAATCCTCAATAAGCGCTTATTACTGAGTAAAGGGCCGGACAGCTGACGGTTGGTCCGATGTCCGGCCCTTCTTTAAACAGAATCAAATTTAGTATCGTATATGAATTTTGATATTGGAAATCCGAGTTACGGATTGGTTTTTTGGACACTGATCGCATTTTTCCTGTTGCTGTTCCTGTTGAAGAAATTTGCATGGAAGCCTATCATGGAAGCAATCGGCGAGCGTGAGCGGTCTATCGAAGACGCATTGGCCTCGGCTGAAAAAGCAAAAGAGGAAATGGCCCGCCTGACCAACGAAAACGAGCAGCTGCTTAAGGCAGCGCGTGCTGAACGCGACATTATCCTCAAAGAGGCCAAAGAACTGAAAGATCAGTTAGTGGCCGATGCGAAAGTGCAAGCACAGGCCGAAGGAGCCAAACTTATCGAGCAGGCACGGAAGGAGATCGACGACCAGAAAAAGAAAGCACTGGTGGAGGTCAAGAACCAAGTGTCGTCGCTTTCATTGGACATTGCCCGTAAGGTGCTCCAAAAGGAATTTGAAAACGAGAAACAGCAGGAAACACTGGTTTCCGACCTGTTGAAAGACGTGAAGTTGAATTAACTCAATCCGAGGCAAACACTAGAACATTATGTCTGAGTTTAAAGTTGCATCGCGATACGCCAAGTCACTCATCGATCTGGCCCAGGAGCAGGGAAATCTGGAGGCTGTGAAGCGAGACATGGAGCAGTTTGTGGCAACATTGAGGGCCAACAGCGAATTGCAAGCCGTGTTGAAAAACCCGATTATAAAGCAGGACAAAAAGCAGAATATCCTTGACGCATTGTTTGGCAGCAAAATCCACCAGTCAATCGTTGCTTTTTTCCATATTATGGTACGTAAGGGGCGATCAGGTATCCTTTATGCGACGGCACGTGAGTTTATCCGCGAATACAACGAAGTGAAAGGCATTGTCCACGCTACGGTCGTGTCGGCAAGTAAGTTGTCGTCAATAAACTTAGACGCGTTGCAAAAAACAATTGCCAGCGAAATCAACGCGGATGTGGTGTTGCAAAATACCGTAGATCCCTCATTGATCGGCGGGTTTGTGGTGAAAGTTGGCGACAAACAGATAGATGCCAGTATCAATGGTAAGCTGAATAAACTGAAGCGTTATTTTGAAACGCAGGCGGTGGGCTAGGGAGTATTGAGCAGCGGGTATTGAGTAGTTAATATTCCGATAAGAGAAATGTTGTCGGGAAACACGAAGAGTAAAAAGCAAAAAATACAAATAAGATGATAGAGGTAAGACCCGATGAAGTATCGGCAATTTTAAGGGAACAATTGTCGAGCTTCAAATCAGAAGCCGAGCTTGAAGAAATCGGTACCGTATTGCAGATCGGCGATGGTATCGCACGGATATACGGCTTAACGAAAGTCCAATCCGGCGAATTGGTTGAATTTGACAACGGATTGCAAGGCATTGTATTGAATCTGGAAGAAGATAACGTGGGTGTGGTTTTGCTTGGGAAATCAGATGAAATTAAAGAAGGTGATACCATCAGGCGTACCCGCCGGATTGCTTCTATCAAGGTAGGCGAGGGTATGCTGGGCCGCGTGGTGAACACCCTCGGTCAACCCATCGATGGCAAGGGCCCTATCTTGGGCGATACATACGAGATGCCTATCGAACGTAAGGCGCCGGGTGTCATCTACCGCCAGCCGGTGAACGAGCCGCTCCAAACAGGTATCAAGGCAATCGATGCCATGATTCCGATTGGCCGTGGCCAACGTGAGTTGGTGATTGGCGACCGCCAAACGGGGAAAACCGCGGTATGTATCGATACCATCATCAACCAAAAAGAATTTTACGAGGCCGGTGAGCCCGTATTTTGTATATATGTAGCTGTAGGCCAGAAGAACTCAACGGTGGCCAATATCGTCCGTACGTTGGAAGAAAGCGGTGCCATGCCATACACCATTGTGGTAGCCGCTTCTGCTGCCGACCCTGCCCCTATGCAGTTTTACGCGCCTATGGCCGGGGCTGCAATCGGCGAGTTTTTCCGCGATACCGGCCGCCCGGCATTGATTATCTACGACGATTTGTCTAAGCAGGCAGTGGCGTATCGTGAGGTGTCGTTATTGTTGCGCCGCCCGCCGGGCCGCGAAGCATACCCCGGCGACGTGTTTTACCTGCACAGCCGCCTGCTGGAACGTGCTGCAAAGATCAATAGCTCTGACGCTATTGCCCAAAACATGAACGACTTGCCCGATTCGATAAAGGGCCTCGTGAAAGGCGGTGGCTCATTGACGGCGCTGCCCATCATCGAAACCCAGGCAGGCGACGTATCGGCTTATATCCCTACCAACGTCATCTCGATTACAGACGGACAGATATTCTTGGAGTCTAACCTGTTCAACGCGGGTGTTCGCCCGGCAATCAACGTAGGTATCTCCGTATCACGTGTGGGGGGTAATGCCCAAATCAAATCGATGAAGAAAGTGGCCGGTACATTGAAGCTCGACCAAGCCCAGTACAGGGAGCTCGAAGCGTTCTCTAAATTCGGTTCCGACCTCGACGCCGCTACCAAAGCGGTACTTGATAAGGGTGTACGCAACGTAGAGATCCTGAAACAAGGCCAGTTTGCTCCGGTGCCTGTAGAAAAACAGGTGGCTATTATCTATGCCGGGGTAAAAGGATTGTTCCGCAGTGTGCCAGTGAGTAAAGTGAAAGAATTCGAGGCTGAGTACCTCCAACAACTGGAACAACGCCACCCCGAAGTGTTGAAAGCACTGAAAGAAGGAAAGTTCAACGATGAGTTGACAGGAGTACTGGATAAGGTAGCGAAAGAGCTGGCGGATAAGTATTAATATAATTAGACATGAGACAGTAGATATGAGATATGAGACAATAAACCGTCTCAAATCTAACATCTCAAATCTAGCGTCTAAAGTCTCACGAAGGCTAAGAAATGGCGAATTTAAAAGAGGTAAGAAACCGGATAACTTCGGTAACGTCTACGCAGCAGATTACGAAAGCCATGAAAATGGTTTCGGCGGCCAAGCTTAAGCGTGCCACGAATGCCATTGTGCAATTACGCCCCTATGCGGAGAAGCTACGGGAGATTTTGGCCAACGTGTCTGCTAGTGTTGAGGATGGCGCGTCGCCCTATACGGTAGACCGCAAGCCCAATAACGTGCTGGTCGTCGTCATTGCATCCAACCGCGGATTGGCGGGAGCATTCAACACCAACGTGATAAAGACGGCCAACCAGCTGATTGCCGAAAAATACAGCGAGCAGCTGCGTGCCGGCAAAGTGCATATCGTCGGTATCGGAAAGCGCGCGCAGGATTATTACCTTAGGCGGAATTATCAGGTGCTGGGCAATCACAACGACCTTTTCTCCGAACTTAACTTCGAGAATACTTCCAAGATCACCGAAACAATCATGGAAGGGTTTGCTGCTGGTGAATACGATCGGGTTGAATTGGTGTACAACCGCTTTAAGAATGCAGCGGTGCAACTATTGACCACCGAGCAATTGCTGCCCCTGCTGCCGGCAAAACAGGAGTCCAATCAGTCTGAAACCGAAGTTGACTACATCATCGAGCCCTCGAAGGAAAAAATCGTCGAAGAGCTGATTCCGAAAGCAATCCGGGTACAGCTGTACAAGGCCGTGCTGGATTCGCACGCGTCTGAACACGGCGCACGGATGACCGCCATGGATAAGGCTACCGATAATGCCGGCGAGTTGCTCAAGTCGCTCAAACTATCTTACAACCAAGCGCGCCAAGCGGCCATTACCACTGAGCTCACCGAAATTGTGAGTGGTGCCGCCGCGTTATCCAATGGCTAAATTGCCTGCTTTTAAAGCTTAATAAAATAGGCTGACTGCTTATGAAAAAGGACATTTAATGTCCTTTTTTTGTTCGGCTAACTGTTATCGGCAAAGTAAGCACCTGAGAATATTGAAAAATACCCACAAATGGGTATGTTTCGCGGAAAACAAAATCCCGATATTCGCGTTATTAAAACGAATACCTATGATATAACGCTTTGGCAAGGTTATTGATTAGTTCGAAACGTGCCGTACCAATTAATTTTGGTGCTATACAAATTTTTACTGTAGCAAAAGTGAGGTGAACCTCGTTCACATGAATTGAGAGAGTAGGGGCTACATTATCTCGCTTACATGAAAGAACTTATACTTCGCTTCAAGACAGTGCCCCGGTGGGCCATATTGCTGCTGGATTTACTCATATTAACCTGGTCGTTCTCGCTATCCTATTTTATTGCGAAGCAATTTAATTTCCACGAGATTGTGCGCGGGCATTTCTTCATCTATACCGCCATGTATAGCGGTATCGCGTTACCGGTGTTTTTCCTGATGCGGATACATACCGGCTTGATCAGGTATTCGGATACGCGCGATATGTTGAAGATATTTTCGGCGATGCTGTTTACATCAGCGGCTTACCTGATGGTAGTGTATCTGATTCTGGGGCCGCTATTGAACATCCACGACCCCCACTTGGGGCTGGTGATGCTTATCAATTTCTTTATCGCTACGTCGTTGCTGATCATGCTGCGTATCACGGTGAAAAGCATCTATTTTATGCTGATGCGGAAAGCGCAGGATGTGGATACGGTTCGTGTGTTGATCTATGGTGCCGACCAGAACGCCGTGATGGCAAAACAGGCATTGGAAAACAGTACGGAATCGAAGTTTATTATCATTGGCTTCATCGACACCAACCGGAGCAAGCTGAATAGCTATATCGAACGGAAGCGGGTCTACCACGTGAAGGATCTTGCGGCGCTGAAAAGCCGCTATGCGGTCGATCAGATGATTTTTGTGAAAGACCATTTGGGCAGTAGGGATAAAAAAGTCATTGTGGAGCGGTGCCTCCGCCTGGGGATCAAGGTACTCACGGTCCCACCCGCCTCAGAATGGGTGTCTGGCAGGCTACGGATACAACAGATCAAAAATCTGCGCATCGAAGATTTGTTGCAACGCGCCCCCATTAAAATAAACAACGACAGGATATGCGACGACCTTTGCGGCAAGCGTATCCTGATTACGGGTGCTGCAGGCTCCATTGGTTCTGAGATCGTCCGCCAAGTCTTGCGTTATGAACCCCAGATGCTCATACTATGCGACCAAGCGGAATCGCCGATGCACGAGATCCAGCTGGAAATCGAAGAGAAATTCCCGGGTAGCCATGTGGTGGTGGCCATTGCAGATATCCGGAACCTGGAGCGGATGCATCAGATTTTCAATGATTATAGGCCGGAGCTGGTATATCACGCTGCTGCCTATAAGCATGTGCCGATGATGGAGCGTAACCCGGGGGAAGCGGTAAGCACCAACGTGGGTGGCACCAAAAATGTTGCTGATCTGTCTGTGCTCTTCGGCGTGAAGAAATTCGTGATGATATCTACCGATAAGGCAGTGAACCCCACCAACGTGATGGGGGCATCGAAGCGGATTGCCGAGATTTATACCCAGAGCCTCGACGGGCAGCAATCGTTGCAATTTGTCGATGGCCAGTCAGAGCAGGGGCCGGCATCCAAAGGTACCCGCTTCATCACCACCCGCTTTGGGAATGTACTCGGGTCGAACGGGTCTGTAATACCCCGGTTCAGGGCGCAGATTGAAAAAGGTGGCCCGATGACGGTGACGCACCCCGAGATTACCCGTTACTTCATGACTATACCCGAAGCTGTTCAATTGGTATTGGAAGCCGGCACGATGGGTAAAGGTGGCGAGATTTATGTGTTCGACATGGGCAAACCTGTTAAGATCGTCGATTTAGCCCGTAAGATGATCCAGCTCGCTGGCCTGAAACCCGATAAGGATATCGAGATCATATACACAGGCTTAAGAAGCGGGGAGAAACTTTACGAAGAGCTGTTGAGCGATGGCGAGAAGGTGTTGCCTACCCACCACGATAAAATCCATATTGCACGCGTGAGCCCCGTGGAATACAGTTATGCAAAACGCGTCATCTACGAACTCGTCGCACTGAACGAGCGGAAGAATAGTAGTGGTGTCGTTCGGAAAATGAAGGAAATCGTTCCGGAGTTTGTCAGCAAAAACTCGCCCTTCGAAGCGTTGGATTCGGTGGGTTAGGTTGCCATCTACCACCTGATCAGTGCACTGGCCCATGTAAAACCGGAGCCAAACGCAGCAAGGCAGATCAGGTCGCCCGATTTTATTTTCCCCGACTCCCAGGCTTCGCTGAGCGCAATAGGTATGGAGGCTGCCGTCGTGTTGCCGTATTTCTGGATATTGTTGAAAACCTGGCTATCTGAGAGCCCCAATAATTTCTGGACGTATTGGCTGATCCGCAGATTGGCTTGGTGGGGTATCAGCATATCGATGTCTTTTTCCGAAAGGCCGTTGGCAGCCAATGCCTCTTTAATGACTTCAGGGAATTTCACAACCGCTTTCTTAAACACCGCGGGCCCATCCATATAAGGCAATGCCGCACCGCTCTCCAGCTGTTCCGCCGTTAAGAAGAGCCCGCCCAGTTCCTGCTCGGGGAATGGTTTGGCATCGCTTAACCATTTGTTGGCATGGGCACCCGGATAATACATCGCCAACAGCTCAGCGTCTGCCCCATCGCTATGCAGGTGTGTGCTCAGAATACCTTTGCCAGGTTCTTCGGTAGGCTGCAGTACGGCGGCTCCGGCACCATCACCGAAAATTACGGAAACGTTCCGGCTCCGAGTCGCGAAGTCCATAGCGAACGAGTGCTTTTCACTGCCCACCACCAGGATATTCTTGTACATACCGGTTTTGATGAACTGGTCGGCCACAGACAGCGCATAAACGAATCCCGAACACTGGTTGCGAACATCCAGCGCCCCTATTTCACGCATGCCCATTTCACGCTGTAACAACACGCCGCATCCGGGGAAATAATAATCCGGCGTCAATGTGGCAAATATAATAAAGTCGATATCCTGCGCGGTGGTGCCCGCCCGCTCCAGGGCTGCTTCGGCGGCTTTGATAGCCATGGTGGTGGTGGTTTCGCCGTAGCGGTCGGCAAAACGGCGCTCCTGTATACCTGTTCGCTCCCTGATCCATTCGTCGCTCGTCTCCATGAAACGTGTCAAATCGGAATTGGTATATACATTCTCGGGGACGTAAAATCCGATGCCTGCTATTGTCGATCGATACATATTGATTTTATCTAAAATAGGGTTCTATCTTACAATTGTACGGAAATTTTATAAAAAGGCGTAACTTTGTGTCTATGACGGTCGAAACACAGGAAGAAACCTTTACGCTCGATCAGATACTGGCCGCGGTGACACCCGGTCACCGCCTGATCCTTTGGAACGACGATACCAACACCTTTGATCACGTTATCAATTGCTTGGTCAAGCACCTCCAATACACAGCGGCACAAGCCGAAGACATCGCTTGGAAAGTGCATAACGAAGGGAAATGTACCGTGCTGGAGGGAAGTTATACCGAGGTGGAGGTGTACCGGAAAATACTCAAATCTGAAGGTCTGACAGTAAGCGTAGACTAACCCCGTACGGCTAAGGTAACAATGTACACGAAGCAGCCCCCAGGCTGTAATAATGCGGTTACCATTGATAGGGGATTGTAATAAAAGCACAATCTTTGCGGCCGATACACGAATGATATTTAACGACAAACAGATGAATGCGTCACGCAAAATAAGTGAATTCAGGTATATTGTTTTATTGTTGGCTCTTGCATGGCCTTTTGCTGGGGCTGCCCAGCAGGCATCGGGCACCATCTCGGCGGTAGTGATCGATGAGAGCTCGAAAGAGCCGGTTGGTTTCGCCAGTGCGGCACTCCTTACCCAGGCGTCGAAGTCGTACGTCGATGGATTGCAGACCGTAGATGACGGTAAAATTCTGTTCAATGGTGTCGCCCCCGGGGTTTATGCCATCCGGATCACCTACGTTGGCTACGAAAGCTACCTGAAAGAAGATGTGACCGTAGAGGCGGGCAGGCATGTCGACTTAGGCAACCTGCTGCTGAAAGCTTCGGGTGAGGTGTTGGAGGAAGTGGTGGTGCAAGGTACGCCCCCTGCGATGCAGCTGGGCATAGACCGCAAGATATTTAATGTGGCTCAAAGCACATTGAGTGTAGGAGGAACAGCGACAGACCTCTTATCCAATGTGCCGTCGTTGCAGGTAGATATGGATGGTACGGTAAGCCTTCGCGGGTCTAGCAGTGTGCGTATCCTGATCAATGGACGCGAGTCGGCACTGGCAGGTAGCGACGTGACCCAATTCCTGCAATCATTGCCTGCGAACGCCGTAGAGCGGATCGAGGTCGTTACCAACCCCTCGTCGAAATACGATGCCGAAGGGCAGTCGGGCATCATCAATATTGTGCTGAAGAAGAACACCTACCTGGGTTTCAACGGATCGGTCAACGTTTCCGGTGGCTCGTATGATAACTACATGGCTGGCCTGAACCTCAATTTCCGTAACCGCAACTTCAATTACTATGGCGGTTATACCTTCAACCGGAGGAACATGGTGGGCGATGGCGTGAACAACACCGAATTGCTCAGCAACAACAGCCAAACGAATAACGTGAGCGAAAGTGCGCGGCTGGGGCTCAATCACAATGTGCAGTTGGGCATGGATTACTACCTCGGTGAGAAGACCCTGATCGGCCTGGCGGGCAATCTCAGCCTGCGGGGCAACGACCGCAACGAGGACCTGTTCTACCGCTATTTTAACCACCCCCAGCTGTCGGGCAATAGCAGCAGGTACTCGCGCCAGGATGAAGATGACCTGGGGTATGAAGTCGCGTTGGATGTTAAGCGCGAGTTCGGGAATAAAGGCGAGGAGCTGTTGGCCAATTTCGCGTTCGGATACGACGGTGAAGAGGGGGTAAACAGGTTTACCCAAGATTATACCACGCCGCCCAACGAAATGTACGAACTCATGCGTATCAACGATACCGAAGAAGACGGCCGCAACATCAATGTCCAGCTGGATTATGTCCGCCCGTTTGGCGATAACCATAAGTTTGAAGCCGGCTACCGTACCACGGTGCGGACCAGCTTAGAGCACCAGTATTCACAGGTGGACTCTACAAACGGTCTGCGCCCGGATTACTCGGTGAGCAACGATTTTGACATGACCAGTAGCGTACATGCGCTGTATGCCAATTATCAGAATATGCTGACGGATAAATTGGGCTATCAGGTTGGGCTCCGCGCCGAACAAGCCTACCTCGACACCGAGCTGGGGCTGCTTACACCGGGGCTATCCGACAATGAGCGTACCACCACCGGCCGATTAGACTATTTCCGTGTGTATCCGAGCGTATTCCTGACCCAGGAATTCGGCAACCAGAACCAACTCCAGGTGAGCTATACACGCCGTGTAAGCCGACCACGGGGCTGGCAGGTCAACCCGTTCGTGGACGTATCTGACAACCTGAACCACCGGCAGGGGAATCCGAATCTGCTGCCCGAAGATATCCACTCCTTCGAGCTTGGGTATACCAAAACATGGCCGTCGTTGCTGTTCACCTCGTCGGTTTACCACCGTATTGTGAACGACGTGACGCAGCCCATCATCCGGGAAGTCGATGACAATACAGGCGTTACGCTCATGCAATGGCAAAACATCAGCCGGAATGAGTCGACCGGACTGGAATTGATTTCGCGGATCGACCTTTCCACGAAATGGGATGTGATGGCCAATGTGAACGCCTACCACACCCGTTTCCAGGGAAGCGAGGCATTTGATATCGAAGGGTCGGAAGGGTTCAGCTGGAACGGGAACGTGATGACCAACTATCGATTCACCCCGATATTTTCAATGCAAGCACGGTTTGATTACCGGGCCCCCCGCATCATGGCTCAGGGGAAAAGTATCGAGAACTATGTAATCGATGCCGCACTCAAGCTCGACGTGCTGAACCGTAAAGGCAGCATCATGTTCAACGCGCGGGATCTGCTGAACCAGCGTCGCTTCGGTGGGTTCACTACCAGCAACGGCGTGCACCGCTATTTCGAGCACCGGTGGATGCGTAGAACCTTTATGTTGTCCTTTAACTACCGTTTTGGCGACCAGAGCCTCAAGCGGGAAGACCGGAAGCGGCGAAATGACATGCAGGACTTCGGCGGTGGTGAAGGCGAGCAGCAATTTTAAAACAGCTGCTGGAGCTCAGCCAGTCCGTTGATGCTTTGCTTCACGTCTGAAGGTACTTCCGCGTTGTTCGGATTGAAATAAATCGCATCCATGCCTACGTTTTGGGCACCCCTTACATCTGCATCCAGACTATCGCCAATCATGACGCTATTGGCGATGCTGGTATTCGCGTTGCCGACCGCATGGTGGAAAATCTCGGGGTGCGGTTTATGGAAACCCACCCGCTCGGATATGACCACTGTTTTAAAATATTTTTTTAGGTCGCATGTTGTGATTTTGGCCTCCGAGGCATCGCCGAAGCCATTTGAGATCAGGTGTAAGGTGTATTTCTCCCGGAGGTAGCCGAGCGTTTCGTGCGCATGGGGGAAGAGGTTGGTTTTCTGGGGGCAGATGCGGAGGTAATCCTCTTCGAACGCCGGGGGGAACCACTTCGGGTCGAGGCCGAACTCGCGGAATGTGTCGGCAAACCGCGCTACGCGAAGCTCTGCCTTGGTGATTTTGCCGTGGTGGTAAAGCGCCCACAGGCGGTGGTTGTTGCGATTATAGGTGTCGATAAACAGTGTTGCCGACGAAATGCCTAAGTTGCTGAACCGGTAGCTTTCAAACAGCTCGGATAACGTTTCGGCCGCGTTTTTCTCAAAATCCCAAATGGTATGGTCTAAATCAAAGAAAATGTCCGTCTTGCCCATGCGTTGCATGGGGCAAAGATAGCCATTCTACCGGACATGTAGCTTCCGCAGCTGCTCACGGATATACTTGCCGGCAGCGGTGAGTTGTGCGGATGTCCAGCCGCCCGAGGTGGGTGCACCGGGAGCAAGTATAGCCGTGGTCTCGTCCTTGTCGGTGATGTTCCAGTTCGCCCAACTGAGCTGATGGTCTTCCATCCACTCCATCCACTGATTGGTTTTCCCTTCATCGAATATGCCATCGCCATTCGACTCGCCCACGCCCCACTCCGTGACGAATAGGGGGAGGCCTTTGGCCAATGCCGTTTCGGCCTTCTGCCGGAGGTTATCCTGGTGGTAGGGGTCGCTGGCATAGAAGTGGAACGAATACGCGATGTTGTCGTACCCGGTAATGGGGTCGCCCGCCGCTACGTCCACGTCTTGGTCCCAATGGGGGCTACCCACAATGATCAGATTATCGGTGTCGTATTTCCGGATTTCGTCGATAACGGCAATGGAGTAGTCTTTGATGGTCGACCACGACTGCTGTGCCGGCTCGTTCCAGATCTCGTAGATGATATTGGGCGTGCCGGCGTATAGCTTAGCCATCGCGGCAAAGAAACCCTTCGATTGCTCAAGGTTGCGTTCGGCGTTGTGGTCATGCCAGTCGATGATCACGTACACCCCGCGATCGATGCCACGCTTTGCCACCTGTTTAATCAGCGCCGCTTGTTTTTCGGGTTGCTGCAGGTAGCCCCCATCCGGCTCGATGGCCATGGAGAGCCGGATGAGGGAAACATTGAAATCATCGACCAGCCAATCGACCACTGCATGGTTATAATACTTCTGCCCTTCCCAGATGCTCCACGAGAAGCTCATACCCCGTAGCTGGGGCGGTTCACCATGTTGGTTGACAACCCGGTTGCCCGAGGTCCGCAAAGCCCCATGCCGCTGCACCGGGGTTGGTGGCCCTTCTTCCGCCCCGTCGTGGGGCTCGGGGGCCGAAGAGCACGACAATAGGGCAATAAGAGCGAAATAAACGGTGCAGATAGTGCGTATGTTCATAATAACTGGATTAATTGTTTACCTTAAGCCCACATGGTCCACATAGATGGTGCCAGACCAGTCGGTATCTTGGAAAAGCAGGTCCTGTAACGTACCATCAAAGCTAAGATCGGATTTGTGGATATTGAATGTCACCCATTCGCCCTCCACAATTGTCACTACATAGGGGGCACCCCATTGCTCGTTAGCGATCACGTTGATTGTTTTTCCACCCGTACCTTCGGTGCCGAATATGGAGAACGAGACCGTGGTATAACTGCTGGTGGAGACACCGTCGCTGTGGAATCTAAGGGCCCCATAGTTGCCATCGTAGACTTTTTTGATGGCAGCGGCACCGTCACGCACATTGTCGGCATTGTTGAAGTCGACCGATCCTCCCCACCCCCAATCTCCCCAGCCGGGAGCAATACCGTCGACATAAATGGGCAGCGGAAGCGGATCCAGTGGCGGCAGGTCACCGACAAACTCCAGGGTTATCGTGGTTTCCACATCGATCAGCGGGTGGGTGACCAACGTGAGGGTACCCTTGCCAGCTTTCTCGGGGACAACGATTTCCATCCCTGTGTCGGTATGGCTGGAAAACGCGGTGACGGTGTCTTGCATCCCTTTGAACAATATCCCCTTAACTAACTTCAATTCAGTGCCCGAGATGCTCAGGGTCGCACCATGGGCCACCGGGTTTGGCGAGAGGGCCGTAACCGTTGGCAACACCACCTGCAATGATGTTTCACTTGCGACCGTTACCCCTGAGAACGCGATAAGTTCGAAGGGGCCATTGTTTACACCATTGGGTATCGGCACTACGATGGTCTCCTCAGTTTGGCTGGTAAATGTTTCAACCGGGTCTGTGAGTCCGGTGAAATGTATACCTTTCACCAAGTCGAGATCGGTTCCCGAAATCGTCAGCTCACTGCCGTGGCGTACCGGCGATGGTGTGAAAGATGAAGGCGAGGGGAGGATTACCTCCAAAGCCGTTTCACTCTCCAGCGAGATGGGCTCCGTGCCGCCGCACGAGAAAATCAACACCCCGGTTTGTGCTTCCAGCGGCACGCGCACAACCAGCTCGGTGCGCGACTGGCTTTCGAACGTTTCCACAACGGCACCACCCTCGAAAGTCACTGCCGATATCCAGTTGAGGTATTCGCCTTCGATGGTAATCGTTTCGCCGGGCTTCACGGTTTCCGTGAAGGATGTGATTTCCACCGGCACGTTAAGGTTCAGGGGCGACTTGGACACGATGTCGCCAACCGCCGTTTTCAGTGTTACCGGCCCATACTCGGCTTCAATGGGTACCGTCACTACGATTAATTCGGAAGTGTGCGTTACGAAGCCACTACTCGGGATGCTGGCCCCAACAAGGTCGATGGCCGTTACTTTGTCCAGGTTATTGCCTATAAATCGGATCTGCTCGCCGTGGTTGACGCCCGCCGGACCGAAGCTAAGCAGTTCCACGGCCGTCGATGCGACTTCTTTTTTCTCGCACGAGAGTATCGTTAGTAGGGTAGCGCTTGCCAGACAGGCAAGCACCACCCGCATGGGGAATGTCAGTTTCATTGTCTTTGTGTTTTAGGTGTCATTCGCTTTTGTTTTCATCGATTTTCGGCACAACGCGGAAATTGTCAAACGCGATGTCACAATCCAGATCACCGGGGCCGTGGATCAGTATCCGGGTCCAATAGCCATCGGGATTGACCACGGGGGTGACCCCGAGGTCCTTATAGCTTTGGATAATCGTTTCGAATGGGATGGCTACCGTTTGCCACTTCCCGCCGGTATCGAAGGGCGGGGCCCACTGGTAGGCATCGTTTACCTCACCGGGCAGGCCGAAGTTGAATTTGATCATGTTGTTGTCGTAAGGCTTCAACGTATTGATCTCAAACTTGAGGTAATATTTTTCGGGCTTGGTAATGGCCTCGTCGGGCAGGTTTTTGCTGACGTCGCCCATGGCGCTGGCCGGGCCGCCTGCCACTTCTGTCCAAGCCCATGCGGAAATAGCGCGGGTTACCCGAATATAGTTGCCGTTGATGGCGGGAGGGTCACTGGCTGCCGGGTCGCTTACCACAAATGCGGCATTCCACCAGCCGGTGAACGGGTCGCTGCTGAGGATGATATTCCGGCTGTCCCTGAACCAGAAGTCGGAAGGCGTTTGCCCGAAGTTTGTGGCCACCGTGATCGGCCCGGGCTGTGCTCCTTCCGGTATACGTACCTGGAGGAGGTCGTCATCCACCGATACCACCTCACCGATGGCACCACCGCTAAAGGTTACCGTGAGTGGCGGGTAAAAGTAATTGCCACGTATGGTAGCCACATCACCGGCCAAGGTGTACTCATTATCCATCGAGAGGAGGAGCGGCTCGCTGATCAGCACCTCGAACTCGTGTTCCAGCACATGCCCGTTGGCAAACACGATACGCATGGTGTTGGTGATGTCTACGGGCACTTCACTGGGTATGCTGACCAGGATTGACGTACTGGTAATGTATGTCGAAGTGAGTACCGCAGGCTGGTCGTTGAACCAGATCTCAGTGGCGCTGCCCAGGTTCTCGCCTACAATGGCAATCAGGTTGGCCTGGTAGCCGCCGATCAGCAGCGAATCGGCAGATGCCGGATCGGTAATACGGATATAGCGGATGCGCGGCTCGCCGCCGGCATCGCTCTTCGTACAGGCACTGTAACTGCCGGCCACCATGGCGGCAAAGGCAAGGAACAGGATGGATTTATATAAGGATTTCATCTTCTTTTCCATGTTGGGGTGAGCTAGTTGTTGAAATAATCGACTGCCGGTTTGCGGAGGTTGGGCGCCTGGCTCAATTCGGCTGTAGGGATGGGCAGCAGGAAGTTGCCACTATTGGCCGTGATGTTGCGCTCGGTAAACCAGGTCGTCTTGGTAAACGTCCACGATGTCGGACTGGGCATCTGGTTGGGCACCGTGAAAAACAGTCCGCGGTCTTGCGTATTCAGGATGTCATATGCCTTTTGCGGATTGTAATAGTGCAAGCTTACGAGGTCATACCACGCCATGCCTTCCATGGCGAACTCGACGAAGCGCTCTTTCAGGATGACGTCCAACGTAAGCGGGTCTTCGAATGCCGGCAGGCCCGACCGCATGCGTACCTTGTTGAAGTATTCAACCGCCGTGGGGTCTGTGGTGGATGCCTGGTTGCCCAATACAGCCTCGGCATAAATCAGGTAAATTTCGGCGAGGCGCTGCATGTAGGTGTCGTGTCCATAGTTTTGCGATGCGGCCTGCCCGCCTACATCTTCAGCTTTGCCGGTGACGTACTTCTTGACGGACAGGAAGTTGTTGTCTGTGCCGGTGAACGGGAATATCAGCTCCTGTTTTCCGCCGGGAATGGACTGCGTGATTTCCGCATAGTGGCTGCCGGGCAGCATGAAGGTGGCTTTGAGCCGTTGGTCCAGCGTGCGGCCTTCCATGCCTTCTTCGGTTGCCTTGATGCCGTCATACATCGATATCATCCACCACGTGGCGCCTTTGTCGCCACCCCAGCCGTCGCCATTGGCGATGTCGCCACTGTAAGCCAGGTAAGCAGGGGTCGAATTCTGGGTGCCCCACGCACCCGGCGAATAGGTCCATTGCAGGGAAAACAGCGATTCCGCATTGTTGTCGTACGGATATAGGAATAGATCGGCATAGCTGTTGAGCAGGGAGGCACCGCTGAGGTTGATCACCCGCTCGGCATAATATTTGGCGCTGTCGAGGAATACTTGGTCGCGCGTACCGGAGCCACCCGAAGCGACCCCCGCACGGGTGAGGTAGAAACGGGCGAGCATACCTTCTGCCGACCATTTGGTGAGCCTCCCCGGGCGCAGGGGTGTTTCCGGAAGGTCCTCAGCTGCGGCCCGCATTTCGTTGGTGATAAATCGCCATACGCTTTCCGGCGTGTTGCGCTGTGCGGTGGTGTCGGCCAGCAGGGTGATGTTGTTCTCGATGATGGGTACTGCACCCCAGTTCATCACGAGGAACCGATAGGCCAGGGCCCGCATAAACCGGGCTTCGGCGAGGGCTATCCGTTTCACATCAGCCGAAACGCCATCACCGGCGTACTTCATGATGTTTTGGATGGCAAGGTTAGATTGGCCCACCACGATGAAAAACGACCGCCAAGCGGTGCCGTTTTCGGGGGTGTCGCCCGTGGTGTTGAACAACACGTTGCCGCGATCGTTCCACGCGGAAAAAGCAGTCCCTGCCCGGAAGTCGCCCAGGTTGTATGAGGCTTTATCGTTGTAATCAAACCACACCTTGCTATACAGCAGTGCGGTAGCGGCAAGCACTTGGTCGTCGGTCTTGTAAAAATTCGCATCAACGATGGCGTCCGTGGGTGGCTTTTCCAGGAAGCTGTTGCTACAGCCCGCAGATGCGATTAAAGTGCCTATCAGTAACGTGCCTATATAAATGCGCTTTGTATGTGTCATGGTTATGATCTTTAGAAACTCATTCCTAAACTAAATGTGTAGATGGGCGTTAGCGGGTAACGGCCGAAATCGAGGCCAATAGCCTGGTTCTGGTTGCTGGCATCGCGGCCTACGTAGGCCCCCACTTCGGGGTCGAACCCGCTATATTTGGTAAACGTGGCCACATTCTGGGCACTGAATGCTACCCGCACCTGCTGTATGACTTTCAGCTTTGACAATATCGTTGCTGGCAGGTTATAGCCCAGGGCAACGTTCTTGATGCGGATGTATGAACCATCTTCCACCCATTTGTCGGTATGGCGGGCGTAGTTGCCGTTGGGCCCCAACGAAATACGCGCCACGTTCGTTTCGGGATTTTCCAGCCTCACCGTACCGCCGTCCCCAACGATAGGGCGCGCATAGTCCATCGCGTTAACCATCAGGTTCCGGCTCAAGTTGATGTTGTTCGGATTGGAGCTTACCCTCGCGATGTAGTTGTAGATGTCATTGCCAAATGCACCGGTGAGCAAAATGCTGAGGTCAAATCCTTTGTAGGAGAAAGAGTTGGTTAAGCCGGCAAAAAATTTCGGATAAGGGTTGCCGATGAACGTCTGGTCGTACACGTCTATGATGCCGTCGGGCGTGCCGTCGGGGCCGCTGATGTCTTTGAACTTCACGTCGCCCACCCAGATATTACTTTCATTGGTGGGCAGCCGATCGCCGTTGTTGTCGGCCGGTACAGCGCTCTTCTCGATTTCGTCGACCGACTGGAATATGCCTTCTTCGATGTAGCCGAGGAACTGCCACGGGGCCAAGCCCACCACCGATTGCTGTGTCCAATCATCCAGCCACCACGATGTACGGTTGATCTGGGCAGCGTCGGAATAGAACTTTTTGATGGTGGTTTTGAACCCGGATATGTTGAAGTTGGTGGCCCAGGTGAATGCTTCGTTCTGGATGTTGACCGTATTCAGCGTAATGCCCCAGCCTTTGTTCTCGAGTGCACCGATATTTACCTGCGGGGCGGCCACGGCACCTACGCCGTTGGTACCCATATACCACGGCAGCGGGTTTTCCATTAAGAGGTTGTCCGTCTTTTTGATGTAGTAATCGGCCTCCAGCTCAATGCGGTTTTTCAACAGACCGATGTTGATGCCGAAATTGTTGGTCAGCGTTTCTTCCCACTGCAGTCCGGGGTTGTTGTAGCGGCTGGGCAAGAACCCGGTGCCGGTGGGCGTAGCTCCCGGTGCCATGGGTGAATAGATGTAGCCGCTGCCCCCTTGGTTGCCGGTGGTACCGGTTTCGAACCGGAGTTTCAGTTCACTGATGGCGGGCACGTTGAAAAAGTCTTCCTGCGACAGGCGCCACGCTGCGGATAGCGATGGGAATACCCCCCATTTATTTTCATTGCCGAAGTTGACCGATCCGTCGGTACGTATGGTTCCCGATACGATATAACGGTCGTCGTAGTTGTAGTTAACGCGGCCGAGGTATGACTCCATGCCCCATTCACCGGATCCGCCTGTGGCCGAGGCCGTGAGTGGGTCGCCCGCTTCCAAGTCGAGGATATCGTCCGTAAGGAACCCGGTGCGGCGGCCACCGAGGTTCTTCCAGGTTGACGCCTGCGCCTCGTGGGTGGCCATCACGTTGAGGTGGTGTTTGCCAAACTGTTTGTTGTATTCGAGTAGCTGGTTCCAATTCCAGTACGTATTGAGGTTGCCGCGGCTCTGCAACGAAGCGGTGGCGTTTTCTGCCCATCCGATTTTGTAGACGGGGATGTAGTAGCTTGAGTTTGAAAAGCCGAAATTCGTGTTGAAGGATGTCCTGAATTGCAGGCCCTCGATGATATCGATACCCAGGTTTATGCCGCCCAGGAATTGCCTTCGCGTCAGGTCGTTGGTGGTTAGGGCGGCGATTGCCAGCGGGTTTACCGGTGCAAATTGGTTTGCGCCGTTATAGTCGTCGCCACCGCCCCAGGAGCCGTCGAGATTCTTCACGGGTATTTGGGGGGTGAGCCGCAGCGCATTTGAAATGATGTTTTCCTGGCTGGTGGTAAGGCTTTCATCCGTTTGGCTGAAGCTGATATTGGCACCCAGGGAGAGCCAGGTCCGCGGTTTCGCATCCACATTGAGGCGGCTGCCGTACCGCTCGAACCCCGAGCCTGCGGCGATGCCTTCCTGGTCCATGTATTCGCCCGATAGGTAGTAGGTAAGGCGGTCGCCACCACCGCTCAGGCTCAGCTGGTGCTTGTGCATCGGTGCGTTCCGGAATAGGGCATCCTGCCAGTCGGTACCTTCGCCCAGCAGTGTGGGGTCGAGGAACTCCAACGGTGTTTCGCCACCGGCGATTGCATGGTATTCGTTTACCATTTGGGCGTATTGGCGTAGGTTCATCACATCCATGCGCGGCGGGCCGGTTTGAACGGTGTATTGGCCGCTGTAGTCTATTTTTGTCTGCCCCGCTTTTCCGCGCTTGGTGGTAATGAGCAGTACCCCGTTTGTGGCTCGCGACCCGTATATGGCGGTTGCCGAGGGGCCTTGGAGCACCTGGATGTCTTCGATGTCGGCCGGATTCAATCCAGCCAGTGGGTTAGAGGAGCTCTGCTCGCCGAACGATACGGCCTGGCCTGCCACCTGTACGCCATCGATCACATAAAGGGGTTCGTTGGTGCCATTTATGGAGTTTATGCCGCGGATATTGACCGATATGCCGCCACCGGGCTGCCCCGAGTTCTGGGTGATATACACGCCCGCGGCACGCCCTTGTATGGCCTGCTCGATGGTGGTGTTCACCGTGCGGCCGATGTCGTCAGCGCTGATGGTTGTCTGTGCGCTGGTGAGGTTACCGCGCTTGTTGGTGCCGTACCCGATGACAACCACCTCATTCAATGAAGACGTGGCAGGTTGCAGGCGTACGTCGATAACCCGGCGGTTGCCTACAGGCTCTTCCAACGTTTGCATGCCGAGGTACGAAAAAACCAGCACCGCCTCTTGGGAGGGCACGGCTATTCGGTAGCTGCCGTCATTTCCGGTAGCGGCAGACTGGGTGCTGCCCTTCACGGTTACCGATACGCCCGACAGCGTGGTGCCGGACACCTCCCTTACGGTACCGCTCACCTGTAGTTGGTTGCTGTTTTGGCCAACCACGAGCTGTGCGATAGCTAGCATTACGAAGAGCAGTCCGGCATTTTTTGATAAATGTGGAATCATGAGGTTAAAAATTGGTGGTTATACTATAATCAAAAGTACGTTTATTTCTACTATTTGATTAATACTATTTTAGCTTATTGTTATGAAAAAAAGACATGGCTGCCTGAGGATAAAAAAAGCGGGGGCATGGATTTATGCCCCCGTAAAATAATTCGGGTATCCCGTGCTTAGTCGACGGCACTGAACATCCAGAACCAAGCGGTACCCCATGGTCCGACACCCGGCTCGGGGTAACTCAGCACCATGTTGCCGTTGTCGAGCAGTAGGATATCATACTCATATACGGGCGCTCCTCCCTCGTTGGGCGAGATGCCGCACAGCACGGTGACACCCTTGGTGCTCAGCTTGCCTTTTGCCCACACATCGCCGTTATCCAGCGTGATTACCTTGGTGAGGTCGAACGAGAAGGTGCCCGTTTGGGTGCTGCCATCGGCTTTCACCTTCGTTAATTTTGCACCGCTTAACGAGAATATCATTTTTGCACCGGCACCTTCTCCCGGGGCCTGGCCATCGATTTGGTCGACAGGAAGCACCCACCATGCGGGGGCGTTGTTGCCCATATAGCCGCCGTTGCCCCACACACCCGATTGGTTGACGTCCCACGTCCATTCCTTTTCGCTCCCCCCGGTGAGGTAGCCCCATTCGAGGGGCACTTCATACGTGAGCTCGTCGATCTGCACGTTCAGCGTCTTGGTGATTTTCGTGCCATCGGCATTGAGCCCTGTAAATGTGATTTCGTTTTCGCCGGTTACCACCAGCAATACGGTGTCGGTTTTCTTTTGGGTTACGCCCACGCCATAGTCCCAGGAGGAAAGCACCGGACTTTTGTTGTCTAATACTACTTTGTTCGAATTCTTTCCGCCGACCACAATCGGTGTGGCCGTGATGTTCAGCTCTTCGGCCGTAATGGCTCCGCCGATATCAAGCCTGTTTTCGATGGGATCGCAGGCCGTGTATGCTGTCGTAACCAACAGCGCAATATATATGATGAATCGTTTCATTTTCTTTGGATTTTAAATTGTTACCATCCGGGGAATTCGTCTGCTGCTGTACCCCAGCCTGCATTTTGTTCCAATACACCCTCAGAGAGCAGCACTTGCGACTGCGGGATGGGCCAGAAACCTCCGGTTGCTTCGAAACGTGCACGGTAGCCACCGCCGAAGCCCTTCATCTGGGTGTCGACGCCTTTGTTTTTTATGGCTACGCCTTCTTGGGCTGCCAGTGCGTCCGCCGCATCGTGCCAACGCATCAGGTCAAAGTACCGTAAGCCCTCGAAAGCCAGCTCCCAGCGGCGCTCCCGCTTCAATGCGTCGAGTGAGTATGCCACTGCCGGGAGATTTACGCGCGCCCTTACCTTATTCAAATTCGTGGCATCTTCTGACAGCTCCGAGTGCATGAGCAGCACGTCGGCAAAACGGATCAGTACCAGGTCTTGGGTATGTGCCAACTGGTAATCGGAGGGTGCTGCATCCTTTAAAATGGCGTACGATGGGATCAGGTTGCCATCATCATAGGCCGTGATCGGGACATACTTCTTTTGCCAGAATCCTGTTTCTTCCATTTGGGCATCGGCACCATAAATGTAATCGTCCAGGTCGGTTTCGGCATTGATGATTGAGCCCGTCCTACGGATATCCGTTGGTTCCGCCTGCGCCCAAGCTTGCCATAATGCTGTGTTTACCGGTCCGGCTCCCCAGCCCTGGCCAAAGGGAAATGTTCCGGCTTGCCCGTTGTTTGAGCGAAGCCCGAAGTGAAGGTTGTACTGGTTGGAGTAACCCAGTACGTATTGGTCGCCCCAGTCTACCAGTGTGCCGAATTTGACGGCAAAAACGGTCTCTTTGTTGCCATCGCCTTCCCATTGCAATTCATTGTCGGTTACATACTCATAGTCGGCCGCCGTATATTCATTGGTGTACGGCCACAGGTTGCGGAAATCCGAAACCAGTCCGTGGCCACTGTTGCTTATGCAATCTTCCAGCCAACCGATGACCTGTGCTTTGCTGATCTCGCCGCCGTCGTTGGCTACGGGCAAACTCGATTTACCGTAATAACCGGTATAAAATAGGAACACACGTGCCGCCAGTGCTTGTGCCGCCCATTTGGTGGCATGTCCCGAAGCCACACTGGTATAAGGCGTACCGGGCATCAGGGCAATGGCTTGCTGCAGGTCGTAAGCAATCTGGCCATACGTTGCGTCAGCGGGAGATTTTGGCAGATTCTCAGCTTCGGTTTTGATAACCAAAGGCACTTCACCGAACATCTGGGATAACTCAAAGTAGAACAGCGCCCTCAGGAAGTGGGCTTCGCCCAGCAATTGACTCCGCTGGTTATCGTTCTGCCATCCGGTTACCTTATCGATGTTTTCGATGGCCGTATTGGCACGGTATATCCCTTGGTAGCGGGCGGTCCAGTACGACTCGAACCGGTTGGGCTGGGTATTCATGAGGTGGTCGAGCCCGTGCATGTCCCTGTCGTTTTCGCCACCGCCCCCGAACCGATCGTCCGAAGCCAGCTCTGATACATAGAAATGGGTGTTATGGACATTGGATATGGCCGCGCTCAGTGTGGAATAGATACCGGTGACCATCTGCTCGGCATCAGCCACGGTAATGGGGAAGTTGCCCGTATTTTTCTTCGTGTAGCTCTCGGTATCCAGGAAGCTTTCACAGCCTGAGAACGTGATGGCGAGGGCTATTATATAGAGTAGCTTTTTCATTGTTCAGCAATTTAAAATTTAACATTTAACCCAACGAGGAAGGTCCGCGGACTTGGGTAGAACCCAAGGTCGATACCCGATACCCAACCCCTGTCGTAACCGTAGCCGATTTCCGGGTCCATGCCTGAGTATCCGGTAAATGTATACAGGTTTTGCGCTGCAACGTAAAGCCGGGCTTGCCCGAGTGGCATATTGGGTACCAGCGACTTGATATCGTATCCAAGGGTGATGTTCTGTATCTTCACGTAATCGCCGTCTTCGATATAGATATCCGAAACGTACTGGGCATTTGTGTGGCTGCCGTTAGTAAGCCGTGGCAAGAAGTTGGATGTGCCTTCGCCATGCCACCTGCCGAATATTTCGGTGGTATAATTCTGCAGCGGGCTGTCGGCAAACGACCGGTACGACTTTGCTATCTGGTGTCCGAAAGCGCCGGTGGCGGTGATGGACAGGTCAATGCCCTTGTATCCGAAATTGATGTTCATCCCGCCGGTGAAGTCGGGGTGCGGGTTGCCGATCATCACCTTATCGTCGTCGGTGATCGCACCGTCGCGGTTGGTATCGGCAAAGATGACGTCGCCGGGTTGGGCTGTCGCCAGCACGCCTTTGCTGCTGGCGCGGTAATCAGCGATCTGCTCCGCTGTCTGGAAAATGCCTTCTGTCTTAAATCCATAGAAGTATCCTACGGGGTAGCCCACCTGTGCGCGGTACATTTCGGTGGTACCTTGGCTGATTACGTTTGCATCGCCATGGATGATGCCCTCGCCGTTGTCGATGCGCACCACTTTATTCCGGTTGTAAGCGCCGTTTATGCTGATGCCATAGGAGAAGTCGCCTTTCCGGTCGTTCCAGTTCAGTCCGAGTTCAACCCCTTGGTTTCGGATATCACCACCATTTATGACAGGCGGGTTGGTGCCGTAAATGGCGAGCACCGGGGCTTGGACGAGCCAATCGATGGTCGATTTCCGATACCAATCGAACACGACGCCCAATTTGTCATTGATAAACCGGGCATCAAACCCGATATTGAGCTGCTCGGAGGTTTCCCATGAAATGCCGGGGTTTGGCAGTACATCGGGGTAAGCGCCGTTTAAGAGTGTATTCTTGTTGTTGCCGAAGTAATACCCTGTCTTGCGGTCGGTAGAGATGGTTGCCAAATATTGGTATGGACTGATGGCTGAGTTACCGTTCTGGCCCCAACTAGCCCGTAGCTTGAAGAAGTTGGCCCAGCTGGAAGCCGATTCCATGAACGGTTCGTTGGTGACCACCCAGCCGGCGGCTACCGACGGGAAGTACCCCCAACGGTGGCCCCGGGCAAAGTTGGACGAGGCATCTGCTCGCATAATCAGGGTAGCCATATATGTTTCATTGTAATTGTAGTTCGCACGGCCGAAGAACGACGCCAATACGTTATCGCCCCAGGGTTCACCGCTCACGGTGGGTATAAACCCTTCGTACCCTTGGGCATTGATTACCCATGCGTTGCGCCAGCTGCCGGGGAATGAAGAGTTGGAGGTAGTGACACCCACGTCTTCCCCGAGCCCCATCCGCTCAACTGCCTGGCCTACCACCACATCGAAATTGTGGTTGCTTTTCACGTCCCAGCTATATGCCAGTGTGTTTTCAAGGATCCAGTTGTACCCCTGGCCCTGGCTTTGGCTGATGTCGTCGACTGCATTTTGCGAGGTCGTGGAGAGCTGGAACGCCGGTGTATACTGCCTATATGCGTAGCTCGATAGCCGGTAACCGAAGTTGCTCCTGAACTTCAGGTTTTTTATAGGTTGCACCTCCAGGTAGGCATTTGCCAGCAGGGAGTGGTTTTTGCTGCGGTTCTGGCCACGCCGGTATACCATGTCGGCCAATGGATTTGCTGTAGCGCCATCCAGGGCCCACCCGTCGGCCACCTTGCTGGCGTGGTCGTAGTATCCGCCGTCGGAGTTGTATGCCGGCAACAACGGATTGCCTACCAGCATGTTGTGGATGTCGTTCCAATAGATGTTTCCGATACCGATACCCGCTGTGGTATTATAAGTATAGGTGATGTTCTCACCGAATTTGATGATGTCGAAATCGTTATTTTTGAAGATGACATGGTCTGAGTTGAACCGTACGGTATGCCGTTCGGAGCTGGGCTGTACGGGCTTACCGAATATCCCTTCCTGGTTGGCAAAGGAATAGCCCAGTGAGAATTTCGATTGCTCATTGCCTCCTATCAGGTTGAGGGCATGGTTTTGGGTGAGGGCATCGTCATTATGTATCGTTTTGAGCCAGTTGGTACCTTCCCAGGTGCCGTTCATGATCTGCTCGTATTGGTTTGGGATCAATGTTGCCCAATCGTAAGGTGCCAGCCCTTCGTTAAACATCCGCTCATCCTGAATCTGCATGTACTCTTTTGCGGTAAGCAGCGAGGGCAATTTGTACGCATTCTGCGCCCCGATGTAGGTGTCGTAACTCAGTGTAAGCTTGCCGGCCTTACCCTGCTTGGTCGTTACGAGCACGACGCCGTTGGCGGCACGCGAGCCGTATATCGCGGCCGATGCGGCATCCTTCAGCACATCGATGGATTCGATATCGGATGGGTTCAGGGCATTGATGTCGCCGTTGGCAACCCCATCGATCACATACAGCGGCGAGGAGCTACCGATGGTACCAAGCCCGCGTATGGTCACTTTAAACCCTTGGCCGGGCATACCCGAGCTCTGGGTAATCTGGACACCCGGTGATTGGCTTTGCAGCGCACCCAATACGCTCGATGTACTCAGCTTTTGCAGGTCTTCACCTTTCACCTGTATCGTGGCCCCGGTTGTCAGCTTTTTCTTCTGCGTACCGTAACCGATTACGACCAGCTCTTCCAGCGTATTCACGTCTTCCGCCAAGGTGACATCGATGATGGATTGGCCGCCGACAACGATCTCCTGGGTAATGAAACCGATGTAAGAGAAAGTCAGGATGGCATTGGGTGCCGTGACCGGCAAGCTATAACGCCCTTGGTTGTCGGTTACCGTCCCCGTGTTGGCGCTTTGTTCTTTTACGGTGACCCCTGCCAGGGGAGTGCCCGTAGCGTCGGTGACCGAGCCGCTTACTCGGTGTTGAACCATATTGCCCGGTGCGACTTCCGTAATCGGGTTGCCGTAGGCGCGGGATGTGCCCCCCAATACCGGCAGTGCCAAAACTAAACAGCCTGTTGCCAGTTGTAAGAGCCTATCTCTGGTTTTTTTGTAAAATATAGACTTCATTGGTTTTAAATTAAGTGAATTATTAGTGTTTTGTCATGATTCGTGATTAGTCGGTGACTCACCCAGCAGTTGGATCATCTGCAGGCAGCACCGTGTGTTGTGGTAAGGGCATTTCCAGAACCCGGCTTTATCTTCGTGGTCCATGATGCGGCCCTGCTCATCGCGCCCCCAATACCATTCGCCCCTTTCCCGGTCGATGAGGTTTTCCGTGATGTATTGCCAGGTGCGGTTGGCGGCTGCGGTATAGCGGCTGTCGCCAGACAGCCGCCCCGCCCGGTAGAAGCCCACCAATGCTTCGGCTTGTACCCACCAATGCTTCTCCGCAACCAGTCCGTTTGTCGTTGCGTCAAATTCGTAAGGCAAAGCCCCTGATTTCCCGGCCCACTTCAGGCTCGCGTTGGCCAGCCTGAGGGACAGGTCCCGCACGGAGTCTGCTAATAGCCCGTCGTTGGTCACCTGTGATGCTTCGCATAGCAGCCATGATGTTTCGATCTCGTGGCCGAAAGACCGCAAGAGTGACTTGGCATGCCATTGTTCGTCAAAGAAGAGGGTTAGGTGGCCGTGCGGGCTGACGAAATAATTTTTGAAAAGTCCGAGTATCGCGTCGATTTGTTGTTTTAGTGTTTCGTTTGGCCATACGTTGTATAAATTAGTGTAAGCTTCCAACAAGTGGAGATGGGTATTGAGTGTTTTCTTTTCGTTTTGGTCTTTCGCGCTCAATTGAAGCTGTGTGGTTGCGCGCCAATCCCTTTCGAACGCTTCGATATACCCCCCGTGACGGCTGTCCCAGCCATGCTGCTCGATAGCCAGGTAGAGCTCTTGGGCCAGCGCCAGTACGGCGTGGTCTGCATGGACTTTGTAATATTCTGCCAGCCCGTAAATGGCAAAAGCAATGGCATAGGTCTGCTTACGGCTGTCGGCCGGGCTTCCGTCGGGGTGTACCGACCAGTATACCCCGCCATATTCGGGGTCTAGCAGGTACTGCCGGATGTATTGGAAAGCAATATCTGCCAATTCGCGGTAACGGGGTATGGCAGTATGGCTATACCCTGCGGAGAAAGCCCATAGGATACGGGCGTACATCACCGAGCCTGTGATGGCTTGTGGGTGCGGCGTATCGGTATGGTCCACCTTTGGGTGAAAGCGGCCATTGGCATGGTCAAAGACCGTATCGCTCCAATATGCGAGTATGTGTTTGAGCTCGTGTTCGAACTCACCGGTCGCGAGAGTGCTATGCTTTACCGTGTGCGATACGTTCATTTTTTTTGGTGAGTTTTTGAATGTTTTCTACAGACAGGGCCGAAAAGAACCTGTCTTCGGGTGTGTTTTTTGCATAGTCTACCAATTGCGCGATGGAGCTTGTTGCCACATGCATGCGTGTATCCGACGATGCATAGTAGATATATACCGTCCCATCGTCGTCGGCAATCCAACCGTTGCAGAAGACGACGTTAGACACGTCGCCGATACGTTCGTCGCCCTCCGGCGCCAGGAAATATCCGGCCGGTTTGTGGATGATCCGCGAAACATCGTCGAGTGCCGTCATAAACAGGTACAGTACGTACCTTAGCCCTGCGGCGGTGTGGCGTACGCCATGCGCCAGGTGGAGCCATCCCTCGGACGTTTTGAGCGGGGCGGGCCCTTGGCCGTTTTTGGCTTCGTAAACCGTATGGTACCGTTTGCTATCGATGATATGCTCGTCGCCCACCACCGCGTTTTCCATGCATTCGGTCAGTGCGAAGGCGATGCCCCCCCCGCTGCCAGCTTCGATGAAGCCATCTTGCGGGCGGGTATAGAGCGCATATTTGCCATCCACAAATTCGGGGTGCAACACCACGTTACGCTGTTGCGGCGAGCTTGTTTTCAGGTCGGGTAAGCGCTCCCAGTGTTCCATGTCGCGTGTGCGGATGATACCGCATTGTGCGAGGGCGGCCGACTGATCGGTTTGCGGCGCACTGGTGTCGCGGCGTTCGGTGCAGAACAACCCATAAATCCACCCATCTTGGTGCTCCGTGAGCCGGATGTCATACACGTTGGTGTCGGGGTCACCGAACTGGGGGATTTCGACCGGGTACTTACGGAAACGGAAATTATCGACGCCATTGGGACTTTCTGCGATGGCAAAGAACGACTTCCTGTCCGTAGCTTCTACACGGACCATCAACAGGTACTTGCCCTGCCATTTGATGGCGCCGGCATTGAAGGTCGCATTGATGCCGATCCGCTGCATCAGGAACGGGTTGGTTTGACGGTCGAAATCATACTGCCATTCCAGGGGGGCATGTGCAGCGGTGAGTACGGGGTGCCGGAACCGGGTGAATATCCCGTTGGCCGACCATAACGGCTCGTTTTTACGGCTGAGGAGCTTCCCATGCCTATCCAGGAGGGCGGCCTTTTTTACGTCGAAATCAGTTGTAGATAGTGACACAATCGTTATATTGAAGTCATTAATTTTCCAGTTTGTTCCACCACGTCTTCTTCAGGATGATGGCTATTGCCGCCAGCAGTACGACGGTAATCAGCAGCTCCGTTTCCATCATCAGCACCAGGTACATGGGTAGGATGGTGAGGCACAGCTGCCCGACGATACCGAGTACCACGTTGAACATGTCGCGGCCAAAGTGCTTGTTAGCGATAAAGGTGGGGTCTTCGGCGGCGACCAACAGCCGGATCGGCTTCCAGAAGCCCCACGGCTTTACCGTCCGGTAAAACTCCTTTAGTACGCTGGTGTCGGTGGGCTTTGTGCACAGTGACCCAATGATGGAGCCTGCCAGCGACAGGGCGAAGAGCAACGGGAAGTAGTATAGGTCCAAAAAATCGAACACTAGCGGAAATATCAGCGCAGGCACGATACCTGCCAGCATCCCCCAGAAGAAGCCCGAAGCGTTGAACCGCCACCAGTACCACTTCAGCATATTGGCAGCGATATACCCGCCGTAGAGTGCAGATACAATCCACTGCAATACGCTGTTTACGTCTTCCGCGAAAAAGCCCAACGAGATGCCGATGACCGCGATGGCGATGCCGGAAATATAATTGACGTTGCGTATGGTACGGTTTGATGCGTGCGGTTTGATGTATTTGAGGTAAATGTCGTTTGTGAAGTAGGCCTGTGCGGCGTTCAGCGTGCCGGCGAAGGTGCCCATGAATGCCGCCATCAGCCCCGCCAAAAGCAAACCCATGAGCCCCACGGGTACAAACTGTAGGATAGCCGACGGTAAAATCCGCTCGAAGTCGACACCCACGGCTGTTTGGAGGTCGAGTTGATCGTAATATAAAAGGCCCAACACAGCGAAGCCGATGACCATCGAATAGCGGATGGGCAGTAATACCACGGATACCAGGCCGCTCATCTTGGCGGCATCTTTGGGCGACCTGGTAGACAGGATTTTCTGCATGTCGTAATTGGGTGCCGGGCCCGCAAGACTGGCGAAAACGCCCTTAAAAAGCATCATCATGAAAAATACCGTGAACAGTCCGAAACCATCGCTTTCGATTTTGCTGTTTACTTCGTCGATGATGCCCGTCCAATCGAGGTCGGCCAGTGTCCACCCGAAGAATGGCGACAGCCAGCCTTCGGGTACGTTCAGTGGCTTGATCGCAAGGTGCTGCGCGGCAATCACGGCTACCACAATAGCGGCTGCTGACATGATGGTGTATTTTACCACGTCGCCGATGACGATGCTGGTCATGCCACCCAAAATGGAATAAAACATGGTAAGCAGGCAAAATACCACCCCATAGAAGTGCGGCACATATAAAGGCTCGATTGTAAAGGGTAGGTAGGGGGCAACGGCGCTCCAAGGGATGAAGATCTCGACAAACTTGCCCAGGCCGATGAAGCCGTACGCCAGGAAGCCGAAACAACTGATCAACGCAAAGACCACGACAATCGCGTGCGATGCCGTGACATCGCGGCCTTTGGTGCCAAAGCGTGTCCTTAGCCATTCGGCACCGGTGGTAACATTGCTCCGCCGAAGCCACACAGACAGGTACATCATCAGGAAAATCTGGTTGAATACCGGCCACAGCCATGGTATCCAGATGCTTTTCATGCCATATACAAATGCCAGGGTGACCATCCACATCGTGCCCGATATGTCAAACATATCGGAGGCGTTAGACATACCCAGCATATACCAGGGCAGTTTTTTGCCGCCCAGCAGGTACGACTCCTTGTCGCGCTGGGCTCGTTTTTTCAACAGGATGCCCAGGATGACCATGGCAGCCAGATAAACCAGGATGATGGCAATATCGAGGGGTTGGAGCAGCATACCGTACTAGGGTTTTGTGGGTTGGTAAATATGCAGCGGGGCGAGCCCGTCTTCAAAGCGTACCGCGGGTAGCCGGTAGAAGTTGCGGAAATCCTCTGCCGCGGAATGGGCCGGATACGGTGCATAAAAATGGTTGGGGCGGTTGAAAGCATTGCGCCACAGTAACACCCAAGCCACCGGGTAATCCTTGATGGTTGGATAAAGCACCTGTGTAAACCAATGCGGATTCGGGATCTGTTCGTAGCCCGTTTCGGTAATGGCTGCGACTTTATCCCGCTCAGCAGCAATTGCGGTGAGGATAGCTAGGCTCTTGGCCATCCGCGCGGTATACGCTTGTTCATCGCCCATGCAATATTCGTCGAACCCCATGATATCTACATAATCGTCGCCCGGATAGCGCACCAAGTAATGCGCTTCAGATTCGATGGTGCTGCTGGAATAGGCGAATAGTAAATTCGCCAGCCCCTTTTTATCACGCAGGTAATCCACGGTGTATCGCCATAATGCCTGATACTCCTGGGGCGTGCAAAACGCTTCGCCCCACCAGAACCAGCTTCCGGTATGTTCGTGGAATGGGCGGAATATAATGGGTATCGCCGTTCCGTCATTGGTTTTCAGCGTTTTGAAAAAGCGGGCCAGTCGGTTGAGGTAATCGTTGTATTTGCCGTGGTGCTTACCTCCCGGTAGGATTTGCTTCACGCTATTCCGCGTTGTATCCCACGCGCTTTCGCCGTTTACCGGGTTGGTGGAGTGCCAGCTGATGGTGTTGATGCCGCCCCGCTCGTATGCCTCTATGATACGGTCGCGCATCAAGCTGAATGAGACGTTGTCCAGGTTGGCGTTGCGGCCGATTTCGAGATGGCCCACATCCCAGCCGTGTACGGCTGGATAAGCACCTGTAGTGCTTTTTATATCAGACCTATCCGGTTCGGCGGCCCAATCTATGCCATACGCGGTGGCATCTTGATGCCCCAGTAGCAGGTATTGGCCGCTTATTGATTTAAGCGCGTTCAACAAAGCGGCCGCCTCGGGTGAGCGCCCTGCTACCGACACCTGTGAAACCAAGCAAAACGCGGCGATTAAAATACCAGTCTGTTTGACGATTCTCATTGCGGACTACAATTGGATAATTACTAAAGCAAACATACAGGATGTTTGTGCTTCTAAAATAATACTTTTTTAGCGCTTTGTGATAAACTTCTTGCAATTTTGGTGATTGTTTGTGAAACCAACCACTAACCTCGCATGATTAATGCGTGAAAACCAACATGTGATTTTAACAAGTATTCATTGTATTATTTTTACAACCCCGCTTTTTTTTCACTACTTTTGTGGTACCAGTTATAGGAAGGATACCATGAGTCAGAAAATCACCAGAGAAGTGACACCGCTTACGGAGAGCGACTGCTTCACGTTGTTTTGGCGGGTGAAAGACCACTTCGATTTCCCCCTGCATTATCACGATGAGTACGAGTTGAATCTTATCCTCAACGCCCGGGGTGCACAACGTATCGTGGGCGACCACGTGTCCCGGATCAGCGATGTGGAGCTGGTATTGGTAGGGTCTAACCTATACCACGGCTGGTTTGACGATGCCTGCGAAAGCAGGGAGATAACCGAAGTGACCATCCAATTCCACCGGAACCTGTTCAGTGAAGACTTTCTCCACAAAAATCAGCTGAATTTTATCCGTAATATGTTTGATAAATCGCAGCAGGGTATCCTGTTCGGCCGCGAGACCACCCTGTTGATTAAAGACCGGTTGGTTGGGCTCAAATCTAAAACGGGCTTCGATTCGGTTTTGGAGTTGATGGCGATCCTGCATTACCTTTCGCAGGCGGAGGGCATGCAGACGTTGAGCAGTGTGGGGTTCGACGACCACCATGCGCAGTCAAATAGCCGACGCATTGTGAAAGTATTCGAATACATGAATGAGCACTATAGCAAGCCGATTTCATTGGCCGATATGGCTGCTTATGTGAATATGCACGAGGCGTCTTTCAGTAGATTTGTCAAGAAAAGTACCGGTAAAACATTCATCGATAGCCTTAATGAGATCCGGCTGGGGCACGCAACCCGGCTGCTCATCGATACTAACCAGACGATTGCTGAAATCGCTTACGGCTGCGGATTTAATAATATTTCAAATTTCAACCGGATATTCAAGCGGAAAAAGAATTGTACCCCGCGGGAGTTCCGGGAGAACTTCTCGGGTGCGCGCGTTTATATTTGATCTGTGGGCCGGAGTTTCCTAATATTGTCATAATGCAGTCGTTATTTGTAACTAATCGATGTAAATCGATACTTTTGTGATTGCTTTTCAGGAGTTTGCTATGCGGAAGCCTTTAGTGCTGTTTTATTTTCTCGTTTTTTATGCCACGGCCCAGCTGGTGTGGTGGGGGGTGTTGCTCATTGATGCCCAGCCCGATCGGCAGGTGATGATCATCGGTGAAGGTCTGTTTTTCATGGTGATCTTCGTGGTAGGGGCGCTCAAGTTGAAAAAGGCATTTCTGCGCGAACATAAAAGGCAACACCAGCAGCAGAACTTCCTTTTGGCGGTAACCCACGAACTGAAATCGCCGCTCGCATCCATCAAACTGGCTATCCAGACCATCCTGAAACGGAGCTTGAGCGACGAGCAGCGCAACCAGTTCCTGTCTAACTCGCTCAAGGATATCGAGCGGCTGGACGATTTGGTGGGGAATGTGTTGATTGCAACCAAGCTTGAAGACCTCCGGTATAATTTCCCTAAAGAGGAAATCGACCTCAGTGAGTTGGTGCAGCATGTGGCGGGGCGGTTGCAGATACACTCCTGTACCACACAGGTGATCAAAACCGAGGTGGAAGCCGGCCTGCAAATAGAGGGCGACCGGTTTGCCATTACCAATGTGGTGACGAATCTGATTGAAAATGCAGTGAAATATTCACCGCCATGCGCTCATGTGCTGGTAAGGCTTGCCCAAGAAAGCGATCAGGTGGTGTTTAGCGTGGCCGACCATGGGATCGGTATCGACGATAATGAAAAAAAGCTGATTTTCAATAAATTTTACCGGGTGGGCAGTGAAGATACCCGAAAAACCAAGGGTACCGGACTGGGGCTATATATTGTGAAGACCGTACTGGAGCGGCATCGTGCGCAGATTAAGGTGAGGGATAACGTGCCATCGGGAAGTGTTTTCGAAGTGAAATTCCCGTTAACGAATGCAGGCCTTTTAACAACGGCGGAGCACTTGACCGGCGAGCTTGCCGAAGATAAATCGATAAAGTAATTTTATCACAGTTTAATAATAATTATGCAACAAGCGAAGCAACGCATCTTATTGGTGGAAGATGAGGAACATCTGTTGGACGCCATCAAGCTCAACCTCGAACTGGAAGGGTACCGGGTATCTACGGCCACCGATGGGAAAAAGGCGCTGAAGATATTTAAGGAAGAACGGTTCAATCTGGTGATATTAGACGTGATGATTCCCGAAATAGACGGTTTCCAGGTTGCCGAAACAATACGGCTGCAGAATACCGAAGTACCTATTATGTTCCTTACGGCCAAAAACAGCAGCGAGGACCGGATCACCGGACTGAAAAAGGGTGCGGACGACTACCTCGTGAAGCCGTTTAATTTGGAAGAGCTGATCCTGCGGGTGGGTATATTGGTGCGCCGGAGCATGAAGGGGGATGACCTGAAAGAGCTCAACTCCTACCAGATAGGCGATAAGACCATCTATTTCAATTCTTTCGAGCTTCATCATGCTGATGGTACGGTGACCTCGCTGACCAAAAAAGAAGCCATGCTGCTCAAGCTGCTCATCGAGCGGCGCAACGAGGCGGTGTCGCGGGAGCAGATCTTGGAAACGGTGTGGAACTACGATGTGTATCCTTCGACCCGGACAATCGATAATTTCATCCTCACCTTCAGGAAGTACTTTGAACCCGACCAGAAGCACCCGATATATTTCCATTCCATCCGTGGGGTAGGTTATAAATTTACAGACAATCAGCAGGCGTCATGATGACTTCAAAAGCACGTGTCGCCATACTGACACTTGCATTTTTGCTGTTACTATGGTGCATCTATACGCAAGCGCACCAGGCCGCAGTGCTGGTGGCCGGAGCCATGTGTTACCTGATCTGGAGCCACTACCGGGAAGGAACGGTTTTTATCGCCACCCAGGCGTTCCAGAAGAAGGATTACGATAAAGCACGGCGATTGCTGGAAGATATCAAGCAGCCGGAATATTTGCGCAAAGGACGGCGCAACTATTATGAATTTATGTGTGGCAACATCGCATTGAAAGCCGAGGATTACGAGGCTGCCGAGCGGCATTTCCAGATAGCCTCGCGGTTGCCTTTCCGTAGGCCTAACGACAAAGCCATTATTTTGGTCAATCTGGCGAATATCAATCTCCGGAAAAAGGACTTCGAGCGGGTACGGGCTTATATCGACCTTGCGCGCAAACTGGAAGTGAGTTCCCGTGTAACGCATATCATTAACAGAATAGAAAACGAAATACCAAAGGAGTAGACGTGACAAACAATTTAGCAAACGATTTGCTTATCCGGGCGGCTTTTTCAAAGCCTACTGAGCGCCCGCCGGTGTGGATGATGCGGCAGGCAGGCCGGTTTATGCCGGAGTATTGGGATATCAAGAACAAGTATTCTTTCCTGGAGATGTGCAAGACACCGGAAATCGCGGCGGATGTGACCATGCTGCCAGTAGACCTGCTGGGTATAGATGCCGCTATTTTATTTTCCGATATCCTCGTTACGGGCGAGGCCATGGGCGGACAGTTGAGTTTTGAGCAGGGGGTAGGCCCACGGTTTGCAAATCCGGTGCGCACGCGCGAAGATGCCGAAGCGCTGCGTACGGATGTGTTGGATAAGCTGCAATACGTTGGCGATGCCATCCGCGCTGTCCAGCGGCGCTTGCAAGGCCGTATCCCGCTCATCGGGTTTGCCGGGGCGCCCTTTACCGTATTGAGCTACCTTGTAGAAGGAGGCTCCTCGCGCGACTTCAAGCGCACGAAGCTGTTGCTCAATAATGAGCCCGACCTGGCACACCTTATTTTGCAGAAAATCGCCGACGTGACGGTCGATTACCTGAATATGCAGATCGCCGCAGGTGTGAACGCGCTGCAGCTGTTTGACAGCTGGGCTCAAGCACTCTCGTGGGATGATTACCGCGTGTTCGCCCACACTTATAATTCGCAGATCATCTCCAGGCTTCACCGGAAGGACATTCCGATCATTTCATTCTGTAAGGGAAGCTCCGTGTTTGCCCCGGTCATGGCCGATGCCGGTCCGGATGTGGTTTCTGTGGATTGGAATGCCGACTTGCGCAATATCAAGGACAGCCTGCCCCAAGGGGTGGCGGTACAGGGCAATCTGGATCCGTTTGTTCTTTATGCCGATAAGAAGGTAATCAAGGAGAAAATCCTGCAACTGTTTGAACGCATGCGCGGGCAGGACGGGTTTATTTTCAATCTGGGACATGGCATTATGCCGGATATCCCGTTCGACAATGTGAAATATGCGGTGGAAGTGGTAAAGGAGTTTAGATTTTAGATACCCGCCGCCATGCTGTACCTCTACGCAAAAGCCATACACATCATCTTCGTAGTCTGCTGGATGGCGGGGCTGTTTTATATGGTACGGCTGTTCATCTACCACACGGAAGCCCGGCAGCGGCCGGAAAGTGAATACGAGGTATTGCACCGGCAGTTTATCCTGATGGAGCACAAGCTGTGGTGGATCATCACCACCCCCGCCATGTACCTCACGGTAGCGGCGGGGCTGGTGATGCTGTATGTCAATCCGGCACTCTTGCAGGCGGGGTGGATGCATGTGAAATTGGCTTTCGTGCTCGGGCTGGTGGGGTATCATTTCGTGTGCCAGCGCGTGATGTTTAACCTCCGCGCCGAATCGAGTACCTGGACTTCCATGCGGCTGCGCCTGTGGAATGAGCTCGCTACGGTGTTGCTGTTTGCTATCGTTTTTTTGGTGGTGCTCAAGAGTGCCATCAACTGGATCTATGGCGTGTTAGGCCTGTTGCTCTTGGGTGTGATGCTGATGGTGGCAGTGAAGCTGTATAAAAAAATCCGGGAGCGGCGCTAACCTTATTCGCTGAAGCAAAGGTATTTGATTTCGGTATACTCATCCAGCCCGTGTTTGGAACCCTCGCGGCCGATACCCGATTGCTTGACCCCGCCGAACGGCGCTACCGCATTGGAGACCAGTCCCGTGTTGATGCCTACCATACCCGATTCGAGTTGCTCGGCCACCTGCCAGCAGCGGTTTACATCGCGGCTGTAAAAATAAGCAGCCAGCCCGAATTCGGTGTCGTTGGCCATTGCGATGCCCTCTTTTTCTGTTTTGAACCGGAACAGTGCACATACCGGGCCGAATGTCTCTTCATGGGCCAGCAGTGCCGACGGGCTTACATCGGCAAGCACCGTAGGCTCGTAAAAAAGCCCTTCCATTGCTTTCCCGCCGGTGAGGAGTCGGGCGCCGCCGTCGATGGCATCTTCCACGTGTGCTTTCACCTTTTCCAGTCCATCGCGGTTGATCAGCGGTCCCACCTGTACGCCGTTGTCGAGGCCGTTGCCTACTTTCAGTTCTTTCACGGCCGTCGTGAGCTTTTCGGCGAATGCATCAAACACGCCGTCCTGCACGTAGAAGCGGTTGACGGAAACGCAGGTCTGCCCCGAATTGCGGAATTTCCCTGTGATGGCACCGGCCACGGCCGCATCGATGTCGGCATCGTCGAATACCAGGAACGGGGCATTGCCACCGAGTTCGAGCGAAACCTTTTTGATGGTGCGGGCGGCGTTGGCCATGAGCGTGCGCCCCACCTCCGTAGAGCCGGTAAACGATATTTTCCGTACGAGTTCGTTGGTGGTGAGTTCTTCGCCCATGCCTTTGCTATCCTTACCTGTCACCACATTGAATACGCCCGGGGGGAAACCGGCTTGGTGGGCCAGTTTGGCAACCATCAGTGCCGTGAGCGGGGTTTGGGAGGCGGGCCTCAGTACCACGGTGCAGCCCGACGCCAGGGCGGGGGCTACCTTGCGGGTGATCATGGCCAGCGGGAAGTTCCAGGGGGTGATGGCGGCAACCACACCTACGGGCTGGCGGATGGTGATGAGCCGCTGGCCCGTTTTGGTGGCGGGGATGGACTCGCCATAAGCCCGTTTGGCCTCTTCGGCAAACCACTCGACAAACGATGCACCATAGTCTACCTCGGCAAGGCTTTCGGACAGCGGCTTGCCGCTCTCCAGGGTCATGGTGCGGGCTAACTCGTCTTTGTGTGCCATGAGGAGCTCGTACCATTTCTGTACGATGCGGCTGCGCTGCGTCACGTCGGTATCACGCCATCCGGGCCACGCCGTGTGTGCGTCGTCGATCGCCTTTTTGCAGTCGGCCACGCCGAGGTCGGGTGCGGAGGCGATTACTTCGCCCGTAGCGGGGTTAATGACGTTAAATTTTTTGTGGCCTGAAATGAACTTGCCATTGACGTACGCCGCTGTGGGAAGCCGGTTTTCTGTTTTTGTTGTCATTTCTGTTTTTATTATCTTGGTATGTGGTGACTGTGGTTGGTTAACCATCGAGCCGCTGCAATAGTTTTACCCAATTGTCAACATTCACGGTTAAATTAACCATATTTGCTCTCATATCAGGCAAACGCACTTATTAAAATCGCGGTGAGCAGCATTAGGAGAAACGCAGTATATAATACGTTCTTATCGTTGAGTCAGGTATTGGTCCCTGTGATTGTCTTCCCGTACGTATCGAGGGTGCTGGGGCCCAAAGGGATCGGTGATATCGGGTTTGTCGACAGTTTTTTGCAGTTTGCCGTTTTGCTTGCGGCGTTGGGCATACCTATTTATGGCGTGCGCGAGATTGCTAAAACGCGGCATGATCGTTTGCGGCGGTCCCAATTGTTCAGTGAATTATTACTGCTGCATTTCCTGTCGACTTTTCTGATTTCGATTTTTTATTGGGCCTTGTTCACTTACCATCCTAAGCTGGCCATTCACCATGGGCTATTCGTAATCAGTTTGGGGATGATGTATATGCAGGTCTTCATGATCGAATGGTTGTTCCAGGGCGTGGAGGCGTTCTCTTTTATAACGAAACGGGCCCTGGTGTTCCGATTGCTGTCGGTTGTGCTAATTTTTTCGTTTGTTACGGAGGCCGATGATACGCTGGTGTATTTCCTGATTATTTTCCTCACGGGTACATCAAATATGATCGTGAATATTATTTATGCAAAACGTTACGTGGAACTTCGGTTTCGCGGGCTGGATTTGGCGAGGCACCTAAAGCCGCTGTTTTACATCTTTTCTTTCGGGATCGTGGTTAGCTTTTATACGGTATTGGACACGGCGCTGCTCGGATTGCTGCGTGATACCAGTGAAGTGGGGTACTATAGCGCTGCTACCCGCGTTGTCAAATTGGTCCTTACGGTATTGACCGCCTTCGTGCTGGTAGCTATTCCAAGGCTTTCGGTAAGCTTCAATAGTGGGGATTTACCGGTGGTGCATCATCTTTTGGGGAAATCGTTTGGATATATTGCTTTGATCGGTGTTCCGGCCGCGGTTGGGTTAATGGTGTATGCGAACGATCTGATGATGTTGTTTGCGGGGCCGGAGTTTGTGCCGGCTGTGGCCGCGCTCCGGATTATGACTGCCAGCGTATTGATTATCGGGCTGAGCAATGTGTTTGGCATGCAAATACTCAACCCGTCGAACAATGAACGGTTGTTTTTCAGGGCAGCTTTGATGGGGATGTTGGTGAGCTTGGCTTTCAACCTCACATTAATTCCATATTTTGGGCTGTATGGAACCGCTATAACCAACGTGGTCACGGAATTGACTGTGTTGGTCTTATTGATTATTTATTCGGCCCGTGTAATTGATTTTAGGCCAAAATGGCGAAAAATTGGGGAAGCCCTGTTATCTTGCGCTCCGTTTATCCCGGTTGGCATGCTGATTAGGCCGTTACATATCCACCCACTATTCGGCCTTTCTTTGGCGATAGGGCTATCTGCGGTATGCTATTTCGTTATTCAACACTGGGTTTTCAGAAACCAGTTGGTCGATGAACTGAAGCAACAGGTATTAAGGAAAATTGGCGTGACATAGGACTGAAGGGAATGAAGCACAGGTTAGCCATTGTTATTCCGGCATTTAAGGCCGATTTTTTCGAAGCTACGCTAGCGAGCATCGCGGCACAGACGGACAGGCGATTCGTGCTGTACATTGGTGATGACGCAAGTCCGGACGATTTGTATACGATTGTGTCACCTTATCAATCGGAAATAGCCGTGGTGTACCATCGTTTTGAACAGAATGTAGGGAAAGAGGACCTGGTGGCACATTGGGAAAGATGCGTTGCGCTGGCAAATGGTGAGGAATGGGTTTGGTTGTTTTCGGACGATGATATCATGGAAGCCGGTTGTGTATCGGCTTTTTATGATTTTTTGGAAAATGGAAATAAGGACATGCGGGACGTTGATCTTATCCATTTCGACATAAAGGTGATCAATGAAAATAACCGGCAGGTGTGGCCCTTTAAGCAATTTCCTGTTTATTTGGATGGTGCCGGTTTTTTTGCGCATCGTGTCCGCGGTGAGCTTCATAGCACCGTGGTGGAGTATATTTTCAGGCGGCATAAATGGCAGCAGGTGGGGCAATTTGAGCGGTTCGACTTGGCTTGGTTTACCGATGATGCGACATGGATAAAACTGTCTAGTGAACATGGTATCCATTCCATTGTGGGTCCATTGGTATATTGGCGGTACAGCGGCCGAAACATATCCTCTCAACAAGCTTCCAAAGAGCTGGTGGGAAGGAAGGTGCAATCGGGGCTAGATTTTATGAAGTGGGCAGAAGGCTATTTTAAGCGATACGGGCTGGCAGACCGTACCTCTTCATGGGAAAAGACAGTGTACCTCCTGAGTGTGCCGTTAAGTTCGACGGCATTATCATGGAAAGAAAAGATACTTTATGCCGATTGCATCGGTACGCGGATGGGGATGTCGTGGTTGGGAAGGGTGAGGGCAGTAATTTATGTGTGTTTTTCTGGTTTCCTGCGCTTGGTCCGGGAATCCTTTGTAGGCCGGGCTGTCAAAAGGAACCGGGGTAACGTTTAACAAATGATATATATCGTTTTATTTGTGGTATTGGCCGCTCTTACCGTCTTGGACCTAGTGGGAGACGATCGGTATTGGATTAAGCGTGGAACGTTCATCGGGGTGGTCCTGTCATTGATTTTCATCAGCGCCATACGCTGGCAAACGGGGCCGGATTGGGACTCCTACATTAACTTTTATGAGCGCATCGATGAATTTCTTACCGGACCGGCGATAAATTTTTTCGAACCCGGGTACACGGCAATGAATTGGGCGTTCTCCACCGCCGGCGCACCATATACGGCCATGCTGGCCTTTCTTGCCCTAATAACGATAGGGGTTAAAGGAGTGGTGTTTTTGCGGTATCCCCGTATACTTTTCTTGTTGCTCTTTTTGTACTATGCCTACTACCTGGCCGACATGATTTCCGTTAGGCAATTTACAGCCGTGGCACTTTGCCTATTTAGTTTGAAATATATCGAAGAGCAGCGTTTCTGGTATTTTCTGGCAACGATTGTAGTCGCAACAACTATTCACGTGTCGTCCCTTTTCTTCGTTGTTGCCTACTGGCTTTATTGGGTGAGGTTGTCCGATAATATGCTGTACACCGGCCTGCTTATTGGTTTTGCGGTCGGGTTGGTCGATATCACCACGTGGTTGGTCAACGTGGTGGTCAGCGTGGTGGGCGTGGACGCGGCTATTGCAGACAAGGTATTGCGGTATGACGACGAGGGACTGGGGACCAGCCATGCGAATCCATATATCTCCTATGTGCTGGGCCTCCTTAAACGTGCACTCATCCTACCCATTTTGATTGCCGGGCGGCGAATGATACCGCGTGACGATGAGGGTTGGTATAGCGGGCAGCTTAATCTGTTGGTGTTTGGAAACATCATTTATTTTGTGTTCATCCTCAACGTACCCGTCATCACACGGCTGGCATTGCCGTTTCTTTATATGGAAATCTTCCTTTTAGCCAGTTTAGTATCTTCCTTGAAGGATATCAAGATACGGGTGCTCGCCATTTTGTTTGTTATCGTATTCGGTGCGGTACGGCTTTATATGTTTATGGTGCCCTACTGGGATCTTTATGTGCCGTTCCAGACCATCTTTGATAAGAACCACCTACTCAACAGGTATTGACGCGATGATATTTTTTTGTGAAGTTAATAAAACGGGATTGGAGCATGCCACGATCAATAGGCAAACGCTTACGTTATTGGCCCGCATCTTTCCCGATTCGACCATCTATGCTCGTGTAAGCGAACCCCACTGGAAGGCGATCTCCGATAAGCAGCATTGGGGTAACGTTGTGCCGGTATTCGAGCCGGTAGTGTTGGCGGAGAAAGGGAATAAATGGCGCTGGATTGTTAAGTTATTGACCGAATGCAAACGTAGTTTCCTCATTTTAAGGCACGCACAGCGTACCAAGGCAGCCTTTATTTTCTTCGCGTCAAACTCACCCGTGGGGAACCTGTTCATCTCGCTGATGCTCCGGTTTCTCTTTAGAAAATGCAGGGTGGTCATTACCTTGCACGGTGAGCTGAAATTGTTGCGGCAAGGGGGCGGCAAGACTGTGGATAGGTTGTATTCGAGCCTTCTCCGAATGGCTTTTGCCATGAGGCTTCGCGGCCGGCGTTATCTGGTTTTGGAAGAGTATATCCGTGACCGCATGGTGATGCATAAACTACTGCCAGCCGACAGCATGATGGCGATAAGGCATCCGTTGACTTATGAAGGGGAGACCCGCCACCACGGGATTGGACCACGTATTGTCTTCGGCCACCTTGGCGTTGCTAAGCTAGAAAAACAGTCGCCTTTGTTTTTTGAATTGGCCGCTAGATTCCGATCGGAAATTGCCGCCGGCCGTGCATCATTTGTGGTAGCGGGGCAATTGTTGGAAGAAATGCTGCCTTTCAGGAATGCGTGGGTAGAATACAGTGATGGCGACCAGTTCGTAGCATATGATGCTTATCTCGACCGCTGTATGGAGATGCAATATGCCGTTTTCTTTTATGGCAGCAAGGAGTATGAGCTGATCAGCAGTGGGGCCATCATGGATGCCATATCCTTTGGAACGCCAATTATCGCGTTGAGGAATCATTATTTTACCCATCTTTTTGCGGCGTGTGAAATACCGCCGGGGATATTGTGCAGCGACTTTGATGAACTATGCAACGTAGTGGATGAACTCATTGCAACGTCAGCATCTAACACTCAAAGCGATAAAAATGCAGATTCCGTAAGGCCGTTAAGAGCAGATTATTTTCGAATGAAAGCGGGTATGGAGCTTCTGAAACGCAAATTTGACCTCGGTCAGATAGAGGTTGACCTTGCTACACAATTGAATGAATTTTTAAGTTGATATACACATGGAACAGCCGTTGGTGACCATTGCCATTCCGTTTTATAATAATGCGAAAACCCTTATCGGCGCGATACAATCGGTTTATGCGCAAACATACGCCAATTGGGAGTTGATTTTGCTTAATGACGGATCGACAGATGGCTCGCTCGCATTGGTGGCGGAACTAAGCGACCCGCGGGTGCGTATTGTGGACGACAACCAAAACAGGGGGTTGGTGTATCGCTTGAACCAGGTGCCAGACTTAGCGAACGGGAAGTATATAGCTCGGATGGACGGCGACGATATAATGCTTCCAACACGGATAGCGAAACAGGTTGCCCTGCTGGAATCACGGCCGGAAATCGACTTGGTAGATACAGGCGCTTATTTTATTGACTCCGATGGATACCCTATTGCAAAGGCAGGGCTGGGCGAGATCAGTCATCGCCCACGGGATGTGATCAAGAAAGCGATGTTGATACACGCCTCGGTGGTGGGAAAGAAATCTTGGTTTTCTGCAAATCGTTATGATCCACGTTACGTGCGGGCGGAAGACTACGAGCTGTGGTGCCGGACATTCGCGCGCAGCCGGTTCGCCCGTGTCCGGGAACCGCTTTATATTATCCGCGGCGGACATATCGACGTGAGAAAATACCGAAGCAGTATGTCTACCATGCGACGGATCCTTGCGAATTACGGCCCGCAGATGCTAACCCGAGGGGAAAAAAGAGTAGAAATCGCGAAGACTTATCTTAAATCAGGAATATACACTATTTTTGGCTGGCTAAACATGCAGTATAAGCTTGTTGCCTTGAGAGGAAAAACATTGGATAGGGCAGAGGTGGACGACGTATGCAATTTATTAAGAATAATTCATCAGATAACCTTGCCTGTCAAGCTGCAATAAGATGACCCTATGACATTTTCGGTAGTTATCCCTACTTATAAACGAACGGACCTGTTGGCAACGTGTTTGGCGAAGTTGTCGCCTGACATGCAGAAACTCGATGCGGAAGACTATGAGGTGATTGTGACGGATGACAGCGACGAAGAGGAAGCTAAATGGTTGGTAGACGCTTCATTCCCGTCAGTAAGGTGGATAAAAGGTCCGGGGAAAGGACCTGCAGCCAATCGCAATCATGGGGCAAGGGCCGCCAAAGGCAAATGGATTGTTTTCACCGACGACGACTGCATCCCAACAGAAGGTTGGTTGGCGGCATACAAAAGCGGGGTTTTAAATACCGGTGGTCGTTATCAAGTGTTTGAGGGAAAGACCATAAGCGACAGGCCACAGCGCAGGTATGATGAGGAGTCGCCAATAAACCTAACAGGCGGGCATTTGTGGTCCTGCAATTTTGCAATAAAGAAAACGTTGTTCGAACAAACGGGAGGGTTTGATGAAGGGTTTCCCTTTGCGGCCATGGAAGATGTGGATTTCCAGTACCGTGTAGCCAAGTTGACGGGGTACCAGTTTTTGCCTGACGCTATAATTGTCCATCCTTGGCGCCGTATCAATACACATACGTGGCTGCGGAAACAATATCATTCGCGGGTTTATTTTTACCGGAAGCATCGCACGGAACTTGGTTTTCGTTACCGATTTAACATGATCAAGAGTTTCGTGGTAACGATGACTCAGGGCGCTTTTAAACTGGTTCGGTTTTCATTTAAGGGGTTGAAGTTCTATTTATTTCATTGCCTATTACGCTTTAGCCTAATTTTTGCTTAACGTGGGTGATAATCGGCGCTAGCTTATGTTTTACATTAAACTTGATCATAACGGTGGATAAAACCAAAATTATCCTGGTATCCAATACGTCATGGAGTTTTGTGAAATTCAGGATGACGTTAATAAAAGCGTTGCTGGACAACGGTTGCCATGTGATTTTGTTGGCCCCCGAAGATGAGGAGACACCTAAATTGAGGGCGTCTGGTGCAACGTATGTTCCGTTGAACCGCCTGCAGGCAAAAGGGGTGAATCCTTTCTCGGATATTGCGTTTGTGAAGGAATTAAGTGGCATTTTTAAAGCTGAACGGCCTGATTTGGTCATCCAATATACTATCAAGCCCAATGTCTATGGGTCATTTGCAGCCCGGAAGTTGGGCATCCCGCATATTTCAGTAGTGACCGGGCTGGGGTATACGTTCATCAGGGGTGGGTGGATGACAAGGGTAACTTCATGGATGTACAGGCGTGCTTTTAAATCGGCACATCAGGTGTGGTTTCTCAATAATGACGACCGGGAGCTGTTTGTGTCTCGTGGCTTGGTGGATGGGAAGAAAACGCTCGTGTTGCCCGGAGAAGGGATTGATGCCATTGATCATTTCAACCCCGGTTCTGTACAGATAAGGGATGGTGATGTAGATAGCAGAAAAGGGACACAATTCGTTTTTGTGGCCCGCTTGCTGTTTGATAAGGGGATAACAGAATATGTGGCGGCAGCACGCATATTAAAAGAAAGATATCGTGATGTGGATTTTAATGTGCTTGGGTACTTAAACGTGAAGAATCCGAGTGCAGTGAGTGCAGTGCAACTCAGGGATTGGGTAGACAGTGGCATTATTCGCTACTTAGGGCATGTCGACGATGTCAGACCTATACTGCGTTCGCAGGATTGTGTCGTATTACCGTCTTACCGGGAGGGGATGTCGACAACCCTAATGGAAGCCGCGGCCTTGGGACGGCCGCTGATTGCAAGTGATGTGGCGGGCTGCCGGGAACTTGTAGACGATGGTGTAAACGGGTTCCTGTGTGCGGCGAAAGATCCGTCTGATTTGGCAGAGAAGATGGAGCGATTTATGTTGCTCCCGAAGGCCAAACAAATGGAAATGGGGGCTGCCGGGCGTAAAAAGATGCTGGTTGAATATGCGGATACAAAGGTGCATCAAATTTACCTGGATTACATTAATCACGTCAGTAAGGTGAAAAGAGAGCACCCTAAAAGATAAAAATCAGGCAACTTTCTTTTTATTAAATGATATATTTGGTGCTTATTATCTTCTAGATAACGAAAAAAATGATTGGAAAGTTTTTCAGGATCCCGGTAGTTTTATGTGTGTTAGGTGTGTGTTGGGATGTGGTTTACAGTCAAACACTGCCCGTTGGAAGCATCGGGCTCGAAGATTGGTATAGAAGGGAACAACTGTTGGGACGTGTTGATTCGGCCATTTCATTTACAATACGCCCCCTTACTCAGGAAGCATTGCAACGGACGGATATTTTCAGTCCTGATGGTGTCGGCCAAAAGGCGTTGACCACGAAGGATGGCCACGGTACGTTACGTTTTATGCCCTTACAGTGGCGAAACGAGATTACCTCGACATTTCCCTACAGCAGAAACGATGGTGCGATGATTCCCAATGTGGGTTACCAAACGATGGTCAGTGCTGGTGTCTATTTGCGTTACCGCTTCTTGAGTGTGCAGTTCAATCCGGAAATCGTGTTGGCGCAGAATGCACCATACCAAGGATATAACGGGCTAGTAAGGCGGTCATGGCAGCTATGGTATGGTCGTATCGGCAACACGATCGATCTGCCCGAGCGTTTTGGCGAGGGATGGTATGCAAAGGCTTTTCCGGGGCAAAGCAGTGTGCGCTTAACGCTCAATCCGGTTTCCGTCGGCCTCTCCACTGAAAACCTCTGGTGGGGACCGGGTATCCATAACTCACTACTGATGACGAATACCGCACCCGGGTTCCCCCATCTAACATTGAATACCACCCGACCTGTTCGAACGTATATCGGTTCGTTCGAGGGGCAGGTAATAGGTGCTAGGTTGGAAGGTTCAGGATATCCGCCGACACCGCTGGGAAATCCGGACCACTATGACCAATATTATAAACCCAAGAGCGACGATTGGCGATACTTATCGGGCGTGATACTGAGCTACCAGCCTCGGTGGATCAAAGGGCTTTCGTTGGGGATGCAGCGTGTGTTCGTTGGATACCATAATAACCTTGGAAATAGCCTGAAAAACTACCTGCCTTTTTTCGAGCCGGTTAATAAATCCGATTACGGCCAAGGGAGCGACAGCTCATCTGCGGACGAAGCGGTTTCAAGAGACCAATTATTCAGCGTGTTTCTTCGTTGGTTGATCGTTGGCGCGAATGCCGAGGTTTATTTTGAGTATGGCAGGAACGACCATTCCTGGAATACGCGGGATCTGATTACGCAGCTTGAACATTCCAGATCTTATAACATCGGCTTCAGAAAGCTGACCCCGATCAATTGGTTCAGCGCCGAGGATTTGATTGAAGTGCATCTGGAGATCACCCAAGGTGAGGGCCCGCGTGATGAGCGGATCAGGCCGGGTGGGCCGTGGTACAGACATGCCGGGGTAAGACATGGTTATACGCACTTGGGGCAGATGCTTGGTGCGGGTATCGGGTCGGGAAGCAATTCGCAGACACTCAATGTCAATTGGATCCAGGGAGTAAAGCGGTTGGGTGTTCAGTTCGAGCGCTATGTGCACAATAATGATTTCTTCTATATCCATAATGGTGACATCCGGCGGAACTGGGTCGATTTCAGCTTCGCGTTGCAGGGCGAATGGAATTATCAGCGTTTTGTGGCCAGAGGCCACTTGAATATCATCAAAGCCTTCAACTATCAATATGAAATGGAGGAAAGCAATTTTTCCAATAACTTTTGGAAGTTCCGGAATCAGGACAGGACGGGTTTTCAATTTAAAGTTGATTTGATGTACCGGTTTTGAATAAGTTATTTGATGTTGGGTTATTTTTAGCATATCAAGGAATTTAAGAACATGAGATATATTGCAACGGGTTTGTGGGGTTCGGTGGTAGTTGTGGTGGCGGCTATCCAAGTGGCAACAGCCCAGGTTGTGCCGGTTAGCATGCCGGTCTTGGAAGACGCACTGCGGCGCGAGCAGCTACTGGGAAAGTTGGATTCGACCATTTCGTTCGCGATTCGCCCGCTTGACAATCAGGCGCTTTCCGTTTCTGACATCTACGGAAGCAGTAAGCGAAGAGGGATGTGGACAGCGTGGGCGTCAGATGAGGAAAGCGTGGTTCAGCTCATGCCTGTAGTTTGGAACCAACAGTATGTGACCAAATATCCCTATGGTTGGAACGACGGTGGCATGATACCGGCAGTGGGCTATCAGACTGCGGTAAGCGCGGGCGTATATGCCCGGTACAAATGGTTCAGCGTGCAGTTGCGGCCGGAATTTGTGTATGCACGGAATCTCAGCTACCCTGGATACAACGGGGATAACCGTTATGCATGGCGGATCTGGTATGATTTTGCAAACAATATCGACATGCCGGAGCGGTTTGGCACTGGTAGTTATACCCGGGTTTTACCGGGGCAAAGCAGTGTGCGTTTTAACTACGGGGTGGGCTCGTTGGGCATATCGACGGAGAATCTTTGGTGGGGTCCGGGAAGAAGAAACGCGTTGCTCATGAGCAATACCGCACCTGGCTTTCCGCATCTGACGTTAAACACGCGAAGTCCGATAAGGACCGGTATCGGGTCTTTTGAAGGGCAGTTGATTGCCGGCCGGTTAAGCGAGTCGGGATTCACGCCGACGCCGTTGGGAAATCCGGACCATTTTGACCAATATTACAAGGAGAAGCGCGACGACTGGCGTTACCTATCCGGATTGGTTTTTACTTATCAGCCGAAGTGGCTCCCCGGTCTGTTTGTCGGTATGGCTCGGAGTTTCGTTACGTATAGCGAAGATTTGGGGGGAGGGCTCGGCGGATACCTGCCCATGCTTGGCCCCGGCTCCCGATCGAGTAACGATCCTGAAAAGATGCAGAACCGGGAGCAACGTATGAACCGTGATGTGTACGGGTCGGTATTTGCTCGCTGGCTTATGAGCCAAGGCAATGCCGAAATTTATGTGGAATATGGGCGAAATGACCCGCCCTGGGATATGCGGGACCTGCGTGTGGAGCTTGATCACACAAGGGCCTTTGTTGTAGGGTTCAGGAAATTGATACCACTCGACAAACTGAAAGCCGAACTCATCCAGGTTGGAATGGAGGCTACTCAAATGGATGCCACAAGGACCGCAGACATACGTAGAAGCCCATCGTGGTACACCAATGACATCGTGCGGCACGGTTATACCCACCGGGGGCAGGTCTTGGGTGCTGGTGTGGGTCCCGGAAGCAATGTTCAGTCGATCGACGTTTCGTGGGTGCGGGGGTTGAAGCGTGTGGGGGTGCAGGCTGAACGATTTGTGCATCACAACGACTTTTATTACAAAGCAACATCGGATTTTAGACGGCGATGGGTAGATATTGGTGTCGGGTTAGAAAGTGAATGGGATATCGGACAGCTATTGCTCTATGGCAAGTTTAACTACATTTATGCGTATAATTATCAGTACGAACTGGAAATACCCGAAAAAGATTGGGAGGGTTTTTGGCATTTTTTACCGCAAGACAAGGTTAATTTGCGGTTCCAACTTGGACTGATGTACAGTTTTTGATAAAGACGATGGAGGGCGGTTGCCTCGGTCAGAGCGCAGTTGTATTGCGCTGATTATGTGTAAGTAAAATTAGATTGGTGAAACCTATCATGGTGGGATTTGATATTAAAGTTGACGAATATGCAGGCGGCATGAGGGCATTAAAAAAACAAATTCGAATGAAATATCGGCTTTCTTATATTATCAGTGTCATTTTATTGATAAGCGTCGGTTCGTTCGTGGAAAGAAGTTTCGCACAGACCATGAATACTTCAGATTTGTCCACGGTTCGTGTTGATGAGTTGTCAGATGAACAGATAAGGGCCTACCTTACCCAAGCTACCTCATCGGGGATGAGCGATGTACAGATGGAACGGTTGGCACTGGAGCGTGGCATGCCTCTCGCCGAAGTGGAGAAGTTACGGCAGCGGATCGAACGTTTGGACGGTGCGTCCGAAAGGCGGACATCTTCCGTTCCAACGCGGAACACCGAACGGCAGGTCATTGATTCCCTATCATCGACGCCTCTTGCCAATGATACGGCTCGTTCGGATTCATCGAGCAATCCGAAGCTCGAAATATTCGGTGCCTCATTGTTTCGCGGGGTTATGCCGATCTTCGAGCCAAATTTGCGAATTGCGACACCGCGTAATTACATCCTCGGGCCGACGGATCAGATATTGATCGATATCTATGGGGCCTCGGAGGAGTACCATGCACTTACTGTAAGCCCTGAAGGTACCATTACGATCCCTTACGTGGGTGTTGTTGCTGTTGGCGGTATGACTATAGAGCAAGCCACGGCACACATCGAATCCGAGCTGGCAACCTTGTATTCAGCTATCCGAACTGGCGCGACGAAGGTAACGGTGGCATTAGGCAATATCCGGAGTATCCACGTAACCGTTACCGGGGAGGTTGCTATGCCCGGCTCATATACGTTGCCATCCGTTGCAACAGCATTTAATGCGCTGTATTATTCCGGGGGGCCTACCGCCAACGGTTCGTTCCGGGACATTCGGCTAATTCGGAATGGTAGGGAAATCGCCCGGCTAGATATTTACGATGTGTTGATAAACGGCTATTTCTCAGAGAATGTACGGTTGGAAGATCAAGACGTATTGATGATCCCCCCTTATCAGAAACGAGTGAAAGTGAGTGGTGAAGTGAAACGACCTGCAATCTTTGAATTGAAGGATGGGGAAACGTTCGATGAGCTATTGGTATACGCGGGCGGTTTTACGGAAAATGCCTATCGCGCCCGGATTAAGGTAAAGAAGCGAACGGAGAAAGAACAGCGTATCGAGGATCTGCTGAGTAGCCAATATAGCCATTATGTGCCGCAGGCCGGCGACCAATACTTGGTAGACCGCATTTTGGATCGATTTGAGAACCGCGTAACCATTGAAGGCGCTGTATTCCGGCCGGGGCAGTATGAACTTAGTCCGGGACTAACTTTATCGATGCTCATAAAAAAGGCAGAAGGATTGAAAGAGGATGCCTTCTTGAATCGGGGAAGTATCCTCCGGCTGCAAAAGGACCTGCAGTACGAGCAATTGTCGTTCGATGTTGCCGCTGTTGTGGCTGGGACAGATCCTGACATTGAATTGAGGCGGGAGGATGTTGTCAATATATCATCGATTTTCGAATTGCGAGAAGCGTATACTGTGGATATTGACGGAGAAGTCCGTTCGCCCGGCCATTTCGCTTTTGCGGAGGGAATGACCTTGAAAGACCTGATCATGCAAGCCGGGGGATTCCGGGAGAGTGCATCGGGCAGCAGGATTGAGATCTCCCGAAGGGTAACGAATGCGGATGTGATGTCCCAATCGGCCCATATTGCACAAATCTTCCAGGTAGACGCCGACAAGGGCTTAAATAAGCAAGAGGAAGATTTTGTGTTGATGCCTTTCGACCGGGTGGTTGTGCGTACGTCAACCGGTTATGAAACGCAGAAGATGGTCCGTATCTTGGGCGAAGTGCTTTATCCTGGGTTGTATACGATCAATCGCAAAGATGAGCGTGTGTCAGATCTGATAAAACGCGCAGGTGGGCTCACACCGCTTGCGTATGTAGATGGAGCATCATTGAAGCGGGGTGTGTTGCCTGATACAGGGGCAACGGTGGCTGAAGCAGAGCCGGAGACTGCCGAACGGGAACGGAAGAAGCAGGCCGAGTACAACAGGCTGCTCGCCTTGCAACAGTTGCAAAGCGATGCAACGGCTTTTAACAACTTGAACATCGAAAAAAATATCGGAAATGACCTCGTGGGGATAAACCTCGAACGCATTATCAAAAAGCCTGGCTATCGGGGCGACCTTATTTTGGAGGATGGCGATGTGATCTACGTGCCTAAAGAACTGCAAACGGTAAAGATTTCCGGGGAAGTATTGGCGCCATCTACAGCGGTGTATTCGCCTTCCAAAGGCTTTGAACAATATATTTCCCAGGCAGGTGGGTTCTCTTCGCGTGCCTTACGCAAGAGCGCGTACGTGTTGTACGCAAATGGATCGGTGAAGAGCACGAACCGTTTCCTGTTTTTTAATAATTATCCACCCATCAAACCGGGAGCGGAGATTTTCGTGCCGCAGAAAGAAATCAAACCCACTATCGGTGTACAGCAATGGCTGGGCTTCGGTACCGGTATCGCATCGTTGGCAGCGATTATCGTAACGATATTCCGCTAGTGGGCATTTTTATTTTAGTTAAAGCTAATGAAACTGGGCACTCACCAGCCGATAAAAGGAAAAGATGAAACCTGACCATGTCAGGGCCCAACACAAGAGGCGGTGGAAATGCAGGTTCCAAGGGGCGGTTAAGAACAATTTTTCGAATGAAACCACCACCAGCATTGGTTTTAGTTTCAGGGGCGT
>NZ_JAMXAY010000119.1 GCF_025460835.1 Parapedobacter soli | reverse complement strand
TTTGGTTGATCAGCTAATTTAGCCATACAAATCGTCATAGAACCTCATTATTGCTTACATTAAATTATTATTGCATTTGTTTTTTCGCATTTTACATGATCAGCAAAATGCGAAAAAACAAATTTATGCATAATATGTCTAGTCATTACCTAAATTTAAGTATAGAAACGCTACTTTCATTCTCATCAATGAATCTCAAGCTACCAATTTTCTAATCAGGTAATGTTAACATAAAATCAAGAATATCTTGCGCAATTTCCTTTACATGAGTTTCTAAGGCAAAATGACCCGTATCGTAAAGCTTGACAATTGCATTCGGTATATCTCTTTTATAAGCTTTGGCACCTTCTGGAAGAAAATAAGGGTCTTTATCTCCCCAAGCTATCAAAGCCTTGGGCTGGTATTCTCTGAAGTATTTTTGAAATTCTGGATAAAGATCCACGTTATGTTTGTAATCATATAATAAGTCAAGTTGTTTTTCGTCAGATCCTGGCCGATCAAGAAAGTATTGGTCCAGTGTATATGCTTCAGGTGCAATTAATTCAGGATTTTCGACCCCGGTAAAATATTGAAACCTGAGCTCTTGCTCTTTTACAAATCCTCTTAGCGCATCCCTATCCTTTACTGAGTTGCTAATCCAATATCTTTTTACTGCATCCCATGCAGTACCCAATCCTTCTTCATAAGCGTTGCCATTCTGCGATATAAATCCTGTTATTTTTTCTGGGTTTGCCATCATTAAGCGATAGCCCGTAGGTGCACCGTAATCAAATACATATACTGCAAACCTTTTGAGTTCCAAAGTGTCGATAAATGCCTGCATCACGTTAGTAAGGTTATCAAACGTGTAATCGAAATTTTCCCTTTTAGGAGAGTCTGAATAGCCAAATCCGGGAAGATCAGGAGCTATCACATGATAATTTTTATTCAAAATCGGAATAAGACTTCGAAACATATGTGATGATGTGGGATAGCCATGGAGAAGTAGTATTACTGGAGCGTCCTGTGGTCCAGACTCCCGATAAAAAATATTATGTCCGGCTGCATTTATTGTGCGATAGTAGATGTTACGCTCTGTGTTTTCTGTTTGTTTTTTTAGATTCACTTTAGATTGTGCCATAATATATGGATTTAGTATTAAGGTTAATATGACAAGTATGCTTGTCACAGAAAATTTATTTGTTTTATTTTTCATACTACAAACTTATAGGCTATATTTGATTATTAAAAATGATTTATTACGATATCAAATATCACAATTTATGATTTATGAACATTAATGATCTGAAATTATTTATGGCGGTTGCTTTCCATGGTAATTTTACCAAAGCTGCAGAAGCGTCTTATACTGTACAATCGAATGTAACAGCAAGGATAAAAAGTCTGGAAGAAGAGTTTGATACGAAATTGTTTTTGAGAACTTCTAGAAAGGTTGAACTTACCTCAGCGGGGGAGACACTACTACATTATTCCAAGCAAATTATTAACTTAATTGAAGAGGCAAAAATATCCATCGGAAAAAACGACATAGTTAATGGTCAAATTAAAATAGGCTTTCTAGAAACTACAATGGCTCATAAAGGACCTAGCATTGTCCACGAAATGGCTGACAAATTTCCTCTGATTGATCTTCATTTAACTTCAAGTATGCGTGATACGCTAATTGATAGCGTGTTAAACTACAAATTAGACGCAGCATTTATACCCGCGCCGGTATACAACGAAGAGCTGAAACAGATTCATGTTAATGACGAGCGTATTGTCGCCGTAACGCCAATCTTTGTTAAAAATCTCGAAGATTTGCTAGAACAACCTCTTATGAAAGCAATTGTGTTTGATCAAGGTTGCTTTTTCAGAGCTCGATTGGAAGCTTGGCTGATAGGCCATAACATTATGAATTATCATAAAACGGTCATCAACTCCATAGAAGGAGTTGTCAATTTCATAGAATCTGGAATTGGTTTTAGCTTTCTGCCTGAAGAAATTGTATCAACCTTTTATAGTGGAAGGAAAATTAAAACACATGCTTTACCTAAAGAAATTGGGGCTGTCAAAAACGCCCTAATCTATCGTAAAGAGAGTGTATCCTCTCCTGTGCTCAAAGCGTTTATTAGTCTATTTACATAATGAAATCTTGTAAAATGTATGCTATACTGAAGAACCATATGAGACTGTAAAACAAACTGTGTCAAGAGTTATAAATGTTAACTTA
>NZ_JAMXAY010000118.1 GCF_025460835.1 Parapedobacter soli | reverse complement strand
GGTAAGCTAAAATTCGATTACCCACACTATCCGTCATAGAGCCAATAATGATGATTAACAGCAGAAATATCCTAATTATCCTAACTTCTTTCTTGTTAAGTTCTTATCCGACTGTACAAGCTCAGCACATCGTGGTTCAAAGTCATTTAAAAAAATACTATGATCAATTTAACGTAGAGGGCACCTTCGTTTTATACGACCAGGAAGCAGACAAATATCTAGTGTACAATCCGGCTCTTTCTGATCAGGCAGTTACCCCCGCATCTACCTTTAAAATTTGTCACTCACTGATTGGTCTCGAAACGGGTAATATAGAGGATGAAAACCATATCATTCACTGGGACAGTGTAGAAAGGCAACTACCTATTTGGAATAAAGACCATGATCTAAAAAATGCATTTAAAAATTCTACCGTTTGGTATTATCAAGAACTTGCTAAAACTATTGGCACTTCACAGATGGAAGACTGGCTGAATAAAGCACAATATGGCAATGCAAATACCTCAGGCGGTATTGATCGTTTTTGGTTGAGTGGAGGACTTCGTATTACACCTAAACAGCAAGTTGATTTTTTAAGGAGAATTCATAATTACCAGCTACCTTCTATGTTGAATTCCAAGCTTTTTAAGCTAAAAAATCAATTTTCTTGTTTTATTGGGCCATATACACCCATTCGGGGCTGTTAGCACCGTTTCCAGGCCAATCAACCTGAACCTAAAAGCCTTTTATCCGTTTATGGACCTCTTCAATCACTCTTCTATCAGCGGACGGGGTTTCACCGCCGCAGGGTGTCTTTCATGTTAAAAAGGAAGGGGACGGAGTCTTTACAGAGCGGTCTCACCATTGAGCCGCAGATAGCTGCTTTCGCTTGGTCCCCGCTCCGATTCTCGAAGGTCATCGGGCCGGATGCGCTTTGATTATTCGACCACCCCCATTTCATAGGGGCGCCGGTGTATGAGCACATACCTGACGCGGCTTAATATTTTCCGTGCGATGCGTATGATCTCCTTGTTCCTGTTCATCCTTTTGGAGAGTTCGCTGAAGGCGGCCATCAGGGCCGGGTCTGTTCCGATGGCATCCCAGGCGGCTTCGATGAGCATCACCTTGAGTTCCTTGCGCCCCCTGTTTACGAGTTTGCCCACCTGGAGCCGGTCTCCCGATCCATGCATGCGAGGCACGAGCCCCACGTAATGGCAAAGTTTATCCAGGTTGCTGAACCGGGTGATGTCACCGAACTCGACCAGGAAAGTGACAGCCGAGACGAACCCGATGCCAGGTATGGATAGGAGCAGTGCGTAGGATTCGCTGTATGCCGGTTTTTTGCACAGCTCGCGGATCTGCCGGTTCACCAGCAGCATTTCTTCGCGCTGGCTTTTCCCTGTGCGCAGGTAGCTATCGATCGTTTGCCGTACCGATTCCCCCGGTGTATCCGTCTCGGCCAGCCACTGCATGTAATTGCGGCTCCACGAGCGCGTCTGTCCGGCAGTGAACCTTTCCGGTATAGGTATCCCGAACTGCATGAGCAGCGACTTGACCCGTATCTTGGTGCGTGCGGTATCTTTGGAGAGCCTGAAACGCAGCCTGACCAGTGCGCGGTCGGATTCCAGTTCCACGGGGGGGACATGGATCATTTCGGCATCCCCTGAACGCAGCACTTTTGCCAGCTTCCTGCTATCGGCTTTGTCTGTCTTCTGCATTTTCTCCTTGTGGTTTGACGGTACATCCGAAGCATTGATCACCCCGCACTGGATACCCAGCCTGTTCAGGTCCCGGCAGATGGTGAACCCGCAGAACCCCGATTCGTAAACCGCTTTGTAAACCGCACCCGGGAACTTCCGTACCAGGTAATCACGGAGGATAACCGGATCGGGATCCTGGCTCATCGTCTTGTGTTCGAACTCCTGACCTAAGATAGTCACTTTCCAGCTCTTTTTGTGTACATCCAATCCTACATAAAAGGTTTGCCCGGCAAACGCATTTTCACTAACTTTACTACGCATAAGCTATTCTATATTTATTGGTGAATATTGAAATCCTTACCAATTTATACTTTTTAGCTTATGCTTCTTTGTTTTTACGATTCAAACATAGCACCTTTTTCAAAGCGATCCATTGATATTCTGAAAAAGATAATGGTATCAAATGATACTGCAGATTTTATCGTAAGGTCAAAAACAGGTTTGGGGCAGCAAGACAATCAAAATATTGGTTGGTATGTAGGTTACATAGTCATCCCTTAAATTCTGCACAACACACTAACAGTCAGTAAAA
>NZ_JAMXAY010000117.1 GCF_025460835.1 Parapedobacter soli | reverse complement strand
GTATCCGCCCGACCAACTACAGGTTTGATTCCTGAAGATTATTTTTATAGTTCTGTGGGTATAGATCTTTCAGTTTTTTGTGGTTGATGGTCATGATATTTTCCAGGGTGTATTTCAGCCACTGAAAGGGATTTACGTCGTGCTTTTTGCAAATCGCAAAAAACGAATATATCATGGCCGATCGCTGTGCTGCTTCGTGGCTGCCTGCAAAGAGGTAGTTCTTACGTCCGATCGCCACGGGCCTTATTGCATTTTCGACAAGGTTGTTGTCGATATGCAGGTTTCCATCGTACAAGTAAGCCGACAGTCCATCCCACCGGGCATACGCATAGGCCATGGCTTTACCGATCTGGCTTTTGGGTAGGGTTGATTTTATTTCCTTAAATATCCATTCGCCCAGCTCGTTGATTACCGGCAGGGATTTTTCAAGGCGCAGAGCTTTGGTCGCCCCCGGATCCAGGCTTTCCTCCCTGGCCTGTCGTTCCACGGCATACAGTTTCTGGATCATTAACATGGCTTTTCCCGCCCTGGCTCTATCATTGTCCAAGGCGCGCTCGAATTCTCTTCGTGCATGCGCCCAGCAGGCCAGGTGGGTAATCTCCTTTTTCTTTCCGTGTTGCTGGTAAACGGCATAGCCGTCAGTCTGCAAGTAACCCCGGAAACTGCCCAGCATGGGCAACGGCGCGCTGCCGCCCCGGGTGGGGCTGTAGTCGAACAGCACGGTTTTATCCAGCGGACAATGGTATACCCAATAGTAGCCCTGATGGGCAGCCCCTTTTTTATCCTTATCCAATACTTTTATCGGCGTTTCGTCCACCTGCAGATAGCCTTTTGATTTGGTGTCGAAAACCAATTGTTCATACAGGGGTTGGAGTTTGATGAGTGCTTCCTTTGTCCAGCCCTCAATAGTGGAAGAAGGTATCCGGATATTGTCCCGGGCGAAACGCTGTTTCTGCCGGTAAAGCGGCAGGTGATCCATGTATTTATCGGTCAGGATCATCGCCAGCAGACCAGCTCCGGGTATGCCTTTGTCGATCACCCGCTCGGGAAGCTCGCCGATCTTTACCCCTTCACCGCTTTTAGCAGCATATTTGTAGCGGATATAGCGTTTGATGTAGAACTTTGCAGGCTCGCATTCCAGTTCCTCGGTGATTTCCTTACCGATGCAGACCATATCCGACAGGTCACCCTCCGGGCGGATCTCGATCTCTTGGACAGGAAGGTGTTCCGGAAGTTTCGCACGTCCTTTGTGACTGGGGCGCGTCCGGGTATATTCGATCTTCTCCTTGATTTCTTCCTGTTGTTGCTCCTTCTCTGCGGGCTCCGCATCGAACGGCAGGACTCCCTGATTGGGGTCGCCCTCGAAGCGCTCCCGCTTCTGGCCGAACTGCATCCGCCTGTACATGGCAAGCTGGGACTCCAGGTATTCGATTTTCTCATCACGGCTGGAAATGGCCTTTAAAAGGTCATCTTTTGATAGGTGTTCCAGTGCCGTTTGCATGGCATAAAGATACAAATGGCCAGCGGCTTATACAAGTAAAAAACGATGTTTTTGAGTGCTTCAGACCGCTTTTTGTAAGCTGAACCGGTGCCGCCTGCGGCTCTTCTCCACCACGATTCCCTCCACCATCAGTACCAGCTCGCTCCAGTCGATCCGGCCGCCGGACCCACTGTTTTTGGGTATCGGAAACGTGCCGCCCTCCAGCCTTTTGTAATACAGCACAAAGCCCCCATGCTCCCAGTGCAGCAGTTTCATGTGCGTGCGGCGGCGGTTCAGGAACACAAATACGTCACCACTGGTCGCACTCCGGCCCAGGTGACCGGAGATCAAACCACATAAACCATCGAAACTTTTTCGCATATCACAATGGCCGCCAAACAAATAATAACGGTGCGAGGAACCCAGGCTGAACATCAGGCAAGGGCGATCAGTCTGGACAATAACCCCAAATCGGCCGAGGGGACCTCTACCCGGACACCGTTGGGATAAACAACGGATATCGCCGGGACGTTTCCTGTCATCAACGACCCCATCGGAATAAAACCGCTCCCTCCACCCGACTGTTCCTCTTTCCAACGGGCGATCCAATAACCAAATTTAGCCACGGTGATCCCATGCTGCGCACAAAACTCCTTCCGCGTCAAACCGCTGTCCCGCCACTGACGCACAAGCGTAAACATGTATTCTCTACGTTCCTTCATAATGAAATTATTTGGGCGTAAAATTACAGCGGATCAATTAATCAGGAAAGATGTACTTGGTCGGATGGATAC
>NZ_JAMXAY010000116.1 GCF_025460835.1 Parapedobacter soli | reverse complement strand
TGAAAAGCTTTCGGGGTGTGTCCTGCATATGCAGGGCACACACATTGTATAAGCGTAATGCGGGCTGAACTGCTAAATTTGAGCATTTTTGCTCCTAAGAAACTTTGTGGTGGGCGGACAGTGAATTGCTCCGAAATCCCGCACTACGCTTATACTTGACCGTTATGTGCCATTTTTGAATGACAATGCGAATAGATACAGACAAACAAATGAATTTACTTAGTGATAAGAACGTTGCAATAATTGGTGGTGGACCCGTTGGACTGACTATGGCAAAATTATTACAGCAAAACGGCATAGACGTTTCAGTTTACGAAAGAGACAACGACCGAGAGGCAAGAATTTTTGGTGGAACCCTTGACCTACACAAAGGTTCAGGTCAGGAAGCAATGAAAAAAGCGGGATTGTTACAAACTTATTATGACTTAGCCTTACCAATGGGTGTAAATATTGCTGATGAAAAAGGCAATATTTTATCCACAAAAAATGTAAAGCCCGAAAATCGATTTGACAATCCTGAAATAAACAGAAATGACTTAAGGGCTATCTTGTTGAATAGTTTAGAAAACGACACGGTTATTTGGGATAGAAAACTTGTTATGCTTGAACCTGGTAAGAAGAAGTGGACACTAACTTTTGAGAATAAACCGAGTGAAACAGCAGATTTGGTTATTCTTGCCAATGGCGGGATGTCCAAGGTAAGAAAATTTGTTACCGACACGGAAGTTGAAGAAACAGGTACTTTCAATATACAAGCCGATATTCATCAACCAGAGATAAACTGTCCTGGATTTTTTCAGCTATGCAATGGAAACCGGCTAATGGCATCTCACCAAGGTAATTTATTATTTGCTAACCCCAATAATAATGGTGCATTGCATTTTGGAATAAGTTTTAAAACACCTGATGAATGGAAAAACCAAACGCAGGTAGATTTTCAAAACAGAAATAGTGTCGTTGATTTTCTTCTGAAAGAATTTTCCGATTGGGACGAACGCTACAAAGAATTGATTCATACGACGTTGTCATTTGTAGGATTGGCTACACGGATATTTCCTTTAGAAAAGCCTTGGAAAAGCAAGCGCCCATTACCCATAACAATGATTGGGGATGCCGCACATTTGATGCCGCCTTTTGCAGGGCAGGGAGTAAATAGTGGGTTGGTGGATGCCTTGATATTGTCTGATAATCTAGCCGATGGAAAATTTAATAGCATTGAAGAGGCTGTTAAAAATTATGAACAGCAAATGTTTATCTATGGCAAAGAAGCACAAGAAGAATCAACTCAAAACGAAATTGAAATGTTTAAACCCGACTTTACGTTTCAGCAATTGTTAAATGTATAAAATGGAATAAAACGGCACATAACAAACAAATTGGCAATAGAGCCGGTGAAGTACTTCTATTGAACTTTTGTGCAATGTTGAAGATTAGTAATTCTATTCAACATTTGTGCTAAAAGTCGGCTCCATCGCCAATTTGCCAAACGTTGTACGACATAGTAAAACCGAACCAAACAAAATGAAAGTCAGAGAAGAAAAGTTAAGAACAATTATAGAATGGTCGGAGAAAAACGAAGATGTAAGAGTTCTTCTTCTGACAAGTTCACTTGTAAATCCTTTAGCACTTGTTGACGAATTTAGTGATTTAGACATTGAATTTGTTTTTGAGGATAATACAAATTACATTTCAGACAAAAGCTGGACGCTTAAATTCGGAAATCCAATTGCTATGATTGAAGAAGACGAAAGTTGTTTTAACCATAAACACGCAATGAAAATGCTACTTTATGAAGACGGTGTGAAAGTAGATTTTAAACTTTACAGCAAATCAAAATTTATAAAGGAAACGCAAGAGAAAGAATTACCAGAAGATTGGGATATTGGTTATAAAATTTTAATTGATAAAGATGGTATTACAAAGCAAATGCTGAAACCAACTTATCAAATTTCCATTATCAAAAAACCGTCTGAAAAAGAGTTTCAAAATCTAATAAACGATTTTTGGTGGGACACAACTTACGTGGCAAAGTGTCTTGTGAGAGATGAAATATTCTATGCGAAATTTATGTCGGAAACCGTTATTCGCACAGAATATTTAATTCCTTTAATTGAATGGCACATTGCAAGTGAACACAATTGGAACATAACGACCAATAAATATGGACGACTTTTCAAAAAGTATCTTAACCAGGAAATGTGGGCTAAAACAGAACAAACATTTTCAGGGAGCAATATAAAGGAAAATTGGACTGCTCTATTTTCAATGACTGATTTAGTTTCAGAAATAGGAACTGAATTGTCAAAAAAATTAGAGTACAAATACCCGGATAAATTAGAAAATGACATACGAAAATATTTAGCTGGACTAAAACCCAAAACATAACTACGTCGTACAATCGAGTAGACGGCTCCGCCAGTAACTGACGGAGTGCGCCTCT
>NZ_JAMXAY010000115.1 GCF_025460835.1 Parapedobacter soli | reverse complement strand
CCTGCAAATCCAATCCCCAAAATTCTTAAAAGCGAAATCCCTGACAGCTCGGTTAACTAATTGGTACATTGACAAAAAATGCTTATCTTTGCAGACCGATTTCACTTGCAAAATAAAAACAAATAATTGGAGATGGCAAAAACGAAGATTCTGTTTGTTACCCACGAGATGTCGCCTTTCCTCGAATTAAGTAAAATTTCTGAAATTACCCGTCAACTGCCTCAGGCGATGCAGGAGCGGGGCTATGAAATCCGTATCCTGATGCCGCGTTTTGGCAATATCAACGAGCGCCGTAACCGGCTGCATGAAGTCATCAGGTTATCGGGGATGAACATTGTGGTGGATGACAACGACAACCCATTGATTATCAAGGTTGCATCAATCCCTGCTGCACGTATGCAAGTATATTTCCTGGACAACGAGGAATATTTCCAGCGTAAGCAGGTGTTTGCTGATGAGAAAGGCAAATTTTTTGAAGACAATAACGAGCGGACGGTATTTTTCTGCAAAGGTGCGCTGGAAACAGTGAAAAAACTGGGCTGGGCTCCCGACGTGGTACATTGCCACGGCTGGATGAGTGCGTTGATACCGGCTTATATAAAAACAGCTTATAAAGACGACCCCACTTTTAAAGATACCAAGGTAATCTACTCGCTGTACAATGAAGATATCGATTTTTCATTCGATGAAGGCTTTTCGGAAATGGCACGTACCGGCGATATGACAGCCGAAGACGTAATACACTATAGCGACGGCACCTATGCCGCAATGTACAAGGGTGCATTGGCCTATTCCGATGGTGTGGTTCTAGCCGAAGAAATTGCGGATAAAGAACTGTTAAATATTGTTAAAAAGCATGATATTCCCGTATTTGAACTGGAAGACCACCAAGAATTCGAGAATTATTACAACCTTTACGAACAATTTTCAAGTGTAGAGCTTGAGACGGAAGTGGAGGCATAATTTTGGATTTAATTCTTTGCGAATGAGCTATCATACCAAAGACTTATTAACCTTGTTGATAAGTCTTTTTGTTTTAGGAGGTTGTGACAACCCATCGGGCATAGGTCTGGATGTGGATCCGGAGGATGAGTTAGTAGGGACGTTGGTCGACACGCTTACCATACAGGCGGTGACCGTGCTTGACGATAGTACGCGATCTTCGTCGTTTTCACAGACAGCATTTGGTTGGCTCAATGATCCGGTGATCGGTGAAACCGTGGCTGACCTGGCTTTGGCCATTGGCCGGCCTACAACGGTGCCCCGCATTGCACCCGATGCAGAGATCGACTCGGTCGTTCTCGTACTGCCCTATGGTACAGAATACTTTGGAGATACCCTACGGCCCAACTTCAGCCTCCAAGTAAGGCAACTGAATGAGGCATACGTGGATGGCGAGTACTCCACGAAACAATGGGAGGTGAAGGGTGACGTGATTGGAGCAAAAAATATAGGCCGGTTTGCCTATAAGCAAACAGATAGCGTAAGTATAACAAAGTATATCGAAGATACGGGTAAGGACTCCGTGGTGAAGGATATCCCGCAATTACGTATCGCACTGTCGGCCGAATTTTTCAAGGAGCTGTTGAGCGAGACGGTTGACTCGGCTTCCCTATCTACAGAAACCGGATTTAACAACCATGTGAAAGGGCTTTACCTGAGTGTTGACGGGAGTGCAATGACAGGCGTAGGCGGGCTGGTTACGTTCCAGGGTATTGGCGGAAAGACCGGGATTGAATTGACCTACCGGCAGCCGAATGGCGAGGAAGGGGATGATGCGGATATCGATACTATCCGCACATTTTTACCTACAACGATGCAGGATAGTTATAGCGGTACGACGTACCGGCGGCTGACATCCAGTATCAAGCGGACGTATGCGGAAGCGGTCCGGACACAGCTGGAAAATCCCGGCACCCATTATGACGTATTATACCTGCAGGCACCAGCCGGATTGCGTACTCGTTTAACCATTCCGTATATCAACGAGCTGAAGTCACGGAAAATAGCGGTGAATAAGGCGGAACTGGTGTTATATACCACCACTGCCGATGGTTTGGAGGATGAGTTGGGGCATGCACAGCGGTTGACATTATACCGTGAAGACATAGCCGGGCAGCGGCAGCCGGTGCCCGATGGAGATTCACGTACCAGCGGCAGCAGTTACGCCGGCGACGGCCGCAGCCTTTGGTACCGGTATGGCAACTGGCGCGCATTCGGTGGGGATATGGACGAGGATAAAAATCGTTATGTCTTCCACCTCACGTCCTACATCCAGGACATCCTGCAAGGGAAGATAAACAGCAACGAGTTCTTCATTGCCCCAGCGGCGGCATCTGATACCTCCGTGCCGTATTATCCGGTACTCAACGCCGGTGGCCGAGCAGTTATCGCTAACGGCGAAGGAACGGATTTGAAGATGAAGCTCAATATCTATTATACCACGTCGGCGAACTGATTCCGGCGGTTTCTTCTGATTCAAACGATACAATCATAAAAAATGCTCCATCTAAGGTGGAGCATTTTTTATGATTGCGGTTAACTTGAGTTTAAGTAGTCAACCCTTAAAAAGCCCAATATTTCTTTTTTGAAGTCAAT
>NZ_JAMXAY010000114.1 GCF_025460835.1 Parapedobacter soli | reverse complement strand
CTGACTGTTAGTGTGTTGTACAGAATTTAAGGGATGACTATTTATGTTGATATCTCCGCCCGATTGGTAATTCTTTGAGCCTTTGCCTCCTTTTTGCTTCATAGAGACACCCGTTCCACCACTGATATAGATTTGTGCTATTAAGGCCCCAATCAAACCAATAGAAGTTACCAATGGTTCCCAGCCTTTATCGACCATTAGCCAAATTAGAGAACCAATTAGCCCCGCTATATTTAAAATGATAATAACGTTCTTTATTTTCATTCAGATCAGAAATAAGCTTAGTCATGTATCTCCGCCCAAATGCACTGTCAAATAGTCAACATTCATTTTTTTATTGATGACTATGGCGGCCGCGCCCTCCGCTAAGTTTTGGTAGCTAATTGAAGGTCTATATGAAAAAATCCTTTCTGCTTCTGGCCACCAATCATCTCGATCAATGTCTCTAAACTCGCGGTTAGCCGATTCCATAAAGACCTCTGACTCGGTACCATTATAATAGATCTTTCTGGTAACTGAATTCATTGCAATGTCCCACCCAATTTCGAGTGTTACTTTTTTACTTCTTTTCCTGCGAGCCATGGTAATCAAATTTTTATATTAAACCGTGTCAGCAAACACTAATTATCCGCTAATTTCAACATCGCATTTGCCACACCTCGGACACTATCATCATATTCCTCGTGTCCGTACCCATGCCTTTCGTTCAGCATATAGATCTCTTTATACAATTCGAAAGGGTTTTGCGAGCCACCGACCCACGTAATCACAGCATCAAGAATCTCGTTCATAACGGGTTGGAACGTCATCCGGCCATCCGAACCGCGTACTCCTCCCCCGTCGGACTTACGTTTGCCCAGATTCAGGAAGATGTTTTTTTCATCATAAATAATGCTACGCATCTCCTTGTAGTCCTCACCTTTCGGCAGATGATCCATTAGAAGCTTACGAATCCCCTTGTAATATATGTTATACTTTTCTTCGGGATTATCGAGTTGCTTACCAACAAGTTCGCGCAACTCGTCAATTTCCTTGAGTGTTCCCGTTTCATCAGAAATGGTTAATTGCTTGCCCTTCTTTTCGTGGGCACGGCGCAACAACTCCATCCGTTCAATATCTGCATCGGAAAGCTGCTGTTCCTGTTTGGTCTTTTTATTGTTTTCTTCCATGATTATAGGTTATATAATTTCAAATACGGCTTTTATTCGGTCGCTTACGACCTTGATGTTCTCTTCATTCCACGATACGGGATTGAGTTTATTCACGGCGGCCCTACAATCGGGATAATGTTCTTTAAAAGCGGCAAAGAAATTTTTCCCGTAGAGATGGTCTTGATACCAGGTATAGAAGGAATAAACCAATGAGGCATGTATCTCGTTTTCCTTGGCAAATCGCTCCACTACATAGGGGTTTTTAATGTAATTCTTGATGTAGTGAAAGCTTTCGATGGGCATAAAATAATCCCGAGCGAAACCATTGGCCTTTTCTTCAATCAGGAACAAATCCTCATCATCCGACAGGTGGTAGGTATTTGATTTTACCGTGTCATAATCGAACAATACGTGGTGCAGCTCGTGCAACAACGTAAACCAGAGCGTGGGATACCGCTTTAAGTAATCGGTAATCACAATACACGGCTTATCTTTGACGATAAATGTGGCTCCGCGTACATGCGTAGTGGATAGGTAATCCTGAAAGATAACCGTTACGCCGATGTTATAGAGAGCTCTACAAACGGTGTGCAGTCCATTATTTACATCCTGACTATAGGGTTTCATGTTGGCGATGGTATCCTTTAAGCGCCCGCGATTATAAGCGTTGGGGTTGTCGATCAACTCGAAAGTCCGATAGGCCGACCGAACCCAAAAATCTTTCATCTTGTCCGAAAACTGGCGCTTGGACCGGCTATACAAAGGCTCGGTCAACCGGTCTTCAAATTCCCGAATTGATTCGTAGCCAAAGTAAGCGAGTGCTTTATTGACGAGTTGGTTCACGCCGTCGTCGTTGTCAAAAAAGCCAATCTTCGTCAATGCCTTCACATCGAAATTCTTCATTAAGAATTTCAGCTTTCTGGCCCTGTCAATGGCGCCGATATTTTCGGGGTTCTGATTTCGGAGCACCATCTTGATAAATTCGTCTACATCGACATCCAGAAATTCAGCGATCTTAACGACATGGATAAGGTTTGGCTGCTTAGCCGACCCTTCCATGATATCTTCAAATACGTCTTTATCAATATTAAGGAGCTTCAGCGCCTTGGTCTTGGTAATGCCGTACTCTGATATCTTTTCTTCAAACAGCGCCCGGATATCAAAAGATGCATCTTCATCAAATAGTTCCTTTAATAACTTATCGACATCAATATTCTTCATATAAAAAAGAATTTACCCGTCAAATATAGGCAATAATGATTTATAAATAAAAAATAAAGGGTAATTACCCTTAACTTAAAAGAGGCGATACTACAGGAAACCGTAAGATTGGTGGAATTATAAAATTCTAGCGGAGCACCTTAAGATACCGCTTGCGGTGGAAAGCCCTTTGCCAATAGCGGCGGAAAGCTGTGCATAAACGAAAAAATTTCGCTAGCTTTATCGTGGTTATAAAAGCAAATCCACGGGAATAAGCTCACCGGTCTCCCTATCGGTGATTTGCAGCTTATTGTCTATCACGGAGGTCACTGGGCCACGGTTTACGGTGATCCGACCGAAATGGCTGGCACCATTCGAACCTCAGTATCCAATTATTGATTTTTTTGGCTCTATGACGGATAGTGTGGGTAATCGAATTTTAGCT
>NZ_JAMXAY010000113.1 GCF_025460835.1 Parapedobacter soli | reverse complement strand
GAACGCCCCTGAAACTAAAACCAATGCTGGTGGTGGTTTCATTCTATCAAAAAGCACCCAATGGAAGCCAATAACTGGAAAACGATACAAAAAGAAGTTGCCTACGAAAATCCGTGGATACGCGTAGAACACCGGGATGTGATCACGCCCGCCGGCAATCCGGGCGTTTATGGCGTCGTGCAGTTCAAGAATAAGGCCATCGGTATCGTGCCGGTAGACGACGACGGCTTCATTTACCTGGTTGGTCAATACCGTTATCCGCTGGACGAATACTCGTGGGAAATCCCCGAAGGTGGCGGACCGATAGGAGAAGATCCGCTGACAACGGCCCGGCGTGAGCTGAAAGAAGAAACAGGTTTGACCGCGGAACACTGGCAACGGATCGGCCGGCTGCATACTTCTAATTCCGTCACCGACGAAGAGGGGTTTATCTTTTTAGCACGGGGACTGACGCGGGGGGATGCGGAGCCGGAGGAAACCGAAGAATTGATACTTAGGAGGGTGCATATGGATGAGGCCGTGGCCATGGTGATGCGCTCAGAAATCACCGATTCAATTTCTGCTTGCGGCATACTGATGGCTGCGCGGATATTGGACACTTGAAAATTTCCTGAAATCCGATATTGGCCGGCTTACAGACTGCCTGTTCATACGCAGCCTCGGATGGTTGCAAACTAAAAATGGAATGCCGACCTTCACGCGATAGAAATTGTAAAACAATGAAGAAGCTTTTGTTGATTGTTACCACAATGGTTTGCCTCGTCGGAGCACGCGCAGCCGATGTCGACACCGTATCCGTACGGAGCGACGCAATGGATAAGACAGTGAAGACCGTTATTATTACACCTAAAGATTATACTCAACGCGACTCATTCCCCGTGGTGTATCTGCTGCATGGGTACAGCGGCAACTATGCCGACTGGGTGAATAAAGCACCTGAAATCAAAGACTTTGCGGATCAATATGGTTTAATCATTGTCTGCCCCGACGGCGGGTACGGCAGCTGGTATTGGGATAGTCCGGTAGACCCTTCGTTCCGTTACGAGACGTTCGTATCGGGCGAGTTGGTCACGTGGGTTGATGGCCAGTATAAAACAATCGCAAACCGCGATGGGCGAGCCATCACCGGACTCAGTATGGGCGGGCACGGCGCACTTTACCTTGCCATGAAGCATTCGGATGTTTACGGCGCTGCCGGTAGCACAGCTGGCGGGGTAGACATCCGCCCGTTTCCGCTTAACTGGGATATGGCGAAGCGATTAGGTAGTTATGCCGACTATCCGGAGCGATGGGAGAGCCACACGGTGATTAACCTGGTTCATCGGCTCACACCCAATTCGCTTGCGCTGATCATCGATTGTGGAACGAGTGACTTCTTTTACGGAGTAAATGAACAACTCCATCGCAAGTTGCTCGACCGGAATATCCCGCACACCTATATCACCGGTCCCGGCGCCCACAATTGGGAGTATTGGCAGCGGTCTATTGGTTATCAATTGTTATTCTTCGATAGATTCTTCCGGTGAGGTGAGAACTGTGTCCTTAACACCCAGTTGCATCAATGCGGGTACGAAAAACGAGGCGATGCCAATCACGCCGATTATACTGCCCAGTATCACAAACGTCACGCTGATGCCGATCGTGTCGGCAAGAAATCCCGTGCTTAGCAAGCCGATCATTGAGGGTAGCAGTGCAATGCTGAAATACATGGAAAATACACGGCCCAGCATGGCGGGGTTAATTTTTTCCTGGATCACCGTGTTAAAGCTCGCGTGATAGATGGAAGCTGCCAGTCCGCCGAAAATGGTGAGAGCGACAAAGGGGATAAATCCTGTTGCGGGCAATAGGCCCGAACCGACTAGTGTAATGCCCAACAAGATGTCCATACTATTCAAAATAACTATCTTGTTCAGCGTGGGCTTGAAGATCCCCAGTAATCCGCCGCCCACGAGCATTCCAATCCCCCAAACGACCTCGATGATACTCATTTCGAATTTCCCACCGCCAAAGTGCTGCAGGGTGAGCAGCGGGAATAACACCGCCACCGGCATGATGCAGAAAGTGGCGAGGATGGAAAGACCGAAAAGCCACGATATACCTCGGTTTGCGGTAACGGCGGCGATGCCGAGGCGGAGGTCGCGCAGTACGTGACGGATGCCCGTCGTTTGGTCCGCGTGCTCTTTTTCGGGATTCGGGATGTGCACTAACAGGAGGGAGGCGATGGCAAATATGGCCCCGCCAATGTCAAGCAACAGTACATATCCGATGTCCATCAGTCCGATGGCCAATGCCCCCAGTGCCGGCCCGGCAATGCTGGACACTGACTGGATGACCTGGTTGATGCCACCAATACGAAGCAGTTCAGACTCGGGGGCCAACAAGGGCACTGACGCTTGCATGGCCGGCATGTGGAAAGCCGATCCCACCGACCGTAGCGCCAACAACATGTAGATGAATAACAGGTCGGAATAGCCGAGGTAAAACAATACAGACATCACCCCGGTACAGGCGGCAATGAAGCCGTCGGCAAGAACCATGGTACGTTTGCGGTCCCAGCGGTCGATATACACACCTGCAAAGGGCCCGATGAGGGTTTGGGGCAGAAATGCGGCAATGGCCGCAAACGCCAACACTTCGGCCGAGCCGGTTTCGAGGCTAAGCCAGATGATGATGGCGAAATTGACCGCAGAGCTACTCAGCAGCGACACAAATTGCCCACTCCATATAATGGCGAACGTTCTTTTCCAAGTAGCTGTCATGGTACCGGACGAAATTATCAATTTTCTACGGATGTATGTTGTTTTTCCTTTTCTTGTAACGATTCATTTATCTTCCGGTGAAAAGTTACCCCAGTGGCAGGGATTTCGCTTTTAAAGTTTTAGCACCTTTTCACGGTATT
>NZ_JAMXAY010000112.1 GCF_025460835.1 Parapedobacter soli | reverse complement strand
TAAAAAAGATGCCGGCGCCAAATGGGTAGCCGCAGGTGAGCTTGGCCAGTACGACTGGGATTAACCGTAACGGTTAAGGACTTGGTCGTACCTTTCCTGGGTTTGGCATATAGCGTATAGTCAAACTTTCCCTTCATGATATACGGTTTCAGATCCACCGCCCCGTCGGTTACGGGAAGTGACAACGACGTTTCGTATACATCCGGATTGTTGGCAATCTCCGCTATCACCTTCTCTTCAACACCATCGGCTCCGACCGCCACCCGGATGGTTTCCAGGTTCTGGAGGTTGTTGTCCTCGTCTGCACCCGCCACTTCGATGGTAATGCCTGTGGGAGTTTCCGGGAGGTAAGGTGAAAACCTTCGATATATGGAATTAGGGGTAGTCCGCGAGCTTTATCTACAAGCCTATCTGATGTTGTTTCTTCAACACAATTGCAGTATACTCCGCTTTATATCCATCACTTAAAAAACTCTTGTCAATCCAGTCGTGAATTTGGTTGACTCTTATAGAAAAGTCTTGATAGACATTGTCCCTAACCTTATCCGCAATGCCCAAACTGGTTGCAAACTGATCAAAGTCAGCCCGCCTTATTTTGCGTTTTCGGGCGTTTAAAGTCAAAGCGAGTTCTTCCCGGTCTTGGGGGTAGATCACATTCACATTCAATAAATCATACGCCGGTGAAAACAAAATGCCGTTATCGGTATGCATCAACGAAAAGTTTTTTAGATGCATATCATTATTACCTGTCAGAAAACAGAACAGCACCAACCTAAAGTACTTGTTTACGTCCAGTCCCGAATTGGTTGCATACCGTTTGATAATCTTACCGGCACGTTCGTACGAACTCTTATATTTTTGTTCGGTAAGCAACTCGGAGAGCTGGCAGAGGTCCTCGATATGAACCTTCACCCCTTTTACACGATCAAAACGTTTGGTTATATAGGCTAATTCGCCACTTGAAGTTTGTATTAACGCATGCTCGGCAGTTTCAATTTTAAATAATTTCGCTAGGTGCATCGTTAAATCTTCCACCTCCGGCATAGCGGGAAAATCCGAGGATTGGGGTTTCAAAATATAATCGCCCCATAGACCTACCAACGTCAAACGTTTATTACCTTTCTCTCCTTCCAGGCTCAAGGATAATTTGGGCTGTACACCCGTCATCGCTAACCGCTCATTGACGGTAATCTGAGCCAATTGCCTTAATTTTTCTTTATCCAACTCCAATAGCGGAACCTGAGTAGTACCAAAGAATTTCTTCGAACATGCAGGATGATACGTACCAGCCTTGACATCCTGATAACAGAACAGACAATTAGCCATTTTCTTCCTCCTCCACCGGATGTACAGACACCGCTCCTATAGTGTCTCTACATAGGTTGATTAACAATTCAAAGCGGTCTCTTGGGTCAAGTTTCCAATATTTTTCGCCGATATCCAACAACCATCCTTCAGGGATTAACCCATCAAAAAAAGGAAACAGTACGTTGCTGTGATAAGGATGTGCTGAAAGGGGTAAAGTCAAGCTAATAGGCTTCGAGGTAATCCCGTTAACATAACTAGCTGAATAACGGAAGGTATAACCATCGTCTCCCTCTACGAGATATCCAGCCAATTGATCTTGATAAAAGATTTTTGCCTGGCGTGCCATTACCTTTCTGATTTATCAGTTACCCCCACTTCTTTGCCAAACAATGCTAAAACATCATTTACCTTATCAAGACGAAGTGTTTTTTTTCCTTGCTCAAGATCACGCACAAATTTCAACCCCACGCCTGCGTTCAGCGCAAGTTCTTTCTGCGTCAATTTGAGTGCCTTTCGTCTGGCTTTTACAAAAGATCGTATTGTAGACATCGTATACCCTTTCGGGTACAAAGATAAGAAAATTCTACTAATTATACCTTATCGGGTATAAATTCGACTGTATGCAATTAAACTATATGCGATAGGATATAGTTTAAGGTTGCCCCTACACCCCAACCACGAACGTGTAAAACGTCTTAACCGTAACGGTTAAGGATTTGGTCGTACCTCTCCTGGGTTTGGCATATAGCGTATAGTCAAACTTTCCCTTCATGATATACAGTTTCAGATCCACCGCCCCGTCGGTTACGGGAAGTGACAACGAGGTTTCGAACACATCCGGATTGTTGGCAATCTCTGCTATCACCTTTTCTTCAACACCATCGGCTCCGACCGCCACCCGGATGGTTTCCAGGTTCTGGAGGTTGTTGTCCTCGTCTGCACCCGCCACTTCGATCGTAATGCCTGTGAGAGTTTCCGGGAGGTAAGGTGGAACCGGGCGAGGATGATGCGCTAACCATTGTGCGCGAGATCAAGGAAGAGCTGCACTTGGACATTGAAGTGGCAAAACGGCTCAAACCGGTGGAACACGACTATCCGACGTTCCGGATACGGCTAGTGCCTTTTATCGCACATGTGGTAGGTGGAAAATTACTATTAGAAGAACATGCAGACGCCGAATGGGCAGCCGTAGTTGACTTGGATCAATACGACTGGGCGCCCGCCAATATGCCGATTGTTGAACAGCTGAAAACCTTGGATATATGGAATTAGGTATATACGAGCAACTCATTACCAACATGCTGCGCAGCCGCTTAGCTTAACGCCGATTAAACCGAATTAATAATTAATCAAATGGATGCTTTAAAGGATTCGCGCATTCTGAGGGGACTCCAGCGAAATGTACTCGAAGGCTTTGGTAAGTTCGTTTTTGGCGCGTTTGCTCCAAACGGTCACCATTTCTTTATTTCGGCTTTTAGGTCGGTTGCTGTGATGTATTCACCACGTTCGATTTCGGAGTCGCCTGCTTCCAAATCTTGATTGTATTCCGCTATGGTCTGACGCTTTTCCACGGTTTGGAAATTTATTCCCATCAACTTCAATGTGCTCAAAAGCCACTTTTTCTTTTTGGCTTCCTTAATGTTGTCTATATCAATAATCAGTTCCATAGCTTTGAAGCTTTATATTTCCAAATGTACATTAAATCCTTCGATTACACACAAGCGGATAAAAAT